>NZ_JBFBCD010000002.1:892181-936740 GCF_040683015.1 Nocardia sp. NPDC051030 | reverse complement strand
AAAACCGCCTTCATCCCCTTCGGAACCGGGCCACGCCAGTGCGTCGGATCGGCGATGGCCTACATGAACGCACAGTTCCTGACCGCCTTGATCTTTCAGCGCTACCGCATCCACCGATTGCCTGGCTGGCAGCCGCGTCACAACGCGACCACCTCGACCACCATCAAGGGCGGATTCCCCGCCACGATCACGCGCGTATAGGAACACATCCCACAGAAGGGAATCCCATGAGCCGAGTCGAGATCGACCCGAACGTATGCCAGGCATCGGGCTACTGTGTCGGAACCGCACCGGCGATCTTCGCGCTCGGCCCTGACGGCATCGCCGAGATCAAAGACGCGCAGGGCAGCACACCAGGACCCGTCGAGATCCCCGATGAGTACCGTGGGCTCGTCGAAACGGCGACTCTCGAGTGCCCCTCCGGAGCGATCACCACCTCGCGATAAGGACATGGCCGCTGCGCTGCCTGAGACTGCCCTGAGTCAGTGCAGCAGTAACAGCACCTGGAGTTCGCCGACGAGGAAACCGAGCACGGCCCCGACCATCACGATCTTCCATTCGTCTTGCTTGAAGGCCGGGCGGAGCAGGTTCTCGTATTCTTCACTGGTCATCAGCTTCATCTTGTCGATCACCATGTGATGGACGTCGATCGCGTCCATCGCGTAGTCCTCCATCTCCTTGACGGTGCCCGGTAGTCGTTGGCGGATCAAGGCGACCGCGTCGCGCTTCATGTGCTCGTATTCGCGGCTGCCGATGACGAACATCACGAGCGGTTTCGCGATGCCGGCCTGCTCGTCGACGACGCGGTCGACCTCATGCTGGATCAGGGAGAACAGACGGTCCGATTGGGGGCCGGTCAGCATTGCTTCGATAATGTTCTCGGGGGTGAGGATTTCGTTGGCGATCAGCGCGCCGTAGTCGGTGGCGACCTGGTCGCGTCGTTTGTGAAATAGGCCCTGCCACTTGATGATTCCGAGGTAACGGCGCGGCAAGATCGGCCGGAAGATGAGCTGCAGGGCGAGCCAGTCAGTGGAGTAGCCGACGAAGGCACCGAACAGCGGCATGATCAGCGCCGACTTGGTGAATGCCCAGGTGATCATCTGCGCGCAGCCGAGAATGAAGCCGAACAGTAGTCCCGAGCGGACGATGAACCGCATTTCCGGATGCGCGACCTCACGAATCAGCTTGACCATCAACGATTTGTCGCGCATCAGCGCCTCGATCGCCATGCCGCGCAGGTCGAAGACCAGATCGATATTCGTCTTCAGGTCGTCCATCATCCGTTCGATCAGGTGCGGTGCGTCGCCCTGGATTCGCTTGATCACCATCTTGCGGACCGCTTCGGGCAGCAGCTCCCACAGACCCGGCCGATAGCGCATCATCAGCTCGCGAGTCAGCTCGTCGAGGGTGTCGACCATCGGCTCCTGGACGTATCGGGCCAGGTCCTCGGGATCGATCCGGTCGATGATTTCCTGCGGGCTGATCAGCCGCGACAGCATGAGGTCCACGGCCACGGTCGCCATCCGCGGTGCGTAGCGGGGGATCAGCCCTTGCCAGCCGAGAAATGGCGGTATTCCGCGAAACTCCAAGGGCCGGAACAACATTTCGACGGCCGCGAGTTTCGTCAGGTAGCCGATCGCCGCCGCGAACAGCGGCATCGTCGCATAGGTGGGCCAATGCTCGCCGAAGTCGGCGGCGATCTTCGACCATGTGGTCAACGTACTTCCTAACGGCGGCGTGTCGGCGAATGTGTTCCACTCCCGGTCGGCGGTGACCGATCGCGATCAGAGCTTCAAGGGCTACCGGCCGGGCAGCGCGCCGTCCATCCCTCCGACATCGGTGATCTTCCAGTCCGAGTTCTTGTCGATGGTGATGGTGTAGGTGACCGTGGTCTGCCCGCCCGCCTGGCTCTGCACGCTCGATGAGGACACGTTCAGGAAGACGTTCACCTTGTAGACGCCGCTGGTCTCGGACATCACCTTCGCGGTGATCGGGGTTGCGGTGGATACCCATTGCAGCTTGTTGACGATCTCCCGCAGGGTGGGTGCGGTGGCGGTGAACTTGTTGGTCAGCTGCGGGGTGGTGTTGGCCGCGAGTTTGCCGGTCCACGTGTCGATGTTCTTGAAATCGATGGTGGAAGCGCCGACCGCATATTCGGTCGCGACATTTTCGGCCTGCTTGTCCGCAGCTGCGGCCGCGTCACGATCGCTCAATTCGCTGTGTGCTCGATACCAGCCGATACCGGGTCCGGCTGTCAGCAGCAGGGCCAGGACGACGGCCAGACCATAGGCCACGGTCGACAACTTGACCGATACCTGCGGATCCCGCCGCCGCGAATTCGACTGCGGCTCGGGGGGCTTCGCGGTTTCGTCCGAATCTGCCGCCGCGTCGTCGGTCTGCTCGATCAGCTTGCTCATGAGTACCTTCTTCGACTTGCGTGGATGACGCTATTTGACACCGATCCGCAGGTGCAGGGCACCGTCGTCGGCCGTGGCGTGCAATGCCTGAGAGATCAAGGCGCTCACGTCCATCTGTTGCAGTGCGCCGGTCGCCTCCGCTGCCAGCGGTTGCAGTGCGGGCACCAGGGTCTGGAGATCCGGACCGGCACGTTCGATGAGCTTCGTCAGCCGATCCAGAAACGGCAGCAAAGCATTTCCGTCGACGTAGTCCTGCGGAAACTTGCCCTGCACCATCAGCCGCTCAATCGTGTCGACCATGGAGTGCACCACCTTGCCGAGGTCGCCCATCATCGGCCCGCCCTCGGCGAGGGCCGGTCCGACCCCGCCGAGATCGCCGACGATGCGCTGGGCGTTGGTCAAGATGGTCCGGACGGCTGCGGTGCGGCTGAGCATTGTCGCTGCGAGCAGCCGCGTCGACCGAGCCAATTCCGGTATGACGGTGTCGGTTCCGGACATGGCTTGGTGCACCGTGCCGACGAGCGAGTTGATCACCTGCGGATCGAGTTGATCGAGTAGTTCGGTGACGGCCCCGGCCATATCCGGAATCGACAGCGGCGTGCGGATCTCCTCGGCGCGAATCTGCTGGCCGTCGACCAGATACGGCCCGCCGGGCCTGGCCGGAAGGAATTCGATGTACGGCTCGCCGAGGGCGGACAGATTCTCGATCACCACCGAGCTCGCCACCGGAATGTGGTAGTCGGCGTTCACTCTGAAATCGACTCGCACTCCGGCGACGGTGTCCCGCACCGAGGTCACCTCACCGGCCCGCACTCCCGATAGCAGCACCGGCGAGCGGGCCACCAGACCCCCGGAATTCGAGAGGGTCATCGCGGAGCTGATGTAGTGCTGGAACCAATCCACCCGGACGACGCCGAAGGTGAGGTACCCGATCCCGAATACGAACACCGTGGCGATCGCGCCGAGTGACAGCAGCGAGCTCGGTTTCATCGCACAACTCCGATCATGCGCAGTGCGGCGATCGCCTGCGTGGTCCGGTCGTCGAGCGAAACCGGTTCGGCACCAGCCGAATCCGTCGTGACGCTCACGATGTTCACGGCCGGGCCCCGCTCCAGCCACGGAATGATCCGGTCGCGGATCAGCCCGGCGAGGGCATTCAGGTTGGAGGGCGCGCTCACGTCGAACGGACGGTCGGTGAACAGCAGCGGCATTACCGCCCGGACCGCCGGCTCGGCCACGGTCACCAGCGGTTGCAGCCATTGCAGGGAATGCGCGATCGAACCGAGTCCGCCCGCGACCCCGAACAGCAAGCGCACCAGTGAATCCGCGACATTGGTGACATCGCGGGCACCCTGGTCGGTCAGGAGCAGCGCCACTTCGTCACGGTGGTGCTCCAATTCATCGAGCGTCTGCTGGATGGTGGTACCCAGCGCGGAGACCTGATCGACATGCGCCGCAACATCCGTCAGGTCCGCGCCGAGCGTGTCGGCGATCCGGGCGGTTTCCCGATGGTCTTGCGGCAGTATGGCATTCACTCGATCGACGATGTCCTGGAACTGTGTCACCGCGCCGCCGCCGACGAAGGTGCCGATGCCCGCGAGCATGTCTTCCACCTGCAATGGTGGCGAGGTATGGCTCAGTGGAATACTGCCGCCCGGGGGAATCGTCTGATCGAATCCGCCGGGCGGGGTATCGAGGGCTATGTAGATGTCGCCGAGCACGGTGTTCTGTCGCAGCTCCGCGGTTGTGGTGGCGGGCAACCTGACTGCCCGCGACACCTCGATGTCGGCCACGACATGTCCCGGGGCGCCGGGGCTCGGGTCGACGACCGTCACCCCCGACAAGGTTCCGATGCTCGCCCCATTGGCCACCACCCGGGCCCGAGCCGGCAGGTTCAGCGCACTGGCGAACTCGATGCGCACCGGATAGGTCTCGCCTCCGATTCCGGTGCCCGGCACCGGAATCGAGGCCGGATCGAAGGTGCAACCGGCAGGCACGATCACGGCAACCGCGACCAGCAATGCCCCGGTGATGGACCTCCGCCGAACTCCGGCATCTCGAATTCTCATCGCGCACCTGTCATTCCGAGAACGAGTTGCACGCCGGGATCGGCAGCCTGGCCGACGGCACCGGTCAGCGACGGAACCAACTGAATCAGCTGACGCAATGTCCCCGCATTGGCCACCGACCAGCGCAGCGACGACGCCGCGCCGTCCAACCCGTCGAGCAATGGATCGCCGAATTTCTTCGTCAGATCGTTCGCCCAGGGCAACAGCGATTCCAGGGACAGCAGGATCTGCGTGATCGGACCGAACAAACGGTTGTTCATCAGATCGAGAGTCTGCGGCACGATCAGCACCGCGGCTTTGACACCTGCCCAGTCCGTGGCCAGCAGGTCACTGGCCGGCGCGAGCTTGTCGATGATCTCGCCGAGGTGCCCGATGGCCGCGTCCGGCGACGCCAGCGCCTGACCCAATTGAGTGATCGCCTGCTGGAACCGCGGACCCAGCCCCTGGGTCGCCTGGTCGAGGCGCGCCAATCCGTCCCGGATATCGTTCCGCAGCAGCGGATCTCCGGAACCTGTGAGCTGACGAGCGAGGTCGCGCACCGCGGACAGGGTCTGGCTCATGCTCTTGGGAGTCAGCGTGTCGGTGATACAGGCTGCCGGATCCCACCGCTGCGCGGGATCCGGATCGGTCAACACCGCCAGATTCCGGTTCGAGACCAGAGTGTCGGAGACGGTGGTCGCGCCCACCCGGCCACGCAGCGGGCGACCGGCGTCGACGGCGAAATCGACGCGAACGCCGGTGTCCTGGGGTCGCACCGCGGTGACCGTGCCGACGGGCACGCCGCGCTCTGTCACATCGTTACCGGGATACAGGCCGACCGCATCGGGCATGATCGCGCAGTAGCTCTGCCGCGCCTGAAGTGGTTCGGTGAGCACGAGCCATCCCGCCGCCACCACGGTGACAACCACCAGTGCGCCCATGACGGATAGGAAACCGCGAGTTCCGAGCAGCCGCTTCATTTCTCAGCACCCCTGTCCTGGTAGCGGGACGCAGAGGTCCGGGACCTGGATCGTCACGGCCGACTGATCTGTTCCGGCTCCCGCCTGCGGCGAGATGAACTGCTGCACCTTGGTTCCGAAATCCCGCAGGTTGGTGAGTGATTGGTCGAGTCGGGCCATCAGCTGCTGCAGGTCGGGCACGGCCGCCGCCAATTGATCGGCATATTCCCGCAACCGATTGTCGTAGACCCCGTGCACTCCCTCGAGCCGATCGAGGATGCCGGCGACCGCTTTCAGCACGAACTCGAGCTGGTCGCGCTTGTCCCAGCCGGCGTCGACGATGCCCTTGAGCGCCTGAAACAACCCGATCATTCGCGGCGTGAGTCGACCGAGCAGCTGCGAATATTCGTCGGCCACCTGTACCGTGCGGGAGATATCGGCGCGCTGCTGGATCAGCAGCGCGTTCAGTGTCGTGACGGCGTCTCCCACGCGGCGAATCGCGTCGGGCCCGTCGGTGATCGCCGCGTCCAGGGCCTGGAAATTCTGTCGGAGCGTATCGCCGTTCACCTGCTCGACAGGTGCGGCGGCATCCTGGAACGCGCGAATCAGACTGTAGGGCAGCTTCACTCGGTCCGGCGGGATCACGTGTTCGCCGAGTGGGTTCGCGCCGGCCGGCAGGACCGCGACGTAGTGTCCACCGGCAACCGTGAGCATCCGCACCTCGAGAGTGGTCTGATCACCGACGAACACGCTGTCATCGACGGTGAACCGCACGCGTACCCGGTCCGATTCCAGCCGCACCGACCGAATCTCGCCGACCGGGATACCGGCGACACGCACACTGTCACCGGTCTTGATCGAACCTGCTTCGGTGACCTCGGCGGTGTACGTCTGCTTGCCGAGCGGCAGCACATACATCACGCCGGCAATGGCGAGCATGACGACGACGGCCAGCGCTCCGGCTGCGCCGTAACGCAATTCGCGTCGCGCCGCGGCCGCCTCGGAGCGGTCGACACCGCCACGGCGGCGGACTCTGTCGATCAACGCTTGCATAGGGTGATCCCCTGTCCACCGATCAGGACCCGGAAAGCCGCGGGCACGTCGGCCGCACCGTGGGAACAACTCAGGTCCGAATCCGGCCCGGCGGGCAGCGCAGCGGACAAGGACTGCAACAGTCCGGGCAGACGACCCAGCGTGTCGAGAGCGGTCTGCGGATCCGGCAGCGCACCGCCGATCAGGTTGTCCAGATCCGGGTTGGTTTTCCGGGTGAACCCGAGTGCGGCGAGCAGCCTGTCGATCGGACCGAAGACCGGCGAACCAGCTTCCGCGAAATCGACCAGCACGCCGACCTTTTGCTGAATGGCCTCGAAAATACTGGCCAAGCCGTCGATGAGGGTGAATAGGTTCTCACCTCGCGCACCGAGCTGGTCGGCCACCGAACGCAGGCTGGAGACCAGGACCGCGAGCACGGTCTGCCGGTCCGCGACGTAACCGCTGAGCTTGTCGACGGCGTCCAGCGCCCGGCCGATGCCACCGGTGTCACCGTTGATCACCGCCAGCACGCTCTCGGCGAACTGATTCAGTGCGCCGGGGGAGAATTCGGTCAGCAGCGGCTGCATGCCGTTGAACAGTGCGGTGATATCGAAGGACCCGGCGGTGCGGTCGGTGCCGATGGTGGCGCCGGGGACCAGCAACGGCCCGGGTCGGTCGGGCTGTCGCACATCGATGTACCGCTGCCCCGCCAGGGTCTGGAAGCGGATGGCGAAGGTGCTCGCCTGATAGACCGGCCGATCACGTTGCACGGTGAACCGCACCCGAGCCTGGTTGCCGGACAGCGCGATCGAGGTCACCTTGCCGACCTGAACGCCATACATCCGGACGTCGTCCCCGGACTTCAGCCCATTCACGTCGGTGAAAATCGCGGCAAGAGTGTCGGTCGCCCCCGCCACCGGCCGCGAAAGTGCCTGCACGACACCGGCCATCAGCAGCGCGATCACCGCGACGAATACGGCAAGCTTCACCGCGACCCGGGTCGTGGCCCTCATCGCCCGACTCCGGGAACCGAACCGAGCAGGAGCTCCGCGAGCACCGGCACACCGTGCAGCGTGACGGCCAACTGGAGCACGGGCCCGCCGGGCGAGTCGGTGAAGGCACTACCGAGCCGGGCGAGCAACGTCCCCAGCTCGGCCCCGGACTGCTGGGGTGTCGGTACCGCCCGCGCGAGCGCCTGCAGGATCGGCACACTCATGTCGGCGTAGGCGGGGAAGAATCGTTCGGCCTGGACGAGGAGAGCGGCGACGCCGGTCAGCACGCCGTCGGAGACCACATCGATCGTGTGGTCGAATGCCGGTTTGTCGTCACGGATCACGGCGTAGTTCGCCGCCTCGTACAAAATGCTGATCAGCCCGCCGGTGAAGCCGGGAGCGCCGGACAGCGCATCGGCGTACTGGGCGATGAGATAGGACGGCAGATATCGCTGGGTGTCGGCCACCGTTCGGCTCAGGGTGACCATGGCCTCGATGATCGGTGTGAAGGCTTCGAGGGAGGTGTTCGTGCTCGTCAGCACGTCGGTGAATTCCGGAGTCAGCACATCGGTGACGGTGGTGGTCAGTGTGGACAGCAGCCGGCCCATGGTGGTGTCGGCGACGGCGTTGGCGCGCGGACCGGTCAGGTCCAGCACCGCGCCGCCCGGCAGGGTGGTGCCACCGATGCCACGATGCAGCTCGATCTCGCTGATACCGAACAGATTTCCCGGGGCGTACCCGATCCGCAGCTGATCGGTGAGACCGAACGACTGCGTGCGGTCCAGCGCCAGATGGATCAGCGCGGTACCGTTATCGGCGGGCTCGATGCCGTCGACGGCACCGATCTTCACCCCGTCCACGCGGACGTCGGAGCCTTCGATGATGCCCGCACCGATCTTCTCGGTGTGCAGGGTGATAGTGAATCGATCGTCACCGCGTATCGATCCGAATCCGTTCCACGCCAATATAACTCCCGCCGCGACCACCAGTGCCGCGAGTCCCGTCCACCGCGACCCGCGATGGCCGATCGCGACTCCGGGCATTCCGTAGTTCGGCACCGTGTCACCCCGTGAACTGGATCGATGAGTGGAATCCCCAGAGCATCATGCTGAGCACCATGTCCAGGGCGATGATCCCGACGAAGCTCGCCCGCACCGCGCGCCCGGAGGCGATACCCACGCCCTCTGGGCCGCCGGTGGCGAAAAAGCCTTGATAGCAATGGATCAGGATGACCGCGACACCGAATACCAGCACCTTGATCACCGCGGCGACCACATCCCAGCCATTGACGAACTGGTAGAAGTAGTGGTCGTAGACGCCGCCCGACTGCCCGTGCACGATGGTGACGACAGCGGCGCAGGACACATAGGCCAGGATCAGCGCGATCAGGAAGGTCGGCACGATCGCGACCACTCCGGCGATCACCCGGGTGGTCACCACGAACGGAATCGACCGCAGGCCAAGGGATTCGAGCGCGTCGATCTCCTCGGAGATGCGCTTGGAGCCGATCTCCGCGGTCATCCGGCACCCCGCTTGGGCCGCGAACCCGACACCCGCTGCGATGGGTGCGAGCTCGCGGGTATTGGCGAACGAGGAGATGATGCCGGTGAGCGGGCCCATGCCCAGCATGTCGAGGGTGGCGAAGGATTCGATGGCGACGCCCGCACCCATGGCCACGCCCAGCACCGCCATCAGCGGCACGGTGCCGCCGCCGACGATGACCGACCCATTGCCCCAGGTCATATCGGTGATATTGCGCATGGTCTCGGCGCGGTAGCGGCGCAGCGTCAATGGGATGGCGCGCAACACTTCCCAGACGAACGCGAGCGCGAATCCCATGCCGTCGATGGGCCCCATGGCCTTGCCGCGAGCGCGGAGCAGGCGGTGGAGCCGGCGCAGGCCGGGTGGACTGTAAGGCGTCGCGGACATCAGGCCACCCGGACCGGGATGAACATGGCGGAGAGCTGGGTGATCACCAGGTTCACGATCACGATGGCCACCACCGACAGCACCACCGCCGCATTGACCCCATCGGCGACCCCGCGCGGACCACCGCGCGCCTCCAGCCCGCGCTGACAGGCGATCACGACGACGAGGAATCCGAACAGGATCGACTTCCCTACCGACACAACCACATCGGCGAGAGTGGTGAAGGAGCCGAACGTCAGCCAATAGCTGCCCGCCGGTACCCCTTGGACGCCGATGGCGACCAGGTATCCGGCGGTGACACCGACGAAGATGATCAAGACATTCAGCAGTGGAGCCACCAGCAGCATGGCAACCATGCGCGGGATGACGAGCCGGTGGACCGGGCTGATGCCCATGACCCGCAGCGCGTCGATCTCCTCTCGCACAGTGCGCGCGCCCAGGTCGGAGGCGATCGCGGCGGCCCCGGCCCCGCCCAGCAGTAGACCGGTGGCCATCGGTGCGCCCTGCTTGATCACCCCGAGCCCGCTGGCCGCGCCCACCAGGGAATCCGCGCCGAGCTGCTGAATCAGATTGCCCACCTGCATCGACACGATGACCCCGAACGGGATGGCCATCAAGATCGCAGGCAGCGCCGTCACGGAGATGAAAAACCAAGCCTGGTGCAGGGTTTCGGGCACATTGAACTTCCGCCGGGCGATATCGGCGACCGCGCCACGCACCGATTCGACGCCGAGGATGACCCCGCGGCCGAAGGTCCGCAGCGCGGAACCGGCCGTGCCGGAGAAGTTCTGCCGCACAATCTCGAACGCCGACGACTCGGTCCGCTGCTCCTCCGGTGGCATCTGCGTCACCGCCATCTGCCGCCCCCTTCCCTACACTGCAACAGTTACAAACTATTGATTCAGTGTCACGCGCGCGGCGTTTTCACAGAATCCGACCACCCGGCATGGAAATCGGCCAGCTGCGCCAGGAGCTTGTCCTCGGAGTAGCCGATGGCCGTGTCGATGACGGCGTCGATCACCTTCGCGAGAGCCCGCCCAGCCAACCCGCCGCCGATCTCGTAGTCCACCGAAACCGACAGTCGAGTGCCTCCCTCATCGGTCGGTGCGAACCTGAAGCTCCCCCGCCCGGAGATCAGAGTGCTCTTGGGCGCCACCGTGACCACTACGTTCTCGACATATTCCTCGATGGCACCGCGCATGGCGAACTTGATCGGCCCGAGCTTCATGGTCATGTCGACGATCGTGCCCAGACCCCTCGACTGGGTGCCGACCGGCCGCGCCTCGAGCATGCCGTACATCCAGAGCGGCATGTTCTCCATCTTCTCGACGTAGGAGAAACATTCGTCGACTGGCACATGGGTGACGTTCGAGTGCTCGATGTGATGCATCGGACCACCCTCCCTCCGCTGAAAACAGTGAGACAGATTTGAGTCTTTGTTATACATCAACCGCGTGATCCACGGCACCCTTGTGGAACTGGGCGAAGGAAATGGAGCGGGCGGGTCTACACGCGCACAGCGACTACCCGATCACGGTGGTGAAAGCGTTCTCCCACTCGCGCTGCCGGTGCCCGAGTTCGGTCGCCGGCTCGTCGTCACAGAGCCACTCTCGCGCGATCGCACGCAGGTTCAAACGGGCCCCGAGCTGACCGAGGACGGCCGCCACCTGCAGCTCCGCGCGCATACGCAGGGTGTACTCCGCCGGCAGATTGTGCCGCCTCCCGGCCGAGCTCGCCGTACCCCCGAAGGCACTCGACTCGGTCAGCATCTTGTTCACCGTCTCGGGGGTGATGGCGAATTCGCCCTCGCGCAGATACCAGCCCAGTGAACTCAGATAGGTGCGGTATGTCGCGGCGGCCGGGGTGCGTGAACCGGGAACAGCGCCACGTGCCCGCAGGATTTCCGCGACCCGCGCCTTATCCCCGTCGATCGCCGCGCGCGCGATCGCGAGCTCGGATTCGGCTGTGCCGGTATCGATCTGCTTGACCAGGCCGAAGTCGAGAAAACACACCGAGCCGTCAGGCCGCAGGAGCACATTGCCGGGATGCGGGTCACCGTTGTATATGCGCAGGCGGGATGCGGTCGAGCCGTAGAACCGGAACACGATTTCCGCCACCCGATTCCGTTCGGCCTGCAATTCGCCGAAGGCGGCGTTCAGCGGCCTGCCGTCGATCCATTCGGTGACGAGCACTCGCTGCGAGGACAGCGAGTCGACCACCTCGGGAATGCGGATGAACGGATGCCCCCGGTATGACCGCGCGATCATCCGGGTATTGCGCGCCTCGATCCGATAATCGAGCTCTTCACGCAGACATCCTTCTATCTCGTCGGCCATCGCGGTCGTGTCCAGAGCGGGATGCAGCATCCGATACATCGTGAGCAGCACTCGGATGGTGGATATATCCGCCAGCGCCATGGCTTCGATGCCGGGGTATTGCACCTTCACGGCCACATCCCGGCCGTCATGCATCCGGGCGCGATACACCTGGCCGATCGACGCCGCCGCGACCGGCTCGGGGTCGAACCGCGCGAACGCCGTCGACACCGGCATGCCGAGTTCGCTCTCCAGATGCACTCGCATCTCCGGTTCCCAGGCCATCGCGACCGCATTCGCGTGCAACTCCGCCAGTTTGCGTTGAAACTCTTCACGCTGGTCGGCGGGAATGATTCCGCCGTCCATCATGGACAGCATTTGCCCGAATTTCATTGCACCACCGCGCATCCCGCCGAGCACCGTAACCAATCGATCGGCCAGCTTCGCATTGCGCTCCCGCAGCGCCGCCTGCCCCTTCGCCTTCGACCGAGCCATGTTCGTGGTGCGGACGGCCGCCTGTTTGGCGGCCTCACTCCCGACCAATCCCCCCAGTTGCGTGGTACGTCGCGCCCGCCCGGATGCCGCCATCTTCGCCCCTTTTTCGCTAAGCCGACCGCACTGATTCGATGATCGGATTGAAGTACGTGCGGGCGAATTCACGGGTCCGCTTATCGGTGTCGAGCGGCATCAATTCGCTCGGCGCGATGACGTGGGTGGCGGCGATACGCAGCAGAACATCCGCGACCCGCCGCCCATCCTCCATGGGCAGGGCCAGCTCGCCCAGCGAGTCGTCATTGAGCAGGGAGGCGACAATGTCACGCACCATCCCCATCGCAGCATCATTGAGGGCCGCGAACATCGAGGGCATTGTCTCCGGATCGAACCGCACCACCGCCTGAAGCAGCGGATGCGTTGCCGCCATCCGCATCCCCAACACGAACACCTCTTCGATCCGCCCAGTCGGCGTCTTCAGTTTCGTGATCTTTTCCTGCATCCCCGCCATGAACTCCACGGCATCCCGCGCGATGACGGCGCGCACAATCGTGTCCTTGTCACCGAGCCGGCGATACACCGTCGGTCGCGAGACCGCTGCCCGTCGAGCGATATCCCCGACCGACGTACGCCGGAACCCATGTTCGATGAACTCCGCCCGCGCGGCATCCAACAGGTGACGAGACTCCGGATCCGCCACCCCGAGCGCCGTGGCGAACAGTTGCAGAATCTCGAGGGCGGCTACCTCCATAGCGCACAGGCTAACCCGCTGACCGTGGCGCTGAGACACTGAGGCGGATTCGCTGCTATGACCTCCGACGCGGGGATCGGTGTTCGCGGCCCGAACAGATCGAGTCGGCACTCGAACATCGACGATGGCGACAACCTGGAACCACAGGCCGAATCGCCCAATTTTCAGCGCCTTGACCGGCCCCCAACCGAGGGTTAGCGTCTAGTGCCTCGTCCAGAAAGGTTGCTTCGGTAACCGGGTGTCGGTTTGCCCGAGGGCCCGCCGCCAGCGAAGCTGCCGGTGGAGGTGATGCCGGTGGCTCGGAAACCGGAAGTGTTTGTGCGAGCGGTGACCCCGGAAGAGGGGCGACGGTTGCAGAAGATCACGAAGACGAGCAGGCAACCGGTCAGGATGCGGCGCGCGATCGTGGTGATGTGCTCGGCGCAGCGGCAACCGGTCCCGGCGATAGCCCGGTTGATGCAAGTGTCCGAAGCCTATGTGCGGCAAGTGATTCACGAGTTCAACGAACGGGGGTTCGAGGCGTTGGACCCAAAATGGAGCGGGGGCAGGCCGAGGAAAGTCGATCGGGCGACGCGTGAACGCATCGCTTGCATCGCCCGGTGCTGCCCCCGCGACCTGGGTTGGCCGTTCTCGACATGGAGCCTGTCGAAACTGCGGGAAGTATTGCAGACCAATGGGATCGCCGAGATCAGCCGTGAAACCGTGCGCAAGATTTTGAAGGCCGAGGGTGTGTCGTGGCAGGCGGTCAAGACCTGGAAGGCCGGCACCGACCCGGAGTTCACCGCGAAGATGAACCGCATCCTGGACCTCTATGATCACCCGCCCGCGGACGGGCGGGTGATCTGCGTGGACGAGTTCGGGCCCTTGAACCTGCAACCCCGCGCTGGTCGTGGCTGGTTTCCGCGACGAAGACCGAAACGGTTGCGCGCGACCTACCACCGGACCCAAGGAGTGCGGCACCTGCTCGGCGCCCTGGATCTGGCCACCGGAAGAATCCACTACCGAATTCGAGATCGCAAGCGGTGGACCGAGTTCCTGGCGTTTCTGAAATCCCTGCGAGCCCGCTGGCCCGGGGAGAAGCTCTATGTCATCGTCGACAACTTCTCCCCGCACAAACGCGCCGAGGTCCGTGAGTGGGCCGCGGCCAACGACGTGGAACTGGTGTTCCTGCCGACCTATTCGTCGTGGTTGAACTGGATCGAGTCCGAGTTCGCGGCGCTGCGCTACTTCGCGTTGAACGGCACCGATCACCGCAGTCACGGCGAGCAGGACGCCGCGATCGGTGCCTACATTCGCTGGCACAACCAGCACGCCAAACCCAAACGCGAGTTCGCGGTGAACTCCAAGATCCGGCTCCCCGATTACCTACCGAAGGTTGCTTGACGAGGCACTAGCGCATGAACACCTACAGCCTGGCTGTGGGTAGGGAAAGTGTGTCAAAGTCCCTAATTGCGCACGCATCTCAGTGCAAATGTCAAGTTCTTCGATGCTTGGTGACATGACGGACCGCCTGCGGATTTCGCATAACTCGTCCCGCATTCAGCCCGCCCATTGATCGAACCAGTTGCCCGGCAGGGCACGCCTTCGCGCAGGCGCCGCCGCCGCGTCGTCGGTGGGGTCGTTCATGCCCGACGACGGAGGCCAATTCACCTCGTAGGCATACAACCCGGGCCGCAGTCGAGTTGGCCCCAGCTCCGCAGGCCGGAGGATTCCGGTCATTTTTCGGTCTGAAGAAGCGGTGGAGCTCCAACTTTTCCATGCGGCGGCGACCTCCTGAACTGGAGCTTCGATGGATACTCTCGAATTTGAACCTGTGCACAACAACGTACAAGGTTCAAATTCCCTCAGCGCCAACCTGGGCGGTCCCACAGCCAGTAACCATGCGACCAGAACAACAGCGCAGCCAGCCGCTGGCACAATGCCAACCGCTCCCCCGCAATGGGATTCGGACCTCATGATAGTGGCTGAGACGAGCGGAAGCGGTCTTGACTGGGTGGCACGAATGGTCCGTCCGCCGTCTGCGGGGACAGGATTTGAACCTGCGACCTCTGGGTTATGAGGCATGAGATCACATATGGTATGTGGTATCTGCCCACGATGATCGGTCACATCACCGTCGGCGTCGAAGGTCAGCGAACTAGGACGATTCCGCGATAGATCCCCGACCATTTGCCGTCTGGAGAAGCGGTACATTCCCTAGCGTCAAAGATGCAGGCGACTGCCTTGGCGATTATCCAGTGATGCCCCAGGTCCTTCGCATGAGGACCTGGGGCATCGCTGATTTCGAACCGCCACTGGCCGCAGCAGTTTCGGCGCTGACTCGTACCTCGATCGAGGACCGCCGACACCAAATTGCACGCCCGGAAGTAGGCGCTCCACATCCCATATGGAGTGTTCGTACATGCCTTGCCCATCATCTGCTGATGCGGCGATCCTGGTTATCGAGCGGAACGCGAAATCTGCACAGCTGAACCGTCTTGTCGCAAATGGTCACTACGACCATCGCACCTGCGGGCTCCTTAAGACGGGACCAGACCACTCCAGGCTATCTACTAGCAAACGATATGGGCTTGCGTTCCACCTTGAGACGGAGGAGGTTAACGATGCCTGATGCCAATGACTTTCGGAATAGCAGCACCCCAGCTACAGGCCGGACGGTGCGCGATGCGTGAACGCCGAGGCACTCGTATCGGGGAGTCACGCGAACACCACCTCGTAGTGGAGAGTGACCGCCGTGACCCGCCGGACCTACGCCGCCTGAGCCGGGCCGTCATTGCACTGGCAAAAGAAACCAATGACGTCGAGGAGTGTCCATGAGAGGTGCTGGCCTCCCCGATCCCGCGGTCGCATACCTGCGCGTTTCGGACAAGAAGCAGCTGAATACCGCCGTAGACATTGACCCGGACGGCAATTCGATTGCAACCCAACGCAAGGTCGTCGACCTGCGAGCTGACAACCTGCCGGCCCGGATTGTCAAAGAGTTCGTCGAACCCGGCGTCTCCGCCAAATCCGTCGGGAACCGTCCCGCGTTTCAAGAGATGCTTGCCTACCTACACGAGCACCCGGAGATCAAGTACGTCATCGTCTATGCCCGGTCTCGTGCCTTCCGCAACTACATCGACGCCGCGGTCACCCGGCGACAGCTCGACAACATGGGCGTGAAGCTGATCTCGGCACGAGAAGACTTCGGCGAAGGCATCTACGCCGACATGATGGCCGCCATCACCGACATCTTCAACGACACCCAGAACAGACTGTCCGGCCAGGACATCAGCATCAAGATGCTGAACAAAGCGATGAACGGCGGCACGTGCAATCGAGCCAAGCTCGGATACATCAACACTCGCATCCTGTTCGAAGGCCGCCAGGTGAACACGATCAAGATCGACGAGGAACGCGCTCCGCTGGTCGTGCAGGCGTGGGAACTCTACGCGACCGGCGACTGCGGGCTCGACGAACTCGAAGCAGCGATGGCCGATCGCGGGCTGACTTCCCCGCCGACTAGCCGCTACCCGGATCCACGACCCGTATCCGCCGCCACCCTCCACAACATGCTGCGGGATGCGTACTACATCGGTTATGTCAGCTGGAAGGGACAGATCTATCCCGGACGACACGAACCGCTAATCAGCCACGACCTCTACGAACGCGTCCAGGACATCCTTCGCCTCCGCAGCACCAACGGAAATCGCGATCGAATCCACAACCACTACCTCAAGGGCTCCCTGCTGTGCACCCGGTGCCGCGAAGCAGGGCATACAACGCGACTGGTCTTCAACCGGGTGACCAACCGCACGGGCAACAAGTACCCGTACTTCACCTGCCAGAGGAGCAAAGAAGGCCTGTGCGATCTCCCAAGCCTCCCCGTCGAGACGGTTGAGTACGCAATCGAGGAGCACTACCGCACGCTCCAACTCCCCGGCGCCTTCGCCACCGAGAGCCGAAATCTCCTGGAAGAGATCGTCTCCGACGAACAGACCACCATCCGGGACACACACGCAAGCCTCAACCGGCAGCTGAAAGAGCTCGACAAGAAAGAAAGTCGCCTGATCGACCTCCTCGCCGACGGATCCATGCCCCAGGCCAAGATTCGCATGAAGCTCATCGAGCTCAAGAACGAACGCAAACGGCTCGAGGCCGGACTGACGAACACCTCCGAGAAGCTCGCCATCGGCGTAGGCGTACTTCGACACGCCCTCGATCTCATCGCCGACCCATACGTCCTCTACCGCGACGCCGGCCCCGAAGTCCGTCGTCTCCTCAACGAGACGTTCTTCCAACGCTTCTACCTCGATGACCAAGCGGGCTCGATCGAGCCTCGGGTGGCGGACGAGAAGAGGCCCCTGTTCGCCGATCTCCACCAGGCTGGACGCACCTGTCACGGTCGCCCGACTCAGCGAAAGCCGAAAGGGGCTTACCCAAGCCAGCGAGCGAACGCTGGTTTGAATAAGCCCCTTATGGTGGTCCCAGCTGGGATCGAACCAGCGACCCCTCGCGTGTGAGGCGAGTGCTCTCCCGCTGAGCTATGAGACCGTGCGGGTGTCTGACCGGCGGTTGTTTGCCGTGCCTGACGGGAAGAAACATTAACACGGGGTACCGGCGTGGTACCAAATCGCCTGGAAAACGGGGGAAAACCGTGCCCTTACGGGGGACCTGGTGCGACACGCGACCCTGGAGGGACGCTGGCGGTGGTCTGTCATATAGAAGGCATCAGTGAGCATGCGGTGGGCGAGGGGGCTTCTCGGGCGATGCCTCCATCACTGCATGCTCGTGGATGTTTGGGGCTGCCGGGACAGCATGCGGGATTGGGGGGACAGGTGGGTGGACGGTTGGGCCAGCTTGGATTGACTTGGGGTGAACAGGGGTGGACCAGGTGGGTCGGAAACTACATGGGTGTAGTTCACATTTAGCCCGGTTTACCAGGCGATTTGTTGTCTGTGCAGGTCGTCGGCTAATGTTCTTTCTCGTCAGCGGGACCAGCCGAGAGGCCCCCGGGACGAAATGCGGATGTAGCGCAGTGGTAGCGCATCACCTTGCCAAGGTGAGGGTCGCGGGTTCGAATCCCGTCATCCGCTCGAAGGCCATAAAGAACCGGCCTTGCTTGGCGGTGTGGCCGAGTGGTGAGGCAACGGCCTGCAAAGCCGTGCACACGGGTTCGATTCCCGTCGCCGCCTCTTTTACAAGAGGCAACCCCAGCAAGCGCGATTAGCTCAGCGGGAGAGCGCTTCCCTGACACGGAAGAGGTCACTGGTTCAATCCCAGTATCGCGCACCAACATTGAAGAGGCCCGGCGAAAGCCGGGCCTCTTCTGCGTTTCCGGGTCGGGCCTCGTCCCCCTACTGCGGCGCCAGCGGCTGAAGGATGGCGAACCATGCGCCGAACGGATCGGCAAACCACGCTATGCGGCCGATCTCCGGGACGTCCGTGGCAGGCATCAGGATCGATCCGCCGTTCTCCAGAACTTTTGCGACCGTCGCGTCCGAATCCTCCGCGGCCAGGTAAGCGGCCCATACCGAACCCGCGTCCCTGGTCGGTTGCGGCGTGATGCCTCCGAACGACGCATCCTGCTGATCGCCGTCCGCGGTCGAGAGCACGGTGTACTTCATGCCGGGCATTTCCATCTCCTGCGCACGCCAGCCGAATATCGATCGGTAGAAGGCGAGCGCGGCAGTGGCGTCGCCGCTCTGAAGCTCGACCCAGCACAGGGCATTCGGCTCCGACGCGAGCTCGAATCCCTTGACCGCGCTGGGCTGCCACACGGCGAACTCGGCCCCACCGGGGTCGGTGAACGCGGCCATCCTCCCGGAGTCGAATACGTCGGATGCCGGTACGCGGACCGTCCCACCGGCCTGCTCGACCAGCTTCGCCGTGGCCTCCGCGTCCGGCGTCTGGAAGTACACGGTCCACGCCGAACTCGCGCCTTCCTCGGTCAGTGGACCGATACCCGCGAGGGTCTTGTCCTCCTTGCGGAAGAAGCCGTAACCGCCGGCCTCGGGCCCAGCGGATTCAAAGGTCCATCCGAACACCGCGCCGTAGAACCGCACGGCCGCATCGACATCCGGACTGCCCAGGTCGAGCCAGCTGGGGGAACCGGTGACAAAATCCGTTGTGAGCATGAACGTGCCCCTTCGATGGATTCACGCCGAGCCGCCTCGGCGCCTTCGCGTTTCAGTGTGATGATCGGCCGTCGGCGACACGCGGCGAACCGGCCAAACCAGGGCAAGTCGCACGACCCGCAGCGGTGGCAGCGCAGGGCTGTGCCGCACGACGGTAGTCTGACGGTTCCCGCGCCGCGACACGAACGACCGGAACGGAAAGTGGCGACACCGCTGCGGCGGAAGCATAGGATCGAATTATCTGCTGTCCTCCGGATCCGAGATACCGGGTAACGCTCCACAGAGAGACGAAACGATGCCCGATCTGTCGGAGGAGTCGTCCTACCGGACGGTCCTACTCGCTGACGCGGTCACCACCACCGCACCCAGCCGCCTGCTGTCGGAGCTGGTGGAGCACTTACGCCAGAACCGCACGGGGCTGCGGCAGGAGTGGGCGATGCGCATCAAGGATGCGCGGCTGCTCACGGCGATGACGCCGGAGGAGATCTTCTCCGAGGCGACCTCGGTGTACGACAACTATGTCGAGGTGTTGGAGACCGGCGCGGTCGAGGCGCTGCGCAATTACGCGCGGAATCTGTCCGAGCGCATTATTCCGCGGGGCGTCGAGACCGATGAGGTGCTCGGGATCATTCTGCTGCTGCGGGATGTGCTGGCGCGCAGCTTGTTCGAGAAGTACCAGTCCGACTTCGAGCTGCTGAACCGGGTGCTCGACGCGTATGAACCGGCGGCGAATCGCATTGCCAATACGGTGGATGTGTCGTTCGTGGAGGAGCGCGAGCGGATCATTCGGCAACAGCAGGAAGCGATTCGGGTGCTGTCGACCCCGATGTTGCAGGTGCGCGAGCAGTTGCTGATTCTGCCGATCATCGGTGTGCTGGACAGTCAGCGGGCGCGGCAGTTGACCGAGCAGTTGCTCTCGGCCATTCGCGGGAATCGCGCGAAGGTGGTGGTCATCGATATCACGGGTGTGCCGACCATCGACGCCACCGTCGCGAATCACTTGGCGCAGACCATCGATGCGTGTGGGCTGATGGGTGCGAGCATCATCATTACGGGGGTGTCGCCGGAGATCGCCTTGACACTGGTGACAATCAGCCTGGATCTGTCGAAGTGGAAGATTGTCGGCGATCTGCAGGGCGGTATCGAAGAGGCCGAGCATCTGCTGGGCTACGAGGTCACCCGCACGACCGACCCGCAGCCGAATTCGACCGCGACCGGGCGGACTTCCGCTAATCGGAACTCCCCCGCGGTGACGGCCGAGCCGGAGGCGACTCCACCTGCGCGGCCACGGGCGCAATCTCGTTACCGCACACCGTCTTTACGCATGTCGGGGCCGGTGCAGCGGCGGTCCTGACGGCTCTTTCGTTCGAGCTCAGAGCCTTTCGAGGGCCAGGATCTGCTGAGCGGCGCGGGCCGCACCATCGCCTCGGACGGTAGTCGCGAAAACCCTTGCGCGTGCCACGATCTCCGGCGTGAGCGCGCGATCGAGTGCCTCGATGAGCGAATCGGTGGTCGGCTGGCCGGGTGCGTGTGCGACGCCGATACCGAGAGTCTCGATTCGCTTCGCCCAGTGGAATTGGTCGAAGCGTTGCGGCACGACCACCTGCGGCGCTCCGCTACGTGCGACGGCGGTTGTGGTGCCCGCGCCGCCGTGGTGCACGACCACGCTGACCCGGGGGAACAACGCCTGATGGTTGACCTCGCCGATGGCCAGGCAATCCGGCGCGTCATCGACGAGGGCCAGGTCCGCCCAGCCACGCAGGACAATCGCGCGCCTGCCCACCGCTCGGGCGGCTTCGATGGCGGCGCGGCTGGTATCCGCACCGACCTGCATGCTGCCGAAGCCGAAATAGAGGGGCGGATCGCCCGCGGCGAGAAACTCTTCCAGCTCCTCCGACAGCGGGCGCTCATCGCGAACCAGCCAGGCGCCGGGCTGCCACACATCCAGGTCCGAGGGGGTCGGCCAGGGGTCGAGAATCGGGTCCGAGGCCAGCCATGGGTGTTTGGTGAATATGTAGGGCTGGACGTCGTCCACGGGGGTCATTCCGGCCTGCGCGCGCTGGGCATTGAGCGGCTCTCGCCAGATGTCGTTCCAGCGGTCGGCGTCCTGCCGCCATTGGGTGCGGAAGTCGGCGGTCGAATCCAGGCCCAGACCGAGCGGCGGTGGGGCGTGGTGGTCCGAGGGCAGGGTCTTGGCGGCGAATGCGGTGTAGACGCAGGGGATTCCGCGTTCCTCGGCGATCGAGGGGGCGGCGATCTGCAATGCGCCCAGACCGACCAGGACGTCGCAGTCCCGCACCGCCGGGCGGAGCGCGTCGAATTGATCGACGACGGTGCCGGTGATCATGGCGCGGCGCTGCTCCGGTGTGGGCCTGCTGGTTTGGTCGAAGGTACTCACCTCGGGCCCGACCGGCACGAACTCCAGCCCGTAACCTTCGATCAATCCACGGAAATCGGGCGGCCCGGCCAGCCGCACCTCGGCGCCGAGCTCCCGCAATTCCACAGCCAATGCCAGCATGGGCTGGACCTCGCCGCGCGAGCCGATCGTCGACAGCAGAACACGCATCGGAACTCCTCCAGGTTGTCTCGACCTGCATTTATAGACCTGCACCGGGGGCTTGCGGCAAGGGTAGCCGTGCGATATATGTTGAAGTGGGACGAGGAGTTCGGCCCCCTCCCCCACACCTTCCGATTCGCCCCGCTTCCAGCCGATTTGCTTTCCGGACCCCTTTGTCCCTAATGTTCTCTCTCGCAAGCCGATCGGCCTTCGGGCCCCCCGGGGAGCAAATGCGGATGTAGCGCAGCTGGTAGCGCATCACCTTGCCAAGGTGAGGGTCGCGAGTTCGAATCTCGTCATCCGCTCTTAATTGAATAGACCCGCGCGATTAGCTCAGCGGGAGAGCGCTTCCCTGACACGGAAGAGGTCACTGGTTCAATCCCAGTATCGCGCACTCGAATTGAAAGGCCCGGCTCGCGCCGGGCCTTTCTGCTGTCCTGATCGTGTGTGATGGTCAGGGGATCAGGACGAGTTTGCCGGGGGCGTGGCCGGAGATGCCGATCTCGTGGGCTTTTGCGGCTTCGGCGAGGGGGAAGGTGGTGTCGATGATGACGCGGAGTGTGCCGGAGGCGGCTTGTGCGATGAGATCGGCGCGGGCGGCGTCGCGGAGGTCTGCGCCCGCGTCTTCGCCGGGGCCGTAGCCGAGTAGTTTGATGCCGGTCTCGGCACGGCGGGGTGAGCCGGTGATCGAGGCGATTCGGGTGGGGTCGGGGACCAGGGCCAGTGAGACATCGAGTGCCTCGTCGGTACCTGCGAAATCTACGGCGGCGGTGATTCCTTGGGGTGCAGCGGTTTTCACGCGGGCGGAGAGGCCGGGGCCGTAGGTCACGGGGATGGCGCCGAGTTCGCGTAGCAGTGCGTGGTTGCGTTCGGCGGCGGTGGCGATGACCGTCGCGCCCCCGGCGGCGGCCAGTTGCACGGCCATCAGGCCGACTCCGCCGGAGCCGCCGTGAATGAGTACCGTGTCGCCCGCACTCACTCCGGCGGCGTGCAGGGCGTGGACGGCGGTGGCGCCGGTCAGGATCAGTGACCCCGCCTCGGGCCATCCGAGTGCGGCGGGTTTGGCGAGGATCGATGTGGCCGGGGCCGTGACGTAGTCGGCGTAGGCGGCGGTCACCGGGTAGACGATGACCTCATCTCCGACCTCCACATCGGTGACTTGCGCGCCGACTTCGGTGACGACGCCCGCACATTCCAGGCCGATCTGAGGCATTGAGGCGGCGATTCCGGCGGCGTCCTTGTGGTTGTCGTCCACGTCGTGGAAGGCGCCACTGTAGAGCTTCCAGTCGATCGGGTTGACCCCTGCGGCGCGGACCTGGACGACCACGCCGTCGGCGGCCGCGCGCGGGATCGGCACCTCGGTGACGGCGAGGACATCGGGTGTGCCGTAGGCGGTCGGGCGCACGATTCTGGGCATGATTGGGCTCCTGTCTTGGTGAGTGGCGGTCGGCGCTGCGCATCCGCTGCCGAGAACACCTGAGAGTCAGTATTGGCCCGGCCGGGCGTCACGTGCAGCGCAACATTGACAAGGAATATTTGCGCAGCACGCAACCGACCTCGACGTGGAAGATCCCGATACCCAGATTCCGTCGCACGAAACATCCACCCGAGCCGCATGCCGCACAGACCGAACCGACGGAACCTGTTCGCCCGTCCAGTAACTGGGCAGCACTCCCTCGCCGCGGTCGAATCAGGCAGTGCCATCGCATCGGAATATCCACGTGCCCAGCCCCTCTCGATCAGGCCGATGCCAGTCGGCCCCAGCGCCGGATACCCAGTACCCAAGCAGTGATCATGATGTCGTAGCCTTGATGCAGGACAATGTTCGTCGCCACTCAGTTTGATCATTGATGATCTCGAGAGAGGTGCAGCGCATGTCAAAAATCCGAAATGCCCTTATTGCAACAGGAACAGCGACTTTTCTGATCGCTGCGGCGTTCACCGCCGGTACCGCATCCGCCGATGATCTGGACCAAGGCAACTGCATCGCGGGCGCGATCGAATGGCAGGCGAACGGTCCCGGACTGACCGGCAGTTCCCAGTCGCCGGTCGCCAGCAATATCGGCGGACACCTGGTGACCTGCCACGGCGCTCCCACCGATATCGGCGTCGGAACGATTTTCGGCACCACCTTCGAACCGGCGGCCACCTGCTACGGCAGCCGCGGCGGCCGCGCCGACCTACTGGTCGTCTGGGATAACGGCCAGAACAGTCATCTGGTCGGCACCTGGGAATGGACGCTCGGTCAGCAAGCGACCAATCATCTGAAGATCGTCGGCGGCCTCGGCTCGGGCCGGACACTGCAGCTCGTGACCGGACCACCGGAGGTCAGCCCGGCAGCGGTCACCGGCTGCATCGTGGGTGGTTTCCGCGCGGGCAGCTACCAGGTGCTCAGCGCGACAATCGCCTGACATCGACCGCCTCGGTCCATCCCTCGGGGTGGACCGAGGCTACGTCCCGGCTCAGAGCGGCAATTCCCGGATCTCACAGAACCGAGGAATGAACCGGGAAGCCGACGGC
The DNA here is from genome assembly GCF_040683015.1 of Nocardia sp. NPDC051030. Classification (NCBI taxonomy): domain Bacteria; kingdom Bacillati; phylum Actinomycetota; class Actinomycetes; order Mycobacteriales; family Nocardiaceae; genus Nocardia; species Nocardia sp. NPDC051030. The sequence continues at coordinate 912,612 of NZ_JBFBCD010000002.1, read as the reverse complement.
AAGTCCAGTGCCGCGCAGAGGGCGGCGATGAGCAGACCGTGGGTGAACCAAACCCTCTGCGCCGGTGGCCTTTCCAGCACCCGCGCGGCTGCGGCGCGGGCCGCTTCGGGCAATTCCTCGGCGTCGATCGCACGGCGTGTCTCGGCGAGATCGGTCAGGCGCACCTCGTCGAGGGCCGGATGGACAGTCTGCCGGATGAATCCGGCCGAGCGGGCGGTCTGCTGAGTCCGGAGCATCGTCGACACCGCCACCTCGATATCCGGCGCCAGCCCGTACCGATCACGTAACCGCACACCCACCGCACGAGCCTGCTGATGACCGAGCACCATCAATGGCGCATCCGCAGCCCCGAACGCCGCTGTCCCGACATTGGCCCTGTTATTGGCCTCCGAAAGACCATGCCGCACTACCAAAACCGTCACAAGCAACCCCCGCACAACCAACCGCGATCATCGGACCCTACCCGCAGCGGACATCCTCGCGCCCGTCCAATGAACGCCTCCTGAAGCCGCGATCGCACTTCATGTGCCGCCGTTACGATCTGGCTGTGACCGCCGATGGGGAAGGTGGACTGTCGAATCCGGAGCATTGGATGGCTTTTGAGCATTGACGATAGGCAAGACGGCGCGTTGGTGAGTATTGGGGAGTTGGCGCGGCGGAGTGGGGTTGCGGTGCGGACGATTCGGTTCTATTGCGATGAGGGGATTTTGGAGGTGCGGCGAAGTGGGGGCGGGCATCGAATGTTCGAGGCCGAGAGTGCCGGGGAGAGGTTGTTGTTGGTTCGGCGGTTGAGGGCGTTGGGGCTTGGGCTGGGGGCGATTGCCGAGGTGCTGCGCGGGGAGCGGTCTATCGCGGAGGCCGTTGCGGCTGAGAGTGCTCGGGTGGATGTCGAATTCAGGGCGCTGGCGTGGCGGCGGGCTTCGCTGCGGGCGGTGGAGGCGGCCGGTCCGGCGCAGCGGGGTGAGCGGCTCAGGCTGCTGGCCGCCTCGCAGGATGGTGGTGCGGTACATGACTGCCTGGTGCGGTTTTGGGGGGACATTCTGAGATCGATACCTCGGCGCGAAGTCGATATCTACGTGGGGTGGAATGTGCCGGAACCGCCCGCCGATCCGTCACCCGAGGAGGTCGTCGCGTATGCCGAGTTGGCCGCGCTGGTCGCCGACCCCGGAATGACCAGTGCTGTGCAACAACAACTCTGGCGGGATCGGCCGGAGACAATCCGCGATTGGCAAGGTCTGTACTCCGAGGTGGGCGACGTCATGACCGATGTGGTGACCTTTGTCGCCGAAGGCGTGCGACCCCACCGTGGCAGCGAACTTGACCGATTCGTCACCGCCCACGCCCACGCGCGAGGCCTACGCGACTCCCCCCGCTTCCGCGCCCAATTGCTCACCGACGCAACCGATACCGACCACCGCATTCACCGCTACTGGACCCTGACCGGACAGCTTCTCGGACCTCGCATCACCGTGGGGCAAACCCACAACTGGGTGTACGACGCGCTGGCGAACTCCACCAAGCCTGACGCATAGTTCAGCTGGAGAGACCGAGTTCGATTGTAAGGGCGTGGATCTCGTCTGCGGAGGGCCGCTTGGTTCCGCGAGCGGCAAGACGGTTGTGCAGGGATTGGCAGGCTGCCACTCCGCTCAACGCCCCGGACTCGATCCGATCGATCAGTGACCGGGTGAAGGTCAGTTCCGCACGGGTCAGGGTGGCGGCGTATTCCTTTTCCACCAACAGGATTTCGGGGAGCCCCGAGTGCCGCACAATGTTCTCGAGTTCATCGGCGGACTCTTCGAGATGCTGGACCCGGATGCGGAGTAGCTCGGCCACCTGCTGTGGCGGGAGAAATGCCAGGGAAGTCAGTGCCGCCGTGAACTTGGGGTACTCCTTCGATGGGTGGGACAGCAGGTCTTGGATCCACCGGGAGGCTTCCTCGATCCCCTCGTCGGTCACCGCGTACACGGTTCGCGGCGGGCGATGCCCGTTCTGCTCGCTGCCGACCGCTTCGATCAGTCCGTGCCTCATCAGTGCTTCCACGAGGGAGTACAGGGCACCGACGGTGAGGTGGACGTCGTCGTCCTTTCGCTGCTGTTCGAGGACCTGCATCATCCGATAGGGGTGCATCGGTTCATTCCAGAGCACGGTCAACACGGCCAGTGCCAGCGCGTTGTTCCGCGAAAATGCCGGTGCCACCGCCTCACCGTACGCCTCACGCGCATGTCAGGAGGTGTGTCAGGTTCATGTCAGGTCGATATCAGGTGGGCTGGCGACAGTAGTCCACATGAACAGCACAGCAATTGCGGCCTCGGGGTTGCGCAAGGCTTACGGGGACAAGGTGATCCTCGATGGCATTGATCTGGATATTGAGGCGGGGAGCATCTTCTCGCTGCTCGGTCCGAATGGAGCGGGCAAGACCACGACGGTGAATGTGCTCACGACGCTACTGACGGCGGATGGGGGCACGGCTTCGGTTGCCGGGCACGATATTGCCTCCGAGACCAAGGCGGTGCGGGCGGCCATCGGCGTGACCGGGCAGTTCGCGGCGGTGGATGATCTGCTGACGGGTGAAGAGAACCTGCGGTTGATGGCGGATCTGCACCGGCTGCGGGGCGCGGAGAGCAAGCGGGTCATCGGCGATCTGCTGGAGCGATTCGACCTGTTGGAGTCCGCGGGTAAGCGGGCGGCGACCTACTCGGGTGGCATGCGCCGGAAGCTGGATCTGGCGATGACGCTGGTTACCAAGCCCGCCGTCGTTTTCCTGGACGAGCCGACCACCGGCCTGGATCCGCGTAGCCGACGCACGATGTGGGAGATCGTGCGGGAGTTGACGAGTGGTGGCGTGACTATCTTCCTCACCACGCAGTATCTGGAGGAAGCCGATCAGCTGGCCGACAAGATCGCGGTGCTCGACCAGGGCCGTATTGTCGCCGAAGGCACCGCCGATGATCTCAAGCGCCGGGTGCCCGGCAGCCATATTCGACTGCGCTTCGCTCATCACACGCAGCTGGATGCGGCGGCGCGAGTGCTGCCCGATTCCACTCCGGATCCGGAGTCGCTGACCTTGCAGGTGCCCGGCAATGGCGGCACGAAAAGCCTTCGGGCGCTGCTGGATCGGCTTGCCGAGTATTCGATCGAGGCGGATGACGTCTCCATTCACACCCCTGACCTTGACGATGTCTTTCTTGCCCTGACGGGGCACGCCACCACGGAGGCCGAAGCACAATGAGCACTCTCACCGCATCCAGCGCCACGTCCGCTCCGAGCAGCATTGCCGCGTCACTCGGGGATTCGACAATCATGTTGCGCCGCAACTTCAAACACATCGCCCGGAACCCGGTCACGGTTTTCAACGCGGCCCTGATGCCGGTCATGATGATGTTGATCTTCGTGTACGTCTTCGGAAACGCCTTCAATGTCGGTGAGGAGTACATCAACTATTCGACCCCGGGCATGCTCCTGCTGGCCATCAGTTACGGCTTGTCGGGCACCGCGGTGTCGGTGAGTTCCGATATGGCCAGGGGCGTCATCAACCGTTTCAAGGTCATGGATGTCTCTCGTGGCGCGGTGCTGACCGGGCATGTGGTGGCGACCATGCTGACCAATGCGATTGCCATCCTGGCCGTCATCGGTGTGGCTTTCGCACTGGGATTCCGTCCCTCGGCGAGCGCGGCCGACTGGCTCGGCGCGATCGGCCTCATTGTGGCGACCTCGTTCGCGGCGAGCTGGCTCACCGTCGCGCTGGGCATGGCCGCGAAGACCCCGGAGTCGGCGGGCATGGCCGTGGTGCCGCTGATCATGCTGCCGTTCTTGAGCAGCGCGGTCGTTCCGGCCGATCAGATGGGTCAGGGCGTGCGGCAGTTCGCGCAGTACCAGCCGTTCACCCCGATCATCGAATCCCTGCGCGGGTTTCTCTCCGGAAATCCGTCCGGCGGCTACACCGCCGCGGCGCTGGCCTGGGCCGCCGGGTTCGCCATTCTCGGATACGTGTGGTCGCGTGCCACTTTCAGCAAGCGAGCGTGAGCTCGGCCAGTTCCTGCCAGTTGGCCCGCGCACCTTCCTCGGTCGCCTCGGTGAAGTCTTCTTCGCCGAGGCGACTTTGTGCTTGCTGCTCGATGCGGGCAACGTCCGGCTGGGAACGATCGGCCAGTCCGCGCAGCGCGGCACTCGCGGCGAGCAGTCGTGCGGCCTGCGCGTCCTGTCCGTCCCGCAGCGCCAGGTCCGCGATCCCGACGAGTACCCGGGCAATGGAGAGCGCATGCCCGGTCTCGACCGCCGCTCGAAAGGCGACTGTGAAGTGTTCGCGGGCTTCATCGAGTCCGTCGGCAATGTAACCGAGCAGGGTGTGAATCGACGCACTCACGTTCGGCACATCCACATCGCTGCCCAATAGGGCTGTGGCGATACCGATTTGGTGGCGCACCTGCTCGGTGTCACCGCGCCAGCGGGCCAGCTCCGCCTTCTCCAGCGCCAATACGGCCAGCGAGTTCGGCCAGGCGGCCTGATCCGCGCAACGCTGCGCCTCCGCCATCGCGAATGCGCTCGCCTCGGAATCACCCAGCAGCCAATACATTTGAGCCTGCCGCGACCGCATCCTGACCACATCGTCGAGCGCGTCGACCTCGGTGACCACCGCGACCGCTTCGGTGAAAAGCTCACACGCACGCGCGAATTCGCCGCGCATGGCGATTCGTTCCGCGACCTCGGTGAGCGCGAACGAAATCCCCCACCGCTCACCGAGTGCCCGGAATTCGGCGAGCGCCGCCTCCAGATACTCGTCGGCTTCACGCCCGGGCAGGCCGAGCAGCGTCCGCATCTTGCCCATTTGCAGCCGGGCGAGGGCACGAACCCAGGGGTCGTCGTCGGTGAGTTGCGGTTCGAACGCGGTCAGCATGGCGTCCGGTCCTTGCAATAACCGTTCCAGCGCACCGATGAACCCCATCGCCGGGTGCCGAGTGTGATCGGGCCGGTCGAACCGGGCGGCCTTGTGAATCCACTCCACCACCTGGTTCTCGTCATTGGGCCCGGAGGTCATGAAGTGCACAACCAGCCCGTAGACCAGTGCCCGGGCATCGTCGTCCACCTCGCCGGGTAGCTCGGCGGCCGCCGTGATCAATTCCAGGCCTTCGGATTTGCGGCCGCTGAGCCACCAGTACCAACCGGCCACACCCGCGAGTCGCATGGCACCACCCGCGTCCCCGGCCGCGAGCGCGCCACGCATGGCCACCGCGATATTGTCGTGCTCGGCGTCGAGCCTGGCGAGCCATTCCACCTGATCGGCCCGGCGCAGGCGCGGCTCCGCGGTGGCGGCAAGCTCGGTGAAGTATGAAAGATGCGCTCGCCGTATCGAATCCGCTTCCCCCGACTCCACGAGTCGGTCCCGCGCGTACTGCCTGATGGTGTCGAGCATCCGATAGCGCGGCTCGCTGTCCGCCGTGCCGAGCAGCAGTGACTTCTCGGTCAGCGCGGTCAGCAGTTCGAGCACCTCCCACTCCTCGACCGCGACGTTCTTCCCGTCCTCATCGACACTGTCCGCGCAAACCCGTTCGGCCGCTTCCAGACTCGCGCCACCGGAGAACACCGCGAGCCTGCGCAGCACCATCCGTTCGGCATCGGTGAGCAGCTCCCAACTCCAGTCGACCACCGCGCGCAAGGTCCGATGGTGCGGCAGCGCGGTACGGCTGCCACCGGTGAGCAGCCGGAATCGATCGTCGAGCCGATCGGCGAGCTGATCGAGCGACATGGTGCGCAAGCGCGCCGCGGCCAATTCGATTGCGAGAGGGATTCCGTCGAGCGCCCGGCACACGCGCGCCATGCTCGCCAGCGTGTGCGCATCGGACCCGAGATCCTTGCGCACCGCACCGGCGCGATCCCGCAAAAGCTGTACGGCCGGGGAGGATTCGATATCGGCGACGTCCGCGTTCTCGGCGGGCAGGGCCAAAGGCCCTACCTGCCATAGTGCTTCACCCGTGATGCCGAGCGGCTCCCGGCTCGTGGCCAGAATCCGCACCCGCCGACACTCCCCCAGCAGCCGATGCGCGAACGCCGCCGCGGCGTCGATCACATGCTCACAGTTGTCCAGGATCAGCAGCGTTTCGCGTTCGCGAATGGCCGCGATGAGCCGGTCCATCGGTTCCGCGTTCGCACCGAGCAGCGCATCGCGCAACCCGAGCGCGGCAATCGCCGCCTGCGCCATATCGCCGCCCGCGCCGACGGATCCCAGTTCGACCAGCCAGGCCCCGTCCGGAAGATCATCGAGCAGGGTCCGCGCGGTCTCCAGGGCAAGCCGGGTCTTCCCCGAACCGCCGGGACCGGTCAAGGTGGTGAGCCGATGGTTCGCGAGGAGGTCGCGCACGGCCGCGATTTCGGCATGCTTGCCGACGAATTTGGTCAGCTCGGCCCGCAGGTTCGTATTGCGTTCGGTCTCCCGCGCTCCCACTTCGCCGCGCAAGAGCGCGACGTGCAGGTCAGACAACTCCGGTGAGGGATCCACGCCCAGTTCGTCATCGAGCGCCGTCCGGGCCCGCTGGTACACGACCAGCGCCTCATTGCTGCGGCCCGCGGTGCCCAGTGCCCGCATGAGCGAGGCGACGAGCCGCTCCCGCATCGGGTGCTGGGCCACCAGCTCCGTCAGCTCGGTGATCAGCTCCGGTCCCCGGCCGAGCCGGATCTCCGCTTCGTACAGGTCTTCCATGGCCGCGAGGCGCAACCCTTCGAGCCGAGTGACCGTCGCATCGAAGGCCTCACTGTCCTGCACGCCGACGTCCTGCATGAGCGCCCCGCGCCACAGCTCGACCGCCTCACGCAACACCTGCGCCTGATACGAGTCGTCCCCACCCCGGGCCTGGTCGACAAGCTGCTCGAACCGCATGGCATCAACCGCATTCGGCGGCACCGTCAACCGATACCCACCCGCCTGCACATCCAGGGACCCGTCCGGCAGCACCTTGCGCAGCCGGGAAACCAGCGCCTGCAGCGCATTCGCCGCATCAGCGGGCGGCTGCTCCCCCCAAATCCAATCAACCAGCGTCGCTTTCGGCACCGCCCGCCCGGCCTCGAGCGCAAGGGCAATCAAGAGCGCCCGCAACCGAGCGCCCGGCACCTCGATCAATCCACCGTCATCGCCCCGGATTTCGAGTGGTCCAAGCATCCCGATCTGCACCGCGCCCATTCTGCCGTGACATACCACCAACAGCGCATCCGGGGCATAAGCGTCGAACCTCCCGCCAAGCGCACAAGGAAAACACGTTCAGTGGGACATGAGGCTGGGGTAAACGGACAAAACCCCGGCTCATGTCCCGCTCGCTGAAAAGACTGGGACTCGAGGCGGGACGGGGTGGTTGCCGCGTCCGCTCGATCGCCTTCGACAAGACCGGGACGCTCACCTGTGGGCTGCGCCAGCGGCGGTACGCGTGACTGCGGCGGTGTCGGAGTAGCCGAGGCGGCTGGACACGGCCACTCGTCGACTGCCCTGACCAGGGTGAACACGGGTTCGGGGCGGCTATCAGGTCGATGTCAGGTCTATATCAGCCGGGCTCGCGAAAGTAGTCCTCGTTGAACCACACCGGCCGGGTCGCAGGCCCCGCCAGCAGGTTCGGGACCCACTGATTTCGCTCGCACAAGGAGTACGACATGACCACCTTCCAGACCCCGGCCCCTATCACCGTCGATGTCGATGTGCTCTCGGCGAGCGTCACGGTTATCGCCTCCGATCGTGCGGACACCGTTGTCGCGGTCCGCCCGGCTGATGCGTCCAAGAAGGGTGATGTGCGCGCTGCCGAACACACCAAGGTCGATCTGGCGGCGGGCACGCTGACGGTGAAGACGCCCAAGGACTGGCGCACCTACACGCCGTTCGGCGGCAATCCGACGGTCGAGGTGATCATCGAGGTGCCCACCGGCTCGGGGCTGAAGGCCATCGCCGGTGTGGGCAGCCTGCTCGGTGCCGGTGAACTCGGCGAGTGCAATCTGGAAATCGCGGCCGGGGACATCGTTGTCGAACACCCGCAGGGCTCGGTGACCGCGAAGGTCGCCAAGGGCGACATCCGCATCGGCGAAGCCACGCGCGGCGAGATTCGGCTGGAAACCTCCATGGGCGAGCTGGAGGTGGGGATCCGTGCGGGCAGTGCGGCGCGGGTGCAGACCAATACCGCGCTCGGCAGCGTGCAGAACCAGCTGGCTCCGGTCGACCCGGCCTTCAGCAAGGACTCCGTGCAGGTCTTCGCGCGAAACTCCTACGGCAACATCATCATCCGGCACGCCAACGCCGCCTGAGTGATCCATGTCAGGTTCGGTGTCAGGCCTGTATCAGCCTGTCCGGCCACAGTATTCACAGGAACAAATCGGCTATCGCACCCGCGAAACCGCGAAATGCCCACGGAGACAGAATCATGAAACTCATTGTTGACCGCGAGCGCTGCATAGGCGCGGGCATGTGTGTCTTGACCGCCCCCGAAGCCTTCGACCAGGACGACGCCGACGGGCGAGTGATCCCGCTGGACGCCACTCCCTCCCCCGAGTGGGAGGCAGCCGTCCGCGAGGCCGTCCAGATGTGCCCGTCCGGCGCGATCACCCTCGCCGACTGATCCCCTTCTCCCACAATCCCTTTCACGAAAGAGAAATACGATGACTCAGACGGTTCCGGTCCCGCAAGGCCTGCCCATGGAGCGCAATGCGGGCCCCTTCGACCCGCCCCGCGAGATCACCCAGCTGCGTGACGCCCGCCCGGTCAGTCCCCTCCTCTTCCCCGACGGTCACGAAGGCTGGCTGGTCACCGGTTACGACGAGGTCCGTCAGGTCATGACCGACGTCCGGTTCAGCTCCCGCCAGGACATCGGCGTGCTGCATGTCCCGTACGAGACCCCGGGCATGCCCGCCGCGACCGAGCCGCAGCCGCAGGTTCCGGGCTTGTTCGTCGCCATGGATCCGCCGGACCATACTCGCCTGCGGCGCAAGCTGATCGGCGCGTTCACCGTCAAGCGCATGAAGACGCTCGAGCAGCACATTATCGATATCACCGAGCGGCAACTGGACGCGATGGCGAGCCTGACCCCGCCGGTGGATCTGGTCAAGGAGTTCGCGCTGCCGGTGCCCTCGCTGGTGATCTGTGAACTGCTCGGCGTCCCCTACGGGGATCGGGCCACCTTCCAGGTCAATTCCGCCAAGTTCTTGCTCAAGGACCAGCCGCTCGAGGACAAGATGGCGGCCTACGGCGCGATGACCGGTTATCTGGCCGAGCTGGTCATGGGCAAGCGCGCCGAACCCGGTGAGGACATTCTGTCCGATCTGGCCCGCGATGAGGATCTCAGTATCGAGGAGCTGGTCGGCATCGCCTTCCTGCTGCTGCTCGCCGGGCATGAGACCACGGCGAACATGTTGGCGCTGGGCACCTTCGCGCTCTTGGAGTACCCCGAGCAGCTGGCCGAACTGCGCGCCGATCCGGAGCTGGTTCCCGATGCGGTCGAGGAGCTCATGCGCTATCTGTCGGTGGCCGACATCTTCTATCGCTATGCCACGGAGGACATCGAGGTCGGTGGCGAAGTGATCGGCAAGGGTTCGACCGTGGTCATCTCGCTACTGGCCGCCAATCACGATCCCCGGCGGTTCGAGAATCCGGACAGCCTCGATATCCATCGCAAGGCGCGCGGGCATCTGACCTTCGGCCACGGCATGCACCAGTGTCTCGGCCAGCAGTTGGCTCGGATCGAGATGCGGGCCGGGTTCGCCGGACTGATCCGGCGTTTCCCGACGCTCGAGCTCGCCGCGGGCGAGGTCCGGTTGCGGACCGACATGAATATCTATGGCGTGCACGAGCTTCCGGTCACCTGGACGGAGACGGAGGAATAGACCGCCACGGTCTCACGGGACATGCCGTGGCGGAAATCGGAAGAGGCTCGAGGCGGGGATCCAGTGGATCCCCGCCTCAGTGTCAAATGATCTCAGCGTCAGGCGATCTCGGCGGGAGTGGAAAATGCAGCCTGCATGGCCACTCCATCCACATAGGTGTGCTTTTCGCGCACCGCGCCGTTCTCGACGAACACCACATCCGCGAGATCCACAGGGTCGGCGACGATTTCTGGGCGGTGCAGTGGAAACTGTCGGGGACCTCGTTCACCGGCGTCGCCGTGGACTTGGCTGGAGGCTTCCACCGCACCGGAGGTGCAGCGGATCGCGCTGCTGGACGGGCCCGCGGTACTCATCTCCGGTCTCGCGCTTGGGCTGAAGCCCGGGTGGCTCTAGTCGGATCGCGCGTCCGACATCCGACCCGTGCCGTACAGGTAAGCGAGCCAACCGAATACGCCGATCATCACGATGCTCAACCCCAGCGCGCCCTCGTGCAGCCGCAGAATCGTGGTGAACGGGAAGACGACTCCGGTCACGGCCACCGCGATACCCAGCGCGCGAGGCACCAGTCGCGCCTTGGCGAGTGCGATCCCCAGGAGGATCAGACTGATCGGGAACAGCGGGCCCGGCAGGAACATGAGCAGCTCCGAGGCCAGCTGATGATCCTGAAGCAATCGCAGCGAGGTCTCGGGCGAATTGCCCAGCGCGCCATCGTAGAAGCCGCGCATGGCAAAGGCCACGCCACCGGCCACCCCGATCATCAGCACCAGCCGCGCCACCGCCGTGAATCGCGGAAACCGGTGCGCCAGCAGGTCATACACGGCATTGAGCCCATACAGCCAGCCCACCAGAGCCCCCGCATTCCACACCGCACCCGCGACACCGTGAATGCCGTCGTCCTGCCAGGTGAGGGTGGAAATCGCGTACAACACCGGCGATACCGCCAAGGCCACCGCGGGCAGCACTCGCACGAACGATTCACTGGATAGATGGAATCGGCCTTCGGCGACCGCGTTTGTCGACATGGGTTTCTCCTTACTCCCGAATCGATCCACCCATCGTCGGCCCGCGCCCGCGCCCGCCACATCCAGGAAATGCCCTGATCCGACCTCATCCCGTCGGCGGACCCTGGACCGACTCGAGAGTGACCCCGAACCGACTGGAGGCTGACCCCGACTGAGTGGAGGCGGGGGCTCTCGAGTGGACCGCACCCAATGCCGCGATCGCCGGGCAGGTCTCACCTGCGGGTTATCCGGCAGGACTCGGCCGCGCGAAGGGGCCGCCTGGCTCGCCGGTATCGCGATCGGGCATAACATGTTCTGCGGCAGCCCGGTTCGTGATTCGGACGGCTCCTGCTACAAGGTCCAGGTGCCGCGAGTGGGTATCGGTGGCATCGATTGCCCTGGATCGATGAGTCGTCCCGGCCATCGATTGCCCTGGATCGATGAGTTGTCCCGGCGCGGTTATGCCTTCACCGCGGAGGCCGATCGTTCGATGCCGGACACCTGCTCGTGCCCGCGTCGCACGGGTGCCAGATACCGGGTGGTGTATTCGTCCGGGCCGACTTGTTCCTTTTCCCGCCAGCCGAATTCGGCGAGCAGTGGAGCGACTTCGGCGGGATTCAGGCCGAACCGCCAGACGCCGGTCGATACGAATCGGCGGTGCATCCCAGCGGTTTCGGGGGCGACCGGGTCGGTCAGGAAGTCGCGCAGGACGTAGGTGAAGGCCAGCCTGCTGCCCGAAGCGGAGTCGGCGAGTGTTGCCAGGGTCGAGCGGACCGCTTTCTCCTCGAGGTACTGCGTCACGCCCTCCCAGATGAACAGGGTGGCGGCGTCCGGCCGGAAACCATGCTGGGACAGTACGGTTTTCAAGTCCATCGTCTCGAAATCCATTGGCACCGGCGACACTTCATCCGGGAGTGACACCCGCGCACGCTTTCTGGCGATGCTCACCGGCAGGTCCACCTCGAACGTCCGCACACCGGCCGGTGCGGCGAGCCGTAGCGCTCGCGTATCCAAACCTGCTCCGAGAACGACGATTTGGTCGATCCCATCGCGAATCGCGGCCGCCACAACCTCGTCCATGTAGCGCTTGCGGCATGCGATGGCGTTCCAGATGCCCGGCGCGTCCCTATCCATGCCCGCCCTCAGCAGCTTGCGCACCGCCGACAGCCGGATCGCGGTGCGCATGGCCGTGGGCAGCACTCGCACCGCGATCGGGTCGGTCAGCAATCGTTCCTGCGGCGGGCGCTGCTGCTCACACGCCGCGATGACCATGGGCATCATCGAGGTGTCGGATGCCTGCATCGTCATGGCTGTCTCCGTCTCATGATCGGCGCACCGGCGCTCACGAATCGATACAACCGATCCTCGGACGGCATCAGCCGCGACGCATCAGGGAAACGCCCTGAACCAACCCTGATACCGGACCGTCAGAAAACCTGACCGGTCGGGCGGATCACCACCGAGTTGATTTCGATGCCCGCGGGCTGGGAGAGGGCGAACTCGATCGAGGCCGCCACATTGTCCGGGGTCATGATCGGACCACCCGGGGCGCCACCCTCGCGGGAATCCCAGAAGGGCGTCTCCACCCGGCCCGGCGCAACCAGGGTGACGCCCACGCCGGACCCGGTGACCAGCACTCGAGCATTCTCGGCCAGCGCGGACACCGCCCACTTGGTGACCGAGTAGAAATTGCCCGGCGTGTTCTTGACGCCCGCCGTGCTACCCACCAGAACGATCCGCCCCTGCGTTTCGCGGAGGGCGGGAAGCGCGGCCTTGACCAGCACGGCCGGGCCCAGCACATTGGTGAGCAGCATGTCACGCCACTGATCCGGGTCGCCGTCGGCGAGATCGTCGTGGGTGGAGAGACCGGCATTGGCCACCACACCAGTGAGGCGCCCGAACGCGGCCACAGTGGCCTGCACGGCAGCCTGAACCGACTCGAAGTCGGTCGCGTCCCCCGGCACGGTCAACAGCGCATCGCCCGCCCCCACCTCGGCGGCGAACTCCTCCAACCGCTCCTTACGCCGCCCGGTGATCGCGACGCGATGCCCACGATCCAGCAGCAAGCGGGTGGTGGCCGCCCCGATCCCGGTACCGCCGCCAGTGATCAGAGTGACAGGACCATCGATGATCTTCGCGCTCATTGCACTGACGTTATGCCCCCACGCATCCGCCCGCCAATCGGCCCGCCGATACCTCCCATCGAAGTACCGATCGCCCCCACCCAGCCATCGCCACTCGCCCTCGAAACCCCATCCCACCAGCCCGATTTGGCGACCACACCCGCCTTTGACTATGGTTCTCCCTCGCAACCCGGATCCATTTCCGGCGAGCAAATGCGGATGTAGCGCAGCTGGTAGCGCATCACCTTGCCAAGGTGAGGGTCGCGAGTTCGAATCTCGTCATCCGCTCAAAGATCGAACCGGCCACCCCGCACAGCGGCCACAAACACATCCCACTCCCCCGGCCCGAAGACCAACGCGGGCCCGGGATCCTTGGAGTCCCGCACGCCGACCTGCCCGGTGCCCACATGCGCGGCCTCGATGCACTCTTTGTTCGGTCCGCTGCGACTGGATTTGAACCACACGGCCCCGGACAAGTCGATACTCATGCGCCATACTCCTTCGCCACGGCCACAATCAGTCGCCTGGTGTCGGTTTTGTCCAACGCTACGCGGCGGATCTCGGTCAGCGCATCACGATATTGGCGCACTTCGTGGTCACGCTCCAGGTAGAGATCGCCGACGTAGCCCTCGACATACACGACCGGCAGTTCTATCAGCTTCGACTCGGGCAGAGGCGGAAACTCCAGCAGGACAAACGAACCTACGAACGAACCGAGATGGCTGGAGGCGTCGAACGGAACAACCCCGATGGAGACGTTCGGCAATGCTGCGCAATCAGCCAAGTGCCGGAGCTGGTCGGCCATCACCGGCCGCCCGCCCACCTGCGCGCGAAGAACCGCCTCCGACAGGAGCACATCTATCGTGAAACCCGGTTCCCGCAAGCGATTTTGGCGATAAGAAGCCATCTCGATAAGCCTCTCGACGTCATCGGTGGATCGCGTGGGGTCGTCAACCCAGAACATGGCACGCCGATACTCCGGAGTCTGGAGCAAGCCAGGCACGAGAGTGGTCTGCCAGGTGATGATCCTGCGGGCATCTTGCTCGAGCCCCAGATAATGATCGAAGCCTTCAGGGGTCGCATCCGCGAACCCCTTCCACCACCCTCCGCCGAGTTCCTTGGCCTGCTTCACTTCCTGATGCAGTCCCAGCACCGTCCCGCGCTCTGCGTCGGTTGCCCCGTAGGCATTGCACAGAGCGTTCAGGTGCAGGCCGCTCACCTGGGTAGCCCGCCCCTCCTCCATTCGCCCGATGGTCTGCGGAGACACCTCGGCCACCCGAGCAGCGGCAGCCTGTGAAATCTCGGAAACTTCTCGCATTCGACGCATTTCGCGCCCCAAGGCCCGGCGCGCGAGCGTACTGCCACTACTACTCATCTCGTTAGCCTCACTATCCGGTGACGCTCCATATGGAATGGTCCGCAGAGGAAATATGGCGTGTTCATCGTTTATCCGCCGTCTTGAATGTTCCACCCGATTCCACGCCGGTGTCTACTGAATTCATCAAATCCCCCACCACCACAAAGCAATTCAAGGATCGGAGTACGGCTATGTGTGGCATCCCACCGATCGTTCACGGGGTCCGCCCCGTAATGACGGTCGAACTCGCCCATCACGACATGCAGGAACACCTTCTCTGCCTGGTGATTACATGCCCCCGCAAGGCACAGGCCCGCACCCGCCTGATCGAAGCAGGCCAACTGGTCCCCGCCACCCCGAGCTTCTGAGCGCCTCCCCCACCCGCGCCACCACGGCATCCGGCCGCCCATACAACAGCGCCCCATTAACCCGAATCATCCTCCACCCCAACCCCTCGAGCTCGGCATACCGATCAATATCCTTCGTCCGCTGAGCAGCATCCCGCCAATGCTGCTTCCCGTCATATTCCACCCCCACCCGCCACTCCTCCCACCCCATATCAATCCGAGCCACAAATTCCCCCCACCGATCCCGAACAACCACTTGCGTTGCCGGAGCAGGGAATCCGCGATCAACAAGCAGCATCCGAGTATGAGTCTCCGGCGGAGACTCCGCCCCACCATCAATCAACGGAATAAGCGCCGACAGCCGCCGAATACCCCGAGCCCCCGGATGCTCACGAGCACAACCCACAATCAACCCCGGATCAAGCCGAGTAGCCCCACACAGCGCATCAAGAACAGGCAGAGCAACATCCCGAGCCAACCGCCGCCCCAGATCAAAGCCAGTCCGAGCCGGAGTAGTGACCACAAACCCACCTACGTCACATCGCTCACCCTCTGGAATCACATCCTTCGTAACCCGAATCCCACACGGCACCCGCAAATGTCCCGCCCGCGCAACCTCCGCCGGAAGCCCATCATCAATCCACTTGGTCCCATACATAGCGGCAGCCGAGTACCCCACCAAAACCGCAGACCCCCCACCCCAAAGCCCAGCCAACCGCGCCCGCATCCCCGCATCAAGCAACTCCCCCTGCCGCATATAAACATTCGGAAACACCCGCACAAACTCCCTCCCCTTCTCCAACTCCCACTTGCTAACCCACCCCGCCGCCACCGCACCCGACCCAACAAACCCTCCACTCAATTCCCCCGTCATACCCAAAACTATCCCCCCACCCACCGACACCCAACGCCCCTTCACCGAGAGGGGACATCAGCCGGGGTTTTGTCCGTTTACCCCAGTCTGATGTCCCCCCTGAACGTGTTCTTGTGGCGGTTGCGCGCTGAGGTGAGATGCGCGAGTGCCGATTTGTCGGTTTTCCTCCTCTGGAAGTCGTTGGTCTTTTGTTTTCAGTCTCGAGAGGTAACCAGGGCCATCCAGCCAGGCTGGTACGTGAGGTTGCGGCTCCCAGCTGGGGAGCCAAAGTCGGGTACGGCACCCGACGCGCCCAGCACTGCTTCTTTTCCACAAGTTGCCACCGACCCTCACCGCAACAAGCTCCCCCGTGGAGCCTGCTCGTCCAGCCGACTCGACCAACACCTCTCAGCAGAGGTCGTTATGGTGCAGAGAGAATCCACACGCATAGGGGTTGACGATGACAAGCCGAGAACCAGCGCTACGGACGCGCACTACCAGCACCGGAACACGCAATGAGCAAGGACGCACACGGACATTCGGAACACCGGACCTGTTCGTCTGGGCTCCGGTACTGGCGCTGATCCAGGCCACCGTGATCACGCTGATCATCTTCGGCTCGATCGGCCTGCCACTCGGGCTGATGGCCGTGGCGGTAGTGCTGGTAGGGCTCGACAGCTGGATCAATCGCTGACTATTTCGGGGAATCCAGCTTCACCACATTGGCCGGGATGGCGGGGATCGATTGAATGGTCTGGACTTTGGCGGCGGGGTTCGGCAGGACCAGACGCCAGTCCTCGGAGGACCAGGTGACGGTTTCGGCGGTCGCGGTGATGCTGTTGTCGGGGTAGGTGCTGTAGATGACCAGGTCAGTGCTGGCGGGGGTGTAGTTGACGACCTTGTAGCCCGCGATGCGAGGAGCGGTCGCCGGGGCAGCCGGGGCGGTGATGGAGATCTGCACTCGGGCCATTACCCAGGCGTCTTTGCCCGGCCCGGGCATCAGGGAGATGGATGCCATTTGGGCCCAGGCATTGTCAGGGGCCAGCGAGATTCTGGTGCTGTGGTTGATCGCCGCCAAGGCCGCACCCTGTGGTGTGTGCGAGTAGCCGGAGGCGGTGCCGGATAGCTTGGCCGGGCCGTCGTGCGCGCCGATGGGTAGCGGTACGCCCTGATAGTTCTCCCACCGCAGGTCGGCCGGGGCGCGGGCCGGGTCGATCGGCGTTGTCGTGGGAGCCGTGACGGCGGAATCGTTTCCACCGCAGGCGGCGAGCGTGAGAGCCGCGGCCGCGACAGCCAGGGTTTGCGCGTGGTGTGCTGACTTGGCGCGCATGGGAATTCCTTCGAGAATTGGCAGGCCGATGAGAGATGTTGCGGTGCACGGCGCTTGCGGAGGGAAGTGTTCGAGCCGACCGGGCGGATTTTGCTCGATCGTAGGCGCAAGATCGAATGCGGAGAACACAGCCGGAGAAGAATTCGATCCGACTGTCCCGTATCAGGTTGTGGGGGGCCGAGATCCGGGTAAGATCAGGGCCGCAACATGATCATCGCAGGTTGTGGGGTTGACATGGGTCATCGTGACGTTGTTCCGATGGATTGCCTGCGGGGTCGGCCAGAGGTGTGGAATGCCATGGCGTACGGGGGTTTCGGGCGAAGCAGCCCGCCGCTGACCATTCGGTGAAGGGGAATGGGATGACAAACGTACGTCGCTCGGCTATGAAGAGCCGGGAAAAGGGGATCCGGAATGACCGCCAGACGTAAATGGACTTCGCTCTCCGTGTTACCGGTAATGCTCGCGGCCGGAACCGGTGCGGCCGCAGCCGCGCCCGGACAACCCGGGCTCGCGGTACCGGGTGACGGGCAGCCCGGGCTGAGCGTGCCCGCGCAACCACCCGCCCAGCAGCCTTCGGCACCGAGCTTGGCCGACTTCATCCCCGATCCACCGGCTCCCCCGAACCGGCCCCGACCGAGCCAGCAGACATCGCCGCAGGCCGATATGGCGGTCCAGAATCCGAAGCAACCGGTGGAGACCGAGCCCGAAACGGAAGCTCCGCAGGCGAACCCTGCTGAGCAGGCACCCGTTGTTCCCACCGACCCGCACAAGCTTCGGATCGGTACGACCTCGATGCAATTGCCAGATTTTGTTGACACCAAGACGCGGGACAAAGTGCAGGCCCAGTTCGACTCGGTGGAGTGGAATATCGCCTCGGTCTACGACGGATTGGGCTTCTCTCGCACAGACTCTGACCGAATGGCCGCTTCCAGCCTGATGGGCGTCGGAATCGGCGGATACGCCGGGATGGTCACTGGCGCACCCGTAGCGGTTCTGGGTGGTTGCGCGGTCGGCGGAGTGGTGGGCGGTCTGATCGGCGCGGCCGCCGGAGGTATCCCGACAGGTGGCATCGGCGCCCCGATTGGTGCCGCGATCGGCGCTGTGGCTGGGTGCATGATCGGCAGCGTTCCGGCGGTAGGCGTTGGGGCCGTGCTCGGTGCACTCGGCGGTGGCGTGCTCGGTGGTGCCGCGGGTGGTGCGGTCGGTGCCGTGACGAATCCCGCTGCCGCGCAGGTCAACGAGGTTGCCGCGGTCGAGCCGGTTGCGGCACCCGAGGCAGCGCCCGTGACCGCACCCGCGTGGGTGCCCGAACCCGTCAAGGCCTTCGCGGCGCAGCCGGTTGCCGCTGTGGCGACGCAGGTTTCGAACACGGTCGAGGCGGTCGAGGATTCGAGTCCGGTCGGGGAGGCCGCGGTCAGTACTTTGCGGGCGGCGGTGGCGAATATGCCGACGCTGGATCCGAACACCTTCGGGGTTGCGGCGGATGTGATCAATAGCGTGGTGGCGGCCGTTCAGGCGCCGAGTGGTCAGTGACTTAACTGGTTGGAGTGATTAGGGTGCCCGAGGAGCGCGACGACACGACCCGACGGGCGACAATGCCCGCGCTGTCCCCCGAGGTCGAAGGGGAGGGTGCGCGGTCGGCCGATCCGGCCGCGGCCGAGTGGTCGCGGTGGCTCGAGCCGGGTCCCGGCCGCGACGGCGGGGTGAATCTCGAGAAGAGCGAATACCTTTCGCTCGGCTCGCGGCGGACCGAACTGCTGCGGCACGACGATCCGATGGCTCCGCTCATGGCGGAGGCGCGACGGCGGACCCTCGCCATGCGGCGGCGGCAACAGATCATCTTCCGGGCCGCGCTGGCGGCCGCCCTGGTCGCGGTGCTCGCCGCGGTCTCGGGCGGGGTGTGGATGACAGTGCGCGACAAGGGGACAGCCGACGAATCGGCGCTCGCGTCGAGCTCCGAGAACGCCGCCCCGGCCGCGCCGACCAGCGCGGCACCCGGCGTGGACTGGTGCGCGCACACCGAAACCTCGACGCGGGTGGTGAGCGCCAAGGACGGTGACCCGAGCACCGGGGCCGGAGTCATCCTGCACCTGGAATACGCCTGGTACGTGCTGCGCGATCCCGTCGCGGTGCGCAATCTGCTCACCCCGGACGCCCAGGTCGCCTCCGAAAGCGCCACGCGCGCGGCCATCACCGCGATTCCGACGGGCACCCAGCACTGTGTTGCCGTGTCGTCGCTGGGCAGCGAACGCTGGGATGTGCAGATCGACGAACGGCATCCGGACGGATCCCTCGCCTCCTGGCAGCAGACCATGACCACCGCGGTCCGGGACGGGCGGACGATGATCACCTCCATCGTCGCGGGCGGGTGAGCCATGCCCGGGATACCCGACCTGGTAGAGGCGCTGATCGGACGCAAACAGGAGACCGAGAGCGCCGAGACGAACACGCTCACCGCGACTCCCGCGCCCGGATCGCCCACTGATTCGGTGCCCTTGCGCGGCGGTCAAGGCCGCCTCGTGCGCGCGACCCTGCCCGCGGTGCTGGTGCTCGGCAGCTCGGGCGCGTCCGGGGCCACCACCACCGCGCTCGGGCTCGCGGCCGCCGCCGTGGCCGACAGCGAGGGCGAGATCTGGCCGGTCGTGGTCGACGGCACCCTCGGCGGCGGCGATGCCGGACTGCGCGGCTGCGACGGCGCGATACCGGTCAGCACCTTGCAGGACTGGCTCAACACCCCGCACCCCGAACTACCCGCCGCGGTCGGCGCATGCAGCGGCCAAACCTCCACCGGCGTGCGAGTCCTCCCCCGCAGCCCCGACCCACTCCCCCGCCGCGAAACCCTGCTCTCCGCCGCCCGCCACCTCGAAACCGCCGGACTCCTGGCCGTTTTCGACGCGGGCGCCCCCGTCACCAGCCGCCAAGCCGCACCCCTGCTCGCCGACCCCCGCATGGGCCTAGTCCTCACCGTCGCCGCCCGCCCCGACGCGATCAACCGCCTCCAACCCGCCCTCCGCTGGCTCGACGAACAATTCGGCGAATTCCTGATCGGCGACGCCGTAATCGTATTGACCGAACAGGTCAAAGATTCCGCCACCGCCGCCACCGGCCACGTCCGCGCCCACCTAGGCAACTTCGTCCGCTCCGTAGTAACAATCCCCTTCGACGTCCACCTAGCCACCGGCGGCCTGATCTCCTGGCACCGCCTCAACGCCGAAACCCGCGACGCCTACCTAACCCTGCTGGGAGTGCTCCGATGACCCACTCCCCCTCGGTCATCCCCACCGACCCGGCACCCCCGAACATCGCAACCCCCAACAACATCGCGTCCACCCCGGCATTCCGCCACGCGGCCATAGCCCACCACTCCGGCACGCAGGCATCGCCCAGCCACTCCGGCCCGCAAGCATCACCCCACCACTCCCGCACACAGGCATCGCCCAGCCATTCCCACGCGCAGCCATCGCCCAGCCACTCCGGCCCGCAAGCATCACCCCACCACTTCCGCGCGCAGGCATCGCCCAGCCACTCCGGCCCGCAAGCATCACCCCACCACTTCCGCGCGCAGGCATCGCCC
>NZ_JBFBCD010000002.1:540597-892081 GCF_040683015.1 Nocardia sp. NPDC051030 | reverse complement strand
AGCTCCCCCGGCCCGAACACCGACGCGGGCCCAGAGGAATCTCTGGAGTCCCGAACTCCAACCCGCCCCGGACCCCAGGTGCGCCGCCTCGACCATTCCCGCGCGCAGGCATCGCCCCGACACTCCCGCACGCAAGCATCACCCCACCGCTCCCGCACGCAGGCATCGCCCAGCTCCCCCGGCCCGAACACCGACGCGGGCCCAGAGGAATCTCTGGAGTCCCGAACTCCAACCCGCCCCGGACCCCAGGTGCGCCGCCTCGACCACTCTGGTGCACCGGCATCGTCCCGACACTCCCGCATGCAAGCATCACCCCGCCACGCTGGCGTCCATGCGACGCGCTGTCATCCCAGCGTGCTCTCGGCCGGAAGGCATCGAGATACACGCGGCGACTGTGGATCCCGGCCAATAGCATGCCGGGTTTGCGACCTACCGCAGCAAGATCAAACGGTGAGGGAGCTGTGGTGGCGGAATTTCGTATCGAATCGCGCCACCACAGCTCCCTCACCGAATTCGGCGGCGGATATCTTGGGGAATAGCGCGATCAATGATCCACAATGGCCGTCGATTCACCAGTGGCTATTGATTCCCCACTGGCATCGGGTCGTGAGGGAGCAATGGCGGCGAACTTTCTCAGCGAATAGTGCCGCCACAGCTCCTTCACCGAATTCGGCGGCAGACACCTGGGGTTCGCGATGAATGATGTGCAGTGGCCATCGATTCCGCAGTGGAATCGAGCCGTGAGGCAGCGATGGCGGGGAGCTTTCTCAGCGAATGGTGCTGCCACAGCTGCTTCACCGATTTCGGCGGCGGGTATTCGGTGGGGGTGCGGCGATGAATGATGTGCTGTGGCCGCCGGTTCCGATGTGGCATCGGGCGGTGCCGGGGCGGGTTGGGCCGCCGCCGCTGGTGTGGCTGATCGGGGTGCATGGCGGGGCGGGGGTCACCAGTTTGGCTGCCAGTCTGCGGTGGGCCGGGGATGCCGGGCGACGGTGGCCGGGGCGGATCGGGCTGGTGCGGGATATGGATTCGCCGCTCATGGTGCTGGTGGCGCGCACGCATATGAGTGGGCTGGTGGCGCTGGAGAATGCGCTGAATTCGTATATGCACCAAGCGACTCCGGCGGGCAGCCTGGTGGTGGGGGTGGTGACCGTCGCCGATGCGGCCCGGCCGCTACCGAATGCGGTGGCGCGCAAGCACGCCGAGATCGAAGTGCTGGCGCGGGAGGTCGGCGCACCCGTGTGGCGGCTGCCCTGGATCGAACAGTGGCGGGGACTGGAACCGCACGAACTCGCCGTGTGGTCGCCCACCGCCATCACCAGCCCGACCGAGGACGCCGACGCCACCCGCACACCCCCGCAACCGATCCGGCACTTCGCCGAGCAACTCTTCGCCGCCGCCCGCGCCACGGGTGCGCTGCTCCTGGACCAATCCACCGACGACCAGCCCTCAGACAACCAACCCCCCGGCAGCCGATCCACCGGCAACCAGCCCTCCGGCACTCAGCCCTCCGGCAGCCGATCCTCCGACAACCAGCCCTCTGGCAGCCGATCCTCCGACAACCAACCCTCTGGCACCCAACCATCCGGCAGCCGATCCACCGACAACCTTCCCTCCAACAGCCGACCTTCCGACAACCGATCCACCGGCACTCAGCCCATCGACAACCGATCCACCGGCACTCAGCCCATCGGCAGCCGATTCACCGGCACTCAATCCTCCAACGACGCAACAACTCTCGATAGCGATTCGGTGCACACCGCGAGCCGCCCGGCATCCTCCGCCGCCAGCTCGGTGCACTCCGGCAGCGACGCAGTCGCTGTCGGAAACCACGCCACGACTTCTGGGAACGACGCAGGGCGCGCTGGCAGCTCCCCCAGGCGTTTCGGGAACGACACCGGGCAATTGGAGAACTTCCCAACGCAATCCGGGAACTCTCCGGAGCAATCCGGCACCGCCACTGGGCAATCCGAGAGGTCCTCTGGGCAATCCGAGAGGTCCTCAGGGCATTCCGGTCGTCACGCCGCGACTTCCGGGACACCCGTCCTGCACCGCGAGGCCGGTTAGCGCCGCTCCGGTGCACACCGCTCGACCATCAGGCTCACGAGGAGGATCGAAAATTGCTGACACGGGCAAGAATTCGAAACTCGGCGCTCATCACCACCGTCTGCGCGCTGACGGTGGTCACCGTCGGCGTGTCATGGGCTGATACGCCGAGCACGCAATTGTCTATCGACAAATGCCCGGCGCTGTTCGCGCTCGGCGTGCAGGGCACCGGGGAATCCTCACCGGATGCGGCCATCACCACCGATACCGGCATGCTGTCGGCCGTTTTTCGGCCCATGATGGCCGGGGCCACCGACGATGGGCTGGTGGATCGGGCGTATGTGCCGTACGAGGCGTCCTTCGGCGGCGCGACTTCGGTCAGCGTGACCCCGTATGCCCAATCGGTCGACGACGGTCTCACCCGGTTGAAGTCCATGGCGAAACAGGTGGCCGATCGATGCCCGAGTACGCGGCTCGCGCTCGCCGGGTATTCCCAAGGCGCGCATGTGGTGTCGAAGTTCGCGCAGGAGGTCGGGGCGGGTAAGGGCGTCGTCCCCGCCGATAAGGTCGCCGCGGTGGCGCTTTTCGGCGATCCGACCCGCAATACCGGCGAATCCCTGTTCCCCGGAACGAAAGACAAGACCGCGCCCGATGCCGCGCCCGGCACCAGCGGCACCGCGGTGGCGGCACTCACCGCGCCGATGGCCCCGGATCAGCTCGCCACCGGGCAGGGCATCGGCATGGACGACAAGACGAAGACCGACTTCGGCAAGCTGGTCGGACGTGTCGCAAGCTTTTGCACCACAGGCGATCTCGCATGTGACGCGCCGACCGGATCGCCGATCGTGCGGGCCGTCGCGAATCTCGCCAGCCAGGTCGAGCTCTCCGGCGCGGATCCGATCGCCTCGCTGAAATCCATTGTGGAGGCACTGGCCTTCACCTCGATCAAGACGTTCACCTCGGTGGTGAACAACGATATTTCGGGGACCACCGTCACCGATCTGTCCATCGCGCCGCAGAAGTCGATCTCGGAGCGGATCGCCGAAGCCTCCAATCCGACCACGCAGGTGGATCTGCCCGCCGCCCTCCAAGCGCTGGTCAAGATCGGCACCATTGCCTTCAATTCCGTTGTCGCCGTGGTGAAGAACGTGCTCACCGCCACCAATATCGCCGAGATCGCCACCGCCGGACTGGCCAATCCCCTGGCCGGACTGGCCGTGCTCGGCACCAAGGTGGTCAGCGCGGTCGCCGACCTGGTGCCGCCCACGACCATCAGCAAGCTCACCACCCAGGCATTCACGGCGGTGACCACCAATATCACCGACAATAAGGACCTGCTCGACGTCACCACCTGGACGCGCTACTGGAACACCGCGCAGAAACACGACTACACCCACGCGCAAGGGGCAGGATTCGGCGACAGCGACAGCCCCGCCACCTACGCGGGCAACTGGTTCGCCGCCGTCGCCCACGACCTCGCGGGCAGCGCCCAACCCGGCAGCACCCCCCGCGGCGGCAGCGACAAGCCCAGCAGCGGACTGGATTTCGCCCCCACCTCCACCGCCCCCACCACCGTCGCCCCCAACGGCCAATTCCCCCTCGGCGACAGCCAAGCCGTGACAACCAGCATCTCCCCCACCCTCACCACCTCCGGCGCACCCACCGGCGGCCTCTCCATCGTCATCCCCAGCCCCGAACCGCAGGTGAACCGATGAGCACACCCGAAGCGGAACCCCTGGCGCCCCCGGACGAGGACGACGAATACACCGGCACCTGGTCCGACTGGATCGCCCCCGCCACCCGCCGCTCCAGAACCAGAACCAGACGCGAAGCCGCCGCACGGCATGCCGACCCCGCCTACGACGATTCAACCTCGGCACCAAGGCATTCCGAACGCGCGTACGACAACCCCGACAACCTCCCTGCACACGAGGGCTCGGCCCACACCTCCGCAGGCAGCGGCTCGACCCGCAGGTCCACGGGCGATCGCCCGGCCCACCACTCCGCGGGCGACGACTCGGCCTACCGGTCCGTGGGAGACGGCTCGCCCGATCACTCCACGTACGACGACTCCGCAGACGATTCCACGCGCGGCGGCTCGACCCGCAACTCCGCAGGCGATCACTCGGCCTACGACGACCCCAACGACGGCTCGGACTACAGCTCCGCGCACACCCGCTCGACCCACGACCCTGAGGACGACTCGACCTACGACCCCGAGGACGACGGCCCGGGCTACGACCCCGGACACGACCGCTCGACCTACGAACTCGTGGAAGACGACTCGACCTACGATCTCGCGGAAGATGACTCGGCCTACGAGTCAGCTGACGACGAGTTCGAATACGGCTCGGCCGACGACGATTTCGACGACGAACCGGACGATGACCGGCGCTATCAGGACGAGGAAGTCTACGACGGCCTGGTGCCGACGCGGCGGCACCGGGTGGCGCAGGCGGCCGGGTCCGGCTCGGGTCCTCGCCA
The DNA here is from genome assembly GCF_040683015.1 of Nocardia sp. NPDC051030. Lineage (NCBI taxonomy): Bacteria > Bacillati > Actinomycetota > Actinomycetes > Mycobacteriales > Nocardiaceae > Nocardia > Nocardia sp. NPDC051030. The sequence continues at coordinate 887,551 of NZ_JBFBCD010000002.1, read as the reverse complement.
CAGCGCCGAATCGCCTGTCGGGCAACGCCCGCAATCCCAGGGTCGGCACGGCGCACAATCCACCGCCCGGCAAGGCGGACAATCCTCGGCTAGGCAAGGCGCACAACCCTCGGCCAGGCAAGGCGCACGATCCTCCGTTCGGCAAGGCGCACAATCTTCCACTCGGCAAGGCGCACAATCTTCCGCTCGGCAAGGCGCGTACTCCACTGCCCGGCAAGGCGTGTACTCCTCCCAGCAAGGTTCGCAATCGTCCGCGCCACAAGGCTCGCAATCCACTGCGCGGGAACGCCTGCAATCCACCGCGCGGGAGCGGCTCGCGGCGGCGCGGGTGGGGCGGCGTGACTCGGGTTCGCGCGGATCGAATCCGATCAGCCCGGACCGGCCGTGGCTGATACCGCTGCTCGGGATATTGGCGGTGCTCGCCGTGACCGCCGCCGTCGCGGTGCAGATCGCCAAGGCCACCTCCTCCGGCGACGGCCACCGCGCACCCGCCGTCGCGGCTGCCGTGCCGACCTCGGCCACCGCGGCTCCGGCCGCGGCCGCCCCCGCCGACCTCTGCCCCAATGAAACCCGCGGCACCACCCTGCGCGGCAATGGTCCCGGCAGCACCAAATCCGGCCCGGACGCCATCCTCGCCCTGCAAAACCGCTACTACGTGGATCGCAATGGCCAGGCGGTTCGCGAAATGTTCGCCCCCGACGCCGCCGCACCCACCGCAGCCACGATCCAAGCCGGAATCGACTCCATCCCGGCGGGCACCACCTACTGCGTCCAAATCCTCCCCGGCCCCTTCGACGGCCAGCACATCATGGTCGTGAGCGAGACCCACCCAGACGCCACCCGCAAGACCTGGCCCGCCCAACTGGTAATCACCAGCACCACCGCCGACCGCACCCTGATCTCCGCAATAGTCCCGGTCTCCGAAAACACGACCCCGCGCTAACGGTCCCGCCCTCGCCGCGTCTACAAGTCATGGGCGAGCATGGTTGCAGGGCTTCTCGACAGGTGCAGGGGTTGTAAGGCCTGCAAGTGTCGAGAAGGCATGCGACTTGGGTGGGCGGCGGGTCGGGTGGGAGCACGCGGGGTGACAGGGGTGTTTATCAGTGGTTTTGGTGGTTGGGCGGATTGTCGGCTAATGTTCTTTCTCGCAGCCGGACGGGCGGAAACGCTCCGGAAAGCGGCACGCGGATGTAGCGCAGCTGGTAGCGCATCACCTTGCCAAGGTGAGGGTCGCGAGTTCGAATCTCGTCATCCGCTCAACCAAGCCCCGGATCTTCGGCAGTCATTGCCGGTGGTCCGGGGCTTTTTGGATCAGCAACCGTGCCGACCAGCCGGTTTTTCAGGCCGAGCCTCCGCCTCGAATGAAACATCCTCGCGCACAGTAGATCTCGACCACATTCCCCGAGCCTAAAGTCGAACTTCAGGGTATCTTCATGGGGTGACTCCCTTGCTCAGCGCCTTCCACGACACTGTGCTCGTCCATACCTCCGTGCTCGCCCAAATCGGGAACCCGACACCGGAAACCCCGCCGGTGGCCGACAAGTTGCTCAAACTCGTCCGCTACTTCACCTGGTTCGTCCTACTGTCGGGCGTCCTGGGCATCACCTACGCGGGCGGCCGCTTCGCGTGGGAGAAATGGAGCGGCAGCGGCCTCGCCTCCCCGAAGATGGTGGCAGGCGCCATGATCGGCGGCATCATCGCCACCAGCGCAGGCACCATCATGAACGCCGCCATCGGCTCCTAGCCCGAATCCGGGTGTGACAGAACGGTCATGTCGATCAGCTAGGGTGCGTCCCTCTACATCGAGGGAGCACATGAACACCTGGCGCGATCTGGACCCTGCCACCCGGAAGGCCTTGCTGCGCGGCGAGCCTGCCACCGATCCGGAGATCGACCGGATCGCGAGGGCCTATGCCGAGCAGACATTGAACGGCAATCGAGTCCAGAAAGTCTTGGCCGGGCTGGCAATCGGCCTGGCCCTCGGTTTTCTCCTCGGAGTTCTGCTGGTGCGGGCGGACCTGGGAATCACCTCCGCCGCCCCGGCTGTGGTGTTGGTCGGTATCGTCGGGATCTGCTTCGGAGTCAGGATCCCACGCAGACTCGCGCTGGTCCGAATCTTGAACGTCAGCAATGGCATGCCTCGGGAACTGGTCACGCCCGGGTCGACGGAGCCGCTGGAGACCAGATTGCCCACCCGGGGCGTACTTCAGTCGATGGCACGCATGCTGTGGATCTTCGGCCCGCTGCTCGGCGTCGCTGCGCTCTGGTCGAATCCATGGCTGCTGGGCATCATTCTGGTCCTGGCCGTCCCGGTCGTCGCATATTTCGGATACCTGTTGTTCTGGTCGCTGTCGGGCCGTCCAACCACCTTGGATACCGAAGGAATCCACACGCAGAGGACTCGGATCGCATGGCATGAGGTTCTGGAAATCCGGCTCACGCCCGTGCGTGCGAGCGAACCGGCGGCCCGCCAAGTGATCGCCTTCGTCCTGCACGACAACGAGATCTTCCTGCGGCAGCTCTCGGCCTGGACAGCCTTCTTCGCCAAGCTGAACATCAAGACTTACCAATCGCCGATCGCCTTCATGGACGGATTGGTCGACAAGCCGGTCGACGAGATCGCCGCGTCGGCCGCCGCGCTGTCGGGGCTTGCGGTCTCCAGAGTCCAACGCAGCTGACGGGATCAGGACACGGCCGCTGATGGCCGGAAGTGTCGGTGGGCGGGGATAGGCTCGTCGAACAGACTGGCGAAGGGGCCGCTTTGACGATGGGCGAGACGGGTACGGTGCGGGACGACCTTGCCGAGGGTGTTTCCTTCGGGCTCGAGGACGTCAATGAGGTGCTGGCCGCGATGGTGTGGGAGCAGGCGGTGGAGCGGCCTCGCGATGGGGAGCTCATGACGTGTCGGCTCGGGCTGGATGGGGAGAGCCCGGAGACGCTGACCATGCTCGGGGCCCGGTTCGAGGTGTCGCGGGATCGGGCGCGGCAGTTGTACACCCGCGCGGTCGGGAACATGGTGCGGTACGCGCAGGCCACGGGGGCGTTCGATCTCGGGGTGTTCGCGGAGCGGTACCCGGTGGGGTGGGGGGACGAACGGCTGGTGCGCACCCTGCTCGGCGAAACCTATGCCACCGATACCGATATCGCGGCGCAGGACTGGTCGTATCTCAAGCTGCGGCTCGCCGGGCACGACTTGCAGGATGCGAAACGCATGGCCGGGTTCGTGTTTCAGCGCATCGCGGGCTGGCAGCAGAAGGGCCGCTGGCATCTGCTGCCGCCCGTGCATCCGGAGGAAGTGCCCGCGGGCATCTGGAACCCTTGGCTCCGCCGCGTCGAATGGGGCGAAGGCACAGCCGCCGCCCTGCCCGCGACCCCCGCCCGCACCATCGACCTCGCCGATGACAGCCGCGGCACCATGTTCTCCGAAAAGCTCGCCCGCGAAACAACTTTCGACACCGCCCTGCAAGCCCGCCTGTTCCGCCTCCTGGACGGCAGCGACCAAGTGGATTCCTTCTGTGAATTCCCCACCCCCGTCACCTACGACGTGGACGGCTCCGAACGCATCCACTACCCCACCGCCGCCGCCCGCTTCACCGACGGCCGCACAGCCCTCATAGACGTAGTCCCCCTGGGCCACGTCGCTTTCCACGTCCAACGCGCCCGAGCCGCCGCAGGCCGCGCCTACGCCCACTCCCACGGCTGGGGCTGGCTGGTCTGGACCGGCAGCGCCACCGGCGTGGCCGACCTCGCCACCCGCGCAGTCGATTCCCACGCCGAGAACATCCTCCGCAACCGCCTGGCCTCCGCCCCGATGACGTGGCCCGACCTCACGGCCTACCGCGCCGAAACCGGCATCGAACTCCTGGACTTGGCCGCCCTAGTCCTACGCCACAACTGGCGCTGGGACCGAGCCCCCTTCCGCCTAACCCGCTGACCGCCCCGTCATGCTCGACACCGCAGAGTCCGTGCACCCTCCCGCGCGGCCTTTCTCCGCACGCAAACCACCGATCGAAGTGGCACGAGCGGTTCAGTTTGGCTCACACCCCTACAGGTCGCCCCGCAGGGGTGTGAACCAAACAGTTTGGGGGTGAACCCGCCGAAGGTGTTGGGGGGTGGGTTATTTGAGGAACATGCCTGCGGCTATGAAGGTGACGATCACCAGGAGGGCGAACCAGGTGATCAGCTGCCAGTGCATGAGGGCGGATTTTTGACCGGCCACGGTTAGGCGGAGGGTGGCGTCCACGCGGTTGTGGTCGGCCAGGCGGCGGCGGGCCTGGGCGAGGTCGTCGGATTGGGTTTGGGCGGCTTGTTCGGCGCGTTCCAGGCGGTGGGTCATGCGCAGGAGTTGTTTGGCCTTGTCCCGGGTGGCCTTGCGCGCCAGGGCCAGTGCGGTGCGCTGGTTCATGAGTTCGGCACGCTGGCGTGCGATGACGGCGGCCTGTGTGCGGGTGTGGCGTTCCCAGTCGGTCACCGTTGCCCATCCTCCCGTGTGCTCGTCGCGGAAGCCGTACGCAATCTGCTCCGCGACCCATTCCGACATGAATTCCCGCAGCTCATAGGCGTTCTGGCGGGGGATGACCACGCCGCCGGGCCCGGTGCTGAGCGCTCCCCCGACCGCCCGGTATTCACAGCCCGCCGCCGCGAAGTCATCAATGCCCAGGGCGGGCAGCTGCGCTGTCCACCAGCCGGGCGGGGTGATCCACAGCATTTCGCTACAACCACTGCTACGCAGCGCGGTGGTGAGCTGACGGGCACGCTGCAACTCCGGTGCCGCACTGGACACCTCGATGGCGCACAGGCGATCACCGATCCGCCACAGCACGTCCACGGTGTGCGCGCCGAGGGCGGCATCCACCTGCACTTCCTCCGCGCCCGCGGCAAGCAATCGCCCGCGCAGCCAGAATTTGAGGCGCTGGGTATCCCAGCGACAGTCCACGCAGCCGGGCTCCCGACAACGCTCGCCGGGCGCATGCCCGCGCGAATCCGCGGAGCCCGTTTTCTCCTTGGACACCTGCGGATTCGGTTTCGGATCGGCGAGGGCTACCGACTTCCCGCGCGGAACTTCCACTCGCCTCATGCTCACCACAATCACCCCAGCCACTGCACCACATGGACCGCTTCCGCTGATCCGGAAACAACCAGCCCACGCTGTTACTTCAAGAGTGCCGCAGCGCAAGCCCCCTCAGACAGCGAAGCGACCAGATTCGTTACTCAACCGCGAGCGCCGCGTGATCAAGCGCGTCGCAGATCGTAACCACCAGTCACGATGCCGCACTGTCACAACCAGGTTCCGGTTGTGCGGACACGTTATTCGCTACCGGACCGATCGCGGGGTCGAATACGATTACTCGCATGAACACGTCCGCATGTCAGGTCATGATGCCTCGCGCACGGGGCTGCTGAACGCTGCGCGGACACACGTCCGAGGCCCTGCACTCCGGGGCCTCGACGCATTCTGCTCGGAGCCCTGCCAGATCCCTGGAGGAATCCGATGACCACCTACCTCACCACCACCATCCCGTACGTCAATGCCCGGCCGCACTTGGGATTTGCGCTCGAACTCGTCCAAGCCGACGTGCTCGCCCGGCATCTGCGCGGACGCGGCGAACCGGTCCGTTTGCAAACCGGAACCGACGACAATTCACTCAAGAACGTCCTCGCCGCCGAGGCCGCGGGCATCGACGTCCGCGACTTCGTGAAGGCGAACGGTGACGCCTTCACCGGCCTGGCCGGACCGCTCTCACTGGCCATCGACGATGTGATCCGCACCGGCAGCGATCCGCGACACCGGCAAGGGGTGGAACGCTTCTGGCGCGCCTGCGCCGCCTCCGGCGACCTGTATCGCAAGCATTACGAGGGCCTCTACTGTGTCGGCTGCGAACAGTTCTATACCCCGGCCGAGCTCGACGACGACGGCCGATGTCGCGACCATGGCACTGTGCCGCAACAGGTTTCGGAGCCGAACTGGTTCTTCCGACTATCCCGCTACGGCGATCGGCTGCACGAGGCGATCAGCTCCGGGACACTCCGCATCGAACCGGCCGCACGCCGCAATGAGGTCTTGGCATTCCTCGCCGGAGGCCTGGAGGACTTCTCCATCTCCCGCTCCGCGGACCGCGCACGCGGCTGGGGCATCCCCGTACCCGACGACCCCGGCCAGGTCATCTACGTCTGGTGGGACGCACTCGGCAACTACCTCACCGCCCTCGGCTACGCCACCGACAGCGAAGACCTCGCCCGCTGGTGGACACACGCCGAACGCCGAATCCATTTGGTAGGCAAGGGCGTTCTCCGATTTCACGCGGTGTATTGGCCCGCCATCCTGCTCTCGGCCGGACTGCCGCTACCCACGGACATCCTCGTGCACGACTACCTCACCATCGACGGCCACAAGATCAGCAAGTCCTCCGGTACAACCATCGACCCCGTCGCCCTGACCGACCGCTACGGCACCGACGCCGTCCGCTGGTGGCTCCTGCGCGAACCACCCCGCACCGGCGACGCCGACTTCACCGTGGACCGCCTCATCCACCGCGCCGACAACGAACTGGCCAATGGCTTCGGCAACCTGGTGAACCGCACACTCGGCCTGATCCACCGATACCGAAGCGGCAGACCACCATTCACCACCACCTCCGCCCCACAAGCCGACCGCCTGGGCCGAGCACTCGGCAACGCGGGCGCGAACATCCACCAAGCGCTGGACGACTTCGACTTCCGCCAAGCCACCGCCGCCGTCTGGACCATCGCCGAAGAAGCCAACCGCTACATCAACCACATCCGCCCCTGGGACCTGGCAGCCGCCGAACACACCACCGCCCACCCCAACCCCGAACTGGACGCAATCCTCGCCACCCTCCTCCACACCTGCCGAACCCTCGCCGAACACCTCACCCCCTTCCTCCCCGACCTCGCCACCCGCATCACCCACCAATGCACCGTCCACGACGGCAAACTCCCACCCCCACAACCCATCCAACCCCGCCTCGCCGCCACCCACACCACCTGAACGCCCGGCCGACTCCATCCACATCAAGATCAGGGAGCACTGGTGGCGGAAATCCGTCCAATTCACCACCACCAGCGCTCCCTGATCATGAAGCGCGCAGCCGGAAAGCGGCGTGGCCGATCTATTTGCGGTCGCGGATGCCCACTGGTCCGATGGCCGGGCGGTGTGGCTCGACCTGGCGATGCCCTGGTGGCGGGGCGAGTGGCTGAGGTGCAGCGTTGTTCGGCAGGCTCTACAGTTTCGGCATGTTCGAACCGCAGACATTGAATCCGCTGCTCCGTGGGGCGCGCGTTGCCAACTCGGTGGCGTTCGCGTTGCAGGGGTTCTTTCTTGCGGTGATTCTTACCGAGCTGCCGCAGTTGAAGGACAAGTTCGAGCTCACCGATGGGCTGATCGTGGGGATCGTGGCGCTGATCTCGCTGCTGGCGGGGGTGGGGAGTATTACCGCGGAGCGGATCGCGCTGCGGTGGTCGAGCCGGACGGCATTGCGGATCGGGCTCGGGTTGATCGCGGCCACGGGGGTGGGGATTGCGTTCGCGCCCAATATGATTGTGGTGTTTCTCGTGCTGGGGATTTATGGGATCGCGGTGGGGATCGTGGATGCCGGGACCAATATGCAGGCGGTGTTCATTCAGCACGGGTATGGGCGGTTCGTGTTGTCGTCGTTCTATGCGGCGTGGAGTGCGGGATCGATTGTGGGTGCGCTGACCGTGTCGGCGTTCGAGGCCGTGGATGTGCCGCTGTGGGCGTCGATTCTGATCGCGGCCGCGGTGGTGCTGGTGGCGGGACAGGCGTTCGGGGTGCGACTGCTCGGGAGTCGGGAAGCCGAGGCGGGTCCGGCCGAGACCGAGATCGCCGAGGCCGTGCCGCCCGCATCGGTGCCGGTGCGGATCTTCCTGGTGTTCGGGGTGGTGATCGCGCTGGCGTTCGCCATCGACCTCGCGGTCGGGAACTGGTCGGCGCTGTATCTGAAGGAAGAACTGCTGTCCTCGCCGTCGACCGCGGCATTGGCGCTTGCCGCCTATCAGGGTGCGTCGTTGCTCGGGCGGCTCACGGGTGACTTGTGGGTGCGGCGGTTCGGACCACGGCTGGTGGTGCGGGTCGCGGCTGCGGTCGGGGCGGTCGGTTTGGCGATCGTGGTGGGTGCGCCCGGTCCGGTCACCGCGATCATCGGCTTCCTCATCGCCGGAATCGGCCTGCCGATCATCGCGCCGCTGTGCTTCAGCGAGGCCGGACAGCTCACCAGCGGACGCGGACTCGACGCCCTCATCGCGCGGCTGAATCTGTTCAACTACGCGGGCACACTGGTCGGCGGCGCAGTGGTCGGCCTGGTCTCCGACGCCTTCAATATGCGAGCCGGATTCACGATTCCGCTGGTCTTCGCGGTAATCCTGGTCGGCTTCGCCAAGGTCTTCCACCCGCGCGCCACCACCTCGGCCGCGGACGTGCAGCCAGCCAACGAACCTGCTTGACTGGATCGAGTGAGCAACGAAGCAGTGATCGTCGACAGAGCGAAACCGGACGACGCGAACGAACTGGGTGACGTAGCCGCCGCGACCTTCCCGATGGCCTGCCCACCCGAATCCACACCCGAAGACATTGCCGCGTTCATCGCTGAGGTGCTGTCCCCCAACCGCTTCCAGGACTACCTAGCCGATCCCGCCCGCACCGTGCTCAAGGCCCTCGCCGACGAGAAGATCATCGGCTACGCGCTGCTGAACACCGCCGAACCCGCCGACCCGGATGTCGCCAAGGTCATCGAACTGCGCCCGATTACCGAGCTCAGCAAGATGTATGTGCTGGCCGGACACCACGGCAACGGCGTATCCGCGGCCCTGATGCAGGCCGCCCTGGACTCGGCCCGCGAGGACGGCAGCGCGGGCGTCTGGCTGGGCGTGAATCAGAAAAACGCTCGCGCCCAACGCTTCTACGGCAAGCACGGCTTCCAGATCGTCGGCACCAAGACCTTCATGGTCGGCTCACAGCAGCACCACGATTACGTCATGCAGCTCGAATTCTGACGCCCGCCGGGGTTGACTCGTTTCGTGTGTTCAGTCGATACTGAACACACCGCACCTACAGAACATGATGTGGGTAGCAACGAAGGAGTCGAGAGATGACCACCCCCGCCATCCGCATCGAAAACCTCACCAAGCACTACGGCAAGAATGTCGCCCTCACCGACCTGAACCTGGAGGTCATGCCGGGTGAGGTGTTCGGATTCCTCGGACCCAATGGCGCGGGCAAATCCACCACCATCCGCATCCTGCTCGACCTCATCCGCCCGACCTCCGGCCGCGTCGAGGTCTTCGGCACCGACCCGCGCACCGGCGGAGCCGAACTGCGTCGGCGCATCGGCTACCTGCCCGGCGAACTCGCCCTCGAAGGCCGCCTCACCGCCAAGGACCTGCTCGACTTCCTCGCCGCCCAGCACGGCACCGTCGCCGCCGGGCACATCGAGGAACTCGCCGAACTGCTGGACCTGGACCTCGCCAGGAAGGTCGGCGCGATGAGCAAGGGCAATAAACAGAAGGTCGGCATTATCGCCGCCTTCATGCACCGCCCCGATCTGCTCATCCTCGACGAGCCCACCTCAGGCCTGGATCCCCTACTCCAGCAACGGTTCCTGGAAATGGTCGAGGAAGCCAAGGCGAACGGCCAGACCGTGTTCATGTCCTCGCACATCCTCAGCGAGGTGCAGCAGACCGCCGACCGCGCCGTCATCATGCGCGCCGGGCGACTGCTGGGCACCGAGAATGTCGAGGATCTGCGCCGCCGCGCACCGCGCTCGGTGAAAATCGTGTTCGGGGAGAACATCTTCGACGACGACTTCGCCCACCTGCCCAGCGTGCGAGACCTCTCCATCGACGGAAAAACCCTGCGCTGCACCACAGAAGGCGATGTCGACGCCCTGTTCAAGACGGCCACCAAATACCCGCTGGTGAGCGTGCTGTCCACCGAACCGGATCTCGAAGAGCTCTTCTTCAACCTCTACGAACGCCGCTGAATCCCCTCTCGAAAACCACGAACCACCTTCTCGCACAGGAGAACAAGCAATGACAGCCACGGTTTTCACCCAGACCCTGAAGGAACAGCGGCGCGCCCTCATCGGCTGGTCGATCGGCCTGGCCATCGTCCCGCTGATGTATCTGCCCTCCTACCAGTCCTTGAAGGACTCGGGCTCGCTCAATATCCAACAGAACGATATGTACAAGGCCATGGGCATGAGCGACTTCGGCAGCGCCACAGGCTATCTGAACGCCACCATCTTTTCGCTCATGGGCCTACTGCTGATGGTGATCTTCGCGGTGACCATGGCCGTCCGCACCGCCGCCCAGGAGGACAGCGGAACCCTCGATCTGCTACTCGCCCAGCCGATCTCCCGCGCCTCCCTGCTGCGTCAGCGCTTCGCCGCCCTCGCCGTGCAGGTCGGCGTCGTCACCACCGTGCTCGGACTGAGCGTGATCGCCGGGGCCAAGGCCGGGAAGATGGACGTTCCCACCGGCAATATCCTCGCGGCCATCGCCGGGCTCGGACTGCTGGGGCTGGCGGTCGCCGCCCTCACCCTGTGCGTCGGCGCGGTGACCGGGCATCGCGCCCAAACCCTCGGCGGCGCAGCCCTGCTCGTGCTCACCGGATACCTGTTCAATAGCCTGGGCGCGTTCATCGACGGGGCCGTCTGGTTGCAGAAGTTCTCGCCCTTCCACTACGCCGTCGGCGACACGCCGCTGGTGAATGGCTGGAACGCCGGGGATCTGGGGATTCTGGCCGCGCTGGCCGCCGCCGCGATCGCCGTGGCCCTGACCGTCTTCGATCGCCGCGATCTCGCCGTCTAGCACTCCCCGCGGGGTGGGTTCACCGAACCCACCCCGCTGTGCCGTCTCCACCGGAAGGAATACTCGAATCCATGACCAGCGCAGCATCCGAGCCGATCGCCCCCACCGACGCCCAATTGGCCTTCGTGGAGGATTTCGCCCTCGTACTCGAACGCATGGGGCTGGTCCGCATGGTCGGCCGGACCGTCGGCTGGCTGCTCGTCTGCAATCCGCCGCAGCAGACGTTCAATCAGATCACCGAGGCGCTGCAAGCCTCCAAGGGATCCATCTCCAGTTCTCTCAAGACGCTGACCACTATGAAGTGGGTGGACAAGACCACCAAGCCGGGCGATCGCCGCGACCTGTACTCCATCCGGCCGGGCATCCTGCCCGAACTCACCCGTCAGCAGACCGGCATGTACTCGAGCCTCACCGATATGACCTCGCGCGGACTGGCGCTGTTCGACGACCCCGATAGCGATGAGGCCGCCCGCGTCCGCGATATGCACGAGTTCTTTATGTGGATGTTCAAGGAGATGCCCGCCCTGATGGACCGGTGGGACGCCGAACAGCGCAAAGGCAAGTAGCGGCACGAAAAGGCCCGGCCGGGAACCGAATTCACGGTTCCCGGCCGGGCCTTTTCGTTGCGGAGCCGAAAGCGACTGTCAGGCGAGCAGTTTCGCCTTCAGCGCGGCGACATCCGCATCGCTGAGCTTCAGGCCGTCGCGCACGTAGTTGTCGAAGCTGCCGTAGGTCTGGTTCGCCTGATCGAAGGCCGAATCCAGCGCGGACGCGGCGACACCGTTCATCATGTCGCCGTCCTTGGCATTGCGGTAGTAATTCGACAGCAGGTAGTCGTAGTAGACCGTGTCCTTGTCGACGCCCAGGATGGTCAGCAGCACAGCCGAAGTCCAGCCGGTGCGATCCTTGCCCGCGGTGCAGTGGAACAGCACGGCACCGTCATTGTGGGCGATATCGCGCAGCACATCCGCGAAGCCCTCGTTCGCACCGGGCGCGGTGATGAACGCGCGGTACAGGTCGGTGCCCGCCGTCAGCGTGGACGCCATGACCTGCGGAGGAGCCTGACCGATGATGTCATTATGGAATTCGGTGGCACCGGCCGGAACCTTGTCCACACCCATGAGCTGCTGCTCGTAAGACGTCCGAAGGTCGTGCACGGCACGCACATTCAGGTCGGTCAGCGCGGCCAGATCCGCATCGGTGGCCTTGCTCAGCTCACCGGTGCGGTACACCAGGCCGGTGCGCACGGTGTGGCCGTCGGCGGTGCGGTAACCACCGGCATCGCGCGCGTTGACCACGCCCTGCAAGCCCAGCGATCGCGCATCGGTGTTCACCAGCACGTTGCTGGTGGAGGCGGGCGGCTGCGCCTGCGTCGCGGCGGGAGCGTCGGCGAAGGCCATCGCCTGCACCGAGCCGAAGGACAGGGCTGAGGCCAGCACCAGCGAGGCACCGAGGACACGGGTCCGGGTCATACGAAATCCCTTTCTTCGAGCGCCCAGACTGATGGCTGGGCCGGTAATCCCGCAGAGGTCACGGGATCGGGTTCAGGACGCGGTGGCCGGAGCCTCGAACCGCGAGAGAGCGAGCAGGCGGGAGATCGCGCGCAAATACTTCTTGCGGTAGCCGCCGTTCATCATCTCCTCGGAGAAGATCTGATCCAGCTTCGCGCCCGACACGGTGACCGGAGTTCCCGCGTCGTACAGCCGGTCGGCCAGGACCACCACGCGCAGCGCGACGGCCTGATCGGTGACCTGGTGCACGCCCGAGATGTACACCGCCGACACGCCGCTGATCAGCGCGTTGTAGCGGGACGGGTGCAGGGTGCTGAGGTGCTTGAGCAGCGCATCGAAATCGTCGAGCGTGGAACCCGGTGTGGCGGCGGCCTTCTCGGCGAGCAGCTCGGGCGCGGTCGGCTCCGGGGCGGGTGGCAGATCGCGGTGACGGTAGTCGGGGCCGTCCACGCGGATCGGCTCGAACAGCGAGCCCAGCTTCTTGATCTCGCGCAGGAAGTCCTGGGCGGCGAAACGGCCCTCGCCCAGCTGGCCGGGCAGCGTGTTCGAGGTCGCGACGACCGACACGCCGCGCGAGGTCAGCTCGGACAGCAGGCGCGACACCAGCATGGTGTCGCCCGGATCATCGAGCTCGAACTCGTCGATGCACAGCACGCTGTTTGCGGCCAGACGCTCGACGGCATTATTGAAGCCCAGCGCGCCCACCAGATTGGTGACCTCACCGAACGTGCCGAAGGTCTTGGGCTCCGGAACCGAGTGGTAGATCGAGGCCAGCAAGTGGGTCTTACCCACACCGAAGCCGCCGTCCAGGTACAGGCCGATGCCCGACACCGGCTTCTTCTTGCCGAAGAGCGGCTTCTTCGCGGCAGCCTTGTGAAGCTTGGTCACCTGACCCGCGAATTCCTCGGCCTTGCGGACGGCCGCGGCCTGCGAGGGCTCCTTCGGATCCGGGATGTACGAAGCGAAGCTCACCTCGTCGAAGGTGGGCGGGGGAACCATCTGGGCCACCAGCTGGTCAGCCGGAACCTCCGGGTGGCGATCGACGAGGCGTTGTTGCACGGCGATAGCGTACGGACGTGGTGAGATCGGTTCTCATGCAGCGTATGCCCAATGCGATCCAGCTCACAGATCTCAGCCACGACGAACTTGTGGGGCTGTACGCCTACCCGGCCGGGCCCTCGGCACCGTATGTGCGCGTCAACTTCGTGAGCAGCATCGACGGGGCGGTGTCGGTGGACGGGCGGTCCGGCGGATTGGGCACGCCCGCAGACAAACTGGTCTTTCGGATACTTCGGGATCTGGCCGATGTCGTCGTGGTCGGGGCGGGCACCGCGCGCACCGAGAACTACGGTGCCGCGCACACGGATTCGACCCTGCGGACGCGGCTGTGGCATCACGGCTTCGGCGGGGATCCCGATGGCGCGCCGCCGCGCATCGCGGTGGTGAGCGCCGGGGCCGCGCTCGATCCCGCGAGCAAGCTGTTCACCGATACCGGGGCGCGGCCGATCATCATCACCACCGCCGCCGCACCCGCCGAGAACAAGGCCGGGCTCATCGACGCGGGGGCGGAAGTGATCGAAGCGGGCGATGCGACGGTCACCCCCGCCCAGCTCCGCGACACCCTCGAAAAACTCCATCTGCGGCGCGTCCTGTGCGAGGGCGGGCCCGCGCTATTCGGTGATCTCATTACCGCCCAGGCCGTCGACGAACTCTGCCTGACAATCTCTCCCATGCTGGTCGCGGGCTCGGAACAGCGAATCGCGGTGTCCCCCAATGCCATGCCCACACCCATGAACTGCCGCCACCTGCTCTTCGCCGACGACGGCACGATCCTCACCCGCTGGGAGCGCTGTCACACCCGGTAGCTGAAAGAGCACGCGAGACCTGGCAGGCTGTAGCGCATGCGCTGGACTCGGGCCGCTTTGCTGGCGTCGACACTTTCGGTTTTGGTGACCACCGCCTGTGGTGCCGGGCCTTCCGACCGGCCGGTGGTCGCGGTGGAACGCCCACATCAGGCCGGGGCCGTCGAGACCACCACGCCCGCCGAGGCCGTGCCGCCCGCGCCCGAGGTGCCCAAGACCGAACTGTCCTGGCATGACTGCACCGTGCCGACACTCAATCTGCTCTCGCTCGGCACGCCGCCCAATGGGCTGATCCTGGAATGCGCCGAGTACACGGCACAAATGGACGCCTCCGGGGCGGTGGGCGGGAACTTCCGCAATGCCGCGATCCGCGCGCGCTACGACCGGACCCCGAAAGATGTCGCGCCGCTGGTGCTGACCTCCGGGGCGGATCGCTCCTCCACGGCCACCCTCGCGGGACTGGCGGCCGGACCGGCCAGCTCGCTGCTGGCCGCACGGCCCATCGTGGCGGTGGATCGGCGCGGCATCGGCAGCTCACAGCCCGTGAACTGCATGACCCCCGACATTCGCGCGAAGATCACCGATCAGGCCCAATTCACGCGGGGCACCACCGATCCCGTCGACGCGGTCGCCACGGCCAGCAAGGACGCCACCGTCGCCTGCCTGGACTTCCTGTCCCCCGCGCAGGGCACCTTCGACTCCGCGCATGCCGCCGACGACATCGAACAACTGCGTCGGGTGTGGCAGGTGGATCACCTCGCGCTGCTCGGGACCGGCAGCGGGGCGAACGTGGCGGTGAATTACGCACGCAAGTACGGCGATCATGTCGGGCGGCTGGTGCTCGATTCACCGCAGGCGCTCGGGCTCGACGCCATCGGGCGGGCCGAACAGCGGGTGCAGGGCGCGGAGGCCGCGCTCACCGCGTTCGCGCAACGCTGTGCGGGGCTTGGCTGTTCGCTCGGCGCGGATCCGCGGGCGGCGATCATCGACCTCGTGAATCGTGCGGGTTCGGGTGGGTTCGGGGACCTGTCGGCCGCAGCACTGGCGACCACGCTCAGTGGCTTCCTCGGGGATTCGCGGACCGGGGCGAACAATCAGATCACCGAATTCGCCGATGCGCTCTCGGCGCTCGGGCGTGGGGACCGCGGGCCGATCACGCCGTTCGTGCTGCGGCAGACCTCCGCCATCAACAATGACGGCGAATTCGTGAACCGCTGCACCGACAATGTGCAGCCCGCCACCCCGGGCCGGGCCAAGGACCTCGTGACCACGTGGGGGACGCAGTATCCGGTGTTCGGGAAGGTCGGGGCGATCGATCTGATGGTCTGCTCGGCCTGGCCCGCCTCGACGCCCATGCCGGCCCTGAAGAAGTTCGAGAAGCCGGTGCTGGTGCTCGGCGGCAGCGCCGACCCGGTGACCGGACAGGACGGGCGGCCCTCGGTGACCGGTGCGCTCGGCGCGGCCGGGGCGCGCACCGCGACTGTGATCTGGCAGGGCTGGGGTCATCCGGCATTCGCGCACTCCGGATGTGCGCAGCAGAGCGTCTCGGACTATCTGAAGGACGCCAAGCTGCCCGCGGACGGCACTGCCTGCCCGGCTTGACCCATCCCGACCGGTCCGCAATCCCGGCCCGACCGGCGAGTCTCGGGCGCGCCACGCAATCCCAACGGCGGGTCCGCGCACCCGTGACAGTGCCATCCGGTGTACCGTGCCCGAGTGTTCCTTCGCCAGCTCGAGCCCCGCACGGCTCGCACCACCACCGAGGTTCTGAACTTCGCACTGTGGCCGTTCGCGGTCCTCACCGTGCTGAACCGGGTGTTCATCAAGGCTGTCAACGGGTACATCACCGATGACTTCCGGCCCGTCTACAACGCGTCGCTGGCATTCCTGAATCACAAACCGATCTACAACGCCAACTTCGACTCCGTCGATCCGCATTATTTGTATCCGCCGAGCGGGACGCTGTTGATCGCGCCGCTGGCGATCATCGATCCGGAGAAGTCGCGGTGGTGCTTCATTCTTTTGAATGCGGCCGCCATCATTCTGGCGGGGTATCTGCTGCTGCGGCTGTTCAAGTTCAGCATCAAGTCGGTGGCCGCGCCCGCGCTGCTGCTGGCCATGTTCGCCTCCGAGACGGTGACGAACACGCTGGTGTTCACCAATATCAACGGGTGTCTGCTGCTGGCCGAGGTCGGGTTCATTCATCTGCTGCTGCAACGCAAAGACCTATGGGCCGGTGTGGCTTTGGGGTTGACGATCGCGGTCAAGGGGCCATTGCTCGCGCCGCTGCTGTTGATTCCGCTGGTTCGCGGGCAGTGGAAGGTGTTCCTCACCGCGCTGGGCGTGCCGCTCGTGCTGAACCTGCTGGCCTGGCCGCTGATCGTCGATTACAAGCAGTTCTGGACCCACACGCTGCCGTATCTGGCCGAGTCGCGGGACTACTTCAATAGCGCCATCGTCGGCAATGCCGGGTACTACGGGGTCGCGGACTGGCTGACCTGGATCATCCGAATCGTCATGGGCGTCATGGTGTTGCTGACGCTGTGGATTCTCTACCGCTACTACCGCGATGACGAAGTGTTCTTCATCTGCACGACCACCGGCATCCTGCTCACCTCGATCCTGGTGCTCGGATCGCTCGGCCAGATGTACTACTCCATGTTCCTGTTCCCGATTCTGATGACCGTGGTGCTGCGCAACTCGGTCATGCGGAACTGGCCGGCCTGGGTCGCGGTATTCGGGTTCATGTCCTACGACAAGTGGCTGTCGGATCGCTGGCAGAGTGCCGGGCGGACCGCCGAATACCTGCGCACCACCTTCGGGTGGGGGCTGCTGCTCATCGTCGCGTTCTGCGTGCTCGGCGAGCGCTACCTGGCGGCGCGCCGCGATGGACGGCTGGAGCCGGGCAAGTCGCTGGACCCGGCCTGGATGCATCCCGAACGGGCACTGGACGCGCCGGGCGCGCGCAATGGGCGACCGGCACGGGACACGGTCGCCGAACCCATCGGCACCGGTCACTGATCACCACATTCGCTTCGACGGCCCGCCGGAACTCCGGCGGGCCGTCGGTGTTTCGCGCATCGGTGGACCTGGGCATCGGCGGTTGGCGCGGAGACGGCCGCCGCCGGGACGTATTAGCGTGGGGGCATGAGTTCCGACGCTGATACCTCGCTACCGGCACCGCGCATCCAGCTCACGCCGCAGGAGTGGAAGGCCAAGCTGAACCCGGACGAATACCGGGTGCTGCGGCAAGCCGGTACCGAACCGGCCTACACCGGCGAATACACCGACACCGAAACCGAAGGCGTCTACGGCTGCCGGGCGTGCGGGGCCGAATTGTTCCGCAGCAGCGAGAAGTTCCATTCGCACTGCGGCTGGCCGTCATTCTTCGATCCGGCTCAATCCGACGCGGTGATCCTGCGCACGGACGACACCCTGGGCATGCGACGCGTGGAAGTGCTGTGCGCCAACTGCCACAGCCACCTCGGGCACGTGTTCGAGGGCGAGGGATATCCCACCCCCACGGACAAGCGCTACTGCATCAACTCGATCTCTCTGCGATTGCAGCCTGCGCAGGGTGCTGCGGGTGAAACGCCCTAGGCTCGTTCGCCGCTCGGCGGGCGAGCGTCGCGATTCCCGCGATCATCGGCACCGCGACCGCCAGGGAGATCCAGCCCGTGCCCAGGCCGAGCCCATCGGCATGAGATGAAGCCAGCCAATCGGTGATCGACGCACCGAGGGGTCGAGTCACGATGTAGGCGAACCAGAATGCCGTGATCGCGCTCATTCCCAGTCGGCGATGCGCGATCGCGGGGACGGCGATGGCGACGGCGAACAGGATGGCCGAGGGCAGGTAGCCGAGATGCAGGGTGGCGGCGGTGAGGTCACCGGCCACGGTGCCGAGGGCGAAGGTCGTCATCACCGTCGCCCAGTAGAAGCCCTCGCGCCGACGAGTGGTAATGCTGTGCACCGAAAGAGTTTTCTCCGTTCGATACCACCAGGCCAGGATGCCCGCGAGGACTGCCGCGAACACCGCGGTCGACGCGGGCAATGGGATACCGATCACGAAGTCGACGATGTCGGCGACCATGGTGCCCACAATGGCCACCATGACCACCGCGGTCCAGTAGGTCCACACCCGATAGCTGGGCGTCCGAAACTGCAGCCACAGACTGATGGTCAGCAGCGCCAGCCCGCCACCGACCGCCACCTCGGGGGCGGGCCCGGAGACCAGGAAGTCCGAGAACGTCTCCCCCATCCCGGTGGACAGGATCTTGATCACCCAGAACAGCGCGGTGATTTCAGGGACCTTGGTCAGTATCGAACGCGGAGGCGAAACATTCTCTGTCACATTGCTTGTCACGCGCACAGCCTGCCGACACGACGCTGAGAAACCGTTGTGAGCCACCGGTTGCGGAGCGGCCCACTCTATGCGTGGGCCGCGATCTCCAGAATCCAGAAACCGGCGGTGACCTGAGGGAGCTTATAGTCGGTTCGGGTTGACCCCGGAGAGGAGAGGCGCTCGTCCATGAGATTGCTACTGGTCGAAGACGAGCAGCGCCTGGCCGAAACCATCGCGCGCGGGCTGGGGCTGGAGGGCTTCGTCGTGGTGATCGCCTCGACCGGGCCCGACGGGCTGTGGCGGGCGACCGAGGAATCGTTCGATGTGATCGTGCTCGACATCATGCTGCCCGGTATGAGCGGATACCAGGTACTGCGCGCCCTGCGCGCCCGCGATGTCCGGACGCCGGTGCTGATGTTGACCGCGAAGGACGGTGACCATGAGGAAGTCGACGCGCTGGATATGGGAGCCGACGACTATCTGACCAAACCGTTCTCATTCATCGTGCTCATCGCCCGGTTGCGAGCCCTGCTGCGCCGCAACGCACCCCAGCAACATCCGATCCTGTCCGCGGGTGATCTGCGCCTGGATCCGGCGCGCCGGACCGTGCATCGCGGCGACGTCGAATTGACCCTCACACCAAGGGAATTCGGGCTGCTCGAATATCTGCTGCGCAACAAGGGGACGGTGCTCACCAAACTCGAGATCCTGCGCAATGTATGGGACGCGCACTATGACGGTCCGGAGAATGTGGTCGAGGTGTATGTGGGTTACCTGCGCCGCAAGATCGACACCCCATTCGGGTGCGCCAGCATCGAAACCCGCCGCGGTGTGGGCTACCTGCTCGCCGACGAGGATCGACCGGCGAACCGTTTAGGCAGCAGGACAACGAATCTCGCTCCCCCGTAGGGTGATTCGCCGATGCTCACGGTGCCCGCGTGGGCGCGGACGAGCTCGGCGACGATCGCCAAACCCAGTCCGGTGCCGCCTGAGTCACGACCACGATCATCTTGCAGGCGGACGAAGCGCTCGAATACCCGCTCACGATCGGCCACGGGAATCCCGGGACCGTCGTCATCGACGATCACGCGAATCGACTCGCCGGCATCCTCAATAGCCACGCTGACCCGCGTAATGGCATGCGCGGCGGCATTATCGGCGAGATTGCGAATCAGCCGATGCAGCGCACGGGGATCGCCGGCGACACGGGCGGCCACCACCCGCGCCTCGACCCGTAGTGCGGGGTGATTGTGCCGCAAGGCGGTCACCGCGGCCGCGACCAGATCGTCGATATCGACATCCTCGGGAGTCACCCTGAGCCGGGACTCGTCGGCCGACGCCAAGGTGAGCAGGTCCTCGACGAGATAGCGAATCCGCTCGGCCTCCGGGAGCACCGAGCCCGTAATGGTGGCCGAGTCCAGGAAGTCCGGATGATCGCGGCCGAGCTCGAGCGCGGCTATCACGGTCGAGAGCGGACTGCGCAGCTCATGGGAGGCATCGGCGACGAAACGGCGCTGCGCGTCACGTCCGGCTTGAATGCGGTCGAGCATCGCGTTCATCGTGACCGCGAGCTGGGCGATCTCGTCGCGGGTGGCGGGCACCGGCACCCGGTCACCGAGCCGGTCCGCCCCGATCGCGGCGACCTGACGGCGGATCGCGTCCACCGAGGCCAGTGAACGCCCGACCAGAGCGAAGGTCGCCACGCCCGAGGTCAACAGCACCACCGGTGCGACCACCCCGAGCACCAGCGCCACATTGCGGACCGTCTCCTCGGCCTGCTCATCGCTGACCGCGACCAGCACCGTGTAGCCCCCGCCGGTCACGGGCACGGTCGTCACGCGCAGCCCGTCCGCACCGCCGACCTCGAGGCCCCTCGCCCGCATCGGAACCGGATTCATCAGCGGCACATCCGCCTTCCCCGCCGAACCGCGCACCACGGTCCCATCCGGGGCGATCACCTGGATCGCGGTGAGGGTGTCATCGACATCGAACAGGGCATTGTCGAGTTGACCGGGAGCCTGCTTGCCCAGCTGCTGGACCAGTTCACCGGCCCGCTCATCGGCCGAGGTTTCGAGCGATCCGATCAAAGACCGATACATCAGCACCAGCGCCACCACACCGCCGATGCCGAACACCACCGCCAGCACCAGAGTGCTGAACACCGCGGACCGAACGCGCAGCCCCCAGCGCGAGGGCCGCAATACGATCGACAGATCAACCATGTCCGCAATCATCAGGGATGCGGGCACGCCAACGCCGTCTGCTCTCAGCGTGTTCACAGCGCCCGCTGGCAGTGTGGCCGATATGTCGACCACAGGCAGTCGATTCCGGCGACGGCGCGGTAAAGCTGATATCAGTCGGCGAGATGCGAAAGAGGCTGTCCGGCAAAGACTTTGCGTACATTCGCCGCGAAGGCCAACGCCATCGAACGGTACGATTCCGCGGTGACACCACCGATATGCGGGGTGAGCGAGACGTTCTCGTCCAGCAGCGGGTCGGCGGGATCGATGGGCTCATCCCACGTGACATCCAGTCCCGCGCCGGCGAGCCGGTCGGACCGTAAGGCGTCCAGCAGTGCGTGGTAATCCACGATCGGCCCGCGTCCCACATTGATCAGCCACCCACCGGGCGGCATTGCCGCGAATTGTTCGGCTCCGATCAGGCCTCGGGTGTGTTCTGTCAACGGGCAGCAGACGATCAGCACCTCGGTGCCGGCCAACGCTGTGTCGAGCTCCTCGATGGACCGATACCGCTCGAGCGGAACCAGCCCGGTCAGCGCCGGGTAGTCCTGGTAGCCGCGATGACCGACCGCGGTCGTGACGGCCTCGAATGCGTTCAACCGCCCGATCAGCGCGATCCCGATCGCGCCGGTTCCCACCACGGTGACCGCCTTCCCCGCCAGCATGCTCCCACCGGGTTCCCCCACCCGGCCTGCGCTGATACTCCGCTGCGCATCGCGATACCGACGCAGCAATGCCAGCACATGCAGCATCGCCATCTCCGCCACCGCGACCGCATTGCCGGTATCACCCGCGGGCACATATGCCACCGGAATCTCCCGGGCACGCGCGGCCGCGACATCCACCCCCTGCACCCCGACCCCGAACTGCTGAATCACCCGCGGCCGCGTCGCATCCATCAGCCCACCATCGACCGTGGCCCCCAACGGCACCAGCACGTCTACCGGCGGCGGCCGCTCCTCGTCGACCCTGATTCCGACCAAATCCGCCTCGGGCAGCGCGGCCTCCAGTGCGCGCCGCACATCGGCGAATCCCGACCCACAAAGTCCGATCAACATAACCCGATTCTGGACTCGCACCAGTCGGCGATATCGGCGAATTGCCCGATTGGGCAGTGGGCTATGGCTGCCCGTTCGTGGCCGCAGCGTTGCTGTCAACCTACGAACGCCTTTGGCGTGCCGCTCAGCGACACGCCCAGGGCCGCTCGATCGTCGCTGCGCTTGCACCCCTCGGGCAACACAGACGAGTGAATCGCAGGAATCCTATGGGGCATATGCAAATACGCGCATGCCCCGAATTCCCTGGGCATGAGTTCGGCGAATTCATGGCAGCCTGATGGGATCCGAGGTTCGAACCAGGAATACGACGGAGCCCGGCCGCATTTCGCGGCCGGGCTCCGGTCTTTGGTGCCAAGGCTATCCCCGGCAGCACCTTGGTTACTTCACGGCAGCGTGTCGCTGATTACGGCAGGGAGGCGATCAGCTTGTCGACCTCGACGCGCGGGCCGGTGAAGAACGGAACTTCCTCGCGCACATGCAACCTCGCCTCGGTGGCACGCAGGTCGCGCATGAGGTCGACGATGCGATGCAGTTCCGGGGCCTCGAAGGCCAGGATCCACTCGTAATCGCCGAGGGCGAACGAGGCGACGGTGTTGGCGCGCACGTCCGGGTAATCGCGCGCGGCCTTGCCGTGATCGGCCAGCATCTTGCGACGCTCCTCGTCCGGGAGCAGGTACCACTCGTACGACCGCACGAACGGGTACACGCAGATGTAGTTCCCCGGCGCCTCACCCGCCAGGAAGGCCGGAACATGACTCTTGTTGAACTCGGCCGGGCGATGCAGCGCGGCATTGCTCCACACCGGGTTACTGACCGAACCCAGCTCGGTGAGGCGACGGAAATCGGCATAAGCGGCCTGCAAATCCTCGATCCGCTCCGCATGCCACCAGATCATGAAGTCCGCGTCGGCGCGCATGCCCGCCACGTCATACAGCCCGCGCACCACCACCCCGCGCTCCTCCAGCGAATCGAAGAACGCCTGAGCCTCCTTGATGGCAGCCTTCCGGTCATCGCCCAGAATGCCGGGCTCGACCTGGAACACCGAAAACATGAGGTACCGAATGGTGTCATTCAGAGCTTTGTAATCAAGTCGCGCCATGCCCCCATCGTGCCACTCCCCCCGAACCCCCCAGACACCCGGTGCAACTCCCGATTTCCGGGCATTCCCCTCGAAATGACCTAGTGTTTTCGGAGTGAGTAGCCTCCCCCCGCACGGCTCGTCACCCCACCCCTTCGACCCGGCCCACCAGCCAGGCGAACCGGTCCCACCGGGCGAGCAAACCCCACCCGCCGCCCAGTGGTCATCCGGTGGCGAGAACCCACCCGACGCGCAGTCGCCGCAGAGCGGGCAGATCCCATGGAACGCGCCGGTTCCACCCGGCGGGCAAAACCCGTGGGGCCCACCGGTCCAGCCCGCCCAGCCGGGCCCGTTTTCGGGCGGGCCGGGGCAGTTCGGTGGCGGCCCCGGGCAATTCCCCGGGGCTCCAGGCCAGTCCGCGGGACCCGCGTGGAGCGGACAGTTTCCGCCGGAGGGGCAGGTCCCTCCGGGAGCTCAGTTCCCATCAGGCGGGCAGGTCCCACCGGGCGCGCCCGACCAGTCGGGCGCGCAAAACCCATGGGGCGCATCGGCCCAGCCAGGATCGGGCGGTGGGCCGGGGCAGTTTCCCGGTGGACCGGGGCAGTTCGCGGGTGGCAGGCAGGGATTTGCTGGGGTGGCGGCCGGGGTGGTCAAGGATCGGGTTGCGGGTGGGCTGCTGATTTTTGCTGCGGCTGTTGCCGTGATCGGGTCGTTTTTGACGTTGGTGTCTTGGGAGATGAGTCTCGAGTCGCCGGGTAGTGGTACCGAGGCGATGAACTTTCATGCACGGTTCACCGCGTGGCGGTCGTATTTCGAGAGTTCTTATCAGCCGGTTGATTCCGACTCTCAGACACAGTTGTTGGGGGTGCCGCTGGTGACAGGGGCCGTGCTGGCGGTGCTGGCGGGGGTGCTGCTGTTGGCCGGGCTCGGTGGGCGGAGCCGGGTGGTGAAGGCGATCGGTTCGCTGGCTGCCGGAACGATTTTCGGGGTGACGCTGACCGTGGTGTTCATCACGGCATCGACGACACTGGCCGAGAGTGAGCTCTCGCAGAGCAGCCTCGGCGCGGGGTTTTGGATCCTATTGATCGCGACCGGGGTGGGGTTGGCGGCGCTGGTTCTGGGGCTGCCCGTGCAGAGGGCATCGTCGGGTGAGTCGAATCCCGGTGCGTACGGGGCTGTTCCGCAGCGTGGGCGGGCCTCCGGGACCGATATCGCGACCGGGGTGCTGCTGGCGCTCGTGGCGGTAATGCTGATCGTGGGGTCATTCCTCCAGTTGATCGGCGACTCCACCTGGACCACATGGGAACTCGGGATCGGCGACCAATCCTCGACGCAGCTGACCGGTGTCTCGCTGCTGCTCGCCGCCATGCTGGCTTTGCTCTCGGCGGCACTGCTGTTCATCGGGCTGGGCGCGCGTGGGCGAGTCGCGCGCGGGCTCGGATCCGTCGCGGCCGGAATGGCTTTCGGTGTGGCATTCACCGTGATCTTCGATGTGGTATCGACGGCGAACGGCGCCGACCAAACATTCCAATCCACCGAGTACAAGGCGGGCTTCTGGGTGCTGGTCGCCGTCGGCGTGGTTTCCTTCTGCGCCGCCATCGCCAGTCTGATCTTGAATATAGGGGCGGCGCAGCCGCCTACCTATCCTCCCGCCCCGCAATACAACTCACCGGGCGGATACAGCCCGATGCCGAACAATCCCGCGCCCCAACAGTATTACGGCCCGCCGCCCACTCAGGCGCAGCCGTGGAACATGGATCCACCGCAATAACGAAGCCTCGCTTTCCGGCGAAGGCGCGTTCACACGCCGGGGTCAAGATGCGGTTGCGGTCCAGGAGGCGATCAGGCGGCGCAGACCGTCGCGGTAGACGCCGTCACCGGCGAGAACCGTGGTGATGTCGTCCAAATGCGCTGCCAGCAGCGGGTGTTCATCGGGATCCAAGGCTGCCAGGGCCGAACGGGCGCGCAGTCGAACGGCTTTCGGATCCCGCTGCTCAACCAGCGCCGCACAGCCGAGGGTGTACAGATACATCTCGCGGTAAGCGTGCAAAGCCTCGGTGATCGGAAGCCCGAGCGAGAGATTATCGGCCAGTTGAGGTTCGGTGAGCCGGGCCAGCACGCGCGGCCCGAGCCAAGGCCGGGGCCCGCGCAGCAGCACCAGCCCCGGATGCGCGACCAGCAGGTCATACCAGGCCACGAATCGCCGCTCGGTGACCTCCGCCCACATGCCCGAGCCAGGAGCGATCTCGGGCAGGCCATCGGCCAGATGATCGGCGAGAAGATCCAGCAGACCGCCGAAATCACCACCGCCACGCCGAACCACCGTGGTGTGCGACACACCAAGGAAGCTCGCAATGGCCCGGAAACTCAGCTCCGACGCCCCCCGAGTCTCGATAATCGCCAGCCCCGCGCGCGCAATCGCCCCGGGCGTGGCTTCCTCCAGCGACTTCGACGTCTTAGGCATGCAGACACTGTAAGTTACAGTGTAACTATCGGGTGCACCGGCCCAGCCGTGTCCCCCGGCCGCATCGGCGCGCGCATCGACTCACGCGCGAGCCAACGACCGTGATCCGAATCGAAATGCGAAGGACCGTGCTGTGCACCCGACTTACGCCGACGTGAAGGCGGCCGCCGACCGAATCGCGGGCCTCATCCGCCCGATCGTGCTCGCCCCCATGGACCCGGCCGCCATCCCCGCCGCCGACGGCGGCACCTGCGAAGTCTGGCTGGCCCTCGAACACCTCCAGCACTCCGGCAGTTTCAAGGCCCGAGGCGCGGCGAACTTCCTCCTCGCCCACCGCGAACAAGGGGGGCTCCCCACGGCGGGCGTGACCATCGCATCCGGCGGCAATGCGGGCGTAGCGTGCGCCTGGTCCGCCCGCCTGGCCGACACCGCCGCCACCGTCTTCCTCCCCACCACCGCACCCCCGATGAAGGTGGCCCTCCTCCAATCCCTCGGAGCCCAGGTCCTCACCCCCGGCCCCTCCTACGCCGAAGCCGCCGCCGGCTGCGAGCGCTACGCCACCGCCAGCGGAGCCCTCCGCTCCCACGCCTACGACGACCCCTACATCTCAGCCGGAGCAGGCACCCTCCTCGAAGAAATCCTCACCCAACTCCCCACCCTCGACACCGTCATAGTCGCGGTAGGCGGAGGCGGCCTCTTCACCGGCGTGGCCACCGCCGCCGCCCACCACGGAATCCGTGTGGTCGCAGTCGAACCCGAGAACTGCCGCGCCTTCAACGCCGCCCTGCAAGCAGGCCACCCCGTGGACGTCCCCACCGACTCGGTGGCCGCCGACTCGCTGGGTGCCCCCCGCACCTCAACCATGGCCCTGGCCGCCGCAGCCGCCGCCGACACCCACTCGATCCTCGTCCCCGACACCGCCATAATCGCCGCCCGCCAAGCCCTCTGGGACGACCGCCGCCTAGCCGTAGAACACGCCGCCGCCACAGCCCTCGCAGCCCTGACCTCCGGCGCCTACACCCCCCGCCCAGGCGAACGCATCGCAGTAGTCATCTGCGGCGCAAACACAAACCCAAGCGACCTGATCTCCACCTGAGCCCGATCCCCACGCCCTCCTCACCCGTCCTGCTTGCAGCCGAAAGCCACCCGGCCGCTGAGGATCCCGGTCACAGCGCCATGCGCGCGGACTACCGGGCCAGCGAGCTGCTGTCGCGGGCGTGCGGCCGCAACAGCCGCATGTGCGCTGCATGTTCCTGGCCGCCCGCGCCCGACATGAACGCTCGCCACTCGGGTCTTGATGATGCCGCGCTTATCGAGCCCCAGGTGGGCGGCCGCGCAGAGGCAGGCCGGTCGGCGCGGTCAGGCCGGTCAGCGCGGTCAGGCCGGTCAGCGCGGTCAGGCCGGTCGGCGCGGTCAGGCCGGTCGGCGCGGTCAGGCCGGTCGGCGTGGTCAGGCCGGGTAGCGGAGTGCCACACAGGGATTCGGTCAGGTGAGGTGTTCGAGGATGCGGCGGGCGGCGGCGGTGCCGGAGGCGGCGCAGGCGGGGACGCCTACGCCGTTGAGGTAGGAGCCTGCCAGGGCCAGGGCGGGGAGATCGGATGTGGCGGAGCGGAGTTCGGCGATTCGGGTGGTGTGGCCGGGGGCGTATTGCGGCAGGCCGTTGGGCCAGCGTTGGACTACCGCGGTCAGGGGGGTGATTTCGATGCCGGTGACGGTAGTGAGATCTTCGACGGCGGCGGTAACCAAGTCTGAGTCGGACCAACCGAGGGGGGTGTCGTTGCCGAAGCGGCCGAAGGAGGCGCGGACCAGGGCCACGTCGCGGGCGGCCAGGTGGGGCCATTTGCGGCTGGAGAGGGTGAAGGCCTTGGCGCGCAATGGTTCATCGGTGGCTACGAGGAT
Source organism: Nocardia sp. NPDC051030 (assembly GCF_040683015.1). NCBI lineage: Bacteria > Bacillati > Actinomycetota > Actinomycetes > Mycobacteriales > Nocardiaceae > Nocardia > Nocardia sp. NPDC051030. The sequence continues at coordinate 860,252 of NZ_JBFBCD010000002.1, read as the reverse complement.
GCCGGAGTTGTCCGGGAGGGGTGCGTCTCGCGGGAGGGCCAGCGCTACCACCGCGGACGAGGCCAGCTCGATTCCGGCGACCAGATCGGCTGCGGCCGGGGATATTTCGCGGAGGAGAGTGGCGGTTGCCGGGGCCGGAGTGGCCAGAATCACGGCGTCGACCGCGCCGACCGGATCCAGGTGCCAGCCTGTCGCGGTGCGAGTGAGACGGGTTGCGGTGGTGGCGGTTTCGACCTTCACATCGGCGGCCGTGCGGAGTGCTTCCAACAGCACGCCGTATCCGTCACGAATACCACCGAAGACAGGCGTATCGCTCGGCGGCGGCAGCGCCCGCGCGACGGCCTGAGTCAAGCTCGCGGCCCCCGTATCCAGCGCGGCGGCCAGGGTGGGCAGTGCCGCGCGCACGCCTATCGAATCCGCCCGTCCCGCATACACTCCCCCGAGCAGCGGGTCGACACTGCGCCGCACCACCTGCTCGCCGAACCGATCCGCGACCAGCTCCCCCACCGACATGTCCCCGCCCGGCTTCCACTCCAGCGGCCGATTCGGCTCATCGGCAATCCGGGCAACCGTCTCCGCATCCACCAACCCCGAAACCGATTCCGCCCCAGCCGGAATCCCCATCAAGGTTCGCTCCGGCAGCCGATGCCCCACCCCGCCGGACCACACCAGCGGCCGCCGCCCCGCCGGATGCACCAACTGCTCCTCGATCCCCAATTCCCGCATCAACTCCGGGATCTCGCGCCGCCGCCCCACAAAAGCCTCGGCCCCCAAATCAACCGGCTCCCCCGCGATCTCCACGGTGCGCAAAATCCCGCCCACCCGCTCCCGAGCCTCCACCAAAACCAGCTCGACCCCGCCCCCGAGCGCCTGCCGCAACCGGTAAGCCGCCACCAGCCCGCTGATCCCGCCACCAACCACCGCGATCCGCATCGACCACTCCTCGTCACCCGATACTCACCCAGCCCAGCCAACCCGCCGGTCAACCAACCCAGGCACCCGCGACCTCACCGCCGAGCCGCACTCCCCCGAACCTACCCCCGCCCACCACTGTGACCTGCGCCGCCCGCCCAACGAGTGTCCACTCATGCAGGCAAACGCCGAGAATCCCCCTGCACCACTGAACACTCGCCGCTATCCGAAAACGTCCGGCCCGGCGGGAAGCCCGTTAGTGGGAGCGATCTCGTCGGCGACGGCCACCCATACGCCGCCCAGCGGAATGTCACCGGGCATGTCGCCGGAGGCCAGGTGAGCATGCAATGGCTGAGGCAAACGCCGAGTAGACCACTCGCCCATTGCATGCTCGGCGGAGCGGGCTCGGTGGGAAGGCCCGGGTGGCGAATTGGCGGGTGGGGGTATTGATTCGGGGTGGGGCGAAAGTTCGGACAGGGTTGTGGTGGGTCACCTACGCTTTCGGGGTGACTGGAGGTTTTCCCGGTTCACAGCCGGGGGCGTACAACAGTGGACAGCTGCCGCGAGTTCAGGACGGTCGGCGAGAACCGGAGCCGGAGGCACACTCCGGCGCGAAGGCGGCGATGCTCGGCAGAGTCGCGGGAATCCTGCTCATCCTCGGATCGGTCACGACGATCATCGGGTCTTTCGTGCCGGTGCGTTGCAGCGACTTCTACCGGCCCCGCGGATGCAATGCCACGCTGTGGCATCTCCCGGCGAACAAGACGAGCGCCTACATAGGGCTGCCGATAACGGTTCTCGCCTTCGCCGGGCTGGTCATGGCGGTATTGCTGGTCGCCGGATTGGGCACGCGCAGTGGAGTTGTGCGCGTCTTCGGAATGATCGCCGCGTTCAGCGTCTTCATCGCCGCCACCAGCGGAACGATCACGGCGTTCGCGGTGGATACGAGCCGCAGCCATATCTCACTCGGCGTAGCAGTGATCATCCTCGCCGCCATTCTCGCCTTCGCCGCCGCGATCTTCTGCGCCTTCGCCGCAGTCGCCGCACCCCGCACCCTCACCCGACGCCCATTCACCCCACCCCCGGGCTGGCCCCCGCCGACCGGTGGCCAATGGACTCCCCCGCCCACCGGTCAATGGCCCTCGACAACCCCTCACACCGGCCAGGTCGTCCACCTGCCCGCAATACCGCCCGGCTACCAGGCGGTGATCACCCTGGTACCGATAACCCAACTCCACCAACCGGTTCCACCACAAGGCCACCAACCCTCACACCAAGGCCACCAGCCACACCAAGCCCACCCGAATCCGGCCCCGGGCCAGCACATGTCACAGCCCCACCAGCCCATTCCGCAACCAGGGCACTACATGTCACACCCCGGCCACCCGATTCCCCAACCGGGGCAGCCGATTCCGCAGCCCGGCCAAGCGCAATCCAGCCGGACAGACCCCCAGATCGCCCTGCAAAAACCACACTCCGGTCAACCCATCCAGCACCCTGGTGAGCACACACCGCACCCGGGGCAACACGCGGCACAGCCCGGACTTCACTCATCGCAACCTGGCGACCACATCCCTCAGCCCGGCCAACTCCACCCTCAGCCCGGCCAACTCCACCCTCAACCCGGCCAACTCCACACTCAACCTGGCCAACATATGCCGCAATCAGGGCATCACGTGGTACAGCCGGGACACATACCCCAGACAGGGTGGCTCCCGCAGCCAGCCCAACACATGCCATCACCCGGACGGCGATTGCCAAGCGCCGGACCATATCCGACGCACGGCCCCGGGTCTCCCGGACCATTCGCGCCACCGAGCGGGCCTATGGATCAAACGCCCGGATCGGCCGCCACCGCAAGCCCTGAATCGCCGTCCGATGCCACCACCATCGGCCCGGGACAGCATGCGCCACACCCTGGTTCAGGAAATCCGCACATCCTCCCGCCACTACCGGGTGATCCTGCCCCGCAGCCACCACACCCGACTCCCCATGCAGCACAAGACACTCCGCCCCCTCCCGCACCCGGGCCACCGACTGATGCCGATACACCCGCTGAACCCGCTCAGCTCGACGACGGAGTAACGGAGCGAAGAGACTTCACCGAACACCCCCTGCCCGAGGAGCGGAAGGACCAGCCCCGACCGGACTAACGCGCCACCTCGAAACCCCCCACTCGCAGCGCTGAATTCACCCGACTCCGTAGTCCCGGAAGACAGCGCTCCGTGCCCCAAGGCCTAAGCGAAGAAGAGAGACTCTCCAACCCCAACTCACGGAGGCGGATTCACCCAACTCCGCGGCCCACAAGGAGAGAGCGCTCCGCGTGCCCAGCACCTAGATCCGGACGGTGCGCGCCCAGCTCCTAGATCCGGGGAGCGGCTCTCGAACCCCGACTCGCGGAGCCGGATTCATCCAACTCGGCGGTCTCAAAGAGAGAGCGCTCCGCGCCGCCCAGGCCTAGCGCGGGGAGGGGACGCTCTCGAAACCAAACTCACGGAGGCGGATTCACCCGACGGCGCGGGCCCCAGCGCGAGCGCTCCGCGTCGCCCAGGCTTAGAGCGGGGAGGGGAGACTGTGGATCAGGGCTACGGTTTCGGTTATTACGGTGGGGTCGGTGTTGGGGAGGACGCCGTGGCCGAGGTTGAAGATGTGGCCGGTGGCGCCTAGGGCGAGGGCTTCGTCGGCTTCGCGGGCTATGCGGCGGACTTCGGCGTCGATGGCGGCGGGGCCGGCGAAGAGGACTGCGGGGTCGAGGTTGCCCTGCAAGGCTTTTCCGGGGCCTACGCGGCGGACGGCGTCGTTGAGGGGGATGCGCCAGTCGACGCCGACTACGTCTGCGCCGGCTTCGCCCATGGCGCCCAGGAGTTCTCCGGTACCGACACCGAAGTGGATGCGGGGGATGCCCGCGTCGGCGATTTCGGTGAGGACTCGCTCCGAGTGCGGGAGAACGTATTCGCGGTACTGGGCGAGGGTCAACGCACCGGCCCAGGAGTCGAAGAGCTGGACCGCGTCGACGCCCGCTTCGATCTGGGCGCGCAGGAATTCGATGGTGATGTCGGTGAGGACGCCCAGCAGCTGATGCCAGGTTTCCGGATCGGCGAGCATCATCGCCTTGGTGCGCTCATGGTTCTTGCTCGGACCGCCCTCGACCAGATAGGACGCGAGGGTGAACGGCGCGCCCGCGAAACCGATCAGCGGCGTATTGCCCAGCTCACCGAGCAGCAGCTTCACACCGGATGTGACGGCCCCCACTTCCTCCGGCCGCAGCCGCGGCAGCGCGCGCACATCGGCGACGGTGCGCACCGGATTGGCGATCACCGGCCCGACTCCCGCCACGATATCGAGGTCGATCCCGGCGGCCTTCAACGGAACCACGATGTCGGAGAACAGGATTGCCGCATCCACGTCATGGCGGCGGACCGGCTGCATGGTGAACTCGCACACCAGCTCCGGATCGAAACAAGATTCCAGCATGCCGACTCCGGCGCGCAGTTCGCGGTACTCGGGCAGGGAACGCCCGGCCTGCCGCATGAACCACACCGGACGCCGATGCGGCCGGCCACCGGTGGCGGCGACGAGGAAGGGGGCATCGGTCAGGCTGCGGCGGCTGTGAGTACTCATCGCAACCCATCGTAAGGGTGACGGGCGGCGCGCCTCTCACGACACCGGACCCGAGAGGTCTACCGTTGCCAAACGTGACACCGCTCGACTTCCGCGACGGCGCCGCACCGACCCCGGAGCCAGAAGAACCTGCCAGGTTCCGCGCCGCGGTCGATGCGATGGGAACCGCAACCGTGCACCCTCGGATCGAGCTCGCACCGATCCGCCCGCCGCAACGCCTGGCTCCCTACTCCTACGCACTAGGCGCGGAAGTCACGCGACCCGACACCAATGTGGTGCCGGTCGACTCCGACGGTGACGCGTTCGGCCGCCTGATCCTGCTGCACGACCCGAACGGGCAGGAAGCCTGGCACGGCGTGTTCCGCTTGGTCGCCTACATCCAGGCCGACATCGACTCGGCCCTGGCCGCCGACCCGCTGCTGCCGGAGGTGGCGTGGAGCTGGCTGGTGGACGCGCTCGAATCGCGCACCGGCTACACCGCGCTCGGCGGCACCGTCACCTCCACCAGTTCGGTCCGCTACGGCGATATCGCCGGACCCCCGCGCGCGCATCAACTGGAGTTGCGCGCGTCGTGGACGGTGGGCGATTCGGAGATGCGCCCGCATGTCGAAGCCTTCTGCGAGGTACTCGCGTATGCCGCGGGATTGCCGCCCGCCGGCGTAACCCAGCTGGACGTGCGCCACGGCGACGAAGACGCCGAGTAGCTCTCACCACCGAGAACGTCTGTACTGCAACCAAATCGACGCGGGACACGTACGATTCGCAATGGCCCGGGGTCGTGCCGCGGGCCACCGTTTCACCGACGTGACGCGGACCGCGCCTGCCCTACCCGTAAAGTTCAAGACCATGTCCGTACCAGAAGAACCCGAAGCCACTGTCGCGGTACCCTTGCTCGCGCCAGTGGACGGTGTGCCGCCGGTATTGGACACCCCTGCCGCAATCACCGCGGCCGCCCGCCTCCTCGCCGAGGGCACCGGCCCGCTGGCCGTCGATGCCGAGCGCGCTTCCGGCTTCCGCTACTCCAATCGCGCGTATCTGATCCAGTTGCGCCGCGCGGGCTCGGGCAGCTTCCTCATCGACCCGATTCCGGTCGACGGCGACCTGTCCCCCCTGGCCGATGCGATCAACGACCTGGAGTGGGTGCTGCACTCCGCCGACCAGGATCTGCCCGGTCTCGCCGAGCTCGGCCTGTATCCCGCCCGCCTGTTCGACACCGAACTGGGCGGTCGCCTCGCCGGATACGAGCGCGTCGGCCTGGCCGCCATGGTGGAGAAACTGCTCGGCCGCGAACTCAAGAAGGGCCACGGCGCGGCCGACTGGTCCACCCGCCCACTCCCCGACGACTGGCTGAACTACGCCGCCCTCGACGTCGAACTGCTCCTCGAACTGCGCGACGCCGTCGCCGAAGACCTCGAACAGCAGGGCAAGACCGACTGGGCCGCACAGGAATTCGAGCACGTCCGCGCTGCCGAACCCTCCGCCCCCAAATCGGATCGCTGGCGACGCACCTCCGGCATTCACACCCTGCGCCGCACCCGCCAACTCGGCATAGTCCGCGAACTCTGGATCACCCGAGACCGCCTGGCCCGTCTGCGCGACGTCGCCCCCGCCCGCATCCTCCCCGACTCCGCCATAGTCGCCGCGGCCACCAGCGAACCCAAAACCATCGCCCAACTGCGCACCCTCCCCGTCTTCGGCGGCCCCCGCCAACGCCGCTACTCCAGAGAATGGCTAGGAGCGGTAGAACGCGCCCGAGCCCTCCCCGACACCGACCTCCCACCCCTGACCCAGCCCTTCGACGGCCCCCCACCCGTCAACCGCTGGGAACGCCGCGACCCCGCCGCCGCGGCCCGCCTCCAACGCGCCCGCGCCGCCATGACCGAACTCTCCGGCGAAGTCGCCATCCCCGTGGAAAACCTCCTCACCCCCGACCTCCTCCGCCGCATGTGCTGGGACGGCCTCCCCCGCACCGCCGTCAACGGCGACGCCCCCACCCTCATAGAAACCTTCCTCACCGCAGGCGGCGCCCGCCCCTGGCAACGAGAACTCGCAGTAACCCGCCTCGCCGAGGCCCTCTACCCCGAAAAACCCGCCTAGCCCGCCACGAACGCCGAGGAACCCGCAGCCGAGGGAGCTCTGGTGGTGGCGAATCGGACAAAATCCCGCCGCCACAGCTCCCTGATCTTGATGCTGCGTCAGTCCTCGAAGACGGGTGGGCGGCGGTCCTTGCGGGCGCGGACTGCTTCGTCGAAGTTTTCGGTGGTCAGGCGGACGTAGAGCTGGGCCATGCCCTCATGCTGCATATGCGATTCGAAGCTGCCCGCTTCCAGGCCACTCCACAGCATGCGCTTGGTGAGCTCGCCGCCTACTCGGCTCCAGCGGATGATCTGGTCGGCGGTGTCGTAGCACGTCTCCAGCAGCTTGTCGCCGGGAACCACACGCGAAACCAGGCCTATGCGTTCGGCTTCGGTGGAATCCACGTCGCGACCGGTGAGCATGATCTCGAAGGCACGGGTGGTGCCGATGACGCGGGGCAGCAGGTAGCTGATGCCGAGTTCGGCGGAGGTGAGGCCATTGTTGATACCGGCCGCACGGAAGTAGGCGTCCTCGGAGGCGATGCGGATATCGGTGCCGACGGCCAGGCAGAAGCCGCCGCCGATGGCCGCGCCATTGATGGCGGAGATGACCGGCTGATGCATGCGGCGGATCGTCAGCATCACATTATTGAGCAGATCCATGGACCGGCGGGCAATGCTGGTGCGCGTCAAGCCTTCCACGCCGGGCACTCGTCCCGCGTGCTGCAAATCCGCGCCGGAACAGAAGCCATGCCCCGCACCGGTGAGTACGACCACCCGCACCTCATTGTCGGCGGCCACCGCCTCGAGGGTCTCCCGCAAGGGCACCATGACATCGAATGCCATGGCGTTCATCCGATCCGGGCGATTGAGGGTGACCAGCGCGATCCCCGGGCGCGGCTTCTCGACGAGCACGAACGCGGTGGAATCGGACGCTGGGGTATCGGACGCTGGGGTATCGGACGGCATGCGACCTCCTTGACGCAGAAACTGAAACCTGTTCCAGAATCTACGCGAGAACCGCAGCCCCGCACAGGGAACACCCCATCCGACTCGGCCGCTCACACCGGCCCCCGTGCTAGCTTCCGATCATGGAACAACGCGTCAGCCTCATCACCTTGGGCGTTGCCGACCTCGCACGCTCCCGCACGTTCTACGAAACCCTCGGTTGGCGGGGACAAGAAGTCGAAGAGACGGTCTTCTTCCAAGCGGGTGGACTCGGCCTGGTCCTCTGGAGTCGCGAGAAACTCGCCCTCGACAGCGGCCTCGACGACGCCCACGGCACCGGCTTCGGCGGCATCGTCCTCGCCCACAACCTGCGCTCCCCCGCCGAAGTCGACGCCCTCCTCACGACAGCCCGGCAAGCCGGGGCCACCATCACCAAACCCGCGGCGACAACGACCTACGGCGGCTACGCCGGCTCCTTCGCCGACCCCGACGGCCACCTCTGGGAGATCGCCCACAACCCCGGCTTCCCCTTGGCCGAGGACGGCACCTTGACCATCCCCGACTTCGGCACCCCCTAGCCGCCCGCCGAACCGATCCCGGCAACGCCGACAGCCATCACCTCCGCCGCCGCCAATTCCGCAGCGGCCTGCTCTTCCGACGTGCGTTCGTCGTAGCTGCGGCCTTTTCTTTGTCGGGCGATCACGTGCCCGCAGGGGACGAGAATCCCAGCGCCACAGCGAAAACGAGGGGCTCCCACCATGTTGGTGGAAGCCCCTCGAACGTCGAAACGTCAGCGCCCGTTGGGCGAGAACGCCTTTCCGGAGATCTCCGACGACAATGTTTGCGTGGCAACGCCTGTGGCCCGCTCGGCCAACTCCGGCGACAGGGTTCGTTCGGCGGGCTTGTCCGGGTGGCCGCCTCCGCCCAGCCAGCCGTTGATGCGCTGGGAGATGTCGGCGGGGGTCAGGCCCAGCTCCTGGTGGATCGTCGCCCGCGAGGCGTGATCCAGGAAGCGTTGCGGCACACCGAGATCGCGGGTGGGGACATCCAGACCGGCGGCGCGCAGGCGGGCCGACACGGTCGAACCGATGCCGCCGTGCAGGCCGCTGTCCTCCAAAGTGACCACCATGCGGTAGTTCTCGGCCAGCTTCACCACGGTGTCGGAGACCGGCAGCACCCAGCGCGGGTCTATGACAGTCACCGAAACACCTTGCGCCTCCAGCAGATCCGCCACGCGCAGGGCGAGATCGGCGAAGGTGCCGACGGCGACCAGCAGGACATCGCCGTGCACGGACTGCGCGGAGGCACCCTCGACATCGGGCAGCCGCAGCACGTCCACGCCCTCGAGCCGCTCGACCGCCGAAATATCCTCGGAGACAGAACCCTTCGGGAAGCGGATGGCGGTCGGTCCATCACCGATGTGCAGCGCCTCGCCCAATTCCTCACGCAGCGTTGGCGCATCGCGCGGGGCCGCCACCCGAATTCCGGGAATGATGCCCAGCACCGACAGATCCCACATGCCATTGTGCGACGCACCGTCGTCACCGGTAATGCCCGCACGGTCGAGGACCAGCGTCACCGGCAGCTTCAACAGCGACACATCCATCAGCAGCTGATCGAAGGCGCGGTTGAGGAAGGTCGAGTAGATGGCGACCACCGGATGCAATCCGCCCAGCGCCATACCGGCCGCGGAGGTCATCGCATGCTGTTCGGCGATCCCGACGTCGAACATGCGCTCCGGGAAGCGATCCCCGAACGCGGAGAGACCGGTCGGCCCCGGCATGGCGGCGGTGATGGCGACGACATCGTCCCGCTGCTCGGCCTGGGCGATGAGTTCCTCGGAGAACACCGACGTCCAGCTCGGCGCGGACGAACGACTCACCGGCTCACCGGTTTCCGGATCGATATGGCCGACCGAATGCATCTGATCGGCCTCATGGTTCTCGGCGTGCTTGTAGCCGCGCCCCTTCTGCGTCACCACGTGCACGAGCACCGGACCGCCGAAGTCCTTGGCGCGCCGCAGCGCTCCCTCCAAGGCGACCTCGTCGTGCCCGTCCACCGGGCCGACATATTTCAGCCCGATATCGCTGAACAGCTCCTGCGGCGCGACCGCGTCCTTGATGCCGGTCTTGATGGCATGCAGCACCGAATACGCCGAATCCCCCACGCGCGGAATGTTCTGCACGATCCGCTTGGTGGCGTCGAGCGCGTGCTCGTAGGCGGGCTGCATGCGCAACCCGGCCAGCCGTTCGGCGAGTCCGCCGATGGTCGGCGCATAGGACCGGCCATTGTCATTGACCACGATGACCACCGAGCGATCCTGCCCGGCGGCAATATTGTTCAACGCCTCCCAGCACATACCGCCGGTGAGCGCGCCATCCCCGACGACCGCCACCACGTGCCGCTTCTGCCGGGTCAGCGCGAACGCCTTCGCGAGCCCATCGGCATAGGACAGCGAGGCCGACGCGTGCGAGGACTCCACCCAGTCGTGCGCGCTCTCGGCGCGACACGGATAACCCGACAAGCCCCCTTGCTTACGCAGCGTGTCGAACCCATCCTTGCGACCGGTCAGAATCTTATGCACGTAGGCCTGATGCCCGGTGTCGAAGATGATCGGGTCGGCAGGCGAGTCGAAGATCCGGTGCAGCGCGATGGTGAGCTCCACGACGCCGAGATTCGGCCCCAGGTGCCCGCCCGTGACGGCGACCTTCCGCACCAGGAACTCACGAATTTCCTCGGCCAGTTCGCGTAGCTCCGGCACTGACAGCCGACGCAAGTCCTCGGGCGTATCGACCCGGGAAAGCACTCCCACGGCTATTGCTCCCTCCGGATGTCTCCATGTGTTTGCAACAGTCTACGGAGACCCGACCGGCCCCCGATGCCAGGAACGAAACCCACCTGCGACATCTACTCGAGATGTGAGGCTCGACACACCCTACCCGGATACAGTGGCCGCGTGGTCCCCAATGAGCCAGCCACCGGCGGATTCGCAGCTCCAGCGCCCGCCGGGGTCGTGGCCCGCATCATCGACGAGGTGTACGAGCTGTGCCGGGCCGACACCTCGGGGACGCTGGCCGACTACATCCCGGAACTGTCGGCGGTGCAACCCGATTCGTTCGGCATATGTCTGGCAACCGCGGATGGGCAGGTGTACGGCAGCGGAGATCTGGACATTCCCTTCACGATTCAGTCGATCTCGAAACCGTTCACCTACGCACTGGCGCTGGCCGATCGCGGGCCGGAAGAAGTGGCGAAGCGGATCGATGTGGAGCCGTCCGGGGAACCTTTCAATGAGATCAGCCTGGATCCGAAGACGCAGCGGCCGCGCAATCCCATGATCAATGCCGGGGCCATCGCCGCCGCCTCGCTCATCGAAGGCCATGACGCCGCCGACCGATTCGCCCGAATCCGCCGCAGCTACAGCCGATTCGCGGGCCGCGAACTGCGCATGAACGACGCCGTCTACGCCTCCGAGGCGCGCACCGGATATCGCAATCGCGCCATCGGGTATCTGCTGCGCGGCGTCGGGATCATCGATATCGATCCGGATGAAGCGGTGGACCGCTACTTCCGGCAGTGCTCCATCGACGTCACCTGCCGTGACCTGGCGATCATGGCCGCCACACTGGCCAATAACGGCGTGAATCCGATGACCCATGAGCGCGCCCTGTCCGGGCCGCTGGTTGAGCAGGTCCTGTCGATCATGACCACCAGCGGCATGTACGACGCCGCCGGAGACTGGGTGACGACGGTCGGACTGCCCGCCAAAAGCGGTGTGGGCGGCGGCATTCTGGCCGTGCTGCCGGGCCAGATCGGCATAGCCGTCTACTCCCCGCGACTGGACGCACATGGCAGCAGCGTGCGCGGCGTGAAGGCCTGCCGCGAACTCTCCAGCCGATTGGGCCTGCACTTTTTGCATGTCACCCGCGCCGCGCACACCGCCATCCGCGCCGCGTACACGGCGGCCGATGCACCCTCGCGGCTGCGACGCGATGCCGACGAATTGGAGATTCTGCGGCAATACGGCGACCACGCCCGCATCTTCGAACTCCACGGCGACTTGCTGTTCGCGGGTGCGGAATCCACCGTCCGCGCCGTCGAGCAAATACCAGGCGAATTAGATGCTTTGGTTCTAGATCTCCGCGAAATCGGGGATGTGAGTCCCATCGCAATCCGCATGCTCGACGACCTGCAAGCCGAATTGGCCGCCGCCGGATGCCGCGTCGCACTCGTCGATCCCGAGGCGAAACTCGGACATATGGTTTCCAGCCTCGATCCGAACGATCCGCGCGGCCGCGTCTTCGTCGACCGTGATGCGGCCACCGAATGGTGCGAACAACTCGTTCTGGATAAACATCGCCCACCCGGACACACCGACCATTCGGCATTCACAGTCGAACAGCATCCGGCCCTGACCGATATGCCCGACGACGAACGCCAACAACTGGCAAAAGAATTCGAGATCCGCACCATCGCGCGCGGGGAACGCATCGTAGCCGCGGGCAGCCCCCGCGCGGGCCTGTTCCTCATCCTCGACGGTCGCGTCCGCTTCACCTTCGAGGACCGCACCGGCCGACGGCACCGACTCGTATCGCTCTCCCCCGGAATGTCCTTCGGCGAAATCTCACTGCTGGCCGGAGCCGCCTTCGCCAACGACGTCTACGCCGAAACCACGGTCCGCGTGGCGGTCCTGCCGCCACCCAAATTCGACCTGCTCACCAGTAAGGCCCCCGAGGTGAAACTCGCCCTGCTGGAACGCCTCGCGGCCGCCGCCTACGCCCAGGCCGATGCCGCGGTCCGCGCCCTGGCCGCACACGGCGGAGCCTGATAGCAGCCTGCCGCGGTCCCGGCCGCCCACCCGATCAGGTGCGGACAGCCGGGAACGCTGCGGCGCAGGCGATCAATCATGTTCACAGACTTCTGGCGAGATCGTTCCGGGGTCAGGCCAGCCCGAGGATCTGCGCTGTCCGAGCGAGGTGATCGTCGGCGGTGTGCTGATCGACATCCACGGGGGCTTCGACGCCCGGAATCATCTTCCGTAGTGCGGGCTCCCACTGAACCTTCCGATCCGGGAAGCACTGCGCCAGCAGATCGACCATGATCGCCGGAGCGGTGGAGGCACCCGGGGAAGCGCCGAGCAGACCCGCGATCGTGCCGCCCGCGCCCGTGACCAGCTCGGTGCCGAAGGTCAGAATGCCGACCTTGTGCGGGTCCGGCTTGACGAGCTGAGCCCGCTGGCCCGCTTGCACCAGATACCAATCGGCGGGATCGGCGTCCGGGTAGAAGCGTTGCAGCTCAGCGAATTTGCGGCGGCGAGTGGCCAGCAGTTGGCCGATCAGATAGCGCACCAGCGGCAGGTTCTGGACTCCGACGGCGAGCAGTACCGCGATATTTCGCAGGCGCAGGGTCGTGAACAGATCGATGAGACGGCCATGCTTGAGCAGGCGGGTGCTGAACGTGGCGTAGGGGCCGAACAAGAGAGACCCATTGCCGTCGACCACGCGTTTGTCCAAGTGCGGCACCGACATCGGAGGCGCGCCGAGTTCCGCCTGGCTGTAGACCTTCGCATCGTGCCGTCCGACGACGTCCGGATTATCCGTACGCAGGAATTGCCCGCCGAACGGAAACACCGCATACCCGCGGACCTCGGGAATCCGGGCCTTCTGCAACAACTTCAGCGCATAGCCGCCCGCGCCGACGAACACGAACCTCGAACGGACCGTGAAGCGCCGCTTGGTATTCCGGTCGCGCACAGTCACGGTCCAGAGGCCATCCGGGTCGCGCCGCAGTCCGGTCACCTCGCGCCCGAGCAGGACCTGCGCCCCCGCATCGGTCATCGTCTTCACCAGAGAACCGGTGAGCGAACCGAAATCGATATCGGTGCCCGCTTCATATCGGGTGGCGGCCATCGGCTCGGTGCGGTCGCGACCGGCCATGAGCAGCGGGGCCCACTCGGCGATCACGTCGGGGTCCTCGGTGTAGTTCATGGCAGAGAACAGCGGGAGCGAGCGCAGCGTCTCGTAACGGCGACGCAGGTAGGCGACATCGCGGTCACCGAAGACCACGTCCATATGCGGTGCCGGGTTGACGAACGCGGCCGGGTCGGTGAGATCGCCGTCTTCGACCAGCGCGGACCAGAATTGGCGTGACAGCTGGAACAGGCGCGCGATCTGTTCGGGCTTGGCCGGATTCTCGGGGTCGGGCATGTAGTTCAGTTCGATCAGGCCGGAATGGCCGGTCCCGGCATTGTTCCAGGCATTCGAGCTCTCCCCCGCGATCTCGCCGAGGCGCTCGAACATGACCATGGACCAGTCCGGTTGCAGCTTGGTGAGCATTGCGCCGAGCGTCGCGGACATGATGCCGCCGCCGATCAGGACGACGTCGAGGACCTCTCCCGGGACAACGGATTTCACGGCCGTGGTGTGTGCGGGTTCCATTTCCAACCTCCACTGTGTGGTGTTGATTGCATCGTCACCCCGCCTGACTCATCCGTCCAATACCGAGAACTCTCGATTATCATCCAGATATGGATGAATATCCTTCGGCCCAGGTGGAAGCACTCGCGCCGCTGCTGGCAGCCTTCGATGCGGCCGCCGCTGAGGGGCACATCACACGCGCGGCCCAGCAATTGGGTGTCCCGCAGTCCTCACTGAGTCGCCGGTTGAAGACCCTCGAGCAGATCCTGGGCGTGCAACTGTTCCAACCCGTCGGGCGCGGCATCACCCTCACCCCGGCCGGACGCGAACTGTCCGAACGCACCCGAGACCTGGTGCGCGCCCTCGACGACGCGGTCAGCGTGGTGCGCAGCAATGCCGACCCCGACAGTGGTCTCGTCCGCTTCGGCTTCCCGCTCACCCTCGGACCGGTCAGCATGCCCTCGCTGCTGGCCGACTTCCACACCGCCGCACCACGAATCCGCCTGCACCTGGTCCAGGCCCACGGCGAAGCCCTCGCCGACCAGATTCGCGCGGGCCGCCTCGACCTCGCGGTCATGATCCCCTCCCCCGCGGATCTCCCGGCAATCGTGTTGGGCCACCAGCGCATTCACGTGTACGTCGCCCGCCATCACCGGCTCGCCGCACAGCACACGGTCGATCTCACCGAACTGGCCGAGGAACGATTCATCGCCAACCCACCCAGCTATCACCTGCGCCACATGCTCGACTCCTGGTGCGCCGAAGCCGGATTCACCCCGAACGTCGCCTTCGAGATCACCGAATTCGAAACCCTGCGCGCCCTCGTCGCCCACGGCCTCGGCATCGCCCTGCTCCCCGAACCCGAAACCCCCCACCCCGACCTGCACCGCATCTCCCTCACCACCCCACGCGACCGCACCATCGGCCTCGTCTCCGGAAACCACCGCCCCACCCCCGCGGTGGCCCGCCTGCACGACTACCTCGCCACTCACGCCGAGCGGTTCCAGTGGCGGACAGCGCCGCAACAGCCCTGACAGTGCGGGGGCAGATCGGTCAGAGCCGAGATTCCGCAGCTGCCACTTCCTCGGCGAAATCAGGGACGCGGGATCGGGCGATGAGATCGTCGCGGGCATATCGGCGTTCGACTTTGTACCGGCGGGTGGCCCCCGCGGGGAAGCGGCGCGGCGGGGTTCGCGGTGTGTCGGGCGTCGGTAGCATCGGCTGGGTTGCCCCGGAACCCAGCGAGAGGACGCCCGTGACCAGCAGCGAGGCCACCACCGGCACCATCACCACCTATGGCTCCGGAAGCGCGAGCGCCACCCCCGACATCATGCGCGTCACCGTCTCCATCGAAACCCACGCCGATACCGTGGCTCTCGCCTACTCCCGCGCCGGAGAACGCACCGACTCCGTCATCCAGTCCCTGCGCGGTGACAATGTCCAACCCCGCGACATCTCCACCAGCGGGCTATCGGTGCGCACCAATACCGTCTGGACGGACAACAATCGCGAGAAGATCATCGGCTACGTCGCCAGCACTTCCCTGACGGTGACCCTGCGCGACCTCAGCGCGAAGACCACCGACGCGACCGGCCCAGCCGCGATCATCGCCCACGCGGTGGACGCGGGTGGCGACGACGTCCGTCTAGGCGGCCTCACCCTCACCGTCGACGACGAGGAATCCCTCCTCACCCAAGCCCGCGACGCCGCCTGGGATCACGCCAAATCCAAGGCCGACCAATACGCCACCCGCTCCGGCCGCACTCTCGGAACCGTCCTCGAAATCACCGAGAACACCTCCGACCCAATGCCCGTCCCCCGCATAGCCTTCGCCGCCGCCAAGCGATCCATGGACGCAGGTGGCTCCGTCCCGGTCGAACTCGGCGAAAGCGAACTCTCCGCCACAGTCCGAGTCACCTGGCAACTCAACTAACCCACCCCGGCTGGAGCCCATCAGCCACCTCACCATCGAGTGTTCACTGGTGCAGGCATTCGCCGAGAAAGGCCCTGCGCCATTGAACACTCGATGCGGGATGGTGGGGTGAATCCACCAGGGGCTGCTGGGATCTTGGGTCAGCGCTCCAGTAGGGCGATGCATTCGACATGGTGGGTACCGGGGAAAGCGTCGAAGACGCGCAGCTTGGAAGGCTGGTAGCCCGCGGCTCGGTAGAGGCCGATGTCTCGGGCGAAAGAGGCTGGGTCACAGCCGATATGGATGATGCGGCCCGGATTGCGCTCGGTGAGGGCGTTGATGACGTCCTTGCCCGCGCCCGCACGCGGGGGGTCCAGTACTACGACATCCGGTGAGGTGGCGGGCTGTTCGGCTATCCAGTGCTCGACTCGTTCGGCGCTCAGGTCCACCCAGGGCTGGTCGGTCAGGGCGATGCGACCTTCGGCGACGGCTGTGCGGGCGGATTCCACGCCGTGGACCGCGCCGGTCTGGCCGACCTGGTCGGCCAGGCGGGCGGCGAAAACGCCTACGCCGCAGTACAGATCCCAGGCGAGTCCGCCGGGTGCCGCATCGGACCACTCGGCCACGACATCGGAATAGCGCTGTGCGGCACCGTAATGGGGCTGCCAGAACCCGGTGGCCGACAGCTCCCAGCGGCGGCCCGACACGTATTGCACGGGTTGGCCGGTGCCATCGACCACACGCTCGACCCGGGCGCGGTGTGCGGCGGCCCGCCGAGCCGTCGTGCTGCGACGGTCCGCACCGCGGCGGCCCTCACGACCGCCGGACCGGTCACGCCCGGAGCCATGCCCCTCCTCGGGCGGGGCCAGCTCGACGATATGCCGCATGCCGTCACCATCCACGGCCACAACGAGATCCGCGCCCGGTGTCCACGTCCGCTCGCCGATCCCCTCCATCGCACCCGCCATAGGCTGCGGGCAGCGCAGATCCGCGATCACCTCGGTGCTGCGATACCGGTGCACACCGGCGTTCCCGTGCGCATCCACCACCAGCCGCACCCGGCTACGCCACCCACTCGTAGGCGCGTCCGCAACCACCGCATCGGCAGCTGCCCCAGCGCTCGGCGACATCGCTTCGGTTCGCGAACCACGCCCAGCCGCAGCGGCATTCACCTGTGCGTCCCGGACAGCCGCGCGGGTCTCCGACCCAGCGCCCGAGGCAGCCGTATCGGCGTCGGCCCCGGTCCGCGTACCCCGGGTGGCGGTATCGGACGTGATGGTCGCAGTCCGTGCAGCGTCATCTTGGGGCGGTGTACCTCGCAAGTGCGCGGGCCACCCAGTCGCCACGCCGCCGAGCCGACCCGGTGTGTGGGCCGAGGCGTGCGTACCTCGCGGTGTCACAAGGCCACTGGGCCGGACAAGTCCGGCGGGGATGGCCTCGACGACGAACTCCGGCTCCCAATCCGCGAGGCGGCGCAGTTGCTCGGAGACGACGGAGGCCTTGAGCGCGCGCTGGGCTTCCGGTGTGGCGAAGGAGAAGTCGCAGCAGCCCGCGCCGCCGGGACCGGAGACCTGGCAGGTGGCGGGGATGCGGTCGGCGGAGGGTTCGAGGATTTCGACGGCGTCGGCGCGGCAGAAGGAGCCGCGGTCCTCGGTGACCACCGCGCGGACGAATTCGCCGGGCAGGCCGTGGCGCACGAACAGGACTCGCCCCTCGTGGCGGGCCACGCAGAAGCCGCCGTGGCCGGGCGGGCCGAGGCGGACCTCGAAGACCGAGCCGAGCCAGTCGGAACCGGTGTGGGAACTCACGATTCATCTCCGAATCCGCGGCGCACCGAACCGGGCGCATTGACCGCGCGGGGCCGGGCGGCCTTGGCGGAGGAGCTGAGCTGCCAGGGCACGCTGGTCACCATGACGCCGGGCTCGAACAGCAGGCGCCCCTTCAATCGCAGGGCGCTCTGGTTGTGTAGCAACTGTTCCCACCAATGTCCGACGACGTATTCGGGGATGAACACGGTGACGATGTCGCGCGGGGAATCCTTGCGGACCCGCTTCACGTAATCCACCACCGGCTTGGTGATTTCACGATAAGGCGATTCGATCACCTTGAGCGGCACGGTGATATCGCTGCGCTCCCATTCCCGCACCAGCGCCCGGGTATCGGGCTCATCCACGTTCACCGTGATGGCCTCGAGCGTGTCCGGCCGGGTGGCGCGCGCGTAGGAGATGGCCCGCTTGGTCGGCAGATGCAGCTTGGACACCAGCACGATGGAGTGGGTGCGGCTCGGCAGCACGCCATCCCATTCGGTCTCGTCCAGTTCCCGCGACACCGTGTCGTAGTGCCGGTGAATGAGTTTCATGATCCCGAAGATCGCCAGCATGGTGACGATGGCGATCCACGCACCCGCCAGGAACTTGGTGACGAGCACGATCACCAGCACGGTGGCGGTCATGACGAGGCCGATGGCATTGATCACCCGCGACCGCTTCATCCGCGACCGCTGCGCCGGATCGGTCTCGGTGCGCAGCAACCGCGTCCAATGCCGCAGCATGCCGGTCTGACTCAGCACGAAGGACACGAACACGCCGACGATGTAGAGCTGAATGAGCTTGGTCACCTCGGCCCCGAACAGCACCACGAACGCGATCGCGGCACCGGCCAGGAACAGGATGCCATTGCTGAATGCCAGCCGGTCACCACGCGTATGCAGCTGTCGCGGCAGGAATCGGTCCTGCGCCAGAATCGAACCCAGCACCGGGAATCCGTTGAACGCGGTATTGGCCGCCAGCACCAGGATCAGCGCGGTCACGATGGTGATGAAGTAGAACCCGGCCGGGAATCCGCTGAATACCGCGCCCGCCAGCTGCGCCACCATCGTCTTCTGCTCATACCCGGCCGGTGCGCCGATCAGGTCCGAGGTGTTGTGCGCGTAGACGATTCCGATCCGCTGCGCCAGCACGATCATGGCGATGAACATCGACACCGAGATGGTGCCCAGGAGCAACAAAGTGGTGGCGGCATTGCGGGACTTGGGCTTACGGAAAGCGGGTACCCCATTGCTGATCGCCTCGACACCGGTCAACGCGGCACATCCGGAGGAGAATGCGCGGGCGATCAGGAATACGAAGGCGAGACCGACGAGATGATCACCTTCGGGCTTGAGCTCGAATCCGTAGGACTCGGCATGCACCTGATCGCCGAGAATCCCGATGCGGGTGAATCCCCAGATGAGCATGAGGAACATGCCGATCATGAAGGCATAGGTCGGAATGGCGAAGGCGGTGCCGGATTCTCGAATACCGCGCAGATTCACCGCCGTCAGCAGCACGATCGCCGCCACCGCGAACAACACCTTGTGCGTCCCGACGAATGGGACGGCGGATCCGATATTGGAGGCCGCGGACGAGATCGAGACCGCCACGGTGAGCACATAGTCCACCAGCAGGGCACTGCCGACCGTGAGGCCCGCGGTGGGTCCGAGGTTCTTGGTCGCGACCTCGTAGTCACCGCCGCCCGACGGGTAGGCGTGCACGTTCTGCCGGTAGCTGGCCACGACCACCGCCATCACCAGGGCGACCGCGAGGCCCACCCATGGCGCGTACGTGTAGGCGGACAACCCGGCCACGGACAGCACCAGGAAGATTTCCTCGGGCGCGTACGCCACGGAAGAAAGCGCGTCCGATGCGAAGACCGGGAGTGCGATTCTTTTGGGCAGCAGCGTGTGCCCGAGGGAATCGCTGCGGAAAGGGCGACCGACCAGCATGCGCTTGGCGGCCGTCGTCAACTTCGACACTTTAGGCAGCATAAGGGGTGGCGAGGCCGGTCGTGTCCACGGCGCGACGACCACCGCTTCCGGACCGTAGTGTGGCCCCTGAACAGTGTGAGCTTTTTCCGGTTCCGGTTTGAACGGCAACCTGAGGGGGAAACTGCCTCGGGAAAAACACGAACGGTACGGTTGCCACCCGAACAGACAACCAAACCGCACACCACGCTTTTCGGGAATGGGGTTCGCACGGTGTACGTAGTGATCATGGGGTGTGGGCGGGTAGGTTCCTCGCTCGCGCGGGCCCTGGTCCGCATCGGCCACGAAGTCGCGGTGATCGACCAGAATTCCAGCGCCTTCCTGCGCCTGGGCCGCGATTTCCCCGGACTGTGCATCACCGGTGTCGGATTCGACCGGGATGTGCTGACCCGGGCCGGAATCGAGCGGGCGGGCGCCTTCGCGGCCGTCTCCTCGGGCGACAACTCCAACATCATCTCCGCGCGCGTGGCCCGCGAGACCTTCGGTGTGGAGCGCGTGGTCGCGCGCATCTACGACGCCAAGCGCGCCGCCGTCTACGAGCGCCTGGGCATTCCGACCATCGCCACCGTGCCGTGGACCACCGACCGCTTCCTGCGCACCCTGGTCGCCGATCAGAGCACCACCACCTGGCGCGACCCCACGGGCACCGTCGCAGTGACCGAACTCATCCTGCACGAGGACTGGTACGGCCGGACCGTGCACTCGCTGGAGGGCGCGACCGGCGCGCGCGTGGCGTTCCTCATCCGCTTCGGGCAGGGCATGCTCCCGAACGGCAAAACCGTGCTGCAGGCCGACGACACCGTCTACGTCGCCGCCACTTCCGGCACCGTGGGCGAGGCTGTCGCTCTGGCCGGTAATCCCCCCGCGAGCGAGGACTAGATCATGAAGGTAGCCATTGCGGGCGCCGGCGCAGTCGGCCGATCCATCGCCCAGGAGCTATTGCGCGGCGGCCACCAGGTCATGCTGCTCGAACGCCGCCTCGATCACATCGATCCGGCCATCGCCCCCACCGCCGTGTGGACGCATGCCGATGCCTGCGAGCTGGAAACGCTCGAAGAGGCCGGGATGGAGACCTATGACGTGGTGATCGCCGCCACCGGCGACGACAAGGTGAATCTCGTGTTCTCCCTGCTCGCCAAGACCGAATTCGGCGTGGGACGAGTCGTCGCCCGCGTGAATGATCCGCGCAACGAGTGGCTGTTCGACACCTCATGGGGCGTCGACGTGGCGGTTTCAACGCCGCGCCTGCTGGCCTCACTCGTCGAAGAGGCCGTGTCCGTGGGCGATCTGGTGCGCCTGATGACGCTGCGTCAGGGCCAAGCCAACTTGGTGGAGATCACACTGCCCACCGATACCCCCTTGGCGGGCAAGGCCGTTCGCACGCTGCAATTGCCGCGCGACGCCGCCCTGGTGACCATTCTGCGGGGCGGCCGGGTCATCGTGCCCCAGGCCGACGATCCGCTGGAGGGCGCGGACGAACTGCTGTTCGTCACCTCCGTGGAGGCCGAGGACGACCTGCGTAAGGCGCTGGGCGTCAATGGCTTCGGCGCCGTGAACGCCGAGGCCGACGTCGTAGCCTGAGCTCGACGCCGACCCGGCGCTGTCTTTCTTCGATCATCGTCTTCGCGTACCTGCCGTGCTGTCGGCGGACTCCCCGTACCGCCGATTCATCCGGTGCGCGCATCCGGCGATCAGGAGGCCGCGCGCAACTCCGCGCGCAGCTTGTTCAGAGCCCGGTGCTGCATGACCCGGACCACGCCCGGGCTGGTGCCGATGGCCTCGGCGGTCTGCGCCGCGGTCCAGCCCAGCACGATGCGCATGACCAGCACCTCGCGATGAGTCGGCGCCAGCACCTTCATGAGATCCCGGGTGGCCCGGCGGGTTTCGGACTGCAAGGCCCGTTCCTCCGGTCCCGCCTCGAGCATCGGCGCGTCCGGGAATTCCGCCACCGGATAGGCCGGGTGCTGCTGTGCCCGGCGGAACGCGTCGGCGACCTTATTGGCCGAGATGCCGTACACGAATGCCAGGAACGACTTGCCCTGATCCCGGTAGCGCGGAATGGCCTGCACGGTGGCCAGGCAGATCTCCTGGGCCACATCGTCCGCGGTCACATGCAGGTGACCCGAACCGCTCATGCGGGCCGCGCAATAGCGCCGCACCAGCGGGTAGATCACCTTGAGGATTTCCGAGACCGCCGCCCGGTCACCGGCCGCGGCCGGTCCGATCAGCTTCTCCAATTCCGCTGCGGCACGCCGGGACTCCGACGTCGCCGCACTGTTTGCCTTCGTTCCCCGCGCCGCCTGGTGTCGGCGAGGGATTGCCTGCACTGTCGCACCCGGCCCCTCGACCCGGTCCTGCGACGTTGCTACTGCCTTGCCGTCGGTTACCAACTCAGCGATCCTTTCTCCGTACCTTCTGAGAAAGATCGTGCTCGGTTCCGGGCCTTCGAAATAGGTACCCCAGGGGTGGGGTGGGCACCCCCTACCGCCACCCAATCCCCCCGAAGGTGTTGCGCGGCGGGCGGATAGAACGATAAGGCGCTGGTCGCGGCCTACTCAGGCGACAGACTCACCGGTCTTGCCGGGGGTGGTCGAACCGGATGTAGCGGGCAAATGCCCGGCGCGGCGAACCGCCCACACCGTCACCACCAGCGCCACACCGGTCAGCGGCCAGCCCATGGCGAGCCGCGCCACGGCCAGCAGGCCGGTGCTGTCGGAGGCGTACAGATGGTTCTGCACCACGTACCGCGCCCCGAAGACCACGGCCCACACCGCGGTCGCGATGTCATAGAGCCGCATGGCCCGGCGATCGGAGCGCCACTCGGTGCCGTGCCCGTTCAGCACGCCCCAGATGACGCCCGCCAGCGGCCAACGCACCACCAGCGACAGCAGGAACGCGCCCGCGTAGACCAGGCTGGCGTAGATGCCGAACAGGAAGAAGCCCTTGGCCTCCCCCATCCGATAGGCGATGAACGCGCACACGCCGACCCCCAGGAATCCGGAGATCGCGGGCTGCACCGGGCCCTTGCGCACCAGCCGCCACACCAGGATGGCCGTAGCGACGCCCAGGGCCGCCCAGATCGCGGTGGTCAGCCCGCGCAGGGAATTCACCGGCACGAACACCAGCACGGGCAGCGAGGAGTAGATCAGGCCGCTGAAACCGCCCATCTGCTCGAGCAGCGTCTGCTCGGCCTCCTCCTCACGCTCCTCCTCGAGGGCATGATCCCGTTCGAGTTCGGCGTCGGTGAGTTCGGCGGAGTCGGCCTTGCGGAAGGTGACTTCGCGGCCCTCGTCATTGCTGCTGGCGGGTATCGGCATGCGTCAGGAATTCTCACGAAGTTCGTAGTAGGGGTTGAAGATAACCTTGCCGCCATCGCGCTGGCCGATGCGGCCGCGGACCAGAATACGGCGGCCCGGCTCGATTCCGGGGATGCGACGCCGCCCGATCCAGACCAGCGCCACGCTGTCGGTGCCGTCGAAGAACTCCGCCTCGACCTCGGCGCCCGCGGTCTTCGGACACGCCTCGACGCTGCGCAACCGGCCCAGCATGGTGACCTCTTCACCGCGCCGACACTCCGATGCCCGGCACGCGCCCGACGCCTCCGACGTCTCGGCGAGCTCCTCGGCATCCAAACGATCCAGATCCTCGGTCAACCGGCGCCCGAGCCGCCGGAAATAACCTGAGGGGGTGTCCTTCCCACCTGGGGATGGCATCTCGCACGCTCTCCTGTAGAGCAACACGGCGTGGGTCTCACGTCGTTCGTTCTTCCCACGCGCCAGGTGGGTTGATTGGATACAACAAGCCCACACGACCGGCGGTGGCCGTACCACCGCCACTGTAGATGTACCGGCCTGCCCCCGCCACGCGCGCCCGTCCTCAGTACGCTCGGGCCGTGCTCGATCTTCCAAGTCCGGCGGTCGCCGTCGCCCTGCCCGGAACCGGCTCCGACGCCCATTTCGCCCGCCGGGCCTTCGGATCCGCCTGCGCCGCACTGGATCTGCCGTTCCTCGCGGTGGACCCGGACCCGCGGCGAGTCATCGACAGCTACGAGGCCGCGCTCAATGACGCCGCACGCTCGGGCCCGGTACTTGTCGCGGGAATCTCACTCGGCGCGGCCGTCGCTGTGAACTGGGCCGCACGCCACCCCGAATCCGCATTCGGCGTGGTCGCCGCGCTCCCCGCCTGGACCGGAGCCGACACCACCGACTGCCCGGCCGCACTCAGCGCCGCCGCCACAGCCTCCGCTCTGCGCGCCGACGGCCTCGACGCCGTACTCGCCCGCATGCAAGCCTCCAGCCCAGAGTGGCTGGCCGAAGCCCTGACTCGCTCCTGGCGCTCGCAGTGGCCGGACCTCCCCGCCGCACTGGAAGAAGCCGCCGCCTACCGCTGGCCCGAGCCCGAAGTGCTGACAAGCGTCACCGCACCGGTCGCGATCATCGGCGCGAGCGACGATCCGGTGCACCCCATCGCCGTAGCCGAACACTGGACCGCCCTCATCCCCCGCGCCGACCTGCATGCCATCACCCTGGCCGAACTCGGGGCAGACCCGGCCGTCCTCGGCACGCGCGGCCTCAACGCCCTCCTCCCCCGCCGCGTCGCCACCCCCTGACGAATTGCCAACGCCACAAAACGAGTTCGCCCCATCCGCTTCGAGAGCGGATGGGGCGAAGGTCACTCGGGGGTAGGGCTATTGCAGGCCGAGCTGTTGCATGGCCGAGCCCTCGGCGCCGCGACGCGGCTCCGTGGAATCCTGCGGGTTCGGCACACCCTGGTAGGGGGCACCGCCCTGCATGGCCGCCATCTGGGCCGCCACGGCGTCCTGCTGGGCCTGCAATTGCTGTGCGTGAGCCGCCGCCAACTGATCGGCGAGCTCCTGGGGTAGGACCACCGGAAGCGGTTCGCGGACCGGTAGTGGCTCATCGCCACGCCGGACCACGGTCTCGCCCATGATCGCGCGGGCGGCACTCACCAGCGGCGCGCCCTCATCGGCGGATCCGGACGGGCCGGCCGCCACCAGGCGAACCATCCAGCGCGGGCCGTCCACACCGATGAAGCGCAGGTCCGCGCCCTCGGTGAGGGCGTGCAGCTCGCGCCCCCACGGGCCGTTCTGCACCGACACCTGCGCGCCGTCCTTGCGCAGGGTGTCCGCGAGATCGGCTGCCACCGAACGCCATTGACCCGCCGATTTGGGGGCGGCGTAGGCGGCCACGGTGATCCGGCCGTGCTGGGTGGCCAGGTGCACGGCTTGCGGCGTGCCGTCCGGGGTCATCTCGACCTGCAGCTGCCCGCCGGGCGGCACCGGCACGATGACCGAGCCCAGGTCCAGGCGCTGCTCGGCCACGGTCTCGAGCTGTTCGGAGACATCCTCGTAGTCGTACGGACCGGTCCGGTCCCCGGACGCCGCGCCCACGACGGGCAGGGCGGTATCCGTGTCGTAGTCGTCCTCGGCGGCGTCGAATTCGACGTCGTCCTCGTAGTCGTCGTACTCCACGAACTCCTCGCCGTACTGCGATTCATCATCGCTCTGGCGCTTCTTGCGTCCGAACATCGTTATGCCTCCTTGCCGGCTTCCGCCGAGCCCGCCCCATCGGACTTCGCGGCGAGGCTGGCATGCCCACCGCTGGATCCGTATCCTCCTGCGCCTCGCTCGGTTTCGTCGAGAGAGGCGACCTCCACGAAGTCCACCAGTTCCACCCGCTGCACCAGCAGCTGCGCGATGCGGTCACCACGCCGGAGCTCGATGGCGGTGCGCAGATCATGATTGATCAGGCACACCTTGATCTCACCCCGGTAGCCCGCATCAACCGTGCCGGGGGTGTTGACGACGGACAGGCCGTGTTTGGCGGCCAAGCCCGACCGCGGGTGGATGAGACCCACGGTGCCGAGTGGGAGAGCCACCGCGATGCCGGTACCGACCAGCACCCGCTCTCCCGGTTCGATGATGACGTCTTCGGTAGTGCACAGGTCCACGCCCGCGTCGCCCTCGTGGGCACGCTTCGGTACGGGGATGCTGGGATCAAGCCGCAGCAGGGGAATAGGTGGAATACCGGTCACGTGCGACGAGCCTACGCGTTCGACCCCGCATGCATTGACCTAGTCTGATGTCGTGTCCGACCAGCCCCCTCAGGTGACCAACAGCGTGTCTCCCAATGAGAACAAGCCGCAGTCCGAGCCCCTCTTCTCCGAGCGCCTCTGGGTGCCGCTGTGGTGGTGGCCGGTGGCCTTGGCGGTGACCGGACTGCTCGCCGCCGAAATCCATATGGGCGCACCGGGAATCCGATCCTGGCTGCCCTACGTGCTGCTGTTCCCGGTGCCGGTGTGGGTGCTGATGTGGTTCTCGCGGCATCGGGTGGAGGTGGTCCTCGACTCGACCGGCACGCCCGAATTGCGCGCGGATCGCGCCCATCTGCCCGCCACCTTCGTGAAGCGGGCCGCGGGCGTGCCGGCCAGTGCGAAGAGCGCGGCCCTGGGCCGACAGCTCGACCCCGCCGCGTATGTGCAGCATCGAGCCTGGATCGGCCCGATGGTGCTGCTCGTGCTCGATGATCCGGACGACCCCACGCCGTACTGGTTGGTCAGTACCCGCAAGCCCGAACAGATCATCACTGCGCTCGGACTCTGACGACCGACCCGGTCTCTGACCGATCAGGGGTCAGAGGCCGAGGGTCGCAGCGCCCAGAAGTTCCTCACCGCGCTCGGCAGTTCCTGACCGCGCTCGGCGTACCGAGCGCGGATCGACGGAATCTTCTCCTGCGTGACTACGCCCTACGCGGCGCAGTCCATGCAGATCAACTGACCGCCGGACTCATTGGCCAGTCGGCTGCGGTGGTGCACCAGGAAGCAGCTCGAGCAGGTGAACTCGTCGGCTTGCTTCGGGATGACCCGAACCGAGAGCACCTCCTCGGAAAGATCCGCGCCGGGAAGCTCGAACGACTCCGCGGTATCGGATTCGTCGATATCCACGACGGCGGACGCGGCCTCGTTGCGACGAGCTTTCAGCTCCTCCAGCGAGTCTTCCGACACCTCGTCGGTTTCGCTGCGCCGCGGTGCGTCATAGTCGGTTGCCATGTCGTCTTCCCCTCGTCCTTACTCCGTATATCCCGGACCGGCTCACTTAGACCCGACTCCCTGAGGAATCGGATCAGGGTGGACCGCCCCGCCCGTGGTGTACGTCACGTGTACACCGGTCACCGATCGGGCCGGATGCTCCTGATCCGCACCGGATCGCGCTCGGTCAACGCAGGACATGCCCTTGTTGTTCCCGAAATCGAACCCCCGATTCACCCCGGCGATTCGATCTGGGCCGCCAGACAATAGCGGACCCTAGAGCAAAAGTCGCAATCAAAACACACGCGATTCGAAACTGAGGGTCAATCGTCACCGCGCAGGGGACGGACCGAGACCTCCGGCGGACTTGCCGAGACCTTGTACGCCGGTGACCGCGACGTTTTCGTAGAGTATGGGCGTGGTTTCACTGATCACCCAAGGCACCCCGATAGATCCGAAGGGCCGTCCCTTCATCAGGCGCCGCTGGGAACCCTGGGCGGCGATGGTGGGTGTCATCGCCTTGATCTGCGTCGGAGTGTGGTTCAAAGCACTCACGACGACAGAAGGCGATCACGGCGCCATGACCTGCAACTCACCGAGTCCGGCCTCCGGCACGTCGGCGGCCAAGCCCGCCACGCTGGGCGAACGGGTCTCGAACTCGCGGCTACGTGATGTCGAGCCCGCGGCCCTGGCCCAGTCGAAGGTGCGCGTGTTCAATGCGAACGGCCAGCGCGGTCAGGCCGCGCATGTGGCCTCCCAGCTGGGCGATCTCGGTTTCGCGAGCGCGCCGGACGTGCAGGCGGCCAATGACCCGGTCTACGTGAACGGGGACCTGGAGTGCGCGGGCCAGATTCGCTTCGGCGTGAGTGGACGGCCCGCCGCGGCGGCCGTGCAGCTGGTCGCGCCGTGCGCCGAGCTGATCGAGGATCAGCGCACCGACGACACCGTGGACTTCGTGCTGGGCTCGCTGTTCCGTGAGCTGCGGCCGAGCACCGACGCCGAGGAGGTGTTGCGCGCGTTGAAGAGTCCCGCACCCGGCAGTGGTCCGGCCATCGACTCGAAATTGCTCGAAGCCGCCCGGCACGCCAAGTGCTGAGGGTGCTCTCCCGGCTCTGAAAGCCTCGAGCCGGTGTCCGCGAGGTTGAAACTCGCTCCGGCCGAGACCGATTCGTGATCGCCGCGCCCGAACGGGCGCGGCGATTTCGATATCCGGGTGTCTACCCGGCTGTCACTCGTTCGGGATAGGGGTGATGACACCGATCCGCTCGAGCAGACCGGCCAGTTCGTCTCCGATGCCGGGCGCTGCCGCCATCACCAGCGCGCCCTCGGAGCCGGGGGTGGACGGAGACGGGAGAATGAGCCGCGCGCCCGCCTCCGAGGCAATCAGGGCACCGGCAGCCCAGTCCCAGAGATTGAGTCCATGCTCGTAGTGCGCGTCCACCCGGCCCTCGGCCACCATGCACAGATCCAGCGCCGCGGAACCGATGCGGCGAATATCGCGCACGTGTGGCAACACCTCGGCGACCAATTCGCCCTGTCGCGTGCGGCGTTTGGTCCCATAGGCGAAGCCGGTCGCCACCAGCGCCATGGCCACCGAGTCGACCGCATTGCAGCGCAAGGGGATCGGCGCGCCGCCGGGAGCCTCGTGATGGCCGCCCGCGCCGGATTCGGTGCGATGCGCGCCCTGACCCAGCCCGGCGCTGTAGGTCACCCCGTGCGCGACATCCGCGACGGCTCCGGCGACGGACACGCCGCCGCGCACGGCCGCGACCGAGACCGAGTAGGCGGGGATGCCGTAGACGAAATTGACTGTGCCGTCGATGGGATCGACCACCCAGTGCACCGCTTCCGGATCGTCGGACAGGGTGCCGCCGTCCTCCTCGCCGACCACCCGGTCCCCCGGGCGGAGTTCGGAGAGCAGCTTGCGGACCAGCTGTTCGGTCTCGGTATCGACAATGGTGACCGGGTCGGTGGGCGTGCTCTTGGACTGCACGGCGTCATCCTGGAGGGCGCCGGGTCCGAAGACCTGGGGGCGGCGTTCGCGGACGTGCGCGGCCGCGGTCTCCGCGAGATGTACCGCCACGCGCCGAAGTTCGGCGATGTCCGCTGCGTGTGATTTGGCGGAGGTGTCGGGGTTCGTAGTCGGGTTCGATGCGGTCAGTGTGAAATCGGATTCCGGCACGAGGTCCATCGCAGCACAGATCCAGCATGTCGCGCATTAGGCTTGTCTCGCACGACACAGCGCTCTCGTCACGCACGACACAGCGTATGGGGCCGCATCCGGCCAGCGTGGCGGGCGAACCATCGATATTTCGGAACGGGTAGTGTGCCGCGCACAAGATCGGCCGGCTGCACTTTGGGAGAACGAGGAGTCGTCATGTCCGCTCGGGGCGGAGACCGTCACACGCATGCGTTCGGTATCGACATCGGCGGCAGCGGCGTCAAGGGCGCTGAAGTCGATCTGGGTACCGGCGAGCTGGTTCATGAGCGCATCAAGGTCGCCACCCCGCAGCCCTCGACACCGAACGCGGTCGCGGAAGCGGTGGCGAAGGTGGTCGCCCAAGCCGGTTGGGACGGACCGGTCGGCATCACCATGCCGAGCGTGGTGATCGGCGGCGTCATCCGCACGGCCGCCAATATCGACAAGTCCTGGATCGGCACCGACGCGCGGACCCTGTTCTCGACCGCGCTGGGCGGCCGCGAGGTCACCGTCCTCAACGATGCCGACGCCGCCGGACTCGCCGAGGACCGCTACGGCGCGGCAAAGGATCTGAACGGCTTGGTGGTGCTGCTCACCTTCGGTACCGGCATCGGATCGGCAGTGATGTACAACGGTGTCCTGATGCCCAACAGCGAACTCGGGCACCTCGAAGTCCAGGGCCGCGAGGCCGAGCACCGGGCCGCCGCCTCGATCAAGGATCGGGACGGTTTGACCTACCCGGAATGGGCGGCGGAGGTCAGCAAGGTGCTGGTCACGCTGGAAAACCTGTTCTGGCCGAACGTGTTCGTGGCGGGTGGCGGGATCAGTCGCGACTACCGTGAATGGATTCCGTTGCTGACCAATAGAACACCGGTGGTGGCGGCCGATTTGAAGAACTCGGCGGGCATCGTCGGGGCAGCGATGGCCGTGTCTAGCGGCATCGCGCCATGAGCACGCTGGTTCGATCGTTACAATGGAACAGTCCGGCGGTTCGCCGGTGAAACCAACCTGGCACTTGTGCCGGTAACCCCCCGACAAACCGCTCCGCCGGATGACCACTCTGGCGTGACGCCGCACGAGACCGTCACGAAAGGGCGTACGTGGTAGCCACGAATACCCAGGAGACCGCCGAATCAGCCGAGGCGGCCGATTCCGCAGACACTGCCGCACGGCCGGTCAAGAAGGCTGCCGCCAAGAAAGCCCCGGCCAAGAAGGTCGCGGCCAAGAAAGCCGTAGCCAAGAAGACCGCGGCGAAGAAGGCTCCGGCCAAGAAGACCGCCGCGAAGAAGGCTTCGCCCACGAAGGCTGAAGGCGCCGAGGGCGAAGAGATCGTCGAGGACGAGTCGCTCGAACTCGACGACATCGAAATCGACGACGAGGACCTCACGGAGGAGGTCATTGTCGACGAGGTCGACGATGACGAGGAAGCCGTCCCCGCCGCGGCGGAGGGTGAGGAGGCCGAAGAGGCCGACGAGCCCACCCCCAAGGACAAGGCCTCCGGCGACTTCGTCTGGGACGAGGAGGAATCCGAGGCCCTGCGTCAGGCCCGCAAGGACGCCGAGCTCACCGCTTCGGCCGACTCGGTCCGCGCCTACCTCAAGCAGATCGGCAAGGTCGCGCTGCTGAACGCGGAGGAGGAGGTCGAGCTTGCCAAGCGCATCGAGGCCGGCCTCTACGCCACCGAGCGCATGCGCGAGCTCACCGAGAAGGGCGAGAAGCTGCCCGTGCAGCTGCGCCGCGACCTGCAGTGGATCATGCGCGACGGTAACCGCGCCAAGAACCACCTGCTGGAAGCGAACCTCCGCCTGGTGGTTTCGCTCGCCAAGCGCTACACCGGCCGCGGCATGGCATTCCTGGACCTCATCCAGGAAGGCAACCTCGGTCTGATCCGCGCGGTCGAGAAGTTCGACTACACCAAGGGCTACAAGTTCTCGACCTACGCGACGTGGTGGATCCGTCAGGCCATCACCCGCGCCATGGCCGACCAAGCCCGCACCATCCGCATCCCGGTGCACATGGTCGAGGTCATCAACAAGCTCGGCCGCATCCAGCGCGAACTCCTCCAGGACCTGGGCCGCGAGCCCACCCCCGAAGAGCTCGCCAAGGAAATGGACATCACGCCCGAAAAGGTGCTGGAAATCCAGCAGTACGCCCGTGAGCCCATCTCCCTGGACCAAACCATCGGCGACGAGGGTGACAGCCAGCTCGGTGACTTCATCGAAGACTCCGAAGCAGTCGTCGCGGTAGACGCGGTCTCCTTCACCCTCCTCCAAGACCAACTCCAGTCGGTCCTGGAAACCCTCTCCGAGCGCGAAGCAGGCGTAGTCCGCCTCCGCTTCGGCCTCACCGACGGCCAGCCCCGCACCTTGGACGAGATCGGCCAGGTCTACGGCGTTACGCGCGAGCGCATCCGCCAAATCGAATCCAAGACCATGTCCAAGCTGCGCCACCCCAGCCGCAGCCAGGTCTTGCGCGACTACCTGGATTAGTTCGACCCCGAGATTGGGCCGCAGAGCAGCAGCTTTGCGGCCCATTCTCATATCCGATACTGGCGCTGTTCCACGCGGATACGAGGTTGGGTGAATGAAGGATCCATGGTGGGAGCGGATGCCTCCCGAACTTCGGGTTCGTGTCGATGAGTTGATAGCCCAGGACCACAAGATCCTCGCCATCAAGGAGATCCGAGAAGGCCTCGGGGAGCCATCCCCAGGCATCAACGAGTGCATGGACCTGCTCGTCGAGCGGTACACCGAGCTGAGCCAGCCATGGATCAGGCCGAGTCCACCGCTGGATCACGACGATCTGGTCGAGCGGGTAGCGAACCTACCCGAACGCCCCGACGCGATCGAAGCAGTTTGGGACGGTGACACTTTCGGCTGGATGGTCTGCCTGGTCGCCGTGACGCGAAGCTCCCGAGCCGAGCATTACCTCGCACAGATCCGGCACGGCGGCGACATCCGCCTCTTCAACGGTGAAGTACCTCCCTACCCGGAGGCTCGAGAGGCCACGTCGGTTGGCCAGGCCGTTGCCGACACACTGGGGATGCCATTCCATTTCACCAGCCCGGATAGGCCAGATATCCACCTGCCCCGTTGGTGGGATGAACAGAAATAGGTGACAAGCCGCTCGGCCGCTTGAATCGCGGTGTGCCTTGGCCGAATCCAGCGTTGGCCGATCATGTTGGCCACGTACGGATTCGGTTTGATCTCGCCGAGTTGGGCGGGTACCGCCCAGCGAATCGATGGTGCCGACCTAGTAGACCACGGCAGTCAGTCCCACCGTGAACAGCAAGAAGCCGATCGAACCGATGAGGCAGCGGGTTGATAGTCGCAACTTCCTGTACCGGTACTGGTCGACGAAGGTTGCTTTCCACAACTCGAGGATGGCTCCGCGGAGTTGCTGTTCCGGGGATTGATCGGTGATCGACTTACGGAACTCCTCGAAGCTCGACCACCGGTAGTCGTAGTAGGGGTAGGAGTAGACCATGGACGAGTCAGAATCGATACCGTCCCAACGGGGAACCCATTTTCTCCGTTGAGGCGTGACCAGCGCCGTCGAAGCGAGGAAGACGGATGCGGCCACGAACACCAGGGTCGCGAGGGTCGATGAGATCACTAGAGGGTTCGGTCGCTGTGTTCCGCGTACTGACGCTGCTAATGCGGTACCAGCGATTACGAGCGCATTCGTGCTCAGCACGGCGCTGGCCCGGGTAGCGACCCCGACACGGTGCTGATCTTCCCTGACAATGTGCCAATGCACGGCCTCGAGGTCGAGTCCCCTCGAACGACTGGAAGGACCACCTGTTGCCATCGTCTGATCTTCCTGCAGCACAACGGTATCGGTAAAGATCAACGCGGCAACAGTCTGTGAACCAACTGCTAACAGACTTCCCCGGCGTACATGTCGCCGCAAAGCCGCTGCTTGCGGTCCGAACTCGTATGCGAGGTCGCCCGGGTGGTTCCCGGTTTCTGCAGGCCGCCCTTTGGAACGGTAGGGTCCGCGCCGTGGAAGCGATTACATCGATGAAACGGCTGGCGGTTTCGGCAGGGGTGGCAATGGTTTTGGCTGCGGGGCAGTTGGGGGTTGCTGCGGCGGAGGACAATTCTGGGTCCTTGGACGGGCTGGTGGGGTTGTTGGGTGAGCGGCTTGCCACCGCGGATACTGTCGCGGCGGTCAAGTGGGAGGGGGCGGTGCGGGATGGGGGTGAACCGGTGATTGACGATCCGGGTCGCGAAGAGGCGATCTATGAGGCGATGGGGCAGCTGGGGGCGCAACGGGATCTGCCTGCGGGTTTGGTTCGGCAGGTGTTTCAGGGGCAGATCGACGCTAGCAAGATCGTGCAGCGCGGGTTGGTGGCCGAGTGGCGTTATGGGCTTGCGGCGGCGCCTGCGCCTGCGACGGATCTGGCTGGGATACGGCCGGTGATCGACGGCCTGAATATTGCGATCGTCGACGAATTGGCTAGTGAGCGAACCGAATTGGCCCGGCCTGACTGTCTTGCGCAGGTGGCCGCCGGGGTGCTGACCGTCGCCGGGCGCAACCATCTCGACCCTCTTCACACAGCGGCGCTGGTGCGCGCATCGACGCCGTTGTGTGGGAGCTGACGTACCGATCTAAAGCGTGTGCACCACTGTTCGAAGGACAACTGATTCCTCGCGTTCTATCCGAACCCGTTGTTGCGCAAGGAGACTTGCCAACACCGTCGCTCGAATACATAGCTTCGGCGCGTGAGCGGAGCGGTGTCAGTCGACGAGGTAGCGGAGCATCATCACGGTGTTGAATTGCCGCGTCTCGGCCAAGCGGAGCTGGATGCGTTTGTCCAGGGAGGGGAAGAACGGGGTGCCGCCGCCGAGCACTATGGGTGATACGAACATCTGGTACTCGTCGATGAGGCCGTGGGGTATCAGGGAGGCTGCGAGGCTTGCGCCGCCGACCTCCATGACGCCATCGCCCGCGGCCTTGAGTTTGCGGACCTCCTCGACCGCGTTCGCACTGACCAGGGTGCTGTTCCAATGGACTTCGGTGAGGGTGCGGGAGAAGACGAACTTGGGTTTCTCCGTCCAGAGTCCGGCGAACTCGCGCTGGATTGGCGGCGCGTCCTCGGGCACGTGCGGCCAGAAGTCGGCCATCAACTCGTAGAGTCGGCGGCCGTGTAGCGAGACCTCGATCTCGCGGAAGCGGTTGTTGTGGAACTGATGCAGCTCGTCATCGGGGTCTGTCCAGTTGATGCTGCCGTCGCGGTCGTTGATGTAACCATCCAGGGACACGCCGAACCCGTAGATAAGTTTCCTCATAACAGGTAGACCTCCCGCGCGCTCGAAACTCATCACGACAACTCGGCAACCGGTGGGACCTGCTCGGTCCGCTCAGTGCGGCCGTTTGAACCAGTCTCCCGCACTGCGCTTGGACAGCAGAATGACGATTGCCAGGCTCGCACCGAAGCCGAGGAGGCCGGGCGGCTTTGCCTGCGTCATGGCGCTGAGGCCCCACAGGATTCCGATGCTCGCGAACACGATCGCGGCGACGCGGAGACCGTTTCCGTTCGCGGTGTAGCCGAAAGCGAAAAGCGCCAGGAAGAACGCGGGAAGGAAGCCGCCGATGAGCGTGCCGCACAACTCGGGCTTGCCGAGGACACCCGCGAGCACCGAGAGCGCTATGCCGATTCCACCGAACAGCCACGAAATGATCTGCGCCGCTCGCGCCGTTCCGGGCATCTTGGTGGGGTATGACGGGACCTGACCGTACGGCTGATACTCATGCGAGTCGTAGGCATGGCCATCCGCCGTTATCGGATATGGCTCGTAGCCCTGGTCATCCACTGCGATCTCCCCCACGTCCCGTTCCGGCAACTGTCTCGCCAATTACCCGAAGACGGACAATACAGGCGCGGACTACTCGAGCGATCGCCTATCAGGATCGACCCGGGTAATCGGCCCGGGCCTGTGGGAGCATGGCGTCCGGAGAAGGGGGCCCGGAATGAATTGGGATGGATTGCTGAGGGGAGTCGGCCGGACGGGGGAAACTCCGCCGCGCCGTCGGGGGTGGCGTACGCCGACAGTCCTATTGGTCGTGCTCGTACTCTCCTGCGGTGCGGGCCTAGGCGTGCTGGCTCTTGTGGTCGGGCACGCTCTCCAGGGGTTGATCGATTTCGTCAACGAGGTCCTGAAGACGAGCGGTCCAAGCCGCGGAGGCGCCGGGTAGTAACCGCCTCAGCGACTGGGCGGAAGGTGGCCGCGGCCACCGGACATGCGATCCTCCTGATCAACCCGGGTTCGACCCTACTCCCAACCAGCTCGACCGCGGACGAAACTGCCAGGGCCACAGACTCATTCACCAGACCACCGCGCGAGCCAGCGCGGAGGAGTGCTGACGCCGGGGGTGGCGCGAATCTCCTTGTGCCGGAATGGATCCAGGCGGAAGTAAATTTTCTGGAAAACTGGCCTTTCAATTTACGAATCGGGGTATCGGGCGGTAGTGTTCGCTCGTCGCAGCGTCCGCGATCGCGAAACGCCTGTTCTGGCAATGGAGTTCGAGTGCTGGAAATTCACCATTTCACCTACGGGTGGGTCACACCCGTCTTGGCTTACATCATGTCCGTGACCGGGTCATTGCTCGGTTTGCGGTGTACCGCGCGCGCCCGTTCGGGGGAAGGGCGCGAGGGCTGGTTGATTGCCGCGGCCGTCGCGATCGGCGGTACGGGGATTTGGGTCATGCACTTCATCGCCATGCTCGGGTTCTCGATTCATGGCGCGACCATTCGCTATAACGTGCCGCTCACGCTGCTCAGCGCGGTGATCGCCATGGTGGTGGTGTGGACGGGGCTGTCCATCGTGGCGCGGGCGCGCTGGGGTGGCTGGGAGTTGCCTGCCAGTGGCACGGTCACGGGGCTCGGGGTGGGCGGCATGCATTACTCCGGCATGTACGCGATGAGGTCGGACGCGATGATCCATTACGACCCGTGGCTGGTGACGCTGTCCATGGTGATTGCCGTCGTCGCGTCGACCGTGGCGCTGTGGTTCACGCTGAACATCAATAGGATTCTCGCGACCATCGGCGCGGCGCTGATCATGGGTGTCGCGGTGTGCGGCATGCATTACACCGGTATGGCGTCCATGTCCGCACATGAGATGGACCACGCGAGCATGCCCTCGGGCGCGGGCGCGATGGAATTGCTGGCCCCGCTCATGGTGAGCGTCAGCATGGTGACCATGGTGTTGCTGATCCACGTCGGCCTGACCGAGGTGGACGATGCCAGCCGGATGGTGGAACCGGTGCGGCCCGAACCCGCCGGTCCCGAGCCGGTGCGTCGCGGCGGCTGGTCATTGCAGGCGAATTCGGCGGCGGCACAGGACAATCGCGGTGCGGCAGCTCCCGGTACGGCGGCCAGCGCCGCGCGGCCACTGCCGCCGCGTCCCGGCCGCCCTCAGAGCATGCTGGGCGCGCCTGAGAACAATCACCTGTACGAGCAGTATCAGAACGGTGTGACCGAGAGCGGATACGGCTACGGCAACGGCTATCCGGGCAGCTCACCGGGTGCGGTCGGGGTGCAGCACGATGGGCACCACCTGACCTGAGATTCCGCCGAGCCACCTGAGAACACGGACCAGTTGGTCGACATTCCAGCTCATCCACAGCAAACTGGCTGGCGTGGCGCACCACCAGCTCGAACTCATCTTCGTGGTCCTATTCGCGACCATCCTGGCCCAACCGCTCGGCAAACGGCTGGGCCAGGCGCCCGCTGTGCTCATGACCGCGTTCGGCGTACTGCTGGCCCTGATTCCGCAGGTGCCCGAGATCCACCTCGACCCGAACCTGATCCTGCCGCTGGTGCTGCCGCCCCTGCTCTACGCCGCCGCGCGCCGCACCTCCTGGCGCACCTTCGCCGATAACTGGGGGGCGATCAGCCTGCGCGCCGTGGTGCTGGTCGTGGTGACCGTCGCGGCCGTGGCCTGGGTCTTTCACGCCTGGTATCCGGCGATCCCGATCGGGGCGGCGATCGTGCTGGGCGCGGTGGTCGCCCCACCGGATCCGGTGGCGGTGTCGGCGCTGGCGGGAAAGCTGGGACTCCCCCGCCGCCTGGTCGCGGTGCTGGAGGGCGAGGGACTGTTCAATGATGTGACCGCCATAGTCATCTACTCGCTGGCGATTCAGGCCGTGGCGAGCGGCACCTTCTCCGCCTGGAGCGCGGCCGGGGAATTCGCGATCTCCGCGCTGGTGGGCATCGCGGTCGGACTCGTATTCGGCTGGCTCGGAAGCAAACTCATGCGGCGACTCGGCGAAGCGCCATGGCAGGTGGCACTGGGACTGCTGCTGCCGTTCGCGGCCTACGGCGTCTCCGAATCGCGCGGCGGGTCGGCCGTGCTGGCGGTGCTGGTGTGCTCGCTCTATCTCACCGATGCCGCAACCGATTTCAGCGATAGCGACTACCGCCTGGTCGGTGATTCCTTCTGGGAGATCACCGAAATGCTGGTCACCGGTTTCGCTTTCGGCCTGATCGGCCTCGAACTCAGCACCGTGCTGCGCGACGCCGGACCGAACTGGCCGACGTTCATCGGCGGCGCGGCCGCGGTGATCGGCGTGGTGGTGGGCCTGCGCCTGATCTGGCTGCTCGCCACAACCTCGATCTTCCAGAGCTGGTGGCGGCACCGCGGCGCGGACGAGCCGTACACCTGGCGAGAAACCATAGTCACCTGGTGGGCGGGCATGCGCGGCGTCGCCACCGTGGCCCTGGCCCTGGCCGTCCCGTTCACCACCGATAGCGGCGACCCTTTCCCCGGTCGTAGCGAAATCCTGTTCACCGCTTTCGCGGTCGTGCTCTTCACCCTGCTGCTGCAAGGCCCGACCCTGCCCGCCGTGGTCCGCGCGACCGGTGTGCACGCCGACACCGAACTCGAGCGCGATATGGAACGCAGACTGTGGACCCGCGTCCTGACCGCGGAACTCGCACGCCTGAAAGAGATCTCGGAATCCGAACGCCTCCCCGAGGAGGTCTACGAGCGCCTCCGCGGCGGCTTCGAACGCCGCCTCGCCCAAGCCGACCCCGAAGCCGCCGACGACAATGCCCGCGCCAATACTGGCCGCGCCCTAGCCCTCACCGCACAGATGCGCGCCATCACCAACGATGTCCTGGAAGCCGGTCGCGCCGAGGCACTTTCGGCCCGCCGCGAACCCGGCACCGCACCCGATGTGGTGGACCGCGTGATGCGCCGCCTGGATTTGCGCTCCAACGGAAGGACTCCGTAGCTCGCGGACATGGGGCTGAGTGGCCGAACCGCTCCCCGCCCGGCTGGCCGCCGCCCACCTCGTCTGGCACCGCACCCGATGTGGTGGACCGGGTCATGCGCCGCCTCGACCTGCGCTCGAATGGCAGAACACCGTGACCTAGCTCGCGCCCTGCGGTCAGTCCGGGAGATAGGACAGGACCAGCAGGGCGGCGACGGCCGCGAACAAGACACCGGCGATGATCAAATTCGCCCGGCGATGAGTGGCCAGGACGGCGACGAACTCGCGTAGAAAGGCCGCGGGCACGAAGTATCGGGCGGTGCGAGCCCCGGTGACCTGGGCATCGAGTCCGTGGCGACGAGTCAAACCCGCGGTGCGCAGAACGTGAAAGTCGCTGGTGAACACGGTCATTCGCATAGTGTCCGGTTCGAGCCCGCGCTCCCGCAGTTCCCGCAGCGTGAATCGCAGGTTCTCCTCGGTATTGCGAGACCTGTTCTCGCGCACGATATTCCCGTCATCGATGCCTGCCGCCACCAGGTACTCCGCCATGGCATCGGCTTCGGCCACACTCTCCCCCGGTCCTTGCCCACCGGAGGTGATGAATAGTGGTGTGCCGCCTTCGCTCAAATACACCTGCACCGCACGATCCAGGCGCGAGGCCAGCAGGGGCGTGACCTCACCGCCATGCAATCCGCACCCCAGCACGACGACCGCGTCCGCCCCCGCTCGCTGCGGCAATCGCGCATACAACAGGGCATAGCCGGTAAAGGCAATCAACTGCACCAGGATCAGCAGTCCCAGCAAGGTGGCCAGCACCGCCAGCGCCGTCTGCCAGGCATCGCGGGTATCAATCACCTGAAAGGCAATGAACGGCAAGGCAATCAGCCCGATCCCCGCCACCGGCGCGACAGCGGTCGCAATCCGCAACCCCTCCCGCCGAGTCAGCACCACCCCATTGGCCACCAGCCCAACCCCCGCCGCCAACAGCGAAAGCGGCGGCAGCAGGAAAAACACCGCGAACACCACCTCGACCACAATCGGCGGTGCCACGACATGCAGCGCCAACACCACCCACAACGCGATCAACGAGATAGCAGCAACCAACACCAGCCCGGTCGAAACCCGCCGCGGATCCCGAATAACCCGAACCGTCCCCAACACCGCCAGCCCAGCCCCCGCAATAAACAGCCAATGAGTCGACACCAACCCCCACCCTCCTCCCGCGATTCAAGCCGAGCTACATCAGCGCCGTCGCCCCCACAGAGCAATCACCAGGCGACCCATGCCCCGACCCTAACCACTCCCTCCCCCACCACCCCTGAACCTCCCACCCGTGTCCACAAGCCGACGCCCAGCCTGCACCCACCTCGCCACCGCCCGCAGCCAGCACCGCGACGTCAGTAGGCGGTGAGGGAGCACTGGTGGTGGGAAATCGACCCGAATTCCACCATGAGCGCTCCCTGATCTTGTCGGGGGACGACGGCGTTGGCGGTTGCTCTCGTCGCTATGCCGAGGCGGCTGCGTCCAGGATGAGGGTGGTGGTGGGTAGGGCTGGATCGCCTGAGGTGTCCTTGACGTCGACGCCGGAGCGGCCGAGGCGGCGTGCGCCTTCTATGAGGCCGGTGGCTATGTGGGCGGCTCGGGTGTAGGTGAGGCCTTCGGGTGGGTGGATGTTGGAGATGCAGTTGCGTTCGGAGTCGGCTCGGCCGGGGCGGGGGAGGTGGGTGAGGTAGATGCCGAGGCTGTCGGCCACCGAGAGGCCGGGGCGTTCGCCTATGAGGACGAGGAGGGTGGTTACGCCCAGGGCTTCGCCTATGTGGTCGCCGAGGGCTACTCGGGCCTGGGTGGCGATGACCGGTGGGGCGAGGGTGTAGCGGTCGCCCAGGGCTTCGACGAGGGCGGCGAGCATAGGGGCCGCGTGGTCGGTGAGGGCTCGGGGTGAGAGGCCATCGGCCAGGACGAAGCCGATGTCGGCACCCGCGTACGACACGGTCGAAAGTCCTTCTCCCACTGTGGCACTGGATCCATCTGATGGCCCAGCAAGAAACCCTTGTCCGGTCGCGAAGTCCGGACCGGAGGGCAGTCGGCCAAGGTCTGGGCGGCGTAGGTATTCGGAGCGGTCGGCGGCTCGGCTGCGGACGTGTACGGGTTCGCCGAGGCCCAAGGCTGCGACTCGGGTGGCGAGGGCGGGGACGTCGAGGGGGTTGTGGACGGCGTCGCGGGCGGCGGCGTGGGCGGCTCGGAACTCGAGCACCTCGGTGGTGGGGAGCGCGTCGCCGGTGCGACCCAGTCCGATCCGCGCCTGGGTGGTGCGGCGGAGTTCGGCCCAGAAGTCTTGCACGGCAGGATCTTCGGCACGCTTGCCCGCGCCAGGCTCTGCGGCAGCTCTGCCCGACTCGTCGGCCGAACGGATCGGATTGGTCATGCTGAGGGTCCTTCCTCCGGAGCGGCGGCCGAGTGTGCCCGGCAGCTTCCGTCGAGCCTGCGTGCGGCGCGCAAGCCGCGTCGCGAGGCTGTCCGATCATGGTGAGGGCCGGTGTCTTTGGCACGCCGCGCGGCGAGCAGGCCGGAGAGCGCGGGGCAGGGATGGGCGGGTTCGTTCATAGCGCGCTCGTGAGGGCGCGTAGTGGTGAGGACAGGGCTTCGACGGGGAGGATGCGGCCGTCCACGCCCAACATGCCGAGGCGGTCGAGCCAGGCCTCGAATTCGGGGGCGGGGCGGAGGCCCAGGACTTTTCGGACGTAGAGGGCGTCGTGGTAGGCGAGGCTTTGGTAGCCGAGCATGACGTCGTCGGCGCCGGGGACGGCGATGACGAAGGCGCAACCGGCCGCACCGAGGAGGGTGAGGAGGGTGTCCATGTCGTCCTGGTCGGCTTCGGCGTGGTTGGTGTAGCAGACGTCGACGCCCATCGGGAGGCCGAGGAGTTTGCCGCAGAAGTGGTCTTCGAGGCCTGCTCGGATGATTTGCTTACCGTCGTAGAGGTATTCGGGGCCGATGAATCCGACGACGGTGTTGACCAGGAGTGGGTCGAGGGCGCGGGCGACGGCGTAGGCGCGGGTTTCGAGGGTCTGCTGGTCGACGGGTTTGCCGCCGGTGCCCAGGTGCGCGCCCGCCGAAAGTGCCGAGC
Organism: Nocardia sp. NPDC051030; assembly: GCF_040683015.1. Lineage (NCBI taxonomy): Bacteria > Bacillati > Actinomycetota > Actinomycetes > Mycobacteriales > Nocardiaceae > Nocardia > Nocardia sp. NPDC051030. The sequence continues at coordinate 818,970 of NZ_JBFBCD010000002.1, read as the reverse complement.
CCTGACCGGTTTCCAGGTACATGACATTGTCGCCGACGGTGCCGCGCCGCAAAGAGCGCCCGGCCTCATTGGCCTCGCGCAGCAACGAAATATTCACGCCGAAGCCGGAATTCGCGCCTTCGGTGCCCGCGATGGACTGGAACACCAGATCCACGGGCGCGCCCGCCTCGATCAACCCGATCGTCGTGGTCACATGCGAGAGCACACACGACTGCGTGGGAATATCGAACCGCTGCCGCACCTCATCGAGCAGATACAGCAGATCGGCGGTGGCCTGCGGCGAGTCGGTCGCCGGATTGATGCCGATCACCGCGTCGCCGCACCCCAGCAGCAGCCCGTCCAGTACGGCCGCCGCGATGCCGCGCGGATCATCGGTGGGATGGTTGGGTTGCAATCGCGTCGCGAGCGTCCCGGGCAGCCCGACGGTGGTGCGGAATCCGGCCCGCACCTCGGTCGCCTTCGCCACGGCGATCAAATCCTGATTGCGCATGAGCTTGCTGACCGCCGCCACCATCTCGGGCGTCAGCCCACGCGACACCCTCGCCAGCGTGACCGCCGCCTGTTCGGTGGCGGCGACACCGAGCAGCCAGTCCCGCAACCCACCGACGGTCAGATGCGAAATCACCTGGAACGCAACACGATCGTGCGAGTCGATGATCAGCCGAGTGACTTCGTCGGTCTCATACGGCACGACCGGATCATTCAGGAATTCGGTCAATGGCACGTCCGCCAGCGCCCATTGCGCCGCGGCGCGCTCGGCGTCGGAATGCGCTGCGCACCCGGCGAGTTCGTCCCCGCTGCGCAATGGCGTGGCCTTGGCCAGCAGCTCGACGAGCCCGTCGAAGCTGTAGCTGGTTCCGCCGATTCGCTGGTGGTACAGGCTCATTCGAGCTCCTTCTCGGCCTGCGCCAGCATGGCGAACTCCTCGTCGGGCGAGTGCGCGACGAGCCGATGGCGGCTGTACAGCCCGAAATAGAGCATGAAGGCGCAGAACGCGGCGAGCGTCCACCCGGCGGCTACGGGATCCACCAGGAAGGTGGCGACCACGGCGATACAGGCGATAACCAGGGCGAACCCGGTAGTAGCGATCCCGCCCGGCGTGCGGTACGGCCGCCGCATCCCGGGTTCGCGCACTCGCAGCACAATGTGGCTCACCATCATGAGCACGTAACTGACCGCCGCCCCGAACACGGCCATGTTCAACAACATCGCGCCCTGCCCGGTCAGCGACAGCCCGAATCCGATGACGCCCGGCACGATCAGCGCGAGCACCGGAGCCTTGCGCGCATTGGTCACCGACAGGCTCGTGGGCAGGTACCCCGCACGAGACAGCGCGAAGGTCTGCCGCGAGTAGGCGTAAACGATCGAGAAGAAGCTCGCGACCAGCCCCGCCAGCCCGATGTAGTTGACGACGGTTGCCGCCCCACTACTACCCAGCGCCTCGACCAGCGGATTCCCCGACCGCGAAAGCTTGTCCGCGCCAAGCGCTCCCGTGGACAGCACCAGCACGGTCCCGGAGGTGACCAGCAGCACCAGCATGGCCGCGATAATCCCCTTGGGCACATTCTTCTCCGGCTCCCGAGCCTCCTCGGCCGCCAACGGCACACCCTCCACGGCCAGGAAGAACCAGATCGCGAACGGCACGGCGGCCCAGATCCCGAACGCCCCGAACGGCAGGAACGACGAGCTGCCAACAGCATTCGGATCGGCGGGAATGTCGGTGAGATTGCCGAGATCGAACTTGCCCCATCCCGCGAGCGCAAAGATCACCAGTCCGAGCAAGGCCACGACGGTGATGGCGCACATGACCTTCAGCGCCTCCCCCGCCCCGGCCAAGTGCACGCCGATGAACAGCGCATACACCGCGAGGTACACCCACCACCCGTCGGTGATCCCCAACAGCCCCAGCGATTCCACATACCCGCCGATGAATGTGGCGATGGCCGCGGGCGCAATGGCGTATTCAATGAGAATCGCCGCCCCCGTGGCGAATCCGCCCCACGGCCCGAGCGCCCGGCGAGCGAACGTGTACCCGCCGCCCGCCGCGGGCAATGCCGCCGACAGTTCCGCCATCCCCAGCACCATCGCCAGATACATCCCCGCGATGAGCACGGTGGCGATCAGCATCCCGCCGAATCCGCCATGCGCCAAACCGAAGTTCCACCCCGAGTAGTCGCCCGAGATGACGTAGCTGACACCCAGTCCCGCGAGCAGTAACCACCCGGCCGATCCGGTGCGGAGTGTTCTTCGTGCCAGGTAGTCCTCGGAGCTGGTGTCGGCGCTCGTCGCGGTGCTGGTCGCGGTCATATGGTGGCGGCACTCCTCACACGATTCATCTGAACAATCGCCCAAGAAGGGCGTGCCTCCATCAAGCCGGAACGATGTTGCTGCGACGTAACCGATGCTTTCCGGGGGCATTACTGCGCGTTACGAACCCGACCCCGCCACTCCGGCGCACCGCTCGGGGCGAAGACCTCGTGACCTCCGGATACCATGGCCAGGACGCCCCGGCGGGACGTCGGTTCACACGGCGGAAATCACAACGCACGGGAGAACGGACCCCATCGATGTCATTGGCCACCTATGAGCCACCCTGGCTTCGCACCGTCGATATCGGCGACGAGATTCGTGGCCTGGCCGCCTGGTGGGGCCGCCCGCAGCGCCTGCGCCGCGCCCTCGCCGCCTACCATGATCTCCTCGCCGTCACCCCGGCGTCCATCGCCTACGCCTTCACCCTGTTCGTGACCTGGTGGACGCTGCGCGGGGCCAGCGATATCGTCGGCCGCAGGCTGATCCTGTCGGCCTCCACCAATCTCCGCAATATGCAACGCGATCCGATCCAGGTGCTGGTCGCGTCCGCCTTCTGGACCGACGGCGGCTTCCCGTGGTCACACATCCTGATCCTGCTGACGCTCATGGCGCTGGCCGAACGCTGGCTGGGTTCGCTGCGCTGGATCCTGGTGGTGGCCTGCGGACATGTCGGCGCGACGTGGCTCACGGTGCTCGGTATCGCGCACAAGATGGACAAGCACCTGATCCCACTCCGGGTGGCGCTGGCCTCGGATGTCGGCCCCAGCTATGGGATTTCGGCCATCCTCGGCGTCCTCGCCTTCCGCTTACGTGGCCGCGCCCGGCTGATCTGGGCGGCCGGATTGCTGATCTACTACGCCTTCGAGGTGTGGCACGGCCGCACCTTCACCGACTACGGCCACTTCTTCGCACTGGTCATCGGCCTCCTGCTGGGCCTGATCGCCGTGGCGGCCTCACATCGCCTGGTAGCCCTGCAACGCCGAAAGGCCTTGGCCAGAGCCCATTCCGCCGCGCCGGAGTCGGCACCGCCGCAGCCCGAGGCGGTGCCGAACCAGGTCGAGCCGGTGCCCTCACGCGCCGAGGCGGTACCGAAACGAACCGAGCCGGTATCAACGCGAATCGAGCCGGGCGCGAACCCGACCTAACCTGGATCCCGCCTCACCGCGTCACTGCCCGACCCGACCGAGTCACTGCCCAACCCGACCATGTCACTGCCCGACCGGACCGAGTCAGTGCCCGACAACCGGGTCGACGCTGGGCCGCTCACGCTGCACGAGCCGGACCGCAGGCTCGACCAGACGCGCGACGATCGGCCCCAAGACCGCCATCATCAGCACGTACGCCGATGCCAGCGCCGCGAGCTGCGGATCCACTCCGCCGACCGAAACCGCCAGTCCGGCAATGACGATCGAGAACTCCCCGCGCGCCACCAGCGCGGCCCCCGCACGCGCCCGGCCCATCCGGCGAATCCCCTGCCGCTTGGCCGCCCACCATCCGGTGCCGATCTTGGTCAATGCGGTCACGATCGCCAGTGCCACCGCCCAGCCGAGCACCGGCGGAATGGCTTTGGGATCGGTATTGAGCCCGAACGCGACAAAGAATATGGCCGCGAACAGATCCCGCAGTGGCTCCAGCAGCTTGGCTGCCTCCTGCGCCGTCGATCCGGAGATCGCGATACCGAGCAGGAACGCGCCCACCGCCGCCGACACATTCAGCGATGAGGCCACGCCCGCCACCAGCAGCGCGGCCCCGAGCAGCTTGAGCAGGAACACTTCATTGTCATTGCTGTCCACGATGGCCGACACATACCGGCCGTAGCGCAAGGCCACCACCAGCACCACGGTGATCGCCACCATCGCGATGCACAGCGATTTCGCCCCCGCCGCGAAGCTCAGCCCCGCCAGCATCATGGTGAGAATCGGCAGGTACACCGCCATGGCCAGATCCTCGAACACCAGGATGGACAGGATCACCGGCGTCTCGCGGTTACCCAGTCGCCCAAGGTCATTGAGCACCTTGGCGACGATCCCGGACGAGGAGATGTAGGTGACGCCACCCATGGTGACCGCACCCACCGCCCCCCAGCCGAGCAGCAAGGCCACCAGCACACCGGGCGTCGCATTGGCCACGATATCGAGCAGACCCGCCACCCAGGAGCGCCGCAGCCCGGTCACCAATTCGGCTGCGGTGTACTCCAATCCGAGCAGCAGGAGCAGCAGTACCACGCCGATCTCACCGGCTAAATGGCCGAATTCGGCGGCGGCCCTCATCTGGACGATGCCACCCTCACCGAAGGCGAGGCCACCCAAGAGATAGAGCGGGATGGGTGACATGCCGAAGCGGCCGGCCACCCTTCCCATCATGCCCAACGCGAACAAGATCGCGCCGAGCTCGAGCAGGGCTAGACCGGTCGAATCCACCGGTTCAGCCGTCGGCCAGGATGCGAGCGGCCGCGTCCAGGCCGTGCGGAGTTCCTACAACCACCAGCAGGTCGCCGGAGTCGAGCACGAAATCCGGTCCCGGTGAGGGGTGCAGCTGCCCGGCGCGCATCACCGCGACGATCGAGGACTTGGTGCGCGTGCGCATCCCGGTCTCGCCGAGCATCCGGCCCCGATACGGCGATTTGCCGGTGATCGGCAGCTGCCGGGTGGTGATCCCCGGCAGGTCAGAGTGCTCATCCTTGAGCTGCTGCACCAATTGCGGCGCACCGAGCAGATTGGCCAGCACGGCCGCCTCATCGGTGGTCAATGGCACCTGGGCCAGGCAGGCATCGGGGTCATCGCGCTGCGAGACGATGAGGTCGATGCTCCCGTCCCGGTGCGTCACCACTCCGATCCGGCGGCCGGAGCGCGCTTCGAAATCCTTCCGCACACCGATACCGGGCAGGGCTGTCACGTCGACGTTCACGCGTCCAGATTAGGCCAGAGCGGGACGCACGCGGCGGAGCGGCGAGGCGAACACCGCCCACAGCACCGAACCGGCCACCGTCGCCGCGGCTCCGATGCCGCAGACCAGGCCCCAGCCGCCGGATTGATAGGCCGCACCGGCGGTCACCGACCCGGCGACGCCGCCGAGGAAGTACGTCACCATGTACGCGGTGGTCAGGCGGCTGCGGGCGGCCGGATCGAGGGCATAGATCGCGCTCTGATTGCTCAGGTGAATGCCCTGCACGCCGAAGTCGAAGATCACCAGCGCCACGATCAGAACGATCACCGAGTGACCTCCCCAGGCCAGCAGCACCCAGCTGCCCAGCAGCACCGCCCAGACCAGAGTGGTCACCACCCGCAGCTTCCCGCGATCGGCCATCCGCCCCACCACCGGCGCACCCAGAGCGCCGACAACACCGGCCAGCCCGAACAGCCCGATGGCGAATTCGGAGTAGTGATACGAGCTCGAATGCGCCCCCGACAGCAGGAACGCCAGCGAGGTCCACACACCCGAAAAACACGCCATCCCAAGGAAACCCAGTGTCATGCGCTGACGCAGCACCGGATGCACACGGATCAACCCGAAGATCGAGGCGAGCACCTCGGAATACCGCTCCCCCGCCGCTGCCCGCCCGGTCGAGGGTGCGAGCAGGTACACGCTCACCGACATCACCAGCTGAATCCCCGCCGCGACCACCAGCACCGCACGCCAGCCACCCACCTGTGCGATCGCACCCGACAGCACCCGCGAGACCAGAATCCCCAGCAGCAATCCGCTCATCACCGTGCCGACGACCTCCCCGCGCCGCTCCGGATCGGCCAGCGCCGAGGACCACGGCACCACGACCTGAGCGGCCGAGGCGGTGATCCCGGTGGCGAACACGGCCAGCAGCAGAATCGGGAAGTTCGGCGCGACCGCCGAAACCGCCAGCGCCACAACCGAAGCCGCCAACAGTGCCGGGACCATCCGGCGGCGCTCCAGGAAGTCCCCGAGCGGCACCAGCAGCGCGAGCCCGCACAGGTATCCGACCTGCGACGCACTCACCAGCAGTGCCGCCGTGGCCGTCGAAACATTCAGCTGCCCGGCAACCTCCTGCAGCAGCGGTTGCAAGTAGTAGTTGCACGCGGCGGAGGACCCCGCCGTGATGGCGAAGACGAGCACGGTGAACCGAGTCAGCCTCGCGGGAGCGGCAATCGATGTAGTCACGCCAACCATCGTGCGGCGCACTGCGAATCAATAAAAGCGATGGTTTTCGATATGGATATCTACAAATTGGATGGCAGACTCACCTCGTGGAGATGCGGCAAATCGAATGCTTCCTGGCCTGCTGCGATCAGCGCTCCTTCACCGCCGCCGCCCGATCCCTCAACCTGGTGCAGTCCGCGGTCTCGACCAGCGTCGCCAGGCTCGAACACGAGCTCGGCGCGCGCCTGTTCGACCGCACCCCGCGCACCCTCGAACTCACCGAGGCGGGCCGCGCCCTGATCACCCCCGCCCGCGCGATGCTGCGTGCCCGCCGCGACATCATCGATGCCGTCGACGCCACCCGCGGCCAGGTCCGGGGCGAGGTGGTGATGGGCAGCCTGATGAACATCCACAGCTTCGATCTCGCCACGGTCATCGCCGGTATGCACCACCGCTACCCCGAGGTCACCATTCAAATGCGGCAAAGCATTTCAGGCACGGCGGGCAATCTCGCGGGCCTGCGCGACGGCAGCCTCGATCTCGCGTTGCTGATCGGAACGGTCACCGAGATCCCCGGTATCACCCTGCATCAGATCAGCGCGGAAACCCTCGTCCTGTGCACCGCACCCACTCATCCGCTCGCGGGCCGTCGCTTCCGCGCCGCGGATCTGGACGGGGTCCGATTCATCGATTACGCCCCGGGCTGGAGCATCCGCAGTGTCACCGACAGCCGCTTCCCCACGCGCCGTCCCGTGATCGAGGTCGCCGATCAGGGCATCGCACTCGAACTGGCCGCCGCGGACTTCGGCGTCACCCTGGTAGCCAAATCAGTGGCCGACCGCGCGCGCGACACCATCGTCTACTCCGAAGCCGCCGACCCCATCCCCTGGCTGGTCGCCGTAGGCCACGACGCCCAGCGCACCCCCTCGAACGCCGCCCGCGCGGTCATCCAAGCTCTCGGCACCGGCAGCCGGATCTAGCCGTCCGCCAACCGGTTCAGCCGTCCTCGAGCGGCGCGAACGACCCGTCGGGCCCCGGCACGAACTCCGTCACCTCCACCACAGCGGCGACCGGCAACGGCCCATACAAATGCGGAAAGTGCATCGACTCCGGATCGCTCGGCACCCCGGGTTCCCACTTCACAGGCGAACCCAGCAGACCGGAATCCAGCCACAGCAAAACGAGATCCCGCCGCCCGGCAAACAACCGATTAGCCGGAAAATGCGCCTGATAGGTGGCAGACAAGTGGATGAACCCCACCTCATCCAGCGAGGCCGCCCGATACTCCCCCGCCGCCCGAGCACTGTCCCACTCATCCCGACTACAGATGTGCACCAGCGTCTTCGGCGTCGCCTCAGGTTCGATTCCCACCGACCCAGTCTAAATAGCCCCCACCCACAAGGTCGATCAGCATCACGTGGTTCACACCCTTCCGCTTGGTACGCACCCGTTGCAGCCGACTGGAAATGGGTGCGTACCAAACAAACGGGCGTGTACTCCCTCATGTCGATCCGTGAGGCTTCAGGCCGATCCACTTCAACGCAGCCGCACACCGCCGCGATCGCGCACCCGAAGCCGCACACCAGACGGGTCAGCAGCAGCCGGGAGGGCGTCGGCAGCCCAGACGCGCGGCCCGTCGGCGGTGCCGCGTGAGATCGCCCGCGCGGGCGATCAGAAGGGGGCAGGGTGGGCTAGGTGGACCGAGACGTCGTTGACGCCGACCACGGCGGGGGCGAAGCGGCCTGCGGCGCGGGCTCCGATGGAAGCGTCGGTGGTCCAGAGGCTGAGGCAGGGGCCGGTGGGCTGCTGTTGTTGGGCCAGTTCGAGGGCTTCACCCGCGTCGGCTACCCGGACCACGGGAAGGATCGGGCCGAGGGTTTGGTGGGTGAGGACGGACATGGTGGGGTCGACTTCGCCGAGGACGGTGGGTTCGAAGCGGTGCCCTTCGCCGGTGCCACCGCAGCGCAGGGTCGCGCCTTTGAGGAGGGCGTCGCGGACCTGGTCGCGGACGAGTTCGACCTGGGTCGCCGAGGTCATGACGCCCAGGCCGGTCTCGTCCCCGAGCATCGGCCCGAAGGCTGCGGCCTCTGCTGCCAGTTTGTCGAGAAACGCGTCGTAGACGGAGTTCTCGACATAGATCCGTTCGATGGAATTGGAATTTTGCCCATCGTTCGCCAGCCCGCCGAGCGCAATGCAGGCGGCCGCCTGATCCAGATCGGCGTCGGCCAGCACCACGGCCGCGGATTTGCCGCCCAGATCGAGACAGCACGGGATCAACCGCCCGGCCGCGCGCAGCGCCACGATCTTCCCGGTCTCGAAACTCCCGGTGAACCGGATGTAGTCGACGCTGTCGAGCACCGCGGGTCCGGCCTCGTGCCCGGCCACGCTCTCGAACACCGCGGGCGCGCCGAGACTCGCCCAGCCGCCGGTGACGGCGCGCATGGTGAGCGGCGTTTCCGAAGAGGGCTTGACGACCACGGCGGCCCCGGACACCAGTGCGGGCACGGCGTCGAACATGGCCAGCGCCAACGGATATGTCCACGGGCCGATCACTCCGGCCACCGCGCAGGCGCTGCCCGCGACCGCCACTTGCAGGGCGGCGGCGGGCCGCGCGAACACCTGCGGATGTCGCCCGCCGAGGAATTCGGCGGCATGGATGCGGTAGTGATCGAGCGCGTCGAGGGCGAGCGTGAATTCGGCCTCGGCCTCCGATTCCGTTTTGCCGGTCTCGCGGCTCAATAGCGTGACGATGCCATCCCGGTTGTCCAGCAACCAGTTTCGGAACAAGGTCAGCCAGTGCACCCGGCCGACCATGCCCAGCGAGCGCCACACGACGCTGTTGTCCCGGAGTCGTTCGACGGTGTCGCGCACCTGATCGGGCGAATCGGTCGGGATGGTGTCGATCACCTCGCCATCGGCGGGCGCGATCACGGTGAGCATCGGCGGGCGGACCTTTCCGGCATCCGGCAGCTGATTCTGATTTGCGAGCGCTATGCGCATGAAACTCACCGTATGGCTGAGGGTTTCGGGCGACCAGCTGGCAATCGGCCAGGAATCAGCGAATATGGGCCGTATACAGGCAACTTACCCACCGGTAACGGCCCGGGGACGCCGAATGTTTGCGAGACTTCCTGAGTGACGGAAGAGTTGGAGCAACTGCGTTCCATCACCAGCGTGGCCCTCATAGCCGATTTCGCGCTGGGCCGGGGTTTGACCATGCGGTCGGTTCTCGAGGGTTCCGGCATCAAGGAAGCCGAGGTCCGCGACCCCTCCACCGAAATCACACTGGCTCAGGAATTCTCGGTGATGCGCAATGTGGTCACCGGTATCGACAATGAGCCCGGGCTGGGTTTGCTGGCGGGCCTGCTGTGCCATCCGCCATCCATGGGCGTGCTGGGTTTCGCCCTCATGAGCAGTGCCAATCTGCGCAATGCCATGGATATCGCGCTGCGCTACGCGGACCTATCGTTCACCACCGCCGACCATCACGTCGAAGAGCACGGTCCGCACGTCTGGGTGGTCCGCGACGACGGCAATGTGCCCGAGGACATTCGGCGTTTCACTCTCGAACGCGACCTGGCCGCCATCGCGACCCTGCAGCAGGATCTGCTGCCCATGCGGGTGCCCGCGGTGCGTGTGGAGCTGTATGTGGAGGCGCATCCGATCTACGAGATGTTCGGTGCGGTGTTCGGCGTCGAGGAGGTGCTGTTCTCGATGCCGCAGTCCCGCATCATCTTCCAGTCCAGCATGCTGGAAACCCCGCTCCCCCAGGCAAATGTATCGACCGCCCGGTTTTATGAGCAGCAATGCAATGACCTGATGGAGAGCCGCCACAGCCGCAGCGGCCTCAGCGGCCGGGTCCGCCAGCTCCTCATCCGGCACGGCGGATCGGCTGACCAGACCCGCATCGCGGCCGACCTGGACGTCAGTGTCCGCACCCTGCGCCGCCGCCTCGCCGAGGAGGGCACCACCTTCCGCGAGCTGAGCACCGAAACCGTCGGCCTGCTCGCCGAGGAGCTGTTGATCGCCGGGCTCACCGTCGAACAGGCCGCCGAGCGGCTCGGTTACTCCAGCGTGTCGGCCTTCGCCTCGGCCTTCCGGACCTGGAAGGGGCAGTCGCCCGGACACTTCGGCCGACTGCATCGCGGCCGGGCCTCCGTGCGTTCCTGAACGATCTGGTAGACCGGCTGGTACGCCCGCCGTCCAGCCGACCGTTCGAGGAACCATGAACCCGTCCGTGATCATGTCCGCCCGCGATATCGAGTTCCTGCTCTACGACTGGCTCGATGTGGAGTCGCTCACCGCGCGCGACCGCTTCACCGACCACTCTCGCGACACCTTCGACCAGGTGTTGCGCCTGTGCCAGGACCTGGCCACCACCTATTTCGCCCCGCACAATCGCGAGAACGACCTGCACGAGCCCACCTTCGACGGCGAACGCGTGCACATCATCCCCGCCGTCGGCAAGGCCCTGAAGGCCTTCGCCGACGCCGGAATGATCGGCGCGGCAATGGATTACGAGGTCGGCGGCATGCAGCTGCCACATTCGGTCTACACGGCCTGCATGTCCTGGTTCCACGCCGCCAATGCGGGCACCACCGCCTACGCGCTGCTCACCACCGGCAATGCGAATCTGCTTGCCACACACGGCAGTACCGAGCAGATCGACCGCTTCGTGCGCCCCATGCTGGAGGGCCGCGACTTCGGCACCATGGCCCTGTCCGAGCCGCACGCCGGATCCAGCCTCGCCGACATCACCACCCGCGCCGTCCCGCAGGACGACGGCACCTATCGAGTCTTCGGCCGCAAAATGTGGATTTCCGGTGGCGACCACGAGCTTTCGGAGAACATCAACCACCTGGTGCTGGCCCGCATCCCCGGCTCTCCCGAGGGCACCCGCGGCATCTCCCTGTTCATCGTCCCCAAATTTCTGCCCAACGAGCAGGGCAATCCCACCGAGCACAATGACGTCGTGCTCGCGGGCATCAATCACAAGATGGGCTGGCGCGGAACCGTCAATACCGCACCGGTTTTCGGCGACGGCAACTTCACCCCCGGCGGACAACCCGGCGCGGTCGGCTATCTGGTGGGCGAGCCGAATCACGGTATGGCGCAAATGTTCACGATGATGAACGAGGCCCGCATAGGCGTCGGCCTGGCCGCGACGGCCCTCGGCTACACCGGATATCTGAAATCCCTGGACTACGCCCGCAATCGGCCGCAGGGCCGCCCGGTCACCGCCCGCGGCGGCGCACAGGTGCCGATCGTCGAACATCCGGACGTGCGCCGCATGCTGCTCGCCCAGAAGGCCTACGCCGAGGGCGCATTGGGCCTGCAGCTGTACTGCGGCCGCCTCGTCGACGAACATCGCACCGCCACTTCCGATTCCGCCCGCGATCGCGCCGCCACCCTGCTGCGCATCCTGACGCCCATTGCCAAGAGCTGGCCGAGCCAGTGGTGCCTGACGGCCAACGACCTCGCCATCCAGGTGCACGGCGGCGCGGGCTACACGCGCGACTACGACGTGGAACAGCACTACCGCGACAATCGCCTCAATCCCATCCATGAAGGCACCCACGGCATCCAGAGCCTCGACCTACTGGGCCGCCAGGTCACCCTCGACAATGGTGCGGCGCTGGCCGCCCTCCTCGAGACCATGTCCGCGACCGTCATCGCGGCCTCCACCTCCGGCGACGCCGAGCTCACCGCCTTCGCCGATGCCCTCCAGGCCGCCGCAGGGCGACTCGCCGCCACCACCGCGGGTCTGTGGCGCGACGGCGACCCGGTGTCGGCGCTGGCCAACTCGGCCGCCTATCTCGAGGCCTTCGGCCACGTCGTCCTGTCCTGGATCTGGCTCCAGCAAGCGCTCGCCGCGACCCCCCTGGCCGAGCGCGGGGATGCCTTCGGACTCGGCAAGCGCGCGGCCGCACGTTTCTTCTTCAAGTGGGAATTGCCGCGCACCACTGCACTGTTCGAGCTCCTGGATTCCGGCGACCGCACCACCCTCGATCTGGATCCGTCTTGGCTGTGAGCTTTGCCGGGCCGTGGCCGGAGGGTTATCCAATCAGAGTGTGGGTGTCGGCCCCCACGGGTAGTCTCCCGATAGACAACTCGATCAGCGTGTTCGGAGGGGGTCTCCGACGGCCTCACCGGTGTTCTCGCGGGCCTGTTCGCTTTAAGCGAAACCCCAGGTCATGTTAGGCAAAACACATGGGAAACTCATCGGGAACAAAGACCTCGCCCCGAACGTCTGACAGAGTAGTCATCAGCCACTGCTGGGAAGTAGCGGTAGCGAGCCCACGGAGTGGACTGTGGGCCCCACACCAGGCAAACGGCGCGCAAGCCCCGGGAGCCAGGACGGAGGAGTCATGCCAGGAACCCTGACAAGCACCCCACTGACCGCGGTCGATCGTTGTGACCGTTGCGGGGCGGCCGCGCGCGTGCGCGCCACCCTTCCCGCAGGTGGTGAGTTGCTCTTCTGCCAGCATCACGCCAATGAGCACATGGATCGTCTCCGTGCGCTCGAAGCCGTGATCGACTCGGAGTCGGCACCGGCGCTGTAAAGCTCCTCCATCTCGAGGACATCGGCCCTACCAGCCGCTCCACCTCGAGAGGTCCGCTCGACAATTTCATCTTCCCAACAGAAAACCCACAGCGGGCGACCTCACAGGTCGCCCGCTGTGTTCGTTCTGAAGCACCGGTCGGCGAGCACATCGGCACCGAGGGGTACGGAAGCTGTCGCACCCCTCGGCTACGGTCGGCGGATGGTTGACTCGCGATATTCGTTCTCGGCTGAGCTGTGGGTTTGGGAGGGGCCCGCCGCGTGGTACTTCGTGAATCTGCCGGAGGGGGTCGCGGATGAGATCGAGGAATTGTTCGGGCAGCGGGCGGGCGGGTTCGGGTCGGTGCGGGTGAAGGTCGAGGTCGGCGAGAGTCGGTGGGCCACTTCGATATTTCCGAGCAAGAAGCACGCCACGTATATGTTGCCGATGAAGAAGACGGTGCGGGAGGCCGAGGGGTTGAGTGTGGGCGACTCGGTGCGGATCGCGCTGACGATCGTGTGAGCCGCCCGTGGGGGCTACATGCGGCGCAGGGCCGCTATGCGTTCGGATAGTTGGTCGACCGTGGCCAGGGCGGTGGGGGGGCCGCCGCATTCGCGGCGTAGCTCGCCGTGGATGACGCCGTGGGGTTTGCCGGTGCGGTGATTGTGCATGGCGACCAGGCTGTTGAGTTCGCGGCGGAGTTCGCCGAGGCGGTCGGCGGTGGCGGCACGTTCGGCGGCCATCACATTGACCGGTTCGGGGCGGGCTTCGGCGGCGCTGATCTGGCGGGCCTGGCGATCGCGCAGGAGGGCGCGCATCTGGTCGGCGTCCAGGAGTCCGGGGATGCCGAGGTAGTCGGCCTCCTCATCGCTGCCGGAGAAGGTGGCGGTGCCGAAGGAGTCGCCGTCGTAGATGACCTGGTCGAGTTCGGCGTCGGCGGCCAGGGCGATGAACTTGCGTTCCTCTTCGCCGGGCTCGTCCTTCTGCTTATTGGCGTCGATCAGGAGTTCGTCGTCGAGGTCGCTCTTCTCGCGATGCGGCTTGCCGATCACGTGATCGCGCTGGACCTCCAGCTGCGCGGCCAGATCGAGCAGCACCGGGACCGAGGGGAGGAAGACGCTGGCAGTCTCGCCGGTTTTGCGGGCACGCACGAAACGGCCGATGGCCTGCGCGAAGTACAAGGGGGTGGAGGCGCTGGTGGCGTAGACGCCGACCGCCAGGCGCGGCACGTCGACACCCTCGGACACCATGCGCACCGCGACCATCCACGGGTCGGTGTTATCGCTGAATTCGCCGATGCGGTCGGAGGAGGACGGGTCGTCCGAGAGCACGATCGTGGGTTTGGTGCCCGAAATATGTTCCAGCAGTTCGGCGTAGTCGCGCGCCTTGTCCTGATCGGTGGCGATCACCAGGCCGCCCGCATCGGGCATGCCGGTGGCGCGCAGCTGGCGCAGGCGGGTGTCGGCGGCGGTGAGCACCTTGGACATCCAGTCTCCGGCCGGGTCCAGGGCGGTGCGCCAGGCGCGGGCGGTCTGTTCGGCGTTCAGCGGCTCACCCAGGCGGGCGGAATACTCCTCGCCCGCACTGTCTCTCCAGTGCGCCTCTCCGGAGTAGGCGAGGAATACGACGGGGCGGACGACGCCGTCGGCGAGCGCCTCGGAGTAGCCGTAGGTGTGGTCGGCCTTGGACTTCTCGAAGCCGGATTCGTCCGGCTCGTAGGTGATGAAGGGGATCTTCGAGTCATCGCTGCGGAAGGGGGTACCGGTGAGCGACAGGCGGCGGGTGGCGGGGCCGAATGCCTCCTCGGTCGCCTCACCCCAGCTCTTGGCGTCACCGGCGTGGTGGACCTCGTCCAGGATCACCAGGGTCCGGCGGTTCTCGGTGCGCACGCGATGCTTGAACGGATGCGAGGCCACCTGCGCATAGGTCACCACGACACCGTGATAGTCCGAGGAGGTGGAACCGGTGGAGTTGGAGAAGTTGGAGTCCAGCTGCAAGCCGATACGCTGCGCCGATCCCGCCCACTGATGCTTGAGGTGCTCGGTCGGCGCGACCACCGTCACCTGGTCCACCGTGCGGTCTCGCAGCAGTTCCATCGCCACACGCAGCGCGAATGTCGTCTTACCGGCACCGGGGGTGGCTACCGCCAGAAAGTCCCGAGGCTTGGTCGCCAAATATTTGGTGAGAGCCCTGCGCTGCCATGCACGTAATGAACCGCCACCACCCGAAGTCACTCGGAAGAGATTAGCTTTCCGGACCGACAGCAATCCAATCCGACACAGCCTGTTGTAGTGCCGCGCGACACATCGCGGGTCCGCGCACATTCGAAACCCTGGTGAGCGATGCTGTAGCCACGATGAACGAGCACGACGACCCTCCGCAACACGCCGACGCGCCCGCGCCGGACGGGCCCGCTGTGGATGATTCCCGGCGCGCCGGGGTGCGCACCGTCACACGACTGGGCCGGGTCTGGGAGCTGATCGTGCATGTCGCGGCGAAGGCCTGGGCCGATTCCATCTTCGGGAAGTCCGCCGCGGCGGCGTTCTGGCAGACCCTGTCGCTGGCGCCGCTGCTGCTCGGCCTGCTGGGCAGCCTGGGCTATGTGGGGCACTGGTTCGGGCCGGACACGGTGAACATTGTGGAAACCAAGATCATCAACTTTGCCCGGAAGCTGTTCAGTCCCAGTGTGGTCGACGACCTGGTCGAACCGACCGTCACCGATGTGCTGCAACGCGGGCACGGCGGGGTGGTGTCGGTGGGGTTCGTGCTGTCGCTGTGGGCGGGATCCTCGGCCATGGCGACCTTCGTGGACGCGATCACCGCCGCGCACGGGCAGGCCACCGCGCGGCATCCGGTGTGGCAGCGGATCTTCGCGCTGCTGCTGTACGTCGGGTTCCTGATCGCCTCGGTGCTGATCCTGCCGCTCATCGCGCTGGGGCCCTCCATCGTGGGCCGGGCGCTGCCGCGCGGTTGGCGTGAACCCGGGCTGCGGCTGATCGACGCGTTCTACTACCCGGGCGCGGGCCTGCTGCTGATCGTCGCGCTCACCACGCTGTACAAGCTGGCCTTGCATCGCACCCTGCCGTGGCATCGACTGTTCGGCGGCGCGCTGGTGGCGGGTGTGTTCTTCATGACCGCGAGCGAGGGGCTGCGGCGCTATCTGGCCTGGGTCACCAAGACCGGGATCAGCTATGGCGCGCTGGCGACCCCGATCGCGTTCCTGCTCTTCACGTTCTTCCTCGGCTTCGCGGTGATCCTGGGCGCCGAATTCAATGCCAGCGTGCAGGAATTCTGGCCCGCCCGCGCCACCCGCCTGTCCCAGATCCGGCGTTGGTGGACGGCCCGCAATCGCAGACCGGTCGAGGAGCAGGCGGCGGCACCGGATCCCGGCCCGGAACCGCCGCCGCCCACCGGGAAGTCTCCATCCCTGCCGATCATTTCGTAGATCCCCGGCGCCCGGCCACGCCGCGGGGGATCTCCGGATTTCCACCCGGGCCGCGCAGCGGGGATTTACGCTCACGGCACAACTTCAGTGTGGAGATTCAGCATGACCGCAGTCGCCGACGGCGTCCGATATTCGCGCATCATCGCGCCGCCCGGATGGAACCGCTGGTTGGTACCACCCGCCGCATTGTCCATTCACCTCGCGATCGGCCAGGCCTACGCCTGGAGCGTGTTCAAACCGCCGCTCGAGAAATCCCTGAGTATCTCGGGCACCGAGAGTGCACTGCCCTTCCAGATCGCCATTGTGATGCTGGGACTTTCGGCGGCCTTCGGCGGCACGTTCGTCGAACGGCGCGGGCCGCGCTGGGCCATGACGATCTCGCTGGTGTGTTTCTCCTCGGGCCTGCTCATCTCCTCGCTCGGTGCGGCGCTGAATGCCTACTGGCTCATAGTGTTCGGATACGGCTTCGTGGGCGGTATCGGCCTCGGGATCGGCTACATATCCCCGGTCTCCACACTCATCAAGTGGTTTCCGGACCGGCCCGGTATGGCAACGGGTTTCGCGATCATGGGGTTCGGCGGCGGCGCGCTCATCGCCTCGCCGTGGACGTCGGAACTGTTGTCCCGCTTCGGCCGCGACGATTCCGGTATCGCGACGACCTTCTTGGTCATGGGGTTGACGTATGCGGTATTCATGTCGGTCGGCCCCCTGCTGGTCCGGGTTCCACCGGCCGGCTGGCGGCCGCACGGCTGGGTGCCGCCGACCACGCGGGCGAAGTTGGTGAGCGGCAATGATGTCAGCGCGAATGATGCCCTGCGCACCCCGCAGTTCTGGCTGCTGTGGATTGTGCTGTGCTTCAACGTGACCGCGGGCATCGGCATTCTGGAGAAGGCCGCGCCCATGGTGGTCGACTTCTTCAAGAACACCTCGACCCCGGTATCCGTCTCGGCGGCAGCGGGTTTCGTAGCGGTGCTGTCGGCGGCCAATATGGCCGGGCGCATCGGCTGGTCGTCGCTCTCGGATCTGGTGGGGCGCAAGAATATCTACCGCGTCTACCTCGGCGTCGGCGCGCTCGCCTATCTGGCGCTCTGGTCGGTGGGCCGCACCGACAAAACCGTGTTCATCCTGGCCGCCATGGTGATCCTGTCCTTCTACGGCGGCGGATTCGCCACCATCCCCGCCTATCTCAGAGATCTGTTCGGCACCTACCAGGTCGGCGCGATTCACGGACGACTACTCACCGCATGGTCGGTGGCGGGCGTGGCCGGGCCGTTGATCGTCAATCGGATAGCGGATTCCGGTGTGAGACATGGCAAGTCCGGCCCTGCGCTGTACGGCACTTCTTTCACGATCATGATCACATTGCTGTGCATCGGCTTCCTCGCCAATGAGCTCATCCGCCCGGTGGCGGCGAAATACCATAGGCCGCCGAATACTTCGGCCGACGTCGTGAAGGGAGATCCGGCATGACCGACCCCGTGAGCACCGAACCGGTACCGAACCGAATTCCCCTGCTCATTTTCGCCTGGTTGTGGGTGGCGGCCCCCTTCTCCTACGGCCTCTACCGCCTGGTCGTGAACCTGCTCAAGCTTTTTCAGTGAATTGCTGTCGCCTGCGGTATTCAGCGCGAACTGGTTAGGTAAGCCCTGACAGGTCGCACGAGCTGAACAGTGCGCCGCGAAAGCAAAGGTTCCGACATGGCCTACCCGGGCACCTACCCCACCTCCTACCCGGTCCGGGCGCAACCTCCGCAACCCGATCGCCCCTCCGGGTGGTGGATCGTCGCCGGAGTTCTGGTGATCCTCGCGGGAGTTACGGGTGCCACCATGTCCGGCGTCATCGGCGTCTCGAACATGGACGACGACATCGCGCACTACCAGCGGGTGACGGTCCCCGGCGCGGGCGATCTACAGCTGACCGCGGATCACGACTACACGGTCTACTTCGAGAACCCCAGCACAACACCGGATCTCCCCGCGGTAACCCTCACCCTCACCGCCCCTTCAGGCAAGCCCGTCACACTGCAAACCAGCAGAAACACGACCTACCAGCAGGGCACCTTCGACGGCCAATCCGAATTCAAATTCCATACCACCAAAGCGGGCACTTACAGCCTCACTGCCGAAGGCGGCCCCGACGTAACGGTCGCCGTCGGTGAAAGTCTGACGCCCTCACTCCTGAAAACCGTTGTCCTCCCCCTATTCCTGGGCTTCGCGGGCCTCTTCATAGGCGGAGCGATAGCCGTAACCACCCTCGTCCGCAGGGTGACGGCCCCATCGAAATCCCCTGGACAACTGCAGTCTCAATCCCCCGGGAATGGGTCGCTCAACAAATTGCTGACGAGGCGATGAATCGGCGTCATCACGGATGGCGCGGAGACGAGGGGGCGCCCCTGGTTTCACACGCCGGTCGAGCGGCTGCTGTTGTCGCGTTCCCAGCGCGAATCGCTGTGGGCCGCCCGGCGTCTCGCGGCGATCGCCACGCCGAAGTAGACCGCTGCGTCGACGGCCGAGAGTGGACCGGTAATCGTGCGCAGGATGGCGCGCGCGGTGTGCAGGCCGGTTTTCGGCGTTCGCTCCGGATCACGGTCGACGAGTTCGGTATTGCCTCTGTGGTGTCTGCCGAGGACCGTGAGCAGGCCGGAGAGATCGGTGGGGGTCGTCCATACCGATGGCTCGGTGTGGACGACCGTTTTCTCGGTGTCGCGGAATTGGGTGTCGACGAACATATCGTCGCCGGTGACCTCGGGGAACTCGCCGAATCGTTTGTGGCCTTCGGCGCTGAGGCCGAAGACGCCTGCCCACCACAGCGCATTCTGGTGGGCCGCCATTTTCCGCCGGGCGCGGTAGTAGCTGCGGACGATCGTGCTCGCGTTGTCGGAGTCGTATCTGAATGCCGGGCGGGCGGCCAGTACATCGCCGTGATCGATGCGGTCGAGGACTGCGAGCACGGTGGTGGCGGTGATTCGGATGTCGGCGTCGAGGTATAGGCGCGGCCACAGCGTCGCGACACTGTCACCGGTGTTGAGCGCCAAGGGTTTCGAACCGACCGGGAGCTCGACCACCTGAACGCCCGGGATCGTCCGGGCTCGGGCGGCGGTGTCGTCGGTGCAGCCGTTGGCCACGACGATCAGCTCGAAGAATCCCGCGACGGCGGCCTCGCTCAGTGGGCGCAGCGTCCGCTCGATCACGGCGGCCTCGTCGTAGGCCGGGACGATGACCGCGCCGCGCCCGAGTCGACCGGAGAGCACTTCCGCCACAGCCGGTTTCGTCGCCTTCGGCAGGTCCTTCCAGCGATTCCGGCGCAGCACGATGGACAGCGTGCGGCGGTGGTCGGCATTGTAGGAGCGCATCAGGGCGGCGAGCGCGACGATGGCCCGAAACAGCCGTGCGTACCAACGGCCGTGGTGCAGCTCGATATAGCGGATTCGGTTGACTTCCAGGAGCGTCGCGAGGGCCGGGGACGTTCCCGAGCCGCCGAGGCGATGCTGGACGACGGCGGCCGGGGCGAAGCGCACTACGTGCCCGCTGGACCGGATGCGGCGGAAATACTCGGTCTCCTCCGAGTAGAGGAAGAAGTCCTCGTTCCATTCGCCGAGTTCGGCGGCCAGCACGCCGCGCACGAGCAGGCACGCGCCGGTCGCCCAGTCGATATCGTGTGCGTGCCCGTAACTGCTTGGGCGATAGTCGAATTCCGACAGCCATGCCGGTCGGTTCCGCCAGGCCCGGCTGCCGAGCAGCGCATCTCCGAACGCCCGGGTCAGGGACGGCTCACGGCACAGCGAGGTGTGCGGGTTGCCCTCGGTGTCCAGGATCAGGGGCACCACGGCCCCGATCCGGTCGTCGGCGTCGAGTGCCGCCAGCATCTCGGCGATCGCGCCGGGCCGCACCCGCAGGTCCGGGTTCAGGATCAGGACGGCGTCACAGTTCCCGGTATGTGTGAGCCCGACATTGATCCCGCCCGCGTAGCCGAGATTCCCGCCCGATTCCACGAAGACGACCTCGGGATACCCGCGCACGATCGCCGCCGTGTCATCGGCCGACTCATTGTCGACCACCACGACCCGGATATCGGTCTCGCGCGCCTCGGCGCGTAGATCGTTCAGCAGCAGCGGGATATCCGCGGCGCTGTTGTAGGTCACGATGACAATCGCGACCGTGGCGACATGCTCGGTCGAGTCCATGAACCCCCTGCCCCCTAGTGCTGTTGAAAGACTCGCAGGTAATCGACATCGAGTGTGGCGGTCTGGTTCTGGTTCGCGAGCACCGAACCCTCGTTGCGTTCCCAGTCGTTGTCGACCGTCATATTCAGGATCAGCTGCATCGGGCCGTTCTCGATCGCACGGGCGTCGGTGAATTCGCCGCAGCGGACACCGTTGATGTACCAGGCGATGTGGTCGGGTTCCCAGTCGACGCCGAACCGCACCCAATCCTGCGAGTAATCCCGCACCGGGCAGGCGCCATTGTCGCCCGAGGTGTTGTTGACGCGGTACGCGTTCGAGCGCCCGTCGTAGGCGTAGGTCATGTAGACGTTCTGGGGGTTGCCGCCGAGCGCCTCGACAATGTCGATCTCGCTGCGGTACTCGAATTTCGGGTTGGTCGGCAACATCCAGAACGCCATGAAGAAACCGGCGATCGCCGGGAACTTGACCCGGGCCTCGGTGTATCCGTAGGTGAAGGAGAACAGGTACTTGTCGCTGTGGGCATCGGCGCGTGCGGTCGAGAGCAGCCCACTCTTGTAGGTGCAGACCTGCTGGAAACACGAGGGATCCGGCGAGGGCGGGTTCAGTGGCTCGGCAACGAGTTTCGCGGACCCGCCACCGACGCGGACCTGTTCGGGGCGATAGGTTTCGCGGCCGGAGTTGAAGCTGCTCGTGCAGCCGCCATAGTTCCAGTCGAAGCACGGCGTCAACTTCGAGTGGTCGTAGTCGGTGCCGTCGAAGTTTTCCTCGAAGATCAGCTTCCAGCCCTTGCCCGACGCGGCCGCCACCGGGGGCGGAACACAGGTGGCGGCGGTCCTATTCGTGGTGGTGCAGGTATCGGTGCCCGGGTCACCCGTCCCGACGCAGCTGGCCAGCACCAGTGCGAGGGTCAGTATCGCCGCGACTCGATTGAAGATCCGCACTCAGCCACCCAGCGCCCGGAAGAAGGGAATGCCGACGATACCCGCCGTCACCACGAGTTGGAACGCGGCGAGACCGGCCAGCGGCCAGGTCCGTACCAGCCTCCGGCTCCGTGCAATCTCGACGACCACCAGCAAGGTGAGTACGGCGATCGGCAACTCGGCGTACTTCTGGTAGAGCTGGGAGCCCGGTGCGGTAACCAGCGTGAGCGCGACGAGTGCCGCCGCCATGATCACGGCGGTTCGGCGCTCGAGCACGAACAACAGTGCGGCGCATGCGAACCCGCCGACGAAGGCGGCCACGGCCAGTACCGGCGAGCGTCCGGCCACATCCGGAAGCTTTCCGACGACGGTCCACACCACGCCGCCACGCCGCGAGTCATCGGGGAATTTCGTTGCCGCACTGCGAAAGACGAGGGCGGGGGCAGCGACGATCAGGCCTGTGACGGTCTCGGCGACCAGGTGCGCGCGGACGGCGGCGACCTGCGCCGAAGCCACCAGGACCGGTACGGCGAAAATCGCGGCGACCGCGAATGTGAACGCGATGGCCGTAAGGCTCGGATGCGCGGCATTGAACTGCCGCATCGCAGGCGGGGTCAGCCCGCCCCACAGGACGATCAGACCGGCCAGCACCACGATGCCGGGACCGGCGACCAGAGCGGCGTGTCCCAGCGTGGATTTCGGGTCGCGGCGCGGGCTCACCAGGTCCACACACGACAGCACGGCCGGTGCCAGCAGCCAGACGAAGGTCTGCCGCGTCGCGATCGCCGCGGCAATGAGCACACCGATCGCGACGCACCCCCGGGTCGTCGGAACCGTGATCATCAGAATCATCGCCGCCATCGCGAACACCAGCGCCGCGTCATCGGTGAGCATCCACAGCGCCGACTGCCAGAAGTACGCCGACAACAGCAGTGGTGCCACAGCGAGCGCGCACAGCTGCCACGACGGCAGCGTCCGTGCGTGCTGGACGGCAAGCGCGGCAAGACATCCCGCGAACACTGCGCCCACGACCTGAGTGCCGTGCTCGCCCAGGCCGAGCGGCCCCGAGATCGCGGCGACCACGAGGTGATAGAGCGGCCCGGTCGCCGTATTCAGGCCGACGAGATCGAGGTGCGGGAACGACGCCCGAATCTGTTCCACCGACGGCCAATGAAAGGCACGCTGATCATTGCCACCGGCGGTGACGACCACACCGGTGGCGGCGACGGCCGCGGCGAGCGCGACCACGAGGCCGAATGCCCCCGCCGCGGGCAGGTACGAACGACCCGCCGTACGCACGGGAACCGTGGCCTCGTCCCGGATCATGCCGACGCGGGTGCGGCCTCGAGCACCACCGCCGAACGTTTCAATCGCACCAAGGCGGGCGGTCCCTGCACGAGGTAGCGCCGGGCCAGCCGCCGCGGCTCCAGCATGAGACGCCACGCCCATTCGCCGCCCACATTGCTGACTCGTTCCGGCACGCGGGCGACCCGGCACGCGAGGAAGTCGACGACCGCCCCGAACGCGAGCAGCGCCTGGGCGCCGGTCTGCGTCCCGTAGTCGGCGATCCACCGCTCCTGGCGTGGCTTGCCGAGCCCGACGACGAGGATATCGGCTTCGGCCGCTTTTATCTGCGCGGCAATCGCCTCTGACGCACTACGATCGGTCAGCTCGGCCCGCTCGGGAGCCCAGGTCCCCGCGACCTCGAGCCGTGGGTGCCGCTCGGCCAGCACGGGGAGCAGCAGCTGGTGAGTTTCGGCGGTGCCGCCGAGAAACGCCACTCGCGCCCGCGTGGCTGCCGCACGTTCGAGGATGGGCGTAATCAGGTCGCTTCCGGATAGTTTGGGCCAGCTGCGACCGCTGCGGGCATTGGCGGTACGCACCAGGGGCATGCCGTCGAGCAGGGTGAGCCAGCGCAGCCCACCCGTCGGGGCCACCGGAGTCCGCGCGTCCCACGAGGCATCACCGGCGAAGTGGTGGATGTGGTCCAGGTTGGCGGAGGCCACGGCAATCGGGTCGGAGTCCGACAGCGCACCGAAAATGAGCTCCAGCGCCGCATCGCGATCAAGCAGGTCGATGGGAACGTGTCCGACGAGCATTCGCGGCCAGGGCGTGGAGCATTCGTTCATCTGACCGATTGCCTTCCAAGAGTTTTCGGCCTGAACATACGAGAGCGAGTATATCGACCCGCGACGCCTTCGCATCTCGGATCCTGCCCGCCCGGCTCTGCCACAATGGCGACCATGCACTGGAACGGCGGTCCCCTCTCGCGCGCTTCGCGAGTGTATGTGGCAGGACATCGCGGACTGGTGGGATCGGCGCTGTGGCGTCGGCTTCGGGCCGCGGGTTTCACCGATCTCGTCGGGCGCGACTCGACCGAACTCGACCTGCGCGATGCCCGTGCCACCGCCGAATTCTTCGCTGCGACACGGCCTCACGTCGTGATCGATGCCGCAGCACGGGTGGGCGGGATCGCGGCGAACGCGGCGCGACCGGCGGAGTTCCTCTCGGACAATCTGCGTATTCAGGTGAATCTGCTCGATGCCGCGGTCACGACCGGGGTGGAACGGTTCCTGTTCCTCGGATCGAGCTGTATCTACCCGAAGTCCGCCGCCGTGCCGATCCGCGAAGACGCGCTGTTCACCGGTCCGCTCGAAGCGACGAACGAGGGCTACGCGGTCGCGAAGCTCGCGGGTATCACCCAGGTCGCGGCGATTCGGCGGCAACACGGCCTGCCGTATATCAGCGCGCTGCCCACCAATGTGTACGGCCCGGGCGACAATTTCCACCCCCGGACCAGCCATGTCGTACCGGGGCTGATCCGCCGCTTCCACGAGGCCGCCCGCGATGACGCGCCCTATGTCGAATGCTGGGGCACCGGAAAACCATTGCGGGAGTTCATCCACGCCGACGATCTCGCCGACGCCTGCCTGTTCCTGCTCGAGCACTACGACGGCGAGGGACCGGTGAATATCGGAACCGGCCAGGAGACGACGGTGGCCGAACTCGCGACGACGATCGCGGACATCGCAGGTTATCGCGGTGAGATCCGCTGGGACACTTCGCAACCGGACGGTACGTATCGAAAGTTGCTGGACGTCTCGCGGCTCACCGGCCTGGGCTGGGGTCCACCCGCAATCTCCCTGGTGGATGGGCTGAAGGCGACGTGTCATTGGTTCCTGGACAATCAGGCGAACTATCGCGGCTGATGCCAGGCGGCGAGATCGGGGCGATCGATCCACACCGGCGTCTCGGACTTCAGCATCTCCATATCGGCATCGACCATGAGCCGCGCCAACTCCGGGGCACGCACCCGCGGTTCCCAGCCGAATGTCGCGGTCGCCTTGGATGCGTCGCCGATCATCGCGTCCACCTCCGCGGGCCGCAGGTACCGATCATCGAATCGGACGTGGCGCTCCCAGTCGAGTCCGGCCCGTTCGAACGCCATCACCAGGAAGTCCCGCACGGAATACCCGACACCGGTCGCGAGCACATAGTCGTCCGGCTCATCGACCTGCAGCATGCGCCACATGCCCTCGACGTACTCGGGCGCATACCCCCAGTCCCGGATGGTGTCGACATTGCCCATCCACAGCTGCTCGTCGAGCCCGGCGGCGATCCGCGCGACCGCGCGCGTGATCTTGCGGGTTACGAAAGTCTCTCCGCGGCGCGGTGATTCGTGGTTGAACAGAATGCCGTTCACGGTGTGCAGTCCGTACGCCTCGCGGTAGTTGCGGGTCGCCCAGTAGGCGAACATCTTCGCCGTGCCGTACGGCGAGCGAGGGTGCAATCGCGTCAGCTCGTTCTGCGGCGGCGGTGACGAGCCGAACATCTCCGAGCTCGACGCCTGGTAGAAGCGGCAGTGCAGCCCAAGCTGCCGAATCGCCTCGAGGAGGCGGATGGTACCCAAACCGGTTGTCTCCGAGGTGTATTCGGGCTCATCGAAACTGACCCGAACATGGGACTGCGCGGCGAGGTGATAGATCTCGTCCGGTTCGATCCGTCGAATCAGCGTCGCCAGCCTGGCCGTGTCGTTCAATTCCCCGTAGTGCGTGAACAGGCGGGCATCCGGATCATGCGGGTCGACGTACAGGTGGTCGATCCGCCTCGTATTGAAGGTCGACGCACGACGGATGATGCCGTGCACCTCGTACCCCTTACCGAGCAGCAGCTCGGCCAGGTATGAACCGTCCTGTCCGGTAATTCCGGTGATCAATGCGCGTTTGGCCATCGGACCGCCTTCCCCCGTGCGCGAGCCAACTCGATTATCCACTCCTCGTAGCTGTCCAGCGCGGCCTCCGGATTCAGCAATGCCGTGGCGTATCGCCTTCCCGCAGCGGCGAACTCGGCGCCGAGGACCGGATCGGCCCCGATCCGGATCGCCTCGGCGAGCAGGAGATCCGGGCGGTCGGCGGGCACGAGGACTCCTCCGCCCGAGGCGGTCATCTCCTGCGCGGTGTACCCGGACGGGTCGGCGGCCGCGAGAATCGGCCTGCCGGAGGTGAAATACGAGGTCAGCTTGCTCGGCACGGCCATCTGCGCCACGCCCGGCCGCTCGTTCACCAGCAGCACGTCCGCCGCGCCGAGCGCGGACGGAAACTCCGCCTCGCTGACGGGTGGCAGGAATTCGAGCGTCGGCAGTCCGGCGCCCGCGGCTTCGATCCGCCGCCGCTGATTGCCATCGCCGAGCAGAACGAACCGGACCGGCAATCCGTCCCGCGCCGCCAACTCCGCGGCGGCGACGACATTCTCCAGGCCCTGTTTGGTCCCCATATTGCCCGCGTGCAGCACGACGATCTCCTCGTCGGACCACCCCCGCGCCGAACGGAACGCCAGGCTCGAGATCGGGTCGGGCGTGGCCACGTGGTTCCAGTTCCGGATGACCTTGATCCGCCCGCGCTCGACGCCCAGACCGCGCACCAGATCATCGCGGAGGCCGTCGTGGATCACCGCCACGCCGTCGGCATGGCGGAAGGCGGCGGACTCCAGCATGCGCATCGCCTGTGCGGCGGGCCCGGGCAGTGCCCCGGTCTCGACGACACCTCGGCTGTACAGGTCGTGCACGAGCACGCCGACCGCGGGAGCGGCGGGCGTCAGCCGCGCCCGGGCGACCGCCATGGTGGCGGCGAGCAGCGGCGGTGAGACGCAGATGACCACATCGGGACGCTCCCACCCGGTCGTCACCGCCTGGAGACCGAAGGTCAATTCCATTGCGGCACGGCCGAAACCACGACCGTGCTGAGGAACGTGGTGGTTCAGCCGACGCAGCCGCACCCCATCGGCATCGGTGTCGGTGCGGAACGCCTCACGCTCGGCGGCGCGCCGCCAGGCCGGATAGTGCGTGACGCCGGTGAGAACCCGCACCTCATGGCCACGCGCGGCCAATCCCCGCGCGAGACCTGTTGTGTACGGGGCGATCCCAGTCGTTTCGGGGGCGTAGTTGATGCCGAGAATCACGACACTCACGGTTCCGCTCGGCACATTGTCCGACATTAGCGGCCTCGACACCCCTCGGCGCGGCGAGTGATTCACCGAGGTCGCCGGGAGCGGTACCGTGCCCATCGCGCTACCCGCGGGTTCCCGGGCTCGCACCGAGGTACCCGGACAGCTTGCGCATGCCGCGAGCGGCGGTGATCTGTTGCCGTTTCGCGTAGAGCCGCGCGACGGCGCGGCGGGCCTGCCACCGTTGCTGCGGCGTGAGGTCGGATGCGGCTATCCAGCGCAATAATTCGCGGCACTCCAGTGTGTTGGAGAAGTGTGCCTGCCAGCTCGCCACGCCGAGCTTGCGCGCCATGACGGATTGCCGATCGTGCTGCCAATGCCGACCGCCGAGCACCTCGGGCACATGCCCCCAGGGACCGGCCAGGGCCAGCTTTCCGGCGTAGACCTCATCTTCGCGCAGCATATTCCGGCGCGCGATGCGGCTCACCGGCTCACGACGGACCAAGGCGTACAGCGGATCGAGCAGCAGGAAGCTTTCATTGAGCAGGCGCAACATCTCGGCGAAACGGACCGCAGGGTCCTGCGAGCGCAGCGCCGTGCCGTGATAGGGCGCGGTCTGGCGCACACCGTCCGGGCCGATGTAGTCCAACTGGGAAGTCACCAACAGCAACCTCGGATCGGCCTCGAACGCATCGAGACACCGCGACAGATAGTTCGGCTCCAGCCAGTCGTCGTCGCCTATCCACCGGAAGTATGTGCCCTTCGCGAGGTCGAGTGCGCCGATGAAGTTGTTCAATATGCCGACATTGACCGCATTGCGGTGGTAGACGATCCGGCCGTCGTGCGCCGCCAGCTCCCGGCAGACCTCCTCGGTGGCATCGGTCGACGCATTGTCGGAGATCACCAATTCCAGCCGCTCATGGTCCTGGGCGAGCACGGACTCCACGACGGCCGGAATCCTGTCGGCTCCATTGCGAACCGGCAGGGCGACGGTGACGAGTGTGTGTGGGTGACGCAAGTGAGTTCCCTCCCAACTCAGTGTGCGCGGCCGGGCCGCGCGGTATTGAGCAATCAGACTCGCTCGAGCCAAATTTCGCGCCAGAATGTCACGTACTCGCGCGGGCAGTTGGCGTGGTAGACGCCCGTGCAGAACACGTCCTCGAGGACGATCGCCGGGGTTTTCATGACCACCAACTCACCGGTCGTCTCATCGAGGCACCGGGTGATCCGCCGTTGCACCCGCGCGGTGCGGCCGCAGTGGCGCGACATCTCCTCCTCGAATCCCATGCCGCGATTGAGCCGCTCGGCATTGAGGGTGAGTTCGATCTGCTCCTTGGACCTGATCCGCACGATCTCGCCGGGTTGCAGGTCCAGCTGTGCCACAGGGGTTTTCCCGATGACGCGACCACGGACGAACCCCCACTCCATTCCCCCGCGGAACAGGAACCTGGCGGGCAGCAGGCGCTTGCTCAGCGCCTGCAACCGGTTGAACATGGCGAAGAAGAAGGCCAGCAGGGATGCGCGCGCGGTGGCATTGCCGACGCTGACGTCCTCGACATACTGCCGAACATCGCGAAACGGCAGGCATGTCGGGGCGGCGCGCATCATTTCGGTCGATTGGCAGGAGAAGCGCGGCTTGCCGCTTTCGAGCGGTGGCTTATGCGTATTGACCTCGAGCAACTCCAGGTCGATGCGGGTGCCATTGGCCGGAGTCGGCGGGGTGCCCGGCGCGATGGGCTTGAGCCACTCCTGTTTCCAGTACAGGCTGCACGCGGTCTGGCAGCCGCCGTGCGCGGTGCCGCCGCATCGTGCGCCGGTGAGGTGCACCGCGTTCGTCATGCGGTGCATACCGGTTCGACCGTAGGGGTCGCATACCTTATTGGCGACCTTGTGCACGGTCAGCTGTTGTCCACAGAACTCCAGCATTTCGGGCATGAACGGCAGATTGTCCAGTTCGCCGTGCTCATCGAGGGTGGCCATGATCTCGGCCGCGCTGCGGACCTCGACGAGATCGCCCACCCGCAATCCGGATGTCGGCTCGGCGACGGACTGGGTCATGCGATTTTCCTCCATGTCAGTAGGCACCGTCACTGCGCGTGACCGCCGTAATGGTCTTCGCGATGATCAGCAAGTCCTGCACCATCGACCAGTTTTCGACGTAGGACAGATCGAGCCGGACCGACTCGTCCCAGGACAGGTCCGAACGGCCGGACACCTGCCACAGCCCGGTCACTCCGGGCTTGACCAGCAGCCGCCGCCGCACCTTGCCGTCATAGCGTTCGACCTCGCCGGGTAGCGGCGGGCGCGGGCCGACCACGCTCATCTCGCGTCGAATCACATTGATGAACTGGGGTAATTCGTCCAGGCTGTAGCGCCGCAGAATGCGCCCGACGGGGGTCACCCGCGGATCCTCGCGCATCTTGAACAGCGGGCCCGCGCCCTCGTTATGCGACAGCAGGGCGGCGCGCTGCTGCTCCGCGTCCACGAACATGCTGCGGAACTTGATCATCCGGAACGGCACGCCGTCCAAGCCGATCCGCTCGGAGCGATAAAAGACCGGGCCGCGGCTGTCGAGCTTGATCGCCACCGCCGCGATGAGCATGACCGGGGAGACGACCGCCAGGGCGAATGCCGCGAAGGCGAGGTCGAATACCGCGCGGCCGAACGACCTCGACCGGGCATATTGCGGCTTCGCGATGTGCAGCAGCGGCAGATTACCGATCGGGCGGATCGACATGCGCTGATCGGCCACATCCAAGAGCCCTGGTGTGACAGCCACATCCACGCCCAGCGGGGCCAGCTGCCACACCAGATCATTGATCACGCGCGGACCGAGATGTTCGGTCGCGGAGACCGCCACGATGTCGGCGCCGGTCTCCTGCACCGCATCCAACACGGTCATGGTCGATCCGGTGATGATGGGCAGGTCCGGAAGTCCCGGGTCACCGGCGACATCCTTGTCGTACGGGCTGTACACGCCGACAACCGAATAGCCGACCGCGGGATCCCGGGCGAAACAGGTCATCATCTGGCGTGCGGCATCGGGACCGCCGACCACCATGACCGCGGTGCGGCAGCGCCCCTTTCGTCGCTGCGCCGCGGCGTAGCGACGCCACAGGACCCGGTTTCCGAGCAGGCCGAGCAGGCCGAACGGTAGCGCGATGGCCAGATACCCACGGGCGAAATCCATTCGGCCCAGCAGCGAGACGATCGCGATGAGACCGAATAATCGCAGCGTGGCCGAGGTGATCTGGCGGTATTCCTCCACTCCGGCGCCGGGCACTCCCGGCGAGCCGGTATTGCCTATGACCAGGAAGCTGAACCAGGCCAGCGCCAAGAGGATCGAGATGATCGAGTATCCGATGCGGGCATCGCCCGACCAAGCGGTCAGTTGTGCGTTCTTGTCGATTCCGCCGAAACGGATCAGCTGCGCGGCTCCGACGGCTGCGACCAGGACGAGCGCCTCGCCCGCCCGGACCCGGCGGCCGTATTCGGCTTGCCATCTCTCGCGATCGGAGCGCCACTCGGGCGCGGACCCCCGGATCCGAATCCGGTCAATCTGGAAGGCCATCCGCGCTCCATCCCCACGCTCACTGCCGAACTGCCCAAGCTCCCCCCGTTGGATGCCCGCGCCGAATATTATCGGTTCGACCCACTACAGGTCTATGTTCCGCGTGCAGGCCGGAGATTCTTGCGGATTCCGAAAACTTCTGCATAACAACATATTTGATGCGCCTCACCGAGGGTTCGCCGCGCAATCCCCGGAGAACCGTCGAGCCGAGACGAAATCGACTGAGCCCCAAGGTCGAGCGCCATCCCCGCCGATGGAGTCAGTCACCCGTGAATTCGCAACTCCCACCCCGGACGTTACGAAAAACCCAGCGTCGCGCCGCATTTTTGCGGGTCTTTCACCCCGGGCGGCGCACCGGGTGCTTCGAGCAGCCGACGTAGACTGTCGCCGACGAATCCGGACCGAAACGAGGACACCGGCACCGCATGACAGCCCAGGACGAGGACACCGCCGCGGCCCCGGCACGTCGATGGACTCGTATCCGCACGCGGCGGAACGGGCGTCCGCGACGGCTCCCGTGGGTGCTCCTGGCCGTCTGCCTGCTGATCGGTGCGGCCGCCGGAGCAGGCATTCCGGTCTATGCGCAGCCGCAGATCGACCAGCTGCGGCGGGCCGATGCGGTATTCGTCCTCGGCGGGGAGGGATTCGCCCGCTATCCGTACGGCCTCTCACTCGGGGCCGCCGGGTGGGCTCCGACCGTGGTGTTGTCGAACCCCTACGGCACCGACAATGACTGGCTCACGCGCACCTGCCAGACGCGGCAGACCGGGTTCGAACTCGAATGCTTCGTTCCGGATCCGCCGACCACGAAAGGTGAAGCGCGCCAGCTACGCCGACTCGCGGCCGAACGCGGCTGGCAGACGGTGATCGTGGTGACCTTCCGGCCGCATATCTCCCGGGCGAGGTACATCGTGGAGCAGTGCTTCGACGGTGACCTGGTGATGACCGCGAGTCCGGCGCAGCTCCCGTGGTACCGATGGGTATACGCGTTCGGGTATCAGACGGTCGGGTACGCACGTGCCGCACTCCAGCCCGGGTGCTGACGAATCCCGGCCCCGATGCCTGGCCGTTTAGGATGACCGGCATGGCTTCCGGGCAGTGGGCATTGCGGCTGCGGGTCGCTCGGGTGCTGGTCTACCCCTTGTGGCGCAGCGTCGGCGGCACCGCTTCGGCCCGCGATGTGCGGGCCGATATTGCGTGGTGGGTTGAATGCATCGCTGCACCGAAACTCATGGCGTTGGACGAATACTCACGATTCGCCTATCTCGCGGCCGCGCTGCCCGAGTTCCGCACGCTCGTGCACTACCGCCTGCGCGGTCGATCTCCGGTGCTTCGAATGCTGTTGCGAGCCTGCTATCGACCGCTGCCGACGCTCACCCTCGAGGCCGATCGCATCGGGCCGGGGCTGTTCGTCCAGCACGGTGTGGGCACCATTGTCACCGCGGAGGCCATCGGCAGCCACTGCTGGATCAATCAGCAGGTGACGATCGGGCACGATGCGAAGGGGCGTCCGACACTGGGTGATCGCGTGCGCGTCGGCGCGGGCGCGGTGGTGCTCGGCCCGATCATTCTGCACGATGGAGCCACCGTGGGGGCCAATGCGACGGTGATTCACGATGTGCCCGCCGGGGTCACCATGGTCGCGCCGCTCGCGACCGAGCTCACGGCCCGGCCGCGCGGCGACGGACCAGCCTAGGAACCCACGCCAGATCGGGAAGCACCTGCGCGAGCAGGGAACCGAGCGCGGCGGCGGCGACCACGCCCACCGCCCCGAATCGCGCGGCGAACACGATGCCGAGCCCGATGCTCAGCATGGCCATCGCCACCGTCCAGCCCGCCTGCCAGCGGGCCTCGTTCGGCCTGGTCAGCAGGACGTTCGCGGGGAGATGCGCGCTCTGGACCACGAGCAGGGCACCGAATGCCAGTGCCAGCTCGAACGATACGTCGATCCGGCCACCGGACAGGATCGAGGCCGCCCATGGTCCGAGCGCGGCCAGTGCGATCGTTCCCACGGCCGCGATCCCGGCGAATATGGCGGTGATCCGCCACCAGATCCGGACCGTTTCCGTCGCGGCGCCACGGCGTTTCACGAAGACCGGCCAGTAGGACAGGCCCGCTGTCGAAATCACCGACCAGATCACGCCGTAGATCTGGGCCGTCAATGCGTAGCGGGACAGCTCGACCGGAGTGGACAGGTGCGAGAGCAGCAGCCGACCGGTCTGCAGCCCGGCGGGAAGTCCGACTCCAACAAGGAATAACCACAGACTCCCCGCGAGCAGCCGCGTGCGATGACCACCGACCGCAGCGAACGCCGACCGACCGAGACCGGAGAGCCGCAGCGCGGCAACGGTACCGACGGTGTGCCCGGCCAGCACGCCGACCAGCGCCGATACGCAATACCAGATGGGGCTCACACCGGCCGCGAGCAGCGCCAGCGTCGTCAGCAGGGCGAATGCCGGACAGCTCATCAGCACGAGTGTCGCGAGTTCATTGCGGTCGATGCCGATGAGAATGCGCACGCCGAGCCCGGCCGGAATGGTGAGCGCGAAAAGGACTGCGGCGACGGTGATCGCCCAACCGTCCTCGGACCCGGACGACAGCCCCGTCAGCAGTGCCCACCGGCCCGTCGCGAGCACCACGAACGCGGCGGCCGCGACACCCGCTGCCACACCGGACAACACCCGATAGGCGCGGCGAATGACGTCGGCGGCCAGCAGATCACGCTGCGTCGATGACCGATTCAGCTGGGCGCTCGCGCTCAATACCGTCGCGCCGATGCCCAGGTCCGCGAAGGGGAACAGCAAGGTCACGGTGGTGATCAGGGAGACCAGGCCGAAGACCTCCACACCGGTCTGCCGCACGATGATCGCGGTATTCGCCAGACCCAGCAGTGCGACGATCGGCGTGCCCGCGATGCGGTACAACGTGCCGCGGAGCAATGCCCTGCGCTCGTCCGGCGCCAGCCGAGCCGGATCGGTCATCGGCGCAGCATGATCCGGACGCCGTTCAGCACGGCGTAGGCCAAGGCGAACGGACCGGGACGCCCGTATCGCAGTGCCGCCCGCAGCGCGCGGCCGACCCCGGTGAGCGAACCTGCCGCCACCGCGGCACTGACCGGACTCGTGCACAGGTAGTCGCCGCGAATCCGCGGCGACTCCGCGCGAAGATACTCCAATCCCCAGGCGATGTAGTCGTCCACGCGGTCGGCGGTCGATCGCGAAACTGATTCGGCCCCTACGTAATACGTGCCGAGCACCTCCGGAACCTGGATCAGCCGCAGCTCCGGAACCGCGCGCTGCACCGCCAGCAGCCACGTCGGTTCGTCGTGCACCGTGTCGGTGTCCCAGCCGACCTTCCGGGCGAGTTCGATGGGAAAACACAGCGTCGAGGTCTGTAGGACAGCGCCGCCGACACGCAGCGAGCTGAACCGGAACAGGTACCGCGCCACCGATTCCCGGGGCGCGATCAGCCTGCGCGGCCAGACCCGATGCCGCTCGCCGGGGCCCGATACCGCGATCCGAGAGGAGCAGATCCAGTCGCGCCCGGTGACGGCATCGAGCTGGCAGTGCAGTTTCTCCGGCAGCCATTCGTCGTCATCGTCGAGCAGCGCGATCACGGTGCCCTGGGCGGCGTCGATACCGGCCTGCCGGGCGGCACCGGGACCTACGCGACCGGCCGTGCGCACCACCGTGATCCGGGTGTCGGACGGCAGGTCCAGCGCTACCCCCTCGGCGGCGACGACCATGACCTCCGCCACCGGGCGGGTCTGGCGCAAGGCCGATTCCACCGCGCGGCGCAAGGACGCTCGCCCGACGGTCGGCACGACAACGCTGACGGCGGGATTCATGCTGTCCGTCGCGGGATTCATGCTGTCCGTCGACAGTGGATCGCGAGATACGCGAGCATGAGACAGGCGAGTTCGGGGAGCATGCCGTAGGTCCACGGCGCGTAGAGCAGGTCCCACACTCCTTGCAGCGCGACCACGACGAACAGCGGAGCCCAATTCCCCAGGCGTTCGTGGTTCCAGAACACCCCGGCACAGGCGACCAGAATCGACAGCGGCAGCAGTGCCGCGATCACCCCGCCCTCGGCCCAGGTGCCGAACAGGATCGAATGGAACGCGGAGTAATCGAATACCGGCAGCCGCCAATACAGCTCGAACGGAAACGTCGGTGCGAACCCGATCCGGATCGCCACATGTTCCGCCTGCGTATACAACTCGGGTGTCAGATGCTCGGCGCTCCCCCAGCCGAGCAGCGGACGCTCCGCGATCGCGGCGAAAGTCATCGGCGGCTCGGTCCTACCGGCCAGCAATAACGGCAGGTGCGTCGCATCCTGCTCGACCGTCTTGCGCTGCAACGCCGGTCCGAACATGCCCGCCCGCGCCGCGATCGGCATGACGTACGCGAACAACAACCCGAAACCGGTGACACCGGCCAGCGACCAGCCACGCCCGATACGCGCGCCGAGCACCTGCCTGGTCGCCAGCCATACCGCCGCGACCAGGCATACGAGCGCATGCGACCGGAAATTCAGGCCCAGACTCGCCAACGCGAGCGCCGCGAGCGACCCACAAATCACCATCGGGCGGGCGCGCGAGCGAATCAGCGCGAAGACGACGAGAACCGTCACCGCATGCGCGATCCCGTACTTCCACAGATCGAGCAGGCGGCCGGTATTGGTCAGCTCGATTCCCTCGAAGACGAAGAATCCGACAGTGCCCACCGCGACCCCGGCGAGCAGGGATGCGATCGCATCGATCGAGCGTCCGGTGAGCACCGCGAAACCGATGAAGTACAGCGCGAACGCGGGCAACGCCAGCGCATTCGGCCACAGGATGCCGACATGGTTCACCACACACGAGGCCAGGAAGGAAATCCACGCCAGCGCGGCAATCACGATCGGCGCCAGATCGACCCCGCGATGCGACATCAGCGCGAACCCCGGAACCGCCAACACACAGATCAGCGACAGCCCGGTCACCGTAAAGTTCGCCAGCTGCACACCCGCCGTCGCACCCACGATGACCAGCGCGAACGCCGACATGTAGTGCACACGCCGCGGAACGGATTGCGGTGCCGCCGTGAACCCCAGATCGATCACCAGGTCAAACCTCTTGTAGCAACGAACGACTGGCGGGCTATCGAAAGGTAACGGTACATTGATCACGCCAGGGGAGGTGTTTATGAGCGATGCCGGACCGGAACGAACCCTGGCGGCGCTGCGCGGACACTCCTATGACAAGGGTCGCGGTCTGATCTGGCAGGTGCTGTGGGTCGCCGTGTCGACGCTGGTCTTCACCCAAGTGTGGTGCCCGAATCGATTGCGGGTGGGGATCCTTCGGCTCTTCGGCGCGGACATCGGGTCGGGGGTGTTGATCAGGCATCGGGTGAGCGTGCAGTGGCCGTGGAAGTTGACCGTCGGGAATGACTCGTGGGTCGGGACCGGGGCGGAGCTGTACAACATCGAACCGATCACGCTCGGGTCCAATGTCTGTGTCTCCCAACGGGCTTACCTATGCACCGGTAGTCACGACCGGCGGTCACCGACCTTCGATTATGACAATGGACCGATCGTGGTCGAGGACGGCGTGTGGGTGTGCACGGGTGCCACGATCTTGCGCGGCGTCACGATCGGCGCGCATTCGGTCGTCGGGGCGACCTCGCTGGTCAGCGCGGATGTGCCGCCGTATTCGCTGGTGCGGCCGCCGCCGCCCGTGGTCACGCCACGCTGATGCGAATCCTGCACCTGGTCACTCTGGTGTCACCGGAGGGCACTTACGGCGGTCCGGCCCGGGTGGCGTTCAATCAGGCGGCAGAATTCCTCACTCGCGGTAACGACGTGACCGTGGCCGCCGCCGCGCGCGGGTACGACACCCTGCCCACCATGGTCGGTGACGTTCCGGTACAGCTGTTTCCGGCCCGAACCTTGGTTCCCGCAACAGGTTTCGCTGGTCTCGGAGCGCCCGGCCTGTGGCGGTGGGTGCGCCGTCACGGCGGCGGCTTCGACGTCGTTCATGTCCACCTGGGCCGCGATCTGGTGACATTGCCCGCCGCCCTCTCGGTGCGCGGCGCGCGTACGCCCTACGTCGTGCAGCCGCACGGGATGATCACGCCGAGTTCGCATCCCCTCGCCACTCCCCTGGATGCCGCATGGACCCGCAAGGTCCTGCGCGATGCCCACGCCGTCTGCTTCCTCACTCCGGTCGAGCGCGACGATCTGGCCGCCGTCGCCGGTCCGGGGGTGACTCTGGTGCACCTGGACAATGGCGTACCCGCCTACCCGTCCGCTGTCCGGGCAGCCACACCCGAGGTGCTGTTCGCCGCCCGCCTGCACGCCCGCAAACGACCGCTCGCGTTCATCGAGATGGCAAAGACGTTGCTCACCAATGGAATCGAGGCGACCTTCACGCTCGTCGGGCCCGATGAGGGTGAAGGCCCGGCGGTGCGGGCGGCGCTCGGTGACGACCCCCGGCTGCGCTGGACAGGTCCGCTCGACCCGGCCCGCGTCCCCGAGCGGATGGCCTCTGCCGCCGTGTTCGTGCTGCCGTCGGTCCGGGAGCCGTACCCGATGGCGGTGCTGGAAGCGATGTCGGTCGGCCTGCCGGTGGTGATCTCACCGGATTGCGGCCTCGCACCACTTGTCGAGCGAACCGGCAGCGGCATCGTAACGGCCTCTGCCCCAGCCGAACTCGCGGCGGCGGTGGGGACACTGCTCGCCGACCGTGGACTGGCCCGGGCGATGGGCGAACGCGGCAGGCACACGGTGGCTACGGAATTGGGGATGGCGCGAATCGGCGACGCGCTGAGCGGGCTCTACAGTGCGGCCGTCCGATGAACCGGTCGAGGGCATCCGATCTCGCGGCCGCGATTCTCGCTATCGCGATCGTCGCCGGGCTCGTGTTCGCCCTCCATACCGATCCGACCGGACACGGCGACTCCACCCCGAAACCGCTCAGCAACCCCGAGCAGACCGAACCGACCGCGCTGTTCATCGGCGATTCGTACACGGGCGCCAGCATGCTCGCCGAGATGTCGTACGCATGCCAGGCGGCACTCCGGATGCATTGGCTCTGCGACCTGGCCGCGCTGCCCGGCACCGGGTACAT
Source organism: Nocardia sp. NPDC051030 (assembly GCF_040683015.1). NCBI lineage: Bacteria > Bacillati > Actinomycetota > Actinomycetes > Mycobacteriales > Nocardiaceae > Nocardia > Nocardia sp. NPDC051030. The sequence continues at coordinate 781,336 of NZ_JBFBCD010000002.1, read as the reverse complement.
CAGCGGCGGGCCCGCCAACCGATTCCACGTCGCCTATATCGGCGACTCCACCTCGTTCGACGAGCGCGTCCATCGTCTGGCGCAGCGCTCCGCACCGAATATCATCGTGCTCGACGGTGGCCGCAATGACATCTTCGCACCGCTCGACGACGTACTCGAGGCAATGCTCGGTACCGTCGAAGACGCGCACAGCACCTGGCCCGCAGCGAAGATCGTGTTCGTGCGACCGCGTTTCCTGCAGCGGCCGGGCGATGACCTCGGCTTCGACGACGACTTCCTGTACCGCCTGAAAAGCGACCCGGCCATGGCCGACGTGTCCGTGATCGATCCGCTCTCCTCGCTCGACGACGCCACCGCCTTGGTAGGTAAGGACGGGGTGCACCCGAACGCGGACGGCAACCGGCGGATCGCCGCCGCCCTGGTCGACAGCCTCACTACCCACGGATTGGCGACGGCGCGATGAATCCCACTCTCTCGCAATACGGTGCCGTGCTGCGGCGGCGATGGCGCTGGATCGTCTGGGGAGTACTGGGGACATTGGCTGCGACAACGGTTTTCCTGCTGGTGTGGCCACCGGTGTATCGGTCGGACGCGACGGTGTTCATCCGGACGCCGGGCGACGTGAGCCGGGTCATCGACGGCGGGGATTCCTATGCCAAGGCTCGCGGCCGGACCTATGCGGCGCTGGCCACGAGCCCGGATCTCGCCGCGGTCGTGGTCGGCGATCTCGCGCTGGCGGCCGATCCGGATCGCTTCGCCGACCGCATTTCCGCCTCGAGCCGAACCGGAACCGTGCTGATCGATGTGAGCATCACCGGCCCCACCGCCGAGGAGACCACCCGGACCGCCGAAACCTTCCTGAAAGACTATGCCGCGCTGGTCCGCACGCTCGAGACGATCCCCGGCAGCCCGGTGCCGCGCGCCGAATTGGTGGTCGTCACCGGACCCGGTCGGCCCGAGCGCGAAGTCGCTTGGGGCGCGCCGATTTACGCCGTCCTCACGGGGGCCGTGCTGACCGGCTTCCTGTTCGGCGCGGGTGCGGCCGTGGCGCGCCGGCTCTTCGAACCCGATACCGAAAACGAGGCGAGCAGTTGAAGCTGAACCAATTCGTCGCGCAGTTGGGCAGGTACTGGGCGACATTCGGCGCGGTGGCCGGGCTCGTCGCCGCCGCGGGCATCTGCCTGGCCGTCCTGAGCCCGCCGCGATACGTCTCGACCACACAACTGCTGGTATCGATCGAGGGCTCGACGACCGCTTCGGCATATGAGAACGACAATGTGGTCACCGGCCGGGTCACCACCTACGTCGCCTTGCTCACCACCGATGCCGTCGCTCAGCGCGTGATTGACAAGCTCGAATTGTCCGAATCGCCGCGCGATCTGGCCGAGCAGGTGAGTGCGGCGGTCGTGCCGCCGAAGACCGCGATCATCGATGTCGCGGTGACCGATTCGTCCGCCGACCGTGCCCGCCGCATCGCGGCCACCCTCGGCACCGAGTTCATCGCCTACGCCGACGCTCTCGAAACGCCGACCGGCGAGGACCGGCAGAAGGTGCATACGAAGGTCGTGACGGCCGCGAGTACCCCGGGCAGCCGACTGCCCGGGGTACTCGCGCTGGCCGGACTCGGCATCGTCGCCGGATTGCTGCTCGGTGCGGTCGCGGTGTCGATCCGGGGCCGCACCGACCCGATCCTCAGAACCACCATCGATATAGGGGTTCCGGTGCTCGGCACGGTGGCCGCGGTGCCCGCTCCCTCCGAACAGGAATCCATCGGCTACCGCGGGTTGCGGGCACATCTCGAGCAATTGACTCCCCCGCCCTCGGTCTGGGTAATAGCCAGTGCCACAGCCGAAGTCGATGTGGCGACCGTGGTGCGCAATCTGAGCCGCACGATCGAACGGCACGGCGGGCAGCCGGTGGTCGTGTCCGGTGACAGCTACGATCCGGCGCAGGCGAGAAGCCTGATCGATCCCGTGCGATCGGATCACACCCATGTTCTGCTCGCCGCGCCACCGGTAACGAAAAGCGTCTCCGCGTCGGTATATGGAGAGTTCGCGGACGGCGTGATCCTGCTGGTGGAACTCGGCGCGACGCATCGGCGCGATCTGCGTGAGGCCATCGCGCAACTGCGGGCGGCGGCGGTCGGCGTCACGGGCGTCGTGGTGGCAAATACGTGGAAGCACAGTGGCAAATACGTGGAAGCACAATCGAACTGAACGATCGCGAGGTGTCGTGTAGGTTCGGCGTTCGAGCCGCCTATGCGATGTTCGAAGGGGGATGTTGACATGGATTTGTTCGATGTCGCGAGGTCGTGCGCTCGCCGCTGGTACGTGATCCTGCCGCTGCTGGTCCTCTGCCTGCTGTACGGAAAACAGACCTATTCGGCGGCCAAGCCGGTCTACTACGCCAATGCCGTAATCGGCTTCGCGCCACCGAGTTTCCGCACCGACACCGCGGTGGCGGGCGAACCCGTCCGGCGCAATGGACTGCTGGATGTGGGCGGGGCGACGCTGCTGGCGAACCTCGCGGCACTGGGCCTGCGGCAGCCCGCGGTCATCGATCGGGTCGTCAGCGGAGGCGGGCAGCCCAACTATGTCGCGCGATTGTTTCCCGTCACCAGCAACTCGGCGCAGATCCCGCTGGTCATGCTCGAGGAGACCGCCGCCGACCCGCAGTCGGCGGCCAAGACCCTCGAGCTCGTAATGGCACAGGCCGATTCGACGCTGACCGGTCTGCAGCAGAGCGCTCAGGTCCCCAGCGATCAGATGGTCGCGTCGTTCACGGTGCAGCCACCCAGTACTCCCGTGGCGGCCACACCCTCGCGCACCCGGTCGACGATCTCGGTCCTCGCCGCCGGAATCGGCCTGTCCATCCTGCTGACCGTGCTGCTCGATGTGGTGCTCGAGCGACTGAAGCGCAACCGCCGCCGCCCCGAGCCGTCCATACCGCTCAGCCCGGGCGCACCGGCGGCCACCAATGCCCGAGCAGCGAATTCGATGTGAGTACCGCCGAAGTCGTCGCTGACCGATCCGGCGTCGGTGAGCGGCGGCGGGCGGCCAGACCGTGGGCGCTCGCCATCCTGTGCGTGCTGATCCCGGTCCTACCGGCCTACGTCGTGCCCGCCGGTCCGCTGAAAAGCAATGGCTCTCCGGCGAAGATCCTCGCGGTGCTGCTGTTCGGGCTGGTCGTGCTGGGCTTCCTGGCCAGCCGCCGCAGCGGAAGCCGCCGTTTCAATCCCGGCGTCGCGATCGTTCTCGCCTACTTCTTCGCATGGCTGGCGATCTACGGGCTCGGCCGCCTGCACATCGACGGCCCGGCGATCGAGGCGGCCAAGACCCGCGCGGTGATCGCCCTGGTCGCGGATATCGGCGTGGCGCTCTACGTTTTCACCCGGATCAAGACGCGCCAGGACCGCGATTTCGTGCTCGGCGCACTGCTGATCGGGCTCGCCTTCGAATGCGCGGTGGGGCTCCTGCAAGGCGTCACCTCGACGGATCTGCGATTCCTGTTCCAGCCACCGGGTTTCGTCGTCAATACCGAAGACCTCACCCTCGACGAACGGATCGGCGCCAAACGCGTCATCGGCACCGCGCAGCACGCCATCGAATTCTCGGTCCTGGCCGTGGCGGCGGTGCCGCTGGGCATCTACTTCGCGCGCAATGCGCGACGCACCGACGTCCGGATACTGGCGGGTCTGGCAGCCTGCCTGGGCCTGGCGGCAATGCCCGCCGCGATCTCCCGATCCGGCGTGATCTCCCTGGCGGTCGCGCTGCTCGTCTACATGTTCTATTTCCGGGTGCGCACCATTGCGATTGCCGCGGCGGGACTGGCGCTCGCGGTCGGCGCGTATATCGTGGCCTTCCCGACCGTCGTCGACGCACTGTGGCGGACCATCACCGGATCCGCCGACGACCCGAGCATCAAGCATCGCACCGAGGACTACGCGGGCGTCTCACGAATCTTCCACGACAACCCATACTTCGGCCTCGGCCTCGGCGGGCAACCCCACCTACTCGACAACGAATGGCTCCAGACGGTCGTACAGGGCGGCATCGCCGGAATCGCCGCGATGATCGTCCTCAGCGGCGGGACACTATTCGGGATAGCCGCGGGCCTGCGCGCCGCGCAGACCCCGCGCGAACGCGAGCAAATCTACATGCTCGGCGCGGTCGTCGCCGCAATCCTGGTGTCCAGCACCACATTCGACCTGTTCTACTACCAGCAAGCCACCCTGATCTTCTTCGTGGGATTCGCACTGCTGTGGACGCGATATTCGATTCCATTGCAGGAGCGCGGTGCGCGCACCGTGGGCGCCGGGCCGAAACCACCTGTGCCCGAGGGGAAACCACCTGCGCCAGAGGCGAAACCAGCCACAGCTCAGGCAAACGCGCCCACGGCCGAGCCGAAACCAGCCCTGGCTGAAGCGAAACCCGCTGCGGCTGAGGGCCTCTCGCTGGGCGCAGCAGGCGAGGGCCTGTCGTCGACTACGGCAGACGAGGGCCTGCCCGCGGGCGCGGGCGACAAGGGCCTGTCGTCGGGTGTGCGGTGGAGTGGGGTCTCGATGGTGGGGCGCGAGATCGCCCGCACCGGGTTCACGGTGTTGCTCGCGCGCCTGATCGGGCCGGACGCGTTCGGCATCGTCGCGCAGGCCACGGTGTACCTGGGGATCCTGAGTCTGCTTCTCGACCAAGGCTTTGCCAGCGCGCTGATTCAGCGGCCGACGCTCGATCGGTACATGCCCGGTGCGACGATGACGGTCAATATCGCGGTCGGCGCGGTCCTGGCCGCCATGACCGTCGCCATCGCCCCCGCCTGGGCGGCGTTCATGCACACCCCGGACCTGAAGTGGGTCCTGATCGCACTGGCCCCGAGCCTGGTGGTCCGGGCCGCCGCCATCACGCCTCGCGCAATGCTGTGGCGCGAGATGGAGTTTCGCAAGAACGGCATTGCCGACATCGTGTCCGCCCTGCTCGGCGGCGCGGTCGGCCTGGCGGTAGTGATCGCGGGCGGCAGCTACTGGGCACTCGTGGCCCAACTCGTCACCACCGACATCGTCATCGCCGTCATCCTCATCGCGGTCGCCGGTTCCTGGCCGAACCTGCGCCTGAACCGCCTACGCGAAATCGCCGGTTTCTCCTGGCGCGCGTTCGCCGGTGCGGTGCTTGTCAATTCGCTCTCCCGCAATGCCGACAACCTGCTCATCGGCCGCTTCCAGGGAGCCCAAGCCCTGGCCTTCTACGCCCTCGCCTATCGCCTACTACTCCTGCCGGTGCAACTGACCGTCCAGAGCATCGGCTCGGTCCTGTTCCCCCTCTTCGCCCGCCTCGCCGAGGATCTTCCCTCCCTCCGCGCCGAACTGGCACGGGCAACCAGAATCATGGCCCTCGTGTCCCTCCCCGGCATGGCCCTGGTCGCAATCGCCGCCCCCCAACTGATCGACCTCGTCTTCGGTTCCGCCTGGGCCCCCGCCATTCCCATCGTCCAAGTGCTGGCTATGGCCGGTGCCCTCCAAGCCGTCTACCAGCCGTCAGCGATCCCGGTAATGCTGGGCCTGGGCCATGCCCGCCTGCAGCTGCGCTACGCCGCCCTCTGCACCGTGGTATCGATCGGCGGCATCGTCGCCGGTCTGCCCTTCGGCCCCTTCGGCGTCGCAGTCGGTTACAGCGCGGCCACCGTCCTACTGGTACCGGTCGAATGGCTGGTCCGAAAGCGGCTACTCGAAGTCAGCATGCGCACCCAGTTCGCCCAACTACTCCCCGGCCTCCACATCGCCTTCTGGATGGTCCTTGCGTACGCATCGATCGCAGTGGCCTTGCACGGTCACAACATCGCAATCTTCTGCGCCGGAACAGTTCTCGCCCTCGTCGTCGGCGTCGCAGTACTCCGCCTGGTGTATCGCACCCAGCTGAACGAAATCCTCCACCTGGTGCAACGAGTACTCGGCAAGCGCGGCAAGGACAGCGAACCCGCGCTCGATGCCTACGTCACGGAATCCAGGGAGGAGAAGACGACCACATTCGATAGGTAGTTCTTGTCTGCCTGATCGAAATCGCCACCGCAGGTGACCACCTGGAGGGTCGCGCCGCCGCGCGGCCCGAACACCAACTGGTCGGGAAATTCGGATTTCAGGTACATGCGGACGTCGGTGACCTTGAAGTGGGCGATCTTATGGTCGGCGCGGGTCACATCGATCAGGTCGCCCGGCTTGACCTTCTTGAGCGAGAAGAACACGCCCTCGCCCTGGTAGGAGTCGACATGGCCGAGGATGACCGCCGAACCCTGCTCGCCCGGGGCCGGGCCCTGTTGGTACCAGCCCGCAGTTCGATAGTCCGCGGGCACCTGAACTGAGCCATCGGCGTTGAGGCCCAGCGAGATCAGCGGCCCCGCGGTCTTGATCGAGGTGATATCGAACGACACCGGGGTCGAACGGCCGACCGCCGCCGCGGTCTTCACGCCGGAGGTGGTCGACACCGCGGCGGTCGTACTCGACGCGGATTGAGCGCTGTCCGAGGAGCAACCCGCGACAAGTGATGCGGAGACCGCCACCACGATGGCGCACGCACCGAAAAGTGTCCGACGAATTCTCTTCGGGTTCACGGCATTCGGGGCGATGGTCACTTGGCACCCACCTCACGCGCCATGCCGCCCGCGCCGGTTGCCGGTGCGCCCCTGGGGATCACGTATCCGCCCGGCGGGGCCTGGTCGGTGACCGCCGTGCCGCCGAGAATGCCGGTGGTCGCGCCCACCGGAATCGCCATGCCCTGCACCGTATCCGCTCCGGCCGCCGCGGCTCCGGCGGTCACCAGATCGATGCCACCCAAACCACCACCCTGCGCTCCCGCACCGATAGTCGTATTCCCGCCGACCTGGACACCGCCCCCGGCATTCCCGCCGACCTGCACGCCACCACCGACGTTCGCACCGCCCTGGGCACCGCCGCCGACTTGCACACCGCCACCGACGTTTCCACCGCCCTGCGCATCTCCGCCGACCTGGACGCCACCACCGACGTTCCCACCCGTCTGCACCCCGCCACCGACCTGCACACCACCACCGACGTTCGCGCCACCTTGCCCGTCCCCGCCGACCTGGACGCCGCCTCCACCATTTCCACCTGTCTGCACCCCACCGCCGACCTGCACACCACCCCCGACGTTCGCGCCGCCCTGCCCGTCCCCGCCGACCTGGACGCCACCACCGGCGTTTCCGCCGCCCTGCGCATCCCCGCCGACCTGCACGCCACCACCGGCATTCCCACCGGCCTGCGCCCCGCCACCGACCTGCACACCGCCGCCAGCATTTCCACCGGCCTGCGCACCCCCACCGACCTGCACACCGCCCCCGGCATTCGCTCCCGGAGTCACGCTGACGCTCGGTTGAACGGAGGCACCGGCATTGCCGCCGACCCCGACCCCGCCCCCACCTTGTACGCCGACGCCGACGTTAACTCCACCGTCACCGACCCCGACCTGGACATCCAGGCCGGCGCCCGGGCCGGGAGCCGTTGTCGTGGTGGGGTCCGCGGTGGCCGCCGACGCGCAGAGAGCTACGGCGGCCGCAGCCAGCACCGCAGCAGTGAATGTCCTTGCCGACATCATGAATTCGCTTCCAACAGTTGTTACTCGACTCCCCTCATTCGAATGGACCGAGTGGTGCGTTACCCGATCTGCCCGGTTTTCCCGAAGTTAGCGACAATCCGGGAGCCTTCAAGACTGGACGCCTGCACAACCCCCAAAGCGAGCACGCCCATCACCCGAAATCCCCTAATCCAGCGCCTGCGCGCCAGACCGACACCTGGACCGGCAGCCGCTTATGCTTCGGTGTCGAGATCTTCGCGAATTGGACAAACGGAGGAATGTGCCGTGACCTATGCCGTGGACTTCACCACCGTCTCGACCGTCGGAGTCGAATCGTCGCCGGTCGCCGAGGCGCTCGCCGGGTTGCGGGCCAACGAGGCCCGCTACTTCAAGAACAAGTACGACCACGTGTTCACGGTCGAATCCGCGAGCGACGCCAAGGAAACCATCGCCTGGGTGAGCAAGATCCTCGAAGACGAGCGCGGCATCGTCATCTCCTCGCCCCCGCTCGAGGCCACCGCCTTCGAGGTCGACGGCATCCGCATGGCCTACGTCTTCTACCGGAGTGGCCTGTCCATCAACGTGATGTACACGATCGCCGACGCCGGTAAACGCGCCGTCGGCTTCAAGCTCTCCGACGGCATGGAAGTCCCGGAAGAGCTCTCCGCCTTCAAATTCGCCCGCCAGAAATCCAAGCTCGCCGGCACCATCCGCGGCTCCTACTTCGTCATCAAGAACGAGTACTGACAGCTACGAGGTGCCGGCCAAGGCATCAACCTCACCGGCATAGCCCACATCCTCGACCTCCAAGACGCCAACTCCCTACTCCGCAACACCAACGCCGCCCTGACCGCCGAACGCGACCCACATGCGGCACACCCCGAAAACGGAGATGGCCAAACCTAAGAAGCCGCCGTGAGTCTGCGTGCTTCAACATCGGACGGGATCGTCGTTGCCACCATCCGTGGGATCCGCCGTGCGACTCCGCCCAGGTGTTCTCATCCGGCGCGGAGTGCCTCCAATTCGCGGATCAACTCCGATGCGGTGACCGGGTCCAGGGCATTCAGGTCGGTGTCGATCAGGTCGACGCTCGTGATGATGTGTGTCGAATACCGCATCAGATCGCGCCATTCGAGGCTCGGGGAAATCCGCAGCCGGATCGAACTGCCCGCGGACAGCGGCCGCACCATTCTGTCGATGGCGCCGTCGGAGGACTCTCGGGTCCACCCATGGTGCGCGAGTGCCAGCAGCCGACCCGGTGAGGTTTCGAGATCGTGGTATCCGCTCAGGCCTGCCGCGAATGCGGAAGAGTCCGGTGCCCAGAACACTCGATCGAGCTGCGAAAATGGCTGCAATATCGCGTAATCCGAGAATATCGACGCCCAGTCGGCGGCGGCCTCACCCAGCTGCAGCGGATGGGCGATGCCTATCTCGGCTTCGTCGGCGATGCTGACCACGTCGTCGTCGACATCGGCGAAGGTGAGATCCTCGGCAATCCGGAAAGACCGGTGAACGGTGCCGTCGGTGTTGAAGGTGGCCCACACCAGTCGCCGGGAGAGCTGGCGCAGCATCGGATGGTCGACGAACAGCTCCCGGTACGCCTGCGCCGACCAGCGTCGACTCTCGACCATGGCCTGCTCCAGGCGCCGAATCTGTTCTCGGGCCACCTTCTTCGCGCCCGCTTGCAGCATGGTGAACTGGTCGTAGGCCGCGTTGGCGACGGCACGGTCGTCCTGCGCGGTGGGCTTGGGCAGAGTCTTGCGGCGCGGGCCGACAGCCCATGAGCCGTCATCCGCACGGCGGCCGTCGAAGACAACCGGTCTCAGTTGTTCATCGAGATCGATGACGAAGCCGCGTGATCCGTAGTCCAGGGTGAGTCGGCCATCTTTGCCCAGACCGAAATCCGGGATGGAGCGATCGGCCAATTCGTCCGTCGTGATGCGGCGCTGCGCCGCGACATCATCGAGCTTGGCCCGCACGGCCTTCCTGAATCCGCGCTGTCTGGTGCGCAAGCCGATGTCGCGCAGGTGGCCGAGCGCGGCCGGAGTACCGATATCGGCCAGCACGTCGAGGCCCGCCACCGCCCGGGCCGAAGCCGACTGCCGCGGCCATTGCAGTATCAGCGGGACCAGCAGCCGCGCGGCTTCGTCGTCACCGAACAGACCCACGGCGCGCAGGGTCCAGATTCCACCGGCCGGATATTCGGCGAACACCCATGCCTGGAACAGCCCCCACGCGAAGGCCGCCATCGACATCGGATCGAGGATGGCCGAAAGCTGTTCGATCGCAGTGCGATCCGGGGTGCGTTTGGCCAGCAACGCGCACACCACCTCCACCGTCGATGTCGGCAGAGCTCGCGCGGTGTCGCTCGTCAGCAGCGGCGGTAGCACCGGCACAATCAACCACGACGGCACCGCAGCCGGTTTCCGGCGCGGCCGAAACACGTCCGGCAACTCCGCTGGATCGACAACCGGAAGATCGGGCAATTGGACGCCGAATTCCGTAGCCAGGTCCGGGTTCTGCCAGGCGTGGATCCGCAGCAGTGTGGCCGCAGCCGAAGTCCGCACGGCCTCAACCGACAGCAGCCGCATGGCGCGGCGCGGGAAACGTCGCGCGGCCGCCATCGCAGCGGTGGGAACTCCGTATCGATCCAGGTTCCGCAGCAGCAGACCGAACGCCTCGTCCGTGGGCAAGTACGACAGAATGTCGGCCAGGTCGCGCGTATGCTCCCGCGTCCAGCCGGTCACGTGATCCACGAAGCCTACGGAGGCAATCGTTTCGGCTGCCTCCGGGCCGACGCGGGCGGCCGCGCCGATGTACCCGGCCGTGCTCACGCTACTACGGTTACCGGGCCGCAAACGCGCGATGAAGGCCTCCAGTTGAGGCGCGGTCGTGACTGCCGTCGCAAGGAGCGCATAAATGGTGTGAGCCCAGTAATCGTTCGCCACCGGTTCGCCGATATCGGCGGTGACCCAGGACTGCTCGGTCGGCATCAAATAGCTCGAGGCAATACGGACCGGCAGTGTTCTTGTGGCCGAACGTATTTCGCCGAGTCGCGCGACGGCGGCCCGATACTCGTCGTCGGTAGCGGCAACCAGATGCTCCCGCGCTCGCCGCAAGGCGGCCAGGGAGTAGAAATGGTAGAAGTGGCGCCCGACCGACCATGGCGTCAAGTCGTAACCGCGACCACCCGGTACCTCGCGGAACCCGCGAGTCATCGTGGTCGCGATCAGTGCCGCCTCGGCGGCAAACACCACACCGCGCTGGGCTACCCACGCGTCGACCGTCATGGACCAGTCGTAGGCACTGCCGGAATATCGCCCTTCACACTCGACCACGACGGCCAGCCCGGCCGCCCCGAGAGGCGTCGCCGATATCGGATCACCCAACGCCACCACCCCGGCCTCGGCCGATGCCGTCGGCCACGAGGCCGCCAGCGCGCGCTGCAGCGAGTCCCGCTGGGCCGCAATCAACTTGTCGTGAACTTCGACCGCACTCGGATCAGGAATGAACGATCGATACGGAGCAAACCCACGGACCGAAAGCGCCACCTCACGCCAGGCCGCAGGAACCTCCCAAGTGTCCTCATCGACCTTCCCACGATCGTGCTCTACCCCGTTGGCCATCGGCCCCCCTCTTCGATACTGCGAACAACTGCCGGTATTCAAGCAAACGCGACCGACAACCAACCGTTCCCTCGGAATCGACACCGCCGCATGGGAAGCCGCAGGGGCAGCTAACCGGGACCGTCTGAGCCCGTAGGCAGTGGCGGACGTTCGCCGACCTCAGGTCAGCACAGCCAGTTGATCTTCCAGTGCCGGGCACTGACCGGTTCGGTCAGCGCCCTATGCGGCAATTGAGTGTGTTCGATAGGGGCCTCGCGAAGCGGGCTGTGTTAGATCATTCCCGTCCAACAAACCGCGCAACGCCCTTGCCTGCCGCAATGTGCACGTGAAGGTGGCGATTGTGCTGCTCGTCGCCGAGTGTGGTCAGAACCTGGCAGCCGCCATGCTCTGCGACAACTCCCTTTCGGTCACAACTCGATGGAACCGGACGAGACGTGGGCGGTGACAGTCAGTGACGCCCGCGGCGAACCAGCGACGTGGGGACGGATCCCACGCAGCTACATCCGCTGCAGTCGCGATCGGATGCTGCCGCTCGCGTTACAGGACCGGATGATCGTGGAGGCCGACGCCGCAACGCCCGGAAACGCTTTCGATGTCCACACTCTCGATGCACCGCATCTCGGTCCGCAAGACCCACAGCCGGTGGTCGAGATCTTGACAGCGCTTGCCCACAGTCTGCGCTGATCCCGTCGCGGTGACGCTATCTCCACCCGAGGAAGAACGACCGCTCGGAAGGACTGTTGTCATCGTGCGTGACCAGGACTCGTATATCTCTGCGGCGGAGCATAATTCGCTTGCGTTGTGGCCGGACCGGTGTAATCGTCGCAGGGAATAGGGTTCGTCTCGGGGAGGAGATCGATGAAGTCTCGGACTTTCGCAGGGCTCTCGGTGATCGCGGGAATAGCTTGTGCCACAGCAGTTGTGCTCGCGCCATGTGCCACCGCGGCCTTCTATGTGGCGCCCGGCGTCTGGTGTGAAGGGGCGACCTGCACCAACGACAACGACGAGGCATATCTGATCTCCGCGCAGGTCAGCTGTACCACCTTCAACGGACCCGGCGCGAATCCGGCCTTTGGGACCAACAGCTACCCCACGAGTCAGTGGGCCGACCCGCATTCCAGCGTGACCTTCGATACCTCGTGCGGTGCACCCGCTGTAGACGCGGGGTGGTCAATCACCAGCGCAGTACCGCGCTCCCAGGTGTCCACCGGTTCCATGGGCTGATCGACGACCATCGATCCGGTGGCACGCAGTCTCTGGCAATGACGGAACGTCCGCTACTGGTGAACGATGCCGGATCATGCTTTCCAGGTCGAACTCTGGTCCTACCTCAGTCCTTCTTCATCATTTCGTAGAACCCCAAGAACCGTTCGCCGACCGGGCGGTCTCGGGCGCTCTATACATCCTGACCTGGCATTTCGCTGCCCCAACGCATCCCAGCCGTTCCGACCAAAACCCTTCGATTCCCACTGTTCCAGCCGCAAAATGGCACCCATAATGGCACCAGGATTCCCACTGCATCCCGGCGGTCCCGCCGCCCCCGATCGCGAACCCTAGATCGACTCCCCCCCCCCCCCGACTCGAACAGAAGCCGAACGCGTCATCCGCACGGACAGCGCAGTCCATCTCAATCAGCGCGCCATTTGACTTGTATCGGGACGTTCCTCCCGGCCAAAATCCCACCCAAGGGATCCTGTGGACCACACTCTGACCAGTTTCGTCAGCGCGCCATGCGGCATTTGAGGATGTAGTTGGGGTGGCGGTCGAGGTTGGTGCGGGCGACAGTCAGGGGTGTGAGGTGGTGGTCGGTGCATCAGTAGAAGTACAGGCGCAGATCGGATTTGGTGTGGATGCGTGAGATGGTGGAGAACTGGGCTAGGTAGGCGTAGACGGCGAGCTGGAGCACGAGGTCATCACCGGCGAAGTCGGCGTCGAGGTCGGACAGAGCGCTCATGCCCCACGATCACCCGACGCAGCCGACCCGCCAGAACCAGACATGTGAAGCCGCCGGACGCCGGGCACCAGCCTCCAAAGACGTCCTCTTCTGCCGAATGGCGCGATCGAGGCACTACCCGGCGAGGTTGCTCTCAATCCGCTGCGTGATCGCGGAAGGCGCGGGTATCACAGGGAGTGGAACAACTGCCTCGGAGAGGAGCCCGATGTCGACCATCGACGACTATGCAGTCCGGATAGCTTCTGCGGCCACCAGTACCGGCGTGACGGTGGCAGTTGCGGAATCGCTGACCTGCGGGGCACTCGTATCGGCCCTCGGCAGCGCACCCGACTCCGCGCAATGGCTGCAGGGCGCAGTGGTCGCCTATAGCTCCGACGTGAAGCGAACCGTGCTGGGTGTACCCGACGTCGCGGTGGTGTCCGAAGGCGCGGCATGCGCTATGGCTGCCGGGGTCCGAGAGCTTCTGCACGCGGACATCGCCGTCGCTGTCACCGGCGTCGGTGGCCCCGGCCCCCAGGATGGCGAGCCGACAGGCTCGGTGTGGTTCGCGATCGGCGAGACCGACGGGTGCATGGCACGTCACGAGCATTTCGAAGGGCCGCCCGAGCGTGTGGTTCGGCTGACAGTCGAAACCGCCCTGGCCATGATCCTGAGGGCCGTCCACGACAAATCTCAGTAAGCGGATTCGTTTCTCATTGCGCGAGGGCACCCCCCGGGACCAAAACTGGCCCGGGGGTTTTCGCGTATCGAGACACGCATTGCAGCAGGCGGTTCAGACCGTAGTGAGATCCTCCAGCACAAGGGCGGCTTGACCCGCGCGAATGCGACATCAGCACTACTTTCGAATGAATCCCGAACGCATACCAGAATTGGTATGATTGCTGGTATGAGTAAACAGATCACCATCCGCCTGCCCGATGAGCTAGTCGATTTTGTGGACGCCGAGGTAGCGGCCCAGCATTGCGCCAGCCGAGCCGCCCTGGTCGCAGCCGCCCTCGAGCACTACCGCGAACGCGCCGTCGGGGAAGCCATCGTCGCCGGATACACCGCCATCCCCGACGGCGAGGACGAGGACCTGGACGAATTCCTGTCCGCCGCAAGCAAGTCCGTGTGGGGTGATGAGTGAGGCCGATTCACATCGCCGAGTTGGGCACCAAACCACGGCCGGTACTGGTACTGACCCGAGAGATCGCCCGGCCGGTGCTGAACACTGTCACCGTCGCCCCCATCACCAGCACCATCCGCGATATACCTACCGAAGTCCGGCTCGACTCCAGCAACGGGCTGGATCACGATTGCGTGGCACTGCTGGACAAGATCACCACCATCCCCGCCGACGCGCTCGGCCGCCGCGTCGGCTACCTGCACCCCGGACAGGAGCAGAGCTTGACCGATGCCATTCACGCCGCGTTCGAACTGAAGTAGCAGTCGAACCCCTTCCCAGCCGACGCTGGGCGCATATGCCGCTCAAAGTGGCACTCAAATGGCACTTTTCGGCAGTTCGAGACCTCTCCGACCAGGTAGACGCCCAGTCCTAGCTCATTCTTTTTTCATCATTTCGTAGATGCGCTTGCAGTCCGGGCAGACTGGGGAGCCGGGCTTGGCGGACTTGGTGACCGGGAAGACCTCGCCGCAGAGGGCTACTACGTGGGTGCCCATGACCGCGCTTTCGGCGATCTTGTTCTTCTTGACGTAGTGGAAGACCTTGGGGGTGTCGTTGTCGGTCGACTCGTCGGTGGTCGTGTCCGGACGTACCAGGGTGTCTGTGTTGCTCACGCATCCATGATGCCAGGACGCGGTTGGACCGCCGGAGGAAGTGCCCCGGAACACCGGCGTGTGCATTCGACCGGCCGTAGTGCAAGACTCGAGGTATGCAGCGTGACGGCGAATCCCAGGCCGAGTTCGGTGATGGCGGTGATCGCCCGGAGGTCGAAATCCATCCCGCCGGTTCGATCCCCATTCCGCCGCGTCCGGCGGCGGGGTACTTCCCGGGTGAGCAGAAGCATCCGGCGCTGATCACCGAGGCCGCGCCGTCGTTGGAGCAGCAGCATCATGATCGGGTCAAGCGGTACACGATCATTATGGCGTTCCGCATCCCCTGCTTGGTCCTGTCGGCCGTGGCCTACAGCCTGTGGGCGAACTGGGTGATCTCGCTGCTGATCATCGGTGTGTCGATTCCGCTGCCGTGGATCGCGGTGCTGGTCGCCAATGACCGGCCGCCGCGCAGCAAGGACGAGCCCAGCCGCTGGGACGGCCGGCGAGCGGACCAGGCCGCGCTGGAATCACACCGGCACGACGCCATCGACGGGTGACTTGCGGCGGATCCCCGCCGAGAACAACGCCGCGATCGCACACAATCCGCCTGCGATGAACCAGGCCGTGGTGTAACTGCCCTGCACATCGCGGATGACGCCCGCGCCGAACGCCGCCAGCGCCGCACCGATCTGGTGCGAGGCGAACACCCAGCCGAACGCGACGGGCCCGTCCGCACCGAAATGCTCGCGGCACAGCGCGACCGTCGGCGGCACGGTGGCGATCCAGTCCAGGCCGTAGAAGATGATGAACGCCCACATGCTCGGCTCAACACTGGGCCTGAACAGCATGGGCAGAATCAGCAGCGACAGCCCGCGCAGCGTGTAATAGCCGACCAGCAGATACCGCGAGTCGACGCGATCGGTGAGCCAGCCCGATGCGATGGTCCCCGCCACATCGAAAACCCCGACTGTCGCCAGCAGCCCGGCCGCCGTGGTGGCGGGCATACCGTGATCATGCGCGGCGCTCACGAAATGCGTGCCGATCAGACCGTTGGTGGACGCGCCACAGATGGCGAAACCGCCTGCCAACAGCCAGAACACGGGCTTGCGGGCAATGGTGCCGAGCACGGTCAGCGCACGCGACGCTCCCCCAGCCGCCCGGGTCCGCACGCCCGGATCATTGCCGGGCTCGGCCCCATACGCGGTGACGCCGATATCGCTCGGGAAGTCGCGAATGAACAGCCACACCAGCGGAACCACCGCCAGCGCGATCCCCGCCACCAGCACCGCGGGCACCCGCCAGCCGTGATCGTGCGCGAGGCTGGCGATCAACGGCAGGAAGACCAACTGCCCGGTCGCGCCCGCGGCCGTGAGCACACCGGTCACCAGGCCGCGCTGGCGGACGAACCAGCGCCCGGTGATGGTCGCGACGAACGGCATGGACATCGACCCCACGCCGAGACCGACCAGCACGCCCCAGGTCGCCATCAGCTGCCAGGCCTGCGTCATGAAGACCGTGAGCCCGCTGCCCGCGGCGATGAGCAGCAGCGCGCAGACCACCACCCGCCGGATGCCGAAGCGGTCCATCAGCGCCGCCGCGAAGGGCGAAATAAGCCCGTACAGCAGCACATTCACCGAGACGGCCGCACCGATCGTGCCGTGCGACCAACCGAATTCGGTGTGCAGCGGATCCATGAGCACGCTGGGCACCGAGCGGAATCCGGCCGCGCCGATCAGCGTCACGAATCCGATGACCGCCACGATCCACGCGGGATGCAGCCGCGGCCCACCCGCACCCGCTCCCTCGATCCCCGCCGCCGAGGCAGCCGATCCGATGGTCGATGACGTTGTGCCGTGCGGTGATTCCACCGGCAGATCGGCCTGAAGTTCGCTCACCGGTGAAGCGTGCCCGAAATACAACTGGCCTGCGAGTGGCCTGAATGCCACAATGCGTAAATATCTAGCCAAACCGAAGGGAGCCGTGCCTTGAACAGCAGCGCTCATCAGGCCGCAGCCCGGCGGGAAAGCACCGCGCCCACACCGCATCTGGTGGCGGTACTCGCCCTCGAACCGATCGTTGGCTTCGATATGACGATTCCGCCGCTGGTCCTGGGCGAGGCCCACGACGAGGCCGGAAACCCGCTGTACGACGTGCATGTCTGCGGCCTGAGCACCGACGGCGTCGCCTCCACCACCGGGTACACGATCGTCCCGGAGTTCGGTCCCGAACTACTGGCCCGCGCCGACACCGTCATCGTGCCCGGCACCAAGATCGTGGAACCCCGCACCCAGGGCGTACTGCCGCCCGAGCTGGCCGGCGCCCTGGCCACCATCCGCCCCGACGCCCGCATCGTCTCGATCTGCACCGGCGCGTTCGTCCTGGGCGCGGCGGGCATTCTGGACGGCCGCCGCGCCACCACGCACTGGCACTTCGCGGACCAGTTCCGCTCCCTGTACCCCAATGTGCAGCTCGATGAGAACCAGTTGTTCGTGCAGGACGGAAACATCTGGACCGCAGCCGGACTCGCCGCAGGCATCGACCTGTGCCTGCACCTGATCCGCACCGATCACGGCAGTGCCGCCGCCAATGGCGCGGCCCGTTACTGCGTGATGCCGCCCTGGCGCGAGGGCGGGCAATCCCAGTTCATCGAACGCCATGTGCCCGACCCCGGCGAGGACGGCACCGCTCCCACCCGCCTGTGGGCGCTGAACCATCTCGACAAAGACCTGGACTTGAATTCCCTTGCCGCCCATGCCCGAATGAGCGTGCGCACCTTCACCCGCCGGTTCAAGGCCGAGACCGGCATGGCTCCCGGCGCATGGATTCTGCAGCAGCGCCTGCGGCACGCCCGGCATCTGTTGGAGAGCACCGAACTGCCCATCGATGAGGTGGCGTACAGCGCGGGCATGGGCACCGCCGCCTCGCTGCGCCATCACATGCGTCTGGCGCTCGGCGTGCCGCCGCTGGCCTACCGCAAGACCTTTCGCGCGAATCCGGCCCGGTTCGCCGGGTCGATAGCCGCACCACATGCCGCTCTGCGCGACTAACGTCGAAGGGGAAGACCACGTCACAACCGCCAGTGATGGGAGACACTATGACGATTCGATGGATCTGGGCCTTCCTCGACCGTCCCGTAGCGCAATTCGAGGAATGTATCGAGTTCTGGACCGCGGTCACCCATACCACGGTCTCGCCCCGGCGTGGCGAGTTCGGCGAGTTCGTCACGCTGCTACCGGATTCCGGTGGGCCGGCGATCAAGATGCAGGCGGTGTCGGGTGCGCCGCGGGTGCATATGGACCTGGACGTGGACGATATCGCCGCGGCGACCGAGCAGGCCGTGCGATTCGGCGCGACGCTGGTGCTCGACAATCCGGACTGCGCGGTGCTGAAATCACCGCACGACATGATCTTCTGCTTCACTCCGGCCGACCCGACACAGGGTGAGCTCACGGCGGTGGTCACCGGTCCGGAGGGCGACACCAGCCGCGTCGATCAGATCACGCTGGATATCGGTGCATCCGATCATGAGGCGGAGGTCCGCTTCTGGACCGCCCTGACCGGCTGGACGTGGCGGCCCGGCACCCTGACGGAATACTCACGGCTGGTACCGGATTCGCCGCTGCCGATCAATCTGCTGCTGCAACGCCTCGACGAGGACCGGCCGACCTCGGCGCATCTGGATCTGTCGTGCACCGACACCGAAGCCACCGCCGCCTGGCACGAGAAGCTGGGCGCACAACGCATCGAACGCGGCAAACGGTGGATAGTCATGGCGGATCCGGCCGGTCAGCCATACTGCCTGACCGGCCGGACACCGGCCTGAATTCAGTTCTGCCTCAGTAGTTCACTGCCACTTGGTCCGCGGCTGTTCCCGGGCGGCCGGGGCCGAGTTGGCGAGCGCCTCGAGGTCTTCGAGGAACTTCTCGATGCTGTCGGATCTGGCCTGCGGGGTGCCGACCTGCTCGCGCAGTTTCTCCTCGGTGAGGGCCAGCATGGCGGCGGACAGGTCGGCCTCCAGATCGCGAATCATCTGCCTGCGGAATTGCAGGATCTGATCGCGGCCCTGTTTGCGTACCCGTTCCACCTCCCCGGCGGCTGCCTCCCGCATCTGCGCAATGATGCGGTCGGCGTCGGCGCGGGCATCCACGCGCATGCGGTCCAGTTCGGACTGCGCCTCGGCCACGGCATTGTCGTAGGCGGCCTTGGCGTCGAGCAGGCGGGTGGCCGCCTGATCGCTTTCCTCGAGCTGCCGTCGGACAATATTCTGCTGTTTGGCCATCCACGTCTTCACCAGTGGGACAATGTATTTCACGGTGAACCACACGATGACGCCGAAGCCGAATAGCTGACTGAAGAAAACCGGCCAGTCGAAGGAGATGTTGTAAAGGCCTTCGGCGAGGATGCCGTTGGTGAGGATCATGCAGACCCCCGTCCTCTCTGCTGGCCGGCACTGGTCCGGGGACGATCTTTCACGCCGAGCATCCGGTCCGCCAGATCGGAGGCGAGCGGTTCGACGACTTCACGTAGTTCGGCGGCAACCTGGTCGGCCTCGGCACGCAGGTGTGCCGTGGATTCGGCCACGATGTGGTCGGCCTGCTTCTGGGCCTCACCGCGCATCTCATCGAGAATGGCCCGGCCTTCGGCGCGTGCCTCATTGCGGATATCGGCCGCTTCGGCGCGGGCCTTCTCCATCGCCGTGTTGTAACGGCTTTCGGCTTCGGCGAATATCTCGCTTGCTTCCTTGGCCGTCTTCGTGGTGTCTTCGACCCGTGCCTCCCGTTCCGCCAGCACTTTTCGGATCGGCGGAACGACGAAGAACCAGATGACTCCGAGCACGATCAGGAAGATCGCCAGCTCGACAAAGAAGGTTCCGTTGGGAATCAGGAAGTTCCCCGCGGCCTCCACATCCGTTCTCGGAGACATGATTGTGTCTACTTACCTGGAGTCGCGAATACGAACAGCGCCATGAACGCTAGATTGATGAAGTAGGCCGCCTCGACCAGACCGACTGTCAGGAAGAAGTTGCCGCGCAAGCGGCCCTCGGCCTCCGGCTGCCGGGTGACGCCATTGATGAGCGCGGCGCCGGCCAGACCGTCACCGATTCCCGCGCCGATGGCACCGCCCGCCAGGATGATGCCGCCGCCGATGAGAGCGCCCTGGACGATACTCGCGGTTGCTGGATCTGCCATTTTTCACTTCCTTATGAAGAATTATCCCCGAACGGCGGTGCCGATCAGTGCTTTTCGTTCTCCAGCGACATCGACTGGCTGAAGTACAGGACGGTCAGCAGAGAGAAGATGAATGCCTGAATTCCTCCGACGAAAAGGTCGAACAACTTCCAGACGGCATTCGGACCCCAGCTGATCCAGAACGGGAACAAAGTGATCACCGCGACCATGACGCCACCGGCGAACATATTGCCGAAGAGTCGCAAAGCCAATGACAGCGGTTTGGCGACTTCCTCGATCACATTGATCAAAACCATGGGGCCCCAACCGGTATGCCCCTTGAGCAATTGTTTGGCATGCCCGCCCGGACCACGCCGCCAGACACCGGCGGCCTGATAGGCGAAGAGCACGAACAATGCCAGCGCGAAGGTGAAGTTCACATCGGAGGCCGGCGGGGCGATCAACTCGCCCGAACCGTATTGCACCGGCAGCACCGACAACCAGTTCGACAGCAGGATGAAGGTGAAGAGTGTGACCGCGAGTGGCAGCGCGAACGGGGCGACCTTCATGCCGATGGCGGTCTCCACCTGACTGCGCATCGCGACCGTGATGGTCTCGAAGAACAGCTGCACGCCGTTGGGAACACCCGACGTGAGCTTGATTCGCAGGTAGAACGCCAGCCCGAGCACGATGACGGCGGCCACGACGGTCGACACGATGGTGTCGACATTGAAGTCCAAGCCCCACAGGTGCGCGACCGCGTGGTCGCCGACGTGGATCTTCGGCTCCGCGTCACCCTCTGCGAGCAGGGACACCGGAGTCGTCGACGTGAGCGTGATCGAAGCGATTGAAATGCTCATGACTGTTGGCGGAGCCCTTTCACCTCGGGCACAACGGTTTGCACGACCATGACGATCTGGAATAGCGCCAGCCCGAAGAAGATCCCGATGCCATTGGGCCGGGTCAGGATGGCCACAAGAATCGACAGACCGGTCAGTATCAGCAACCGGGCCGCCGAGGAGAGCGCCAGCTTTTGCTTGCTGGGAGTTTCCGCGTCGGTGATGCGCACGATGGACATCCATGTGAGCCGGGCATTGAGCCAACCGAGAACCAGTCCGGCGCTTATGAAAACACCCAGCAACAATCGATCGAGCGCACCCGTGGCCATCAATGCCAGTACGCCTATAGCGAGGGCAATAGCCGCCGCTCGACGCATTTGGAGCCTACTGACGTCCACTTACGACACCGCCTCGCCGTCATCCCACCTCGTAGTGGGGCCGTACATGATCAAAGCATACAACCCCGAACCTCGGTGCGGGACAAGAAATTTGATCTTCACATTGTTGATCTTGAATTTAGCGAACACCTTTCAGCGACATTTCAGCGACAATTCTTCGTTAGCTGTGGCGCGCAACGATTTACGCGTTTCCGCCGGTCAGAGAGGGTTCATTCCCATTCACTCCCCCGTGGCCGTCGAGCGCCATAAACGGCGCGACCGCCAGCCAGCCCGGAGCGAACGCTAGCGGGATGAACACTTCGGTCCCGAATCGGACAACAAATTCCGACAATTCGGACAATCCCGCTGGACGAGCCGAGCCGAACCGGGACCGCTGCGGAATGCCCCGGGGTTGCGGTGGCAGAGTTTGACCCCATGCCGACGAACCGCTCCGTCGTCCCGCGCTTGACGACCACCTCGTCCCTGCTCGCCGACCTCGCCCCGGACCTACGCAAGGCCCTCACACGCGTCAGGTACGACGCCGACACCCTCCTGGAGGCGCTCGGCGATCCCGCGCACGCCGCGCTCGGCCGCTCCGAACCGGTACCCGTGCGCCGCGCGGCCGCCGAACTCGGAGAGCTCGGCACCCTCGTGCGACTGCTGCTGCTCGGCGATCCCATGCCCGAACGCGACGTGGCCTCCGCACTCGCACCCGTGGATATAGAGCGCGCGGTGGCCGCCGGACTATTGGAACGCGACGGCGACCGCGTCCGCGCAGCCCTCGACCTGCGCCCCCTCGATCTCGGCCACGGAACCCGCTGGGTCATCTCCGATCTCGACGACTCCATGCACCGCCGCACCCTCGACCACGAACATGTACTCGGCGTAGGCCAGGCGTCGCTCTCGCTGCTGCGCGCCACGCCGACCCGCCCCACCGGCACCGTGCTCGATCTCGGCACCGGATGCGGCATTCAGGCCGTCCACGCGGCCGCCTACGGCCGCACCGTCACCGGCACCGATGTCAGCGAGCGCGCCATCTGGCTGGCCGAGGCGACCGCCGCCCTCAATGATCTGGATATCGAACTGCTGGAAGGCTCTTGGTTCGAACCCGTCGCGGGCCGCCGCTTCGACCAGATCGTGGCCAATCCGCCGTTCGTGGTGGGCCCGGCCCGGATCGAGCACACCTATAGGGATTCCGGCCTCGCGCTCGACGGCGCGAGCGAACTCGTCATCTCCCGCATTCCAGAGCTGTTGAATCCCGGTGGCACCGCCGCACTGCTCGCCTCCTGGGTGCATATCGAGGGCGAGGACTGGCGCACCCGCGTCGCGAGCTGGCTACCCGAATACGGCATCGACGCCTGGATCGTGCAGCGCGACATCGCCGATCCCGCCCTCTATGTCGGAACCTGGCTGCGTGACGCCGGATTGGACCCGCGCTCAGAGGAGGCGCAGGCCCGTGCCGAACAGTGGCTGGATGCGTTCACCGCCGCCGATGTGGAAGGCATCGGCTTCGGCTTCGTCTATCTCCGCAATATCGACGGGCCGACCGAACTGCTCGCCGAGGACCTCACGCACGGCTTCGAGGATCCGCTCGGCGAGGAGGCCCTCCGCTACTTCGAGCGCTCGGCCTGGCTGCGGGCCGTGGCGGCGGACGCGGACCTGATGCTGTCCTCCCGCTTCGAGGTCGATCCGGCCACCGCGCTCGAGCGCGTCTACCTGCCCGGCGCCGAGGGCTGGGATCAGCGAGTCGCGCGTCTGCATCGCGGCGACGGCCCGCGCTGGCAGCACGAGGTGGACGACACCACCGCGTCCCTGCTCGCCGGGATGCGCCCGGACGGCCTGCCGCTGAACGAGCTGATCGAACTGCTGGCCTTCGGCGAGACCGGCGATGCCGCGACCCCGGAATTCGAGTCCGCGGTGCTGGGCGTGGTGGTCGGGCTGGTCCGCCACGGACTGATTCATCCCCGCTGATCGGTCCCCGCGCCGATTCGTCCCCGCCGGGCTGGTCCCCAGCAAACCGATCAAGCTGAATCGCCGCCGAATCGTCATCCACTTCTTATCTCCGCAATCAGCCTCGACCGCCGGACAATGCCCTGTTCGGCGGTCGAGTTGTCTCCAAGCGTGCTGGACGCGCCAGTAACTCAGTGATCCACGTCACAATAATCACCCTCCCAAGATCACTTGGGGAATCCCTGTGACCAGCGAATCGTTGGAAATCCTGCTCGAACGATTGGTGACACGACAAGACCCGCTCACACGGATTCGATTGCCGCACGCGGAAGTTCGCCGCCGCCGGGAGCTATTACCCGGACACCGATGGCCGACGACCGATATGCCCGTGTTCCCCGGTGTGTGCGCTTCTCAGGAACTTCTCAGACGTGTGCCGTGAAAACCGCAGCTCAGATGCGGTTTATGAACGCCGTGGCGGGGAACTTTCTTGATGTCGGGTCCGTTGAACGGAGCGAGACACCACCGACAGGAGGCAAGTCATGACAAGCCCCGCCACCACTGACGTGCGCATCAGCGAACAGGACCTCGACGCCCAGAGCCCCGCAGCCGACCTGGTACGCGTGTACCTGAACGGAATCGGCAAGACTGCACTGCTCACGGCCGCCGACGAGGTCGAGCTGGCCAAGCGCATCGAGGCGGGCCTCTACGCGCAGCACCTGCTGGAGACGAGCAAGCGTCTGTCCGCGGCCAAGAAGAAGGATCTCGCGATCCTGGTCCGCGAGGGTCGCGCCGCCCGCCAGCATCTGCTCGAAGCCAACCTGCGCCTCGTGGTGTCGCTGGCCAAGCGCTACACGGGCCGCGGCATGCCGCTGCTGGATCTGATCCAGGAAGGCAATCTGGGTCTGATTCGCGCCATGGAGAAGTTCGACTACACCAAGGGCTTCAAGTTCTCGACCTACGCCACCTGGTGGATTCGCCAAGCCATCACCCGCGGCATGGCCGATCAGAGCCGCACCATCCGCCTCCCCGTCCATTTGGTGGAGCAGGTCAACAAGCTGGCCCGGATCAAGCGCGAACTGCATCAGCAGCTGGGGCGTGAGGCCACCGACCATGAACTGGCCAATGAGTCCGGCATTCCGGTCGAGAAGATCGCCGATCTGCTCGATCACAGCCGCGACCCGGTGAGCCTGGACATGCCGGTCGGCAATGACGAAGAGGCCCCGCTGGGCGACTTCATCGAGGATTCCGAGGCCACCTCCGCCGAATCCGCCGTGATCGCCGGGCTCCTGCACCGCGACGTCCGAGTCGTCCTCGCGACCCTCGACGAGCGCGAACAGCAGGTCATCCGCCTGCGCTACGGCCTCGACGACGGCCAGCCCCGCACCCTCGACCAGATCGGCAAGCTCTTCGGCCTCTCCCGCGAACGAGTCCGCCAGATCGAGCGCGAGGTCATGTCCAAACTCCGCAAGGGTGAACGCGCCGACCGCCTGCGCGCCTACGCCAGCTGACCAACCCCGAGCCCGCGGCACGACCACCGTCCGCCGGCTCGGCCACGAATGTCGGGCCGTCTCGAGGCGCCGGCCCGCCAACCGCCGGTTGGTTCCCACTTCCCGTATGTCCCCCTCCGGGAAGCGCGAACCAGCCGGCGTTTTCGTGCGCAAGCCACCCATTCACCTTGCCGCCCAAAGCATTCACCCACCCAGCCCGAGTTCATCCTCGCGACCCCAGCACCCGCGGTGCGGTGAGGGAGCACTGGTGGCGTGAAAACGGACGAATTCCCACCACCAGTGCTCCCTCACTGGTTTTGATGCACCGGCCGCGACGGGAAGCGCGGCTTCGGCGGGTGTTCCGCGCTGAGAACTTGTCACACCGATGGACTTTGATGACGGCATGAAAGAACTGTTGCGGCGGCTGCCTGAGATTGCGGCCCTTCGGGATCGGTGCCGGGCGATGGCGATGCTCGAGGCGGTCCTCAGCCCGGAGTGGGGGGATCGGTACTACTCGTTCAATAGTGGGTGGGGTGGGGATACCGGCGAGGAGATGGGGTCCATGCGCAATGGGTCGGGGGATGACTGGTTCATTGTCTTCTCCGAGATCGGGGTCTATGGGCGGGGATTCGACCATGAGGCGCCCAATGCGCCGCAGCTGTTGGAGGCTGTGCCTGCGGTCTTCGCTCCATACGTCGGCGAGCCTTCGTTCGGGGATCCCGACGGGAAACCTATTGTGACCGCGTGTTTTTGGCGGGAGCCCGGGGATGCGGCGTGGGGTGTCGCGGCTGCCGAGGAGGGCGGCGCGGGGTTGTTCGAGTTGCTCGTCGCGGGGACGCCCGAGGCGTATCGGGAGTGGGCCGAGGACTACTACGAAGTCGACGTGAGCCTGGCGGCCGTGCAGCATGTGTACGCCCTTCGACCTCTCACCGCCGAGGTGGTGGCGGAGCTCAACCCCGATCTGGAGCTGGCCGACCTCGAGGAGGATCTCGCCGAAATCGGTTATCCGCGTTGATGTCCTAATGCTGGCAGGATGGCTGGTGTGCAGGTTTGCATTACTACCGAGCCGCAACAGGGCGCGAGTTACGACGAGCTGCTGTCGGTTGCCAAGGCCGCTGAGGAGCTCGGGTTCGACGGGTTCTTCCGGTCCGATCACTACCTCGCCATGGATGGCGTGGATGGGTTGCCGGGGCCTACCGATGCGTGGATCACGCTGGCGGGGTTGGCTCGGGAGACCACCAGGATTCGGCTAGGCACGCTGGTCAGTCCGGCTGCCTCAGGTCTGAGCAGACGCTCAAACCATGAAGGGAGGAGCCCATTGCGGACTCCTCCCTTCATCGCGTCTCAGTCGAAGACAGGCTAGACGCCCATGCCCTGCGCGAGCAGCGGCCAGGACTCGTGCAGCGCCTGCTCCCAGTACGGCCAGTAGTGCGTGCCGACCGGGTTGAACTGGTAGGTGGCCGGGATGCCCAAGCCGTCCAGCTTGCCCTTCAGGTTATTGGTGCAGCCATTGACGGCCGCCTCGATGACCATGCCGAGGGCGAGGTTCACCGCGCCGGTCGGGCCGGGCGCGCTGCCCAGGTAGTAGTTGACGTCATCCATGACCGGGATGCCGCTACCACTGGAGATGTAGAGCTGGGTGCCGCGCAGCTTGTCCGCGTGGATGACCGGGTCGTTCTCGGCCCACAGCGGGCTGTCGTCGGGGCCGTACATGTTCGAGACCTTGCCGCCGGCCCAGGTCTCGGTGGCGAGCTTGACGAACTGCTTACCCGCCGGGTCGGCGATCTGCGCGCAACCGCTGTAGGCGGCGACGGCCTTGAACAGGCCGGGCTTGGCCTCGGCCAGCTGCAGCACCGAGGTGCCGGAGGTGGACAGGCCGGTCAGCGCATTGACGCCGGTGGAGTGCAGGGTGTCGTCCAGCAGCGGCGGGAGCTCCTCGGTGAAGAAGGTCTTCCACTTGTTCACGCCGAGCTGCGGATCGGGCTTGATCCAGTCGGTGTAGTAGCTGCCGCGGCCGCCGATGGGCTGAATCACATTGACCGGCTTGTCGGCCAGCCATTCGATGGCATTGGTGCGGGCCTTCCAGCTCGCGGTGCCCTCACCGCCATCGAGGCCATTGAGCATGTACAGGTTCGGCGCGGGCTGCGACTCATCGGCCGGGCGCTGCACATCCACCGCGATCTCGGTGTCCATGGACTCGGAGTACACCTTCAAATGCCAGGTCCGGCCCTCCTTCGTGATGGAGGTGACCTTGGAGGGTTTCTCCGGTGCCGCCGCGGCGTGGCCGCCGAGCAGCCCCACCGACAACATGGCGGTGAGGGCTACCGCGGTCGCATTACGTAGCGAAGAGAGCTTCATCGAAAAGTAGGTTCCTAACTGTTTCCACCGGCACGCGGGACTACCATCCCCCGACCTGCTATGTCTTCCGTCAAGGCAAAACTGTTACCCAACAGTATTTCTCAAACGGAATCCGTCCTACATCGCGCGGTCGGCGGAGCATACGCCACCGCCACCCGCTGCGCTGCCTGAGCCAGCGCAGGACTGACCGGTCGGCCCCGCCGCAGATCCACTCTGGTCGAGGACGCCGGAATCGACAACTTAGAGATCAATAAGAAGTTGTGAGTCCGTCGATTCGGCCACCCCTCGGCCCTATCCTCTCGGGCGGAAGATCCTGCGCCCAGGATCAGGCGGACGCGGTCACCGCCGTGCTCGGCCGCACCGTCGAAACGGTCGATATTCCGCATGAGGTGGCGCGTGAGCACATGCTGGCCTTCGGCATGTCGGAGGAGTTCGCCGACGGCTCCCTCGCGGGTCCTCGGCCGTGCCCCGCGCAGCTACGCCGACTGGGTGCGCGATCACGCGGCGGCATTCACTTCGTGATCGATGTCCCCCAGCCGGTTTCGAGTAGTTCGAAGACGCGGGTGAGGTCGGCGGCGGGATCGGCGCTGCTGCGGGCCACCTCCAACGCTCCGAGTACGAAGTGCGCCAGCGCCTTTGCCGCAATATCGTCCGGACTAAGGCCCAGGTCCTCGGCGATCGCCCGGGCCAGCGTGCCTTCGTGCCGCCGCCACATCCTCCGGAAGTAGCTCGCGAGCACCGGCGTGGTTTCGATGAGTCGCATGAAGGCACGCATCTCGTCGGTCTCGGGGGGCCGGGGCGTGGCTAGGAACGAATCGCGCAGGCCCTGCAGGACATTCGTGCCCGGCGCGCGGTCGCGGACGGCGGCCACCAGCGCCTGTTCGCGATCCGCGTCGAGGTCGAAGACCAGGGATTCCTTCCCGTCCGGGAAGTGCGCGAACAGGGTGGGCACCGAGACGTCGGCGGCCTCGGCGATCTCCTTCACACTGACCGCGTCGTACCCGCGGTCCAGGAACAGCCGCAGGGCGGCATCGGCCAAGGCCTGCCGCGTCTGGGCCTTCTTGCGCTCGCGAAGTCCACTCATGACCCCACCCTAACGAGGTTGCCTAAGTCATACAAACTTTTAATCGGTTTACTTTCTTAAGTCATTATGGTTTTCTGGAAAAGCGGCCGCCGACCGGCACCGCGGAAGACCTGAACGAATGAAGGGAGGGACCGTCATGACCGGACTTCCTGCCGCTCAGGCGGCCCCGCGCAATGTGCGCTGGATTCTGCTGGGCGTGATGCTGGCAATGCTGCTGGGCATGCTCGACAACATGATCATCGGCACCGCCATGCCGACCATCGTCGGCGAACTGGGCGGGCTCGAACACCTGTCCTGGGTGGTCTCCGCCTACACCCTGGCCACCGCCGCCTCGACGCCGATCTGGGCCAAGCTCGGCGATATCTTCGGCCGCAAACCCAACTTCCTGGCCTCGATCGCCATCTTCCTGATCGGCTCCGGATTGTCGGGAGCCGCACAGACAATGGATCAGCTCATCGGCTTCCGGGTGCTGCAAGGCATCGGCGCGGGCGGGCTGGCGGCGGGCGCGTTCGCCATCATCGGCGAACTGATCCCGCCGCGGGAACGCGCCAAGTACATGGGCATGACCGCCTCGCTGATGGCACTCGCGACCATCGGCGGGCCGCTGGTCGGCGGATTCGTGACCGACCACTTCGGCTGGCGGTGGACGTTCTATCTCAACCTGCCGCTGGGACTGGTCGCGCTGGTGTGGTGCCAGGCCATGCTGCACCTTTCGGCCAAGCGACCGAACGCCAAGATCGATTACCTCGGCGCTGCACTGCTGACGGTGACCATCTCCGCGATCGTGCTGGTCACCACATGGGGTGGCACCCAATACGCTTGGGGCTCACCGCAGGTGCTCGCCATGATCGCGGTCGTGGCACTGGGGCTTCCGGCATTCCTCTGGTCGCAGACCCGGGCACCCGAGCCGATCATTCCGCTGAGCCTGTTCACCAGCCGCAACTTCGCCCTGACCTCGGTGCTGGGGCTCGTGACCGGTGTGGCCATGTTCGGCGCGGTCAGCTTCGTGCCACTGTTCCAACAGACGGTGCAGGGTGCGTCGGCGTCCAACTCGGGGCTACTGCTGCTGCCCATGATGGTGCCGATCATCGCCGTCTCGCAGATCGCGGGCCGCGTCATGGGGAAGACCGGACGGTACAAGATCTATCCGATCCTCGGCGGTGCGTTCCTGACCGCGGGCAGTATCGCGATGGCCACCGTGAGCACCGATACCAGTCGGCTGACCTCGGGCATCTACATGGCCCTCCTGGGCGCGGGCATCGGCTTCCTCATGCAGATCACCATGATGATCGCCCAGAACAGTGTGCAGATGAAGGACATCGGCGCGGCGTCGGGCACCTCGACGCTGTTCCGGACGCTCGGTGGTTCCTTCGGCGTGGCACTGTTCGGCGCGCTGTTCAACCGGCAGGTCACCGGAGCACTGTCCGGACAGGGCGGGGGTTCGGCTTCGGCTGGGACACAGCTCGATCCGGCGACATTGAGCACATTGCCCGCCACGATCCGGGACGCGTACCTGCACGGGGTGGCGTCCGGCGTGCACAGCATCTTCACGTGGGCCGCCGTGATCTGTGCTGTCGGGTTGGTGGCCGCGCTGTTCATCGTCGATGTGCCGCTGCGTCAGCCCGGCGCACCGGCAGCGGCTCCGGTGAAGGAACCGGTGACGCAGAGTTAGCCTCGGCTCTACTTGCCGCACAACGGTTTACGGCCCGCACTCGATTCGAGTGCGGGCCGTTCTCGCTGCTTCGGATCAGGCCGATTCGGCGAGCACGGCGGCCAGGCGGTCGAGCATGCCCGCCCAGCCGCCACCCATGATGGTGCGGGCGCGCTGCATGACGGCGTCCTCCGGATCGAAACCGGTGTGGCTGAATAGAATTCGGGTGCCGTGGCCTTCCTGGCGCAGATCCCAGGTGATGACCCAGCCGGTTACCCGATCGGATTGCGCGTCGTTCCAGGTGATGCTGAGCCGATCGGGGGCGGAGGCCTCCAAAACCTCGCCGCGGATCTCGCCCGAGAACTGCTGGCCCGGGGGACCGTTCGCGCCGGACGCCCGGTCGGCGTTCATCTCGCCTGTACGCAGGGTCGATGAACGCCGACGGAGTCCCTAGCCGGAGTTGCGCAGGGCGGTGGCCAGGCCGTTCATGGTCAGCAGGATGCCGCGTTCGACCAGTTCCGAGTCGTCGCCCGCGCGGCGGCGGCGCAGCAGCTCCACCTGTAGCTGGTTGAGGGGTTCGAGGTAGGGGAAGCGATTGTGGATGGATTCGGCCAGGGCCGCATTGTCCGCGAGGAGTTCCTCGGTGCCTGTGATGGCGGCGTGCATCCGTGCGGTGCGGGTGAATTCGTCGCAGATCATGCCGAAGACGGTGTGGCGCAAGGTCTCATCGGGGACGAGTCCGGCGTAGCTGGCCGCGATATCCATATCCGCCTTGGCCATGACCTGGGCGAGGTTGGACATCACCGTCTGGAAGAAGGGCCAGCGGCGATACAGGTCCGCGAGGGTGGCCAGGCGGGTCGGGTCGTCGCCGATCCACTGTGCGAAGGCGGTGCCGGTGCCGTACCAGCCGGGGAGCATGACGCGGGATTGACTCCAGGCCATGACCCACGGAATGGCACGCAGGTCCGAGACGGAGCTGGTGGGCTTGCGTGAGGCCGGGCGGCTGCCCAGGTTCAGGTCGGCGACCTCGGCGACAGGGGTTGAGGCACGGAAGTATTCGACGAAACCGGGGGTTTCGTGCACCAGCCGCGCGTACGCCTGCCGCGCCAGTTCGGCCAGCTCGTCGAGGATCTCGTAGGCGGGTTCGGCCGCATCTCCCAAGCCCTCGACATCCAGCAGCGTGGATTCGAGGGTGCCCGCGACGAGCGCTTCGAGATTGCGGTAGGCCGTACCGGATTCGGCGTACTTGGTGGAGATGACCTCGCCCTGTTCGGTCAGCCGCAGCGAACCGCGCACCGCACCGGCGGGCTGGGCCAGGATGGCGTCGTAGCTGCGACCGCCACCGCGACCGACGGTGCCACCGCGACCATGGAAGAGCCGCAGGCGAATTCCGGTCTTGCGCGCGGTATCCACCAGATCGAGTTCGGCCCGGTACAGCGCCCAGTTGGCGGCCAGATACCCGCCGTCCTTATTGGAGTCGGAGTAGCCGAGCATGACCTCCTGCGCCATGCCGCGCGCGGTCACCAGGCGATGATAGGCGGGTACTTCCAGTGCGGCGGAGAGGATCTCGGCACCGTGGCGCAGGTCCTCGATGGTCTCGAACAGCGGCACCACGCCGACCGGGCTGGACGGTGGGGTCTGCGCATCGCCCGGGTCGAGGATGCCCGCTTCCTTGAGCAGCAGTGCCGCCTCCAGCATGTCGCTGACCGAGGTGCACATGCTGATGATGTAGTTGGGCACGGTATCCGGGCCCAGATCATCGAGGGCGGTCCGGGCGGCGCGCACCACCGCGAGTTCCTTGGTCGCCAGCTCGCTGAGCTTGGCATTGGGGCCGACCAGCGGGCGACGGGTGCTCAGCTCGGCGGCGAGCAGTTCCACCCGCTGCGCCTCATCGAGCGAGGCGTAATCGGAATGCACTCCGGCCCAGGCGAACAGCTCGGCCGCCACCTGCTCGTGCATTTCGGAGTTCTGCCGCATATCCAGGCCCTGAAGGTGGAAGCCGAAGGTTTCCACCGCGGCGCGCAATGCCGCGAGTTGGTCGTCCGCGAGCAGGCCGTCCCCGGAGGCGCGCATGCAGGCGTCGACCGTATTCAGGTCCGCCAGCAGCTCTTCCGGCCCCGCATAGGGCTGGGCCGGAACATCGATTCCGTCGGCGGGGATTTCGCCCAGCGCCCGTCGCGCGGAGGAACTCAGACGGGCACGGATGGCGCGAATCGCACGACGATAGGGTTCGTCGGCGCGCTGCGGGGAATCATCGAAATCGGCGGCGGCCAGGGCGGCGAGCTCCGGGGTGATCGGCACCAGCCGCGCCGACTGCGAGAGTGACTTCTCCAGTTCCACAAGCGATTTCAGATGCCGTTCGAGGGCGACCGCACCCGCACGATGGGTGGCGCGGTGCACCACCTCGGCCGTCACGTTCGGATTGCCGTCGCGGTCGCCGCCGATCCACGAGCCCGGTCGCAGAATGGGCCGCGACAGCAGCTCATGCTCCGGCCAGCGGGCACGCAGGGCGGCACGCACCTGATCGTTGATGCGCGGGATGACATCGAACAGCGTCAGGTCGTAGTACCGCAGCCCGACCTCGATCTCGTCCTGAATCCGCAAGCGCGCCAGGCGAATCAGGGCCGCCCGCCACAGTTGCAGCACCTGCCTGCGGATATCGGTCTCGATCTCGGCGTATTGCGGCTCGTGCTCGGCGTAGCGCTGGCGCCGTCGCATCAATTCGGTGATGCGGGACTGCACGTCGAAGATGGTGCGCCGCCGCGTCTCGGTCGGATGCGCGGTGATGACCGGCGAGACCAGGGCATCGGCCAGCAGTTCGGCCACGGTGTCACCATCGGGGCGGGCGGCATCGAGCTTGCCGTAGGTGGCCTCCAGGCTGGAATCCTGGGGCGGCTCCCCCGCCGCCAGGTGCACCGCGCGCCGCCGATCGCGTTGCAGATCCTCGGCCAGATTGGCCAGCAGCAGGAAATGGCTGAAGGCGCGAATCACGGGGATGGCGGTCGTGATGTCGACATCGCGGAGCATATCGGCGACGGCGCTGCGCTCCACCTCGGAGCGCCGGATCTTGAAGGCCTCCACCCGGGTTCGTTCGATCAGGTCGAAGACGTCCGCGCCCTCATGGTCGCGAATGGTGTCGCCGAGGATTCCGCCGAGGAACCTGATGTCGTCGCGCAGTGGCGCGGTCGCGGTCTCGATCCGGTCTGCCCGCAAAGTGATCACCTCTCCATACCTTCGAAATCCATACCTACGAAACTTCGGATATCCCTTGGCGATCCGGCTGAGTCGGCTCAGCCCATGCGCCGCGGTCCGATGTCGAACCGGTTGGGTTCCGGTCCGATTCGCACCCGCCCGTACAGCACGGCGGCACCCTCGGAGGACGCCAGCACGGGCTCGCATTGCAATTCTCGTACTTCCGGCAGGTCGTCGCAGAGCGCCGAAATCCGTTGCGCCAGTTCGGCGAGGGCCTGCCGGTCCACCGGCTTGCCGACCTCGCGGCCGCGCACGGTGCCCGAGAGCAGCGGGGCGGCGCGGGGCGCGTCGATGAGTTCCGCTGATTCGGCCTCGGTGAGCGGCAGCGCCCGGTAGACCCGATCGCCGAGCAGGTCGATGATGGTGCCGGACAGGCCGAAGCTGATCACCGAACCGAATGACGGGTCGTCCTGGACGCGGAAGGTGCAGCCGACGCCCTTGGTGGCCATCCGCTGAATGTGCACCGGATTGCCGGAGATCTCGGCCAGATCGGTGTGCGCGCGGCGCACCGCTTCCGGCCGCCACAAATCCAGGCGGACGCCGGTGAGGTCGGGGCGATTGCGCCAGATCTCCCCCGTCGCCTTGGCGGCCACCGGGAAGCCGAGCTCCTCGGCGGCGGCGACGGCGGCGTCCGCATCGTTCACCTCACGGAAGTCGACGACGCGAATTCCGTAGCAGTCCAGCAGCTCCGCCGCCTGGAGGTCGGTGAGCCAGTGGTCGGTGTCGGAGGCCATCCAGTCGGCGAGCAGTTCGCGCGCCCGGACCGTCTCGAGGCCGTCGGGGCGCGAGAGCGGCGAGACCGGGCGGGTGCGCCAGTCGGCGTAGCGCCGCACCCGGGCCAGCGCGCGGGCGGCGCGCTCCGGATCGCCGAAGGAGGGGATGGAGCCGCGCTCCAGGATTCCGCCCAGGCCGCGGGTGGCGAGCAGGTTGGGCATGCCCTGGTCGGCGACGAAAGTGGTGAGAACCGGTGTCTCCGGATCGGATCGGGCCCCGGAGCGAATGGCTTCGGCGAAGGAGGCGACGGCCGTGGGCACCGGGGGTGAGTAGATGACGATGACCGCGTCCACCTTGCTGTCGGTGACCGCCGCGGCGACCGCCGTGAGGTAGTCCGCCGGACTCGCCTGCGGACCAAGGTCGATGGGTTCACCGACATCCAAGCCTTCGCCGCGCGCGGCATCGACGGCCAGCCAGCTCAGGGCGGCGCTATTGCCGATCACCGCGAGTCGCGGTCCGGCGGGCAGCGGCTGATAGGCCAGCAGCATGGCGCAGTCGAACAGTTCGGTGATGGAGTCGACCTGGATGATGCCCGCCTGCGCGAACAGGTTGCGCACCAGCGAGCGGTCCAGGTCCTGCTCGCCGTCGACTCGCACGGCATTGCGGCCACTGTTCACGGCCACAATGGGTTTGGTGCGCGCCACCCGGCGGGCGATGCGGGAGAACTTGCGCGGATTGCCGAAGGTCTCCAGGTACAGCAGCACCACATCGGTGTCGGGATCGTTGTCCCAGTACTGCAAGAGGTCATTGCCGGACACGTCGGCGCGATTGCCGGCGGAGACGAAGGTGGACAGGCCGAGCTGCCGCGCCGCCGCCTCGCCGAGAATGGCCGCGCCCAATGGTCCGGACTGACAGAAGAATCCGATCCGCCCGCGCCCCGGCAGCACGGGAGCGAGCGTGGCGTTCAAGGCGATTCGCGGATCGGTATTGGCGATGCCGAGTGCGCTCGGCCCGACCACGCGCATGCCGTGGGCGCGGGCGGAATCCACCAGCTCGCGTTCGGCGGCGAAACCGCGCGGTCCGGTCTCGGAGAATCCGGCGGTCAGCACGACGAGGCCCTTGACGCCCTTGGCCATGCAATCGTCGAGCACCGAGCCGATTTCGGCCGCGGGCACCGCGATCACCGCGAGATCCACCTCGTCCGGAATATCGCGCACGGTCGGGTACGCGCGCACACCGCGCACCGCGGTGCGATTGCGGTTCACCGGGAACACCGGACCCTGATACGCACCCGACAGCAGGTTGGACAGCACCGCCCCGCCCACCCGGCTGGTGGACGGCGTGGCACCGATGACCGCCACCGACTTCGGCGACAGCAGGTTCCCGACGCTGCGCGCCTCCGAGGCCCGCTCCCGCGAATCCCGTACGGATTGCAACGCTTCGGTCGGGTCGATGGCGAATTCCAGATGCAGCACCGAACCATCCCGGCTCCGCTGCACCTGATACCCGGCATCCCGGAACACCGTCACCATGGCGTTGTTCTCGGCCAGCACCTCGGCCACGAACGTCTCGATGCCGTTCTCCGCCGCCGCACCATTGAGATGCTCGAGCAGAATCGACCCCAGCCCCCGCCCCTGATGCTCATCGGCCACCACGAACGCCACCTCGGCCGCCCGAGTCCCCTCCCGATCCGCGAGGTACTCGTACCGCCCCACCGCGATGATGTCGTCCCCGAGTTCGACAACCAGCCCAACCCGATCCCGATAATCCACATGCGTGGTCCGATACAGATCCTTGGGCGTCATCCGCGGATAAGGCCCGAAATACCGCAAATACCGAGTCCGATCCGACAGCCGCTCATGAAACCGCTCCAGCTCCGCGGCATCATCGGGCGTAATCGGCCGCAACCGAACCACCCCACCGTCGGAAGCCAGCACATCCGCGAACCAATGCTCCGGCGGCGGAGGCGGATTCAACGGCGTCCCCGGAGTATCCGGCGGCAGCGGCGGAGCAGCAGGCGCAGGAGCTCCAGGTGCGGCGCTCTCACCGGATGCGGTCGTCTCGGCTTCGGGCCCGGCAGCGTGGCCACCAGGCGTAGCAGCGTGGTCATCGGGCGCGGCGGCGTGTTTTCCGGGTGTGGGTGAGCCGTTGCCGGAGGGTGGGTTTCCGCGTGGGGGCGGGGTGGGGGTGGTGGGGTCAGTCACGGGGATCCTCCGGATCCAGGCCGAGCAGGCCGAAAGTGGCGCGGCGTGTTGCCAATACGGATACGTCGAGGGCGCGGCGGGCGCGGTCGGTGCGGTCGTCGCCGGTTTCGCGGGTGCCGCCGGGGCCGTCCCAGCGGTCGAAGGTGGTATCCGCGCCGTCGCCCATGGTTTCGGGTGGGGCGATGGTGGGCGCGTACCGGCCGACTAGGTCTTTCCACTCGGGTGGGGTGGGGGTGCCGGGATCGATGGTGCGGTCCAGGGCGGTGGCGAGCAGGTGGGTCCAGGCACGAGGAACCACGCGAATGAGGCCGTATCCGCCGCCGCCGACCGCGAGCCAGCGGCCTTCGGCGTACTGGTCGGCGAGATCTCGCATGGCGAGGAAGGCCGCCCGCTGGCCGTCGACGCTCAATTCGAGGTCGGCGAGGGGGTCTTCGCGGTGGGTGTCCACGCCACATTGGCTGATCACGATCTGCGGGCGGAAGGCGGCGAGCGCGCCCGGCACCACGGCGTGGAAGCCGCGCAGCCACAGCTGGTCCCGGGTGCCCGGCATGATCGGCAGATTGATGGCGGTGCCCTCGGCCGCACCCATACCGGTCTCCTCCGGCCAGCCGGTATTCGGCCACAGGGTCGCCGGATGCTGATGGATCGACACGGTCAGTACCCGTGGGTCGCCGTAGAACATGCGTTGCACGCCGTCACCGTGATGCACGTCCACATCGACATAGGCGATCCGGTCGAAGCCATTGTCGAGCAGCCACGAAATCGCCACCGCCACATCGTTGTACACGCAGAATCCGGCCGCGGAGGCGGGCATGGCATGGTGCATGCCGCCGCCGATGCTGACCGCGCGCCGCGTCCGCCCGGCCGCGATCTCCCGCGCGGCCGCCAGAGTTCCGCCCACGATCACCGAGGCCGCCTCGTGCATATGCGGGAACACCGGATTGTCGGCCGACCCCAGCCCGTACGGCGGCGCGGCGGGCGGTGCGCCGGGCGGTTGCTGAGCGTGTTTGACCGCCTCCACGTAATCGTGGGTGTGCACCCGCAGCAGTTCCGCGTCCCCGGCCGCCTCGGGCGTGAGCGTCTCGACCCCGTCGAGCAGCCCCAATCCGTTCGCGAGTGCCATGGTGAACTCCAGCCGGGCCGGTCGCATGGGGTGTTCCGGCGTCCACGAGTAGTCCAGGAACCTGTCGGTCCAGACAACGGTTCCGTCTTCGCGCACGCGGCCAGGCATACCTGCCACGCTAGTGCGTCGCCGGAGTTCGTAGTCTGTTGACACTGCAACGCTGCGATACGGGGGCGGTGATGTGTGTGACCGGCGAAACCCGCAGGGAACACGCGCCCCGTCCTGGATGTTCTCCCAGCGTTCGCGAAATATGCTGTCCCCCGGTGTAGCCGCCGCGCATGGGTAGAATTCGTGCCGACGAAGGGTTAACAGGTGAAGGATCTGGTCGACACCACGGAGATGTATCTCCGTACCATCTACGACCTCGAGGAGGAGGGTGTCACGCCCCTGCGTGCCCGCATTGCCGAGCGCCTCGAGCAGAGCGGACCCACGGTCAGCCAGACGGTCGCCCGGATGGAGCGCGACGGTTTGCTGACCGTTGCCGGTGATCGCCATCTCGAGCTGACCGACAAGGGTCGTGCCATGGCGGTCTCGGTCATGCGCAAGCACCGGCTGGCCGAGCGCCTGCTGGTCGACATCATCGGGCTGGACTGGCAGAACGTGCACGCCGAGGCGTGCCGTTGGGAGCACGTGATGAGCGAGGAGGTGGAGCGCCGCCTGGTGGAGGTGCTGAACAACCCCACCACCTCGCCCTATGGCAATCCGATCCCGGGCCTCGACGAGCTGGGCGTGGTGCATGGCGCGGGCGTGGAGGAGAAGTTGGTGCGCCTGTCGGATCTGCCGTCCGGGCAGTCGCAGGCGGTGGTCGTGCGCCGGCTGTCGGAGCACATTCAGACCGATCCCGAGGTGATCAATATGCTGCGCGAGGCCGGTGTGGTGCCGGACGCGCGCGTGACGGTCGAGACCAAGCCGGGTGCGGTGATCATCTCGGTCCCCGGGCACGCGGGTTTCGAACTGTCCGATGAGATGGCGCATGCCGTCCAGGTGAAGTTGGTCTGATACGTGAAGCTTCTGGTTACCGGAGGCGCGGGCTACGTCGGTGGCGTCTGCGCACAGGTTCTGCTCGAGGACGGCCACGAAGTGGTCGTCGTCGACGATGTATCCACCGGCAATGCCGAGGGCGTTCCGGCCGGGGCGAAGTTCGTCGAGGGTGATATCGCCACCGTCGGCGCGGACCTCATCGCGGCCGAATCGTTCGACGGCGTGCTGCACTTCGCGGCGCAGTCGCTGGTGGGCGAGTCGGTGCAGGAGCCGGAGAAGTACTGGCACGGCAATGTGGTGAAGACCCTCACGCTGCTGGAGGCCATGCGCAAGGCGGGGACGCCGCGCCTGGTGTTCTCCTCCACGGCCGCCGTCTACGGCGAGCCGGAGCAGGTGCCGATCGTCGAGGACGCCCCCAAGCGGCCGACCAATCCGTACGGCGCGTCCAAGCTGTCCATCGATTACGCCATCACCTCGTACGCGGTGGCGCACGGGCTGGCGGCGACCAGCCTGCGGTACTTCAATGTGGCCGGCGCGTATGCCGGGCTCGGTGAGAACCGGGTGGTGGAAACGCATCTCATCCCCCTGGTGTTGCAGACGGCGCTGGGCCATCGCGAGTCGATCTCGGTCTTCGGCACGGACTACCCGACGCCGGACGGCACGGCGGTCCGCGATTACATCCACATTCGGGATCTGGCGCAGGCGCATCTGCTGGCCCTGTCCCAGTCCACGCCGGGTGAGCACCGCATCTTCAATCTCGGTAGCGGGACCGGTTTCTCGGTGCGCGAGGTGATCTCCTCGTGCGAGCGGGTGACCGGCCTGCCGATCGCCTCGGTGGACGCGCCGCGTCGTGCGGGCGATCCGGCGGTGCTCGTCGCCTCCAGTGCGCTCGCCACGGCGGAGCTCGGCTGGCGGCCGGAGCACACCGATCTCGATGAGATCGTCTCCGACGCCTGGGATTTCATTCGATCCCTCGGCGATCGCGCGCACAGCGCCCGCTGAGTACGGAGCAACGCATCCGGCAGTGCGCGCAGTTGGTCCAGCTGTGCGCACGCCGGGGCAGGTAGGGCGCGCCGGGCAGGCACCGTACGTGCTGAATCCCGCTGTGGGCCCGGCGTATCCGAAGCGGCGAGGCGGTCATTTCGGCTCCGATTCGAGATCGATGCCGAGATCGATCGCCGCCGCACGACCGGAGTCCCCGAGGCCAATCAGGCGCTGCGGGCGCATACCGGTTTGCAATCCGATATCGAGCAGGATGGCCATGCGGTGCTGCGGGTCGGAGTTCAGCGCGGCGTCCAGTGCGACGCCCGCGAGCGGGCCATCGCCTCGGACATAGGCGCAATAGCCCAGCAGCGCGGCGGCTTCGGCGCGGTCCGGGTCCGGAAGTGCTCTGGTGAGCTGGAGCCACAGTGCTTCGGCGGCATCGGCGTGGGTGCCCGGAGCGAGGGCGAACATGGCATCGCGCACGGTCGAATCACGCAGGGCGACGGCCACATCCGCGAGCTCGAGTGGGTCCAGCTGCGCGCCGGAGCCGATATCGGCTATCTGCCGCAGCACGTTTCGCAGTGTCACCCGGGTGTAGGAGTCCGGGTCGGCACGGCGTACGGCCTGCGCCAGCCGTTCCGCGGCGGCCGCACTGGCTGCGTCGAGCACGCTCGCTACTTCGTCCCGCAGTACCTCGTCCACGGCGATCATGGCGAGGAGCTCGGCGCGGGATCCGCGCATCGGACGGCCTTCGAGCACCTGCCGCAGCGTCACCAGTGAACTCGCCGGGTCGGGTTGTACGCCCCGGCACGGCGGGTCGACCACGCTCCACCACGGCAGGTCCGGTCCGATGGCCGACACCGCCCAGGCACCGGCCAACGGCACAGCTTCGGCATCGAGGCGGTGTTCCAGCGCGTGCACGAGGTCGCGATGCTTGCGGCCGCGGACGCCATTGTGCCGCTCGGTCGGTGCGGTGGCGCGATCGTCGACAATGAGGGCCAGGGCCGCGGTTGCGTGCCGCCGCAGGCAGATTCCCGCTACCCGCTCGATCAGTTCGACGGTGGCGACCCGGCCGAGACCGTCGAGATCCATGCGCGCCACCACGTCCACGGTCGCGGCGCTCGGGAGATCCGGTTCGGCGCGCAGCACGGTCACCACCAGCGACCGGGCGGGCATGAAGCCGAGCATCGCGGGCACCGCGGCGATGAGGTCGCCCGGATCCCGCAGGCGCGGCTCCGGTTCGATCGGAGGGTCACCGGGCGGCGGGTCATCCTCGGCGGCTTCGGGATCCGTCCCGTCCGCGAATTCCTCGCCGGTGCCGGTGAAAGCTTCGCGATCCGGGGCGGGGAGCTCCTGGGTAACGTCGACGAAGGCTTCGCGTGCTGTTGCGGCGGTGAACTCGGATGCCGGGTGGGCGAATTCGGATGCGTGGTAGGTGGGCTCGGGTGGTGTGGGTTCCGTGGGCGTTGTCATGGCGTCGAGAGTGCGCCCCGACCGCATTCCACCCGTGTTGTCCACCTGGGCTTTTGATTGGTCTGTGGAGAGCCGGGCGCGGCGTGGACAACTCGGCGTGGCGCGGCTTCGCGTGGACGGATTCTGTCGGTGCCCGCTGCTACCTTGCCGCAGATCGAAAGCCACGAGAATCGCCGGGAATTTGCCGCCTCCACACTTCGAAACACATCATTTTCATTTTGCCCGACCGGCCCGCACCGCGCTGTTACAGTCCGGCTCGGCACTCGCCTGAAGTGCTGGAAGGAAGTAACGCGTGCAAATGAAGAGCACGAAATTCACCGGCGTCGCGGCGGTCGCCCTGACCGCCCTCGGCATCCCGGCCCTGTTGGCTCCGTCCGCGTCCGCGGACACCGACAAGGTGCGCGTGGACAATGTCTCCGACAGCCAGAAATGCGCCGTTGGCAAGCCCTGCTTCGTGCGGGTCCGCCTGGTCGGAAGCAATCGCCTGAGCCAGGTGACGATCTCGGTGAACAACACGGTCATCGGCTATGCCGTCCCCGAGCAGGACCAGTGGGACAACAATGCCGCGACCGCCGAAGTCACCTGGGTTCCCTCCGATTACGGCAACTACACCGTTACCGCTCGGCAGGACACGTCCTCGGGGTCCATCAACTACAACCTGAGCAACCCGAATTCCACCGGGTCCTTCAGCGGGATGTTCCCCACCGGCTCCGCGGGCTGATCCGCGCGGAACCGGGCTGGGCAGAGCCCGGATTCCGGGGCGCGCACACCCCGGATCCCTTGGCACACCCGTTATTTCGAGTGGGTCTTCGCGAGAATTTCCAGGTAGTGCGGGTTGGACATGATGCCGAGGACATTGCCGAAGGGATCGACCACCGAGGCGGTGACGAATCCGGTGCCCTCCCCGCGCTCGATGATCGGCTCGTATTCCTTGGCCCCCATGTCCAGCAGCCGCTCGAAGGTCGCCTTGACGTCATCGACATGCCAGTTCACGATCTGGCCGCCCGGCTGATCCGGCGTGGTGGGCGCGTACTTGCGGTTGATGATGCCGAGTTCGGCCTGGTAGTCGCCGATGCGGAACTCGTAGTACCCGCCCGGAACCGTGAAATACGGTGCCACTCCGAGCAATTCGGCGTACCAGTCCTTGGCGGCCTCGAGATCGTCGGCGTAGTAGTTGACGGTCGCCATGCCTCGCAACATTTGCTTCTCCTTGATCGGTTCCCGATGTCTATGAATCCATCATCGACGTCAAAGTGCTCACCGAATGAGCACTTTGACGGGCACAATTTCGGATATGCGAGCGGATCGATTGGTGGCGACCCTGCTGTTCATGCAGACGCGCGGACGGGTGACCGCGGCCGAAGTGGCTGCCGAGCTGGAAGTTTCGGTGGCGACCGCGCGCCGGGATCTGGAAGCGCTGTCCACGGCCGGGATTCCGGTGTATCCGCAGCCCGGACGGGGCGGCGGATGGGCGCTGATCGGTGGCGCGCGAACGGACCTGAGCGGTTTGACGGGTCCGGAAGCACAAGCACTGTTCCTCTTGCTGGGCCCGATGGCCACCGCTACCCCGGCCACCCGATCGGCACTGCGGAAGTTATTGCGCGCACTGCCGCAATCGTTTCGGATCGAGGCGGAAGCGGCCGCGGGCGCGGTGGTGGTGGACCCGGCCCGCTGGGGCGAACGAGATGAGGAGACACCGGAGTTGGTGAGCGCACTGCAACAGGCGGTCGTGCGCCGCCGCAAGGTCGCCTTCGATTATGAGCGCGCGGGACAGCGCACCCACCGGATCGTCGACCCGTGGGGCCTGGTCGACAAGGACGGCATCTGGTATCTGGTCGCCGGTACCGAGCGCGGCCGCCGCACCTTCCGCGTGGACCGCATCGCCGACTCGGAGACCCTGGACGAAACCTCCCATCGACCCGACGATTTCGATCTCTCCAGCGCTTGGTCCGAGGTCGTAGAGGAGGTGGAACGCCACCGCTCGACCCTCGCCGCCACCGCCCTCATCCCCGCCCCGCTGCTCCCCGTCCTGCGGCACCAGCAAGGCCGCCACTGCGAGGTCGACGGCCCGGTCGGCGACGGCCGCATCCAAGTCCGGATCACCGCCCCCACTCCCCTCATGATCGCCCAGCAGCTCGCGGGCTGGGGTACCGCCATCGAAGTCCTCGAACCCCAATCCGTCCGCGACGAACTAGCCCGCCTCGGCACCGAACTTGTCGACCGCTACCGTCGCCCGTGACTACCCACCGGTAACGCTCCACATTCATGCATGAACCGAATCATGTTGCGGCACTTATGCTTTCATGATAATCACAGGTGATCCACTGCTACAGTCCGCCCGGCACCCCCGGAGGTGCCAACTCCGGCGCCGCCAACTCCGGCTCGGCCGGATCCGGTTCCGCGGGCTCAGGCACAGGCTCCGCCTGCTGATCTCGAATTCGGGAGCCGAACCCAGGCAGGGGCGGCTCCCCGGGGGCACCGCACGTACGCTGGGCAAGCATGGGAGGGTGCGTTTGTCGGGCGCAGCCGAGGGGCGGAGGAACTATGCGATTGCCGAGTGTCCTATGGCGCGATACCGAGCACAGTGCCACGGTGCCGCGCGATTCGGCCATGATCTCCGACCTGAATCTCGAACGCGTCTTCGCCGAGATCGCGGCGGCACATGGCGGCACATCGATCGATCGCCTGTTGCGAACGCCCTTGCTGCACAGCGAGGATGTCGAATACCGCCGAGAGGTCTTCGAGGATCTTTCCTCGCCACCCGTGCGTGCCCAGCTCGAGTCGTTCTCACGGTCGATGACGAAGATCCGGCGGCATCTGTCCGAACTGTCGATGGTCGACCACGCGATCATCAGGTGCAGGCTTCGCTTGGATGTATTGCACGCCTATTGCCAGGCCGTGCTGTCCCTGCGCCAGGGCCTGGATGGAATCGCACTCACTTCACAGGCGCTCGAGTCGTGGCGAGACTATGTGAACGCCTACGTCGCCCGAGCCGAGTTCGAAGAACTTGTCTCAGGCTGTGCGGAAGTACTCGCCGACATCGGGACGATCCACTACACGATGCGGGTCGACGAACATCGGATAGTGGTCGAAGAAGCCAGTGGCGCACCCGATTACGCCGCGGTGATCGAGCGATTGTTCGCGCCGTTCATGCGCGGGTGGACACCTGCGGGCCAGGACAGCATTCCGTGGTCCACGAACGTGCACCCCGTCGAAGAGCGCGTTCTCGACCAGCTCGTTCAAATATTTCCGCTGCCGTTCCGCCGGATGATGGAGTACTCGGATTCCCGCTGCGAGTTCATCGATCCCGTGGTCGACCGCGTGGACGGTGAGCTTCGATTCTATTTTTCCTATCTCCAGTTGGTCGACAAGTTGTCCGCGCACGGCTTGGAGTTCTGCCTTCCCGACGTCACCGATTCCTTCGACAGCATTCGAGTGCAGGGTGCCTACGATGTGGCACTCGCGCTGAAGTGCGTCGACGAAGGAAAGATGCCTGTCTCCAATGACTATCACCTTTCCGGCAATGAACGCATCATCGTCGTGACCGGCCCGAATCAGGGCGGCAAGAGCACCTTCGCCCGAATGTTCGGCCAGGGAGCCTATCTCGCGGCTCTGGGCTGTCCCGTTCCGGCGCGTCGAGCGAGAATGATGCTCACCGACGGAATCCATACGCACTTCGAGAGGCGCGAGGGAACATCCGACGAGGCAGGCAAACTTCAGAATGAGCTGATGGCGATCAATGACACGCTCGACCTCGCCACCGAGCGCACGATCATCATCCTGAACGAGAGTTTCAGCTCGGCCGCCACCGTGGACGCCCAGCGCATCGGTGAACAGGTCCTGCGAAAAATCTCCGAGCGAAAGTCCATCACGGTCTTCGTGACGTTTCTGGACGAGCTCTCGGGATTGGATGGCGTCGTGAGCATGGTCGCGGGCATCGGCGACGATGCGACGCTCCGAACGTTCAGGCTGGAACGAAAACCGGCGGATGGCCGGGCCTACGCCATGGCCCTGGCGAATCAGTTCGACCTGTCCTATGACGCCATTGTCGCGAGGGTGGCGCGGTGAGGGTGAACCTTCTCGGGCCGGAGGGGTGGGCTCCGGACCAGGCCGCGGAGAACGGCAAAACCGTCGCCGACGATCTC
The DNA here is from genome assembly GCF_040683015.1 of Nocardia sp. NPDC051030. Lineage (NCBI taxonomy): Bacteria > Bacillati > Actinomycetota > Actinomycetes > Mycobacteriales > Nocardiaceae > Nocardia > Nocardia sp. NPDC051030. Next base: position 736,634 of record NZ_JBFBCD010000002.1, on the reverse strand, counting down.
GAGCTGTCCATCATGTACGGCGTCATGGCAGGCGGTGACCAGTTCATCCGCACCGTCGTGCAGGACACGATCCCACGATCATCGACGGATCCGGAGGTCATCACCTACCGGCAGCGGGTGGTGATGGACGGCTGCGCGAATCCGCAACTGCTCCGGGAGCTTTACTCCATCGCCACCGACGCCGCGGGCGCACGAAAATGGACGGTCGGCCGCGACCGTGGCGCGCGCGGAAAGCTGTATCTCTCCCTGGAACCGCTCACCAAGCTCATCGGTTTCCTGCGGCTCCTGCGATCGACATGTGCGAGGAATTCCGCGCACTTCCGCTCGGAGGGTTTCCTCGGATTGACCGAGAGGCTCGACGAACAATTCGGGGACGACTATCTGGCCGAGGTCGAGCGTCATCTCGACGCCCTGCAATTCGATCACGGCTTCGATATCAGCGCCGAGCTCGGCCCGGAGGGCGGGATCGCCAATGCCGTCCTGCATGAACCGCTGCGGCACGCCCGACGCCGCCAATCCCTGTTCGGCCACAAGAAGGGTCACGTAGTAGGGATTTCGCATACCGATGAGAGCGCCAAGCAGTTCATCTGGCGGCTCGTCGGAAAGGGCCTCGATCGTGTCGCCGATGTGGTCTCCCATGTCACCGATGTGATCGTCGGCTTCTTTCAAGAATTGCGTACCGAGCTGGCCTTCCTCGTCGGCTGCTCGAACCTGTTCGAGCGCTTGCGAACCGACGGATATGCCGTATGCCTTCCCACGCCGCTATCGCGAGACGGTGGCGTGTCCTTCAGCTTTCGCTCATTGCGAGACCCGGCGCTGTGCCTGTCCACGGAATCGGCGGTCGTAGGGAACTCGATCGACGGCCGGGGAAAGAAGCTGATCGTCATCACGGGCGCGAACAGTGGCGGGAAATCGACCTTCATGCGCAGTCTCGGCGCGGCCCAGATCATGATGCAGGCGGGCATGTTCGTCGTGGCGGAGGCCTATGAGGCAGACGTCAGGGCGGGAATCTTCACCCACTTCCGGGTTCGGGAAGACTCCTCGATGACCTACGGCAAGTTGAAGGAAGAGCTGGTGCGCATGCGCGAGCTGACGAATCGGATCACACCGGCGTCCCTGGTGCTGTGGAATGAACCGTTCGCGTCGACCAGTGAGCGGGAGGCGTCGGAAATCCTCGCGCCGATCACCGAGGCGCTGCTCGACTCGGGCGTGAAAGTGGTTGTGGTCACGCACTTGTACGATTTCGCGTCCGAGCTCTCGGAGCGTCGGCGAGCAACCGACCTGTTTCTCCGCGCGCAACGACTACCCGATGGTTCGCGGACCTATCGCATGGAACCCGGCGCACCCGCCATGACGAGCCACGCCATGGACATCTACCGGCGCATCTTCAGCCCTTCCGGACCTTCGTGACGGCGGTGGCGAAGAGAGTGTCCAGGGCTTCGGTATCGGAGGGGGCGTTGGTGAAAGACATGTAGGTGACATTGATTCGGATGTCGCCTATCTGGCCCAGCAGGGTCTGCATGGTGCGGGGCTGGGTGACGGATTCGGAGGTGACCGTGCGGCGCAGGGCGAGGGTGTCGTCGGCGTCGAGGGGTGGTGCCGGATCCAGTTCGGTGGTGATGGTGGCGGTAGTGCCGCTGTGGGTGACGTGGACGGTCGTGCACTGCTGCAATTGGTTTCGCAGTTTCGACAGGGGCTGATCGGCACGGGTGAGTTCCACGGTCAGGGTGGCCCGGGTGGTGTCGTCGGTACCGACCATGACGACCGGGCCCGCGGTGGGAGCCTGGGGTGCGCAGCTGCCGGGGTTGATGTCACCGCGGGGGAGAATGCCGTCCAGGTCGTTGGCCGCTTGCAGGGCCACCTCGGCGGGGAGGGCGACGGCGGCGTAGCGGGAGGGGAACTGGGAGGGGTCCGGGAGCAGGCGGGCCAGATCGGAGTTGGCATGCACCGTGGTGGTCGCGGGATTGCGGGAGGCATTGGGGTGACCGGAGACCGTGGTTCCGCACGCGGCGAGCAGGCAGGCGAGCACTGCGGCCGTCGCGAATCGTAAGGCCGTGCGGCATGAATCCGGCGCGTTCACTCGTCCACTATGCCGAATTTCTGCTGTTCACAGGGAATACCGCGCGGCGTGGCGAGCCCCCGGGAATGCGTGTCCCGGTTCGGCGTGTTGCATGGGCGGTGCGGGCAGTGCACGGCCGGCAAGCGCATGAGGGACAATGAACATGGTCGCGCAAGTGGGCCACGCAGGAAGGAGTACGCGATGGACTACGAGTCGCGAATGTACGAGCTCGAGTTTCCGGCTCCGCAGCTGTCGTCGTCCGACGGTGCGGGTCCGGTCCTTGTGCACGGTCTGGAAGGCTTCACCGACGCCGGTCACGCCGTCCGTCTGGCCACCACGCACCTGAAGGAAAGCCTCGAGCACGAGCTGGTCGCCTCGTTCGATATGGACGAGTTGCTGGACTACCGGTCGCGTCGGCCCCTCATGATGTTCAAGACCGACCACTTCTCGGATTACGCCGAGCCCGAGCTGAATCTGTGGGCGCTCAAGGACACCGCGGGGACGCCGTTCCTGCTGCTGTCCGGGCTGGAACCGGATTTGCGCTGGGAGAAGTTCGTCACCGCGGTGCGTCTGCTGTCCGAACAGCTGGGCGTGCGCCGCACCATCGGCCTGAGCGCGATCCCCATGGCGATCCCGCACACCCGCCCGCTCGGCATCACCGCGCATGCCAGTGACAGCGACCTGATCGGTGATCATCAGCGCTGGCCGGGCGAGTTGCAGGTGCCGGGCAGCGCGTCCTCGCTGCTGGAGTACCGCATGGCCCAGCACGGACACGAGTCGGTCGGTTTCTCGGTGCATGTCCCGCACTACCTGACCCAGACCGCCTATCCGGAGGCCGCGCAGACGCTGCTGGAGAACGTGGCCGAGAACGCGGGCCTCGAACTTCCCCTCGCCGCGCTCACCGAGGCGGCCGCGCGCACCCGCGAACAGGTGAACGAGCACATTGCGGGCAACTCCGAAGTGGAGACCGTCGTGCAGGCCCTGGAGCGCCAGTACGACAGCTTCGTCACCGCGCAGGAGCGTCAATCCAGCTTGCTGGCCAGCGAGAACGAACTGCCCACCGGTGACGAGCTGGGCGCGGAGTTCGAGCGCTTCTTGGCCGAACAAGCCGGTCTCGGCGATATCGACGGTGAAGAGGGCGGCCCGCTCCGCTGACCGCTGGTCGGTGGCGGACAGTTGGCGCCACCGATCCCTCGGCCCGGTCATCGGCCGACCCTCGAGAACGGCCGCACCTCCCGTTCGAGCGTGCGTCAACCGGCTCCTCGGCCGCCCCTCGGGCCCGCCGCTACCAGTACTCGATCGGCGGACCGGTAACGTTGGGCGGCGTGCAGCTGTCCGAATTGGTTCCCGATCAAGCCGTATCCGACGTGGACCCGGACTGGCTCTATGAGACATTCGCCGAATGGGCTGAGGGGGAAGGGTTATCCCTGTATCCGGCGCAGGAGGAGGCCCTCCTCGAGCTGGTGACGGGTGCGAACGTCATCCTCAATACCCCGACCGGGTCCGGTAAGTCGCTGGTGGCGATCGGCGCGCATTTCGCGGCGCTGAACAAGGGTGAGCGCAGTTACTACACCGCACCCATCAAGGCGCTGGTGAGCGAGAAGTTCTTCGCGCTGTGCGAGATCTTCGGTGCGGACCGGGTCGGCATGGTGACCGGTGATGCGGCGGTGAATCCGAACGCGCCGATCATCTGCGCGACCGCGGAGATCCTGGCGAATCTGGCGCTGCGCGAGGGCGCGGACGCCAATGTCGGCCAGGTCATCATGGACGAGTTCCACTACTACGCCGATCCGGATCGCGGGTGGGCGTGGCAGACACCGCTCATCGAAATGCCGAAGGCGCAGTTCCTGCTCATGTCGGCCACGCTCGGTGAGGTCGATTTCTTCGCCGAGGACCTGACCAAGCGCACCGGGCGCAATACCGCGATCGTGTCGGGCGCGGAACGTCCTGTGCCGCTGAGCTTCTCGTATGTCCGCACGCCCATTGTCGAGACCCTCGAGGATCTGGTGACCACCAGCCTCGCCCCGGTCTACGTCGTGCACTTCACCCAGGCCGCGGCCATGGAGCGGGCGCAGGCGCTGATGAGCGTGAACATGCTGTCGAAGGCGGACAAGGACGCGATCGCGACGGCGCTCGGCGAATTCCGCTTCGCCACCGGCTTCGGCAAGACGCTCGCGAAGTTCATCCGGCACGGTGTCGGTGTGCACCACGCCGGGATGCTGCCCAAATACCGCCGCCTGGTGGAGAAGCTGGCGCAGGACGGGCTGCTGAAGGTGGTGTGCGGCACCGACACCCTCGGCGTCGGCATCAATGTGCCGATCCGCACCGTGCTGCTGACCGGGCTCACCAAGTACGACGGTGTGCGCACGCGTCGCCTCAATGCCCGTGAGTTCCACCAGATTTCGGGCCGGGCCGGGCGCGCGGGCTTCGACACCATGGGCACGGTGGTCGTACAGGCTCCCGAGCACGAGGTGGAGAACGCGCGCCTGATCGCCAAGGCCGGTGACGATCCCAAGAAGCTCAAGAAGGTCGTGAAGCGTAAGCCCCCGGAGGGTTTCGTCTCGTGGTCGGAGGAGACCTTCGACCGCCTCGTCGGGGCCTCCCCCGAGCCGATGCAGTCGCGCTTCAATGTGACCAACTCCATGCTGCTGAATGTGATTGCGCGCAAGGGCAATTGCTTCGATGCAATGCGGCATCTGCTGGAGGAGAACCACGAACCGCGCGCGGCGCAGCGCAAGCACATTCTCAAGGCCATCCGCCTGTATCGCGCGCTGCGGGACGCGGGCGTGGTGCAGCAGCTCGACGAGCCCGATCAGTACGGCCGCCGTGCCCGGCTCATGGTGGATCTGCAACGCGATTTCGCGCTCGATCAGCCGCTGTCGCCGTTCGCGCTGGCCGCGTTCGAGCTGCTCGACAAGGAGTCGCTCACCTACACCGTGGATGTCATCTCGCTGATCGAATCCACGCTCGAGGATCCGCGGCAGCTGCTCATGGCGCAGCAGCACAAGGCGCGCGGGATCGCGGTCAATCAGATGAAGGCCGACGGCATCGAGTACGAGGAGCGCATGGAGCTTCTCGAAGAGGTCACCTGGCCCAAGCCCCTCGCCGAGGAGCTGATCCTGCCCGCCTACGAGACCTACAAGGCCGGGCATCCCTGGGTGTCGGAGTTCGAGCCCTCCCCCAAGGCCGTGGTGCGCGAGATGGTCGAGCGGTCCATGACCTTCGCCGAGCTGGTGTCGGTGTACGAGCTGGCCCGCTCGGAGGGCGTGGTGCTGCGCTATCTCGCCGACGCCTATCGCGCGCTGCGCCGCACGGTGCCGGAGCAGGCGCGCACCGAGGAGCTCGACGACATCACCGAATGGCTGGGCGAGCTCATCCGCCAGGTCGACTCCAGCCTGCTCGACGAATGGGAGCAGCTCACCAATCCGGGCGCGGAGTCCGACACCGAGCAGGTGGCGTTCGGCGCGGAGACCGTGCGGCCGATCTCGGCCAATGAGCGCGCCTTCCGGGTGTTGGTGCGCAATGCCATGTTCCGGCGCGTGGAGATGGCCGCCCTGCACCATTGGGATGCCCTCGACGACCTGGGCGACGAGCTGGATTGGGAGACCGAGCTGGAGCCGTACTTCGAGGAGTACGACAGCATCGGCACCGGCCCGAACGCGCGCGGCCCGAAGCTGTTCCAGGTCGAGCAGCGGGACCGGTTCTGGCATGTGCGCCAGGTGCTCGACGATCCGACCGGTGACCATGGCTGGTCGCTGAACGCGGTGGTGGATCTGGACGAGTCCGATGCCGCCGGTGAAGTGGTGTTCGACGAGGTCGCGGTCTCCGCGGGCTGATTCGTTCACACTTCCGTAAGCTGTCGCGCCGGGTTCGGGTCCGGAAGCGGGCGTTAGGGTGACGTAGTCGTTGTGCCACTGGTTGGTTTTCGGTGGTCAACCGCTGCTATTCTCGCGCACTGTTGCCCAAAATCCCCTGCTGGGCCCGAACCGAGAAGAGTTCCCTTAGATTGACCGATCGAAACCTGCCCGAGTCGCCCTGTCTGGTCATCGACCTGGACCGGGTCCGCGCGAACTATCGCGCGCTGCATGCCGCGCTACCTTCGGCGCGAATCAGATTCGCCGTCAAGGCGAGTCCGCTGCCGGAGATCATCCGGCTTCTGAACGACGAGGGCGCGGAGTTCGACGTCGCCAGCGTTGGGGAGATCGAACTCTGCCTGGAGCAGGGCGTCGATCCGGCCGTCATGTGCTACGGCAACCCGATCAAGAAAGCCGCCCATATCGCCGCCGCCTATGCGGCCGGGGTGCGACGGTTCGCCTTCGACACCGAGGATGATGTCGAGCGCATTGCCGAGCATGCGCCCGGTTCGGAGGTGGAGTGCCGCTTCCTGGCCTCCGCGCCGCAGTCGCAGACGCCGTTCGGCACCAAGTTCGGTTGCGCGCCCGGTGAGGCCGTGCATCTGCTGGTGCGGGCCCGCGATCTGGGCCTGAAGGTCGTCGGCCCGTACTTCCATGTGGGTTCGCAGCAGCTGGATCCGATCGCGTGGCAGATCGGGATCGAGCAGGCCGGTGCCATCGCGGAAGCGTTGGCGGTCAAGGATATTCCCGTTACGGCGGTGAATATCGGTGGGGGACTTCCGATTTCGTATGCCGATGCCGCTCCGGGCGTGGATGAGCTGGGCGCGGTGATCGCCGCCGCCGCCGCTCGTCATCTGCCCGAGCACACCGAGCTCGTCGTGGAACCCGGTCGCGCCCTGGTGGGTAACACCGGCGTGATTCACGCCGAGGTCGTCAATGTTCGCCAGGCGCCCGATGGGCGACGCTGGGTATACCTCGATATCGGCCGCTACAACGGCATGGCCGAAACCGAGAACGAGTACATCGCTTACCGATTCCAGACCGACCGCGACAGCGATCCGAAGGATGAGGTCGTGGTGGCCGGTCCAACCTGCGACGGCGACGATGTACTCTATCAACGCACGCGAGTCCTACTTCCGACCACGTTGCGAGCCGGTGATCCCGTTCGGATCCTCGAAACCGGCGCCTATACGGCGAGCTATTCGTCGGTGTCCTTCAACGGTTTTCCGCCCTTGACTGTTCATGTCATCGGCGCTGAGCGAGAGTGAGTTTAGCCATGACGGCAGAATTCACCGGTTGGCATGTGCTGGCCGAGTTCGGTGGAGTCGACGCAGCCCTCTGCGACGACCTCGAACGCCTCGAAGCCGCACTTCGAAAATCGTTGGTCGCCGCGGGGGTGACCATCTGTGATGTCGTGCGCAAGCAGTTCGAGCCGCAGGGTGTCACCATCCTGGCTCTCCTTGCGGAATCGCACGCCTCGATTCATACCTATCCCGAGTCGGGCGACATCTTCGTCGACGTATTCACTTGCGGCAGTATCGGTTCCGGCGCCACCAAGGCGGTCGAGCTGCTGCAGCAGGAGCTTTCGCCGGCGTCGGTCAATATGGAGGTCATCCAGCGCGGCCACAGCGCCCGCCGGATCCACGAGCCGGTCGGCGAGGGCCTGACCCGGGTGTGGAACATGTCCGAGGTCGTGGTGGATACCAACACCCCGTTCCAGCACATGGTGATCGCCAAGACCGAGCAGGGCCTGTCCCTGTTCTCCGACGACGATCGTCAGTCCACCGAGTTCTCCCAGCTCACCTACCACGAGGCCATGCTGGTCCCGGGTTATGCGCTGGCCGAGAAGCTGGACAAGGTGCTGATCATCGGTTCCGGTGAGGGTGTGGCCTCGCAGATGTCGGCCGCGGCGGGCGCGTCGCTCGTCGATCACGTCGATATCGATCAGCTCGAGGTGGAGCTGTGCGCCAAGCACCTCCCCTACGGCTACTCCGAGGCCGATCTGGCCGCGGCGGTCGCGCACGACGGCCCGATCAAGATGCACTACGCCGACGGGTGGGACTTCCTGGCCAACGCCGAGGCCACGGGCGTGCGCTACGACATGATCTGTATCGACCTGCCGGATGAGCGGGTCGAGGACGCACAGCACAACCGCCTCTACGAGGACGATTTCCTCAACCGCTGCAAGGCGATCCTGGCCGAAGGCGGCGTCCTCGCCGCCCAGGCGGGCTGTCAAACCATGTGGCGCAATGAAACCCTGAAGCGTTCGTGGACCCGTTTCCACAACCTCTTCGAGACCGTCGTGCCCTACGTCAGCGACGAGCACGAGTGGACCTTCATCTTCGGCACCCCGAAGGCCATCGAAGATCCGGTCGCGAAGATGACCGCCACCCTCTCGACCCTGCCCTACAAGGCCGAGACCATCGACGAGCGGGCCCTGGTCCGCGGCGCGATCGAGCCGCACGCCCTGCGCGTCGGCGCAACCGTCGGCTAGCCGACACCGGTACACGCAAGCGCCCCGCACGGAATCCGTGCGGGGCGCTTCGCATCTCATGGGTGGCGGACTGTGAGGACGATCTTGCCTACCTGGGTGTTGGATTCCAGGTAGCGGTGGGCTTCGACTATTTCGGTGAGGTCGAAGGTGCGGTCGATGGTGGGGGTCAGGGCACCGGCGCGGAGGGCGTTGGTGATGAATGTTTCGGCGCGGCGGGTGCGTTCGGGGTCGGCGAAGACGTGGAAGAGGGCGTAGCCGTAGATATTGATCGGCCACCACATGGGGAGTGGGGTGGGGCGAGTGTCGAGGGAGCCGTAGACGATGTAGATGCCGTCGGGGGCTACCGCGCGGGCCAGGTCGGAGACACCCGGGCCCGCTACGCCGTCGAAGATGAGTTGTGCGCCTTGGCTGTTCGTGAGTTTGTGGATTTGTTCGGGGACGTCGTCGTGGTCCGAGGCGATGACGTATTCGGCTCCGGCGGTGCGGAGTTGGTCGGCTTTGCTGCCGGAGCGGGTGACCGCGATGGGGATGGCGCCCAGGTATCGGGCGATCTGGAGAGCCGCCATGCCCACGCTGCTGGAGGCGGCGGTGACGACGACGGTGTCGCCGGGGCGGACTCGGCCCACTTCGACCAGCGCGCCGTAGGCGGTGAAGGCCGCATTCCACACCGCGGCACCGGTTATCGCGTCGATGTGGCCGAGGCGGTGCAGCAGGCGGTGGGCGGGGACGATGACGCGGTCGGCGTAGACGCCGTGGGCGGACATGCCCTCGTCGATCGGCTTGACCACGATGCTGACGGCCTCGCCGACGGTGAAATCGGTGACGTCCGGGCCTATCGCTTCGATGACTCCGGCGGCTTCATTGCCCAGGCGGGAGGCGGGCAGGACCGCGTCGTAGTAGTAGCCGCCGGAGCGCAGGAGGGCCTCGCCGCGGTTGAGGCCGATGGCATCGACGCGGACACGGACCTCGCCCGGGCCGGGGTCGCCGATCTCGAGGTCGGTCAGGTAGAGCACTTCCGGGCCGCCCAGTTCGTCGAACAGCACTGTCTTGGCTTTCATCACGAAACATGACAGTAGGAGACCGTTCTCGGATGCTGAATAGCCCGGAATCCGGAATTCTTGTCTGAACGTCTGATCGGATCGGACGATAGGGTGTTCGCGTGGATGTTCTCAGTGACGTGCTCGCCGCCATGCGGGCCGGGCAGCCGTATGCCGGACGCAGCACCTGCCGAGCCCCGTGGGGCGTGCGGTTCCCGGCCGGTGACGCGGCGTGCTGTCACATCGTGATGCGTGGTGGGTGCAGTCTGATTCCGCTCGAGGGCGAGCCGGTGAACCTGAGCGTCGGCGACATCCTCTTCACCGGTCCGCAGCATGCCCACACCCTGGCCGATCAGCCCGGCAGCGCGGCCGTGGACTTCCGCCCCGACTACAACGAGGGCTACTCCGTCGCGGAGCTGAACATTCCCGGCCCCGGCGCGGCCACCGAAATGCTTTGTGTCTGTTACACCTTCGACCTGGCCCGCCCGCATCCACTGCTGGCCACCCTGCCGCCGCTGATCCACCTGCCCGCCCGAGTGGGCGACAACGGTCCCCTGCGCGCCACCATCGACATGCTCGGAAATGAGCTACACCAGCCACGCTCGGGCACCGACGCGATCCTGCCCGCCCTCATCGATATGCTCCTGATGTATGTCCTGCGCGCCTGGCTCGACGGGTCCGACCACTCCCCCGGCTGGGCCACGGCCCTCAACGACCCTACGATTGCCATCGCCCTGCACCGCATCCACCGCCAACCCGAATACCCTTGGACCGTAGCGGAATTGGCGACCCAGGCCGGCGTCTCCCGCGCCACCTTCGCCAAACGCTTCACCACCGCGGTCGGCCAGCCACCGCTGACCTACCTCACCTGGTGGCGCATGACCACTGCCGCCCGCATGCTCCACCGCAGCGATGCCACGGTCCAGTCGATCGCCGAACGCTGCGGCTACGGCTCGGAATACGCCTTCGCGAAAGCCTTCAAGCGTGAATACCGTGTCCCCCCAGGCCAATACCGCCGCCTCCGTTCTCACTCGCGAACGGTGCCGTCCCACATCCAGGCCGAGCGTTGAGGATGGGTGGGTAGTTCGATGCGGCCGGTGGCCCACAGGAGGGCAGTCCAGGGGTCCGTGGATTCCGGTGCATCCGGAAACAGGCGGGCGAGGACGCGGGCACACAGGTCTGCGGGCGGCTGCCAGTTGAGTTCGAGCCCCTGCGCCAGGTCGTAGGTATGCACCAGGGTTTCAATGATTCCCATTGCGGCGAAGCCCTCGGGGTCCGAGACACCCGAGACATGGAAGGCCCGGGTTTCCGGCGGCTTCGTTTGCACCATGGAAATCAGCAGTCCACCGCTGGCCTCCAGTACCCGCAGTAGGCCTTCGGGCCCAGCCGCACGGTCCGCGTGTACCGCGTTCCAGGGGCCGCCCGGTCGTCGAGGTTCGAAAAGGTATGGCACGTGATCGTCCACCGGCGGTGTCGCGGGAGCCAATTGAATGGCATATGCGAAGAGGTCGTCGCTGAGGTGCTCAACGGTCTCCCAGCAGTCCCATTCAAGCGAACCCGCCTTACGCCCCCAGAGCTCCGGTGATGCCTCTCGAAGCGTTGCCACGGCCGATTGAACGGCGAGGTGAAGGTCCTCGGCGGTGACCCGGGACCGGGAAGTGTCACTCTCAGCTGGTCGCACCATGATCGAACCTTACCCACAACCGCAGGGGCACAGCGCAGTTCGCCGGTCACCGAGTGTTGATCTTGCCGAAGACTTGACTTGGAGTGAGCTCCAGGTCGTAGCGTCTTGGTGTCACCGTACGAATCCGGCACGTGGGAGGAAGAGCGCATGATCGGGACCAGGAAGCTTGGCGGGCTGACCGTTGGGGCGCAGGGGCTTGGGTTGATGGGGATGAGCAGTGCTTACGGGGTGCGAGGGAACGATGAAGAGTCGATTGCGACCATTCATCGGGCGCTGGATTTGGGGGTGACATTGCTGGATACGTCGAATGTCTATGGGCCGGAGACCAATGAGCGACTGCTGGGGCGGGCCATTGCCGATCGGCGGGATCGGGTGGTGGTGGCTACCAAGTTCGGGATTGTCATGGGGGAAGACGGGTCCATGGGGGCTCGGGGCGATGCCGCTTATGTGAAGCAGTCCTGTGATGAGTCGCTGGCGCGGCTGGGCGTGGATCACATCGACCTGTACTACCAGCATCGGGTGGATCCGAATACGCCGATCGAAGAGACCTGGGGTGCGTTGTCGGAGTTGGTGGAGGCGGGAAAGGTTCGGTATCTGGGGATTTCGGAGGCTTCGGCGGCCACTATTCGGGCCGCGCATGCCGTGCACCCGGTGACCGCATTGCAGAGCGAGTGGTCGCTGTGGACTCGGGATATCGAGGCCGAGGTGGCGCCTACCTGCCGGGAGTTGGGGATTGGGATCGTGCCGTTTTCGCCGTTGGGGCGCGGGTTCCTGACGGGGGCGATCACCTCGACCGCCGATCTGCCCGCGGATGACATGCGCCGCAACCTTCCCCGTTTCGCCGACGGGAATATCGACAGCAATCTGGTGATCGTCGCGGCGCTGCGCGGGCTGGCCGCGGAAAAGGGTGTGACGGCAGGGCAATTGGCGCTCGCCTGGGTGCAGAGCCGCGGTGCGGATGTGGTGCCGATTCCGGGCACCAAGCGCCGGACCTATCTCGAGGAGAATGTGGCCGCCGTCGACATCACCTTGAGTGCCGACGATCTGGCTCGGATCGAGGCGGTGGCTCCAGCTGCGGCCGTCGCCGGTGCCCGCTACCCGGAGTCGATGGCCCGCGCCACCGGCAAGTAGGCGGGAGCGACCCCCGAATCTGTGTCGTACCGACTGGTTACAGTCGGCGCGTCAAACGCTCCACGATTCGGGGGAACATGCTCGACTCCACTCAAACCTTCGATACCGCCCTTGCCGACGAAGATCGTTGGACGGTGCCCGACGAGTGGTGGGCCCGGGCCGTGCCGACTCGCGGGTACGGATCGCCGCGGCCGGTAAGCATGATGACCGACGCGACTTACGAGCGCGCGGAACTCCTTGCGACATATCGCAATTATGTCGTCGAAACCCTCGACCTGATGGCCGCCGCGGGCAATACCGATCTCGCCGAGGCGGGGCGCGCCGCGATGGACGATCCGGCGGGCTGCGCACCGCTCGGCGCTGCCGTCCTGGCCGCTGCGGTCGATCTCGGCCGTAACCGTAGGCCGCAGGGCAGCGAGCATACGGCCGACGCCTGGGTGATCGAGCGAGGCATGGTCTTCGCCGCCGAGGCGGCCACTCTGCTGGCCGGTCTCAGATTCGGCGAGCACTACGATCCGGTCGCCGGCCGCTGGACCGCCTTTCTCGATCGGCACCCGGCCGACTACCCGGGCCACTCCGCTGCGCCCGAACCGCTGATCCGGATGCGGGCACACTTGGCAGCCATCCCCGAGGACGAATACCGCGCTGTCGTGACGCGGCTCGGCGTCCTTCGACGCACTGTGGGCGGCTTGGCAGTTCGCTTGGCAACCACCTTCCTCGCACCCACCGAGCAGCAGTGGGTGGCCGAGGATGTGGATGCCGTCGTTCCCATCGACAGCAACGCGAGTCGTTTCATCATGCTCGCGGCGTCGGTCACCTCGCGTGCGGATTTGGAGCGGGTGATCGATGCGGCGGGAACCGATCAACTGCCGTATTTCCATGGCTCCGCATACCTGTATTCCGCGCTCATCCGCTTGGGCCCGGAGTGCGCGGGCGTGCTCGATCGCCTGCTGCGGCGCGGCGAGATGGTGAGCGAGGCGGCCGAGCTGCTGTCCCGGCTCCCTTCCGATGAGGCCTTCGGCATCCTCAATTCCAGGTCGGATCAGCGGTTCCTCGCACCCGCACTGCTGGAGGCGGCCAAGCGTTTTCCGCGCCGCGCGGTCCGCATGCTGCGTCCGCGCGCGGCGAGATCCGCTCTGGCGCGGCAGATCCTGCGTGCTGTGGCGCACGCCCATCCGGATCTGGTGGCGGAGTTGCCCGAACTGGCCGCGTTCGCGGGCGGCCGGCAGCGACCGGCCACCGCTGCGGAACTGCCCGAGCTACTGCGTATTCCGCCGTGGCAGCGACCTCGGCAGCAGGGGACGCCGCTGGTCCTGACCGATCTCCTCGCGCCCAGCCCCGACGCTCTGGCAGGGGAGCCCGACGACCGCGCGGCCGTCAGCGCATGGATGGTCCGCCGACTGGACGGACGCAAGACCCGTCCCACCGCGCTGGCGTGGTTCGATCGGCATCTCACCACCGCCCTGCCGAATCTCATCGCGGCCGCATTGGCCACACCGGGCAAGGATCGCGGTCCGGCCGAGGCGGCATTGCGGACACTCGCCGATCGCGGCCATCGCCCCGAAATCGAATCCGCCGCAGCACGGTTCGACGACCGGGTGATCGCCGCCATCGGCACCGTCCTGGATACCGATCCGCTGTCGCAGCTTCCGACCAAGATCCCTGCGACACCGGAATGGCTTACCCCGGAACTACTTCCGGCGATCGCCCTGCGCGCCACCGATGCCGTGCTGCCGGTGCATTCGGCGGCGGATGTGTGCACCATGCTGGCCATGTGCGGCCCCTCCGGCGACTACGCGGGTGTGGCGCGGCTCGCCGAGCTCGTCGATGCGGATTCACTGGCCGAATTCGCCTGGTCCGTCTTCGAAATGTGGCGGCTGGCCGACTATCCCGCCAAGGACACCTGGGTGCTGCGCGCGCTCGCGCTCGTCGGCGATGATGAGACCGCTCGGCGGATCGGCCCGCTGATCCGGATCTGGCCCGGCCAATCGGCGCACGCCCGCGCGGTGTCCGGGCTGGACATTCTCACCGAGATCGGCAGCGATGTGGCGCTCATGCAGCTGCATGCCATCGCCGAGAAGGTGCAGTTCAAGGGGCTGAAGGCGAAAGCTCAGGAACGGATCGCCGAGGTGGCCGAAGGTCTGGGCCTGACACCGGAAGAGCTGGCCGACCGCCTCGTCCCCGATTTCGGCCTGGCCGCCAATGGCACCTTGGCTCTCGACTACGGCCCGCGCGGTTTCGTCATCGGCTTCGACGAACATCTGAAACCGACTGTCTCCGATGCGATCCGCGGTGCGGACGACAGCTGGCAACCCACGGGGCTCCGTAAATCGCTACCCAAACCGGGAGTCAAGGACGATCCCGAGCTGGCCCCCGCCGCCTACAAATCCTTCACCGATCTGAAGAAGGATGTGAAATCAGCTGCGGCCGACCAGATCCCGCGCTTCGAGCGGGCCATGGTTCAGGGTCGCCGCTGGTCGGCCGCCGTTATGTACCGGCTGTTCGTGCAGCACCCACTGCTGTGGCATCCGATTCGTCGGCTGGTGTGGGCCACCTTCGACGCCGACGGCACACCCACCGGCTCCTTCCGCATCGCGGAGGACCGCAGCTATGCCGATGTCCATGACGATCCCGTGTCACTCGCCGAGGACACCCTCGTGGGCATCGCCCATCCTTTGCACCTCGGAACCTCCTTGGCAGCGTGGGGCGAGCTCTTCGCCGATTACGAGATCCTGCAACCCTTCCCGCAACTACAACGCGAAATCCTCGCGTTCGCGCGGGACGAGCTGACCGCATCCACGCTGACGAGATTCGAGCAGCGCACCGTGCCCACCGGAAAACTCCTGGGCCTCACCCGATTCGGCTGGGAGCGCGGCGAACCCATGGACGGCGGCGTCTCCATCGAATTCGTTCGCAACCTGGCCGATGGCCGCTCGGTGGTGATCGGTCTCGATCCCGGCATCCTCGCCGGTGCCGCCCTCGAATGGGCCGAGCAGCAGATCACGGTGCGCCTCACCGAAACCGGCCATGAGAGCTATTGGCAACGCGGCGAGCATTCGGGCCCGGTCTTCGCGGACCTGCCGCCCATCACCGCCTCCGAACTCCTGCGCGAGCTGAACCAGCTCATCGCCTGAGTTGCACCTGTTCGAAACCCGGGGAGGGATTTGATGACTGAAGCACGTCACGCGCAGCCGATTCAACGGCTGCCGCGGTTGTCGGAGCGCCTGTCTACAGTCGGGACCGAGTTACAGAGATCGAACGGGGGATTCATGACCATGGCCGAAACGCGTCCGGCTGCCGGGGAGGGCAGTGCCGAGCTGATTGCCGAGGAGATCGTGCGGGACGCCGGCACTGCGGAGGCACCGCGGGCGGCTCCTGAGATACTGCGGAATCCGCCGTGGCAGCGGAAGAATCGCAGGAAACCTGTTGTCATCAGTGGGTTGGTCGCGCCGTCCGAGGTGCGGTGCAGCTGGCGGCCGGGTGAGCGTGAGGAGGCGCTGAGACTCCTCGATGCCTCCTATTACGCCGACTTCGAACAGATATTGACGCGCATCGACCCGGATCACCTGAGCTCGTATGAGCTGGGCGCGTTGGTTGTGGCGGGCAGGGATCGAGCGCTGCCGATACTGCGCACCGGCCGCCTGCGCTGGGTGTCGCTGGATTCCTATTCTTTGCGAGCCGCCATCGCTGCCTTCGAGCTCGACGCGTATCCCTTGTTGCTGGGCGCGGTGCGCGAGTTTCCCCGCGAAGTCCAGCAGGCGCTGAATCCTTATGAGAGCACCGAACTGGTCGATATCGTTATCGGGCGGTTGGATCGGCGCACGCTGCGTCCGGCCGCGCTGCGGTATCTGCGCCGCCATTCCCGGTACGTCGCGCAGGTGCTGATTCCGCGCGCCGTCGGGACCGCCGCAAAACTGCGCCGAGTCGCCATCCGGGTGCTGCGACTGCTGGACGAGCAGGGTCACGGCGAGGAGATTCGCGGCGTCGCAACCGAATACGGTGAGCCGGTGGCCGCCGCTGTCCAGGCATTGCTCACCGCTGACCCGGTCGCACTGCTGCCCAACCGGATTCCCGATGTTCCGGCCTGGGTGGATAGGGCCACGCTGCCGCCTGTGCACAGCGCCGACGGTCAGATACTGCCCGACGCGGCGGTGGAAAACCTGCTGATCATGCTGGTGCTGGCCGAGACCAATGAGCCCTATGCGGGTGTGGCGCAGGTACTCCGGGAATGCGATCCGGCGACGCTCGCCGAGTTGGCCTGGGAGCTGTATCGGCAGTGGCTGCGGGCCGGCGGGCCCGCTCGGCACAGTTGGGTATACGAGGCGCTGGGTTCGTTCGGCAATGACGACACCGTGGCGGCATTGCTGGAGCATGTGCGAATCAATCGTTCCGATGCCCGGTCGGTGACCGTCTTGGATGCGTTCGTCGCCATCGGCTCGGATGCCGCGCTGCTGGCATTGAAGTTCATCAGCGAGAAGGTGAAGACGCCGCGTGTCCGCGATGGCGCGAAGCAGCGCATCGAGGCCGTGGCCGAGCGGCTGGGACTGACCGCTGATCAGCTCGCCGACCGCCTCGTACCGGATCTGGGGCTGCGCGCCGACGGTACCGCGGTGCTGGATTTCGGGGCCCGGCAATTCGTGGTCGGCTTCGACGAAGTGTTGCGGCCCACCATCACCGCCGCGGACGGGGCACCGGTCAAGACGCTGCCGAAACCCGGCGTGCGCGATGATGCGGAGCTCGCCGAGGCCGCGCACAAGACCTTCCGGAAGCTGAAGAAGGATGTCAAAGCCATTGCGGTCGATCAGATTCGGCGGCTGGAGCGGGCGATGGTCGATCAGCGGCGGTTCACCGCGGGCGAATTGCGCACGTTGTTCATCGACCATCCGCTACGCAGGCATGTGACGCGGCGACTGGTGTGGGGCGTGTACGACGGCGATACGCTCACCGGCACCTTCCGAATCGCCGAGGATCTCACCTTCGCCGACAGCCGCGATGACGGAGTCGAGGTCGCGGATGATGCGGTGCTCGGGGTGGCGCATCCGATCCAGTTCGCGTGCGAGGTCGCGGCGTGGGGTGAGGTTTTCTCCGATTACGAACTACTGCAACCATTCCCGCAGGTCGAGCGGGAGACCTTCGCGGTCCCGGACGCACTCCGCACCGCCGAGGGCGTCCCCGATGATGGCACGACGGTGGACAGCACCCGCTTCCTCGGACTGCCCGGCCGGAACTGGCTGCCGATCGAGAACACCGACGGCGCACACATCATGACCTTCGAGAAGCCGCTTCCCGGTGGGCGTTTCCTCCAAGTGAACGCCTTCCCCGGCCTGATGGCGTACGACCCGCGCGCCTATCCGGAGCAGACCTTCGACGCCCGCCTGGGCAGTGGCCGCCACCGGCCGCACGGCGTCACCTTCGCCGATCTGGATGCGATCACCGCGTCCGAAGTACTTCGCGATATCGCCTGGCTGAAAGCAGGAGCACTGTGACCACGACCGAACACCTGCAGCGCCCGTCCGCCGAATTGCGCTGGGCGGCAGACCTGGCGACGCTGCGCGCGGACGACACTGCGCCGAAGCCGCCCGGGTGGGCATTGAGTGTGAATGCCGCCAAGCGGTTCATTGTGGGCGATCCCAAGCTCGGGATCGAGCGCAAGTTCGTGGGCGATGCGTCGCTGGTGGATCGTGCGCTGGTGAGCCTGGCGACCACGCGCGGACTGCTGCTGACCGGGGAACCGGGTACTGCGAAATCGCTGCTGTCGGAATTGCTTTCGGCGGCGATCTCCGGGGATTCCACGCTCACCATTCAGGGCGGTGCGGCGACCACCGAGGATCAGATTCGGTACGGGTGGAATTACGCGCTGCTCGTGTCGGAGGGGCCGTCGGAGCGGTCGATCGTGCCCGCGCCCATGATGCGCGGCATGCGGGAGGGTCGGATCGTCCGGTTCGAGGAGATCACCCGCTGCCCGCTGGAAGTGCAGGATTCCATTCTGTCGCTGCTCTCGGATCGGGTGCTGGCTGTGCCTGAGCTCGGCGACATGGTTTATGCGGTCGAGGGTTTCAATGTCATCGCGACCGCGAATACTCGCGACCGTGGCGTCAACGATATGAGTGCCGCGCTCAAGCGCCGGTTCAACTTCGAAACCGTTTTCCCCATCACCGATTTCGCGGCCGAGCTGGCATTGGTGCAGGCCGAGGCGGAGAACCTGCTGCGGCGTTCCGGCGTGCCGCAGGCCCCGCCGCGCGACGTGCTCGAGGTGCTTGTGACGGCGTTCCGTGAATTGCGTTCGGGCGCTACCGAATCCGGTGATTCTCTGGATCGGATGTCGGCGGTCATGAGCACTGCGGAGGCGGTGTCGGTGGCGCACGCGGTCGGCTTGCGCGGCTGGTATCTGCGCGGTGAGACCGGGGACGCTGCCGATATCGTGCACTGCCTGGCGGGCACCGCCGCCAAGGATGATCCGGACGATCTGGCCCGCCTGCGCCGCTATCTGGAACAGCAGGTGCCGCGCAAATCGGGTCGCGCATGGAAGGCGTTGCACGACGCCCGTTTCCAGCTGCCGGGCTGACGCCGATGACCGACGTGCATTCCGCGCCGGTCCGGATCGGGCGGGTGTCGGTCACCTTCATCGGTGTCCGCCACCACAGCCCGGCGTGCGCGCGCCTCGTGCGCGACACCCTCCGCGATCTGCGCCCCGCCCATGTGCTCATCGAGGGCCCGGCCGATATGAACGACCGCCTCGACGAACTCCTGCTCGGCCACGACCTCCCCATCGCGGTCTTCACCAGCTACCGCGACACCGACACCCGCCACATGTCCTGGGCCCCGCTCTGCGACTACTCCCCCGAATGGCTGGCCCTCACCGAGGGCCGTGCCACGGGAGCCGAGGTCCGCTTCATAGACCTCCCCGCCTGGCATCAAGCCTTCTCCGGCCTCGAAAACCGCTACGCCGACGCCGAACGCCGCTACGCCCGCGCCATCGACCGCCTCTGCGCCGAATTCGCCGTCGACAATATAGACACCCTCTGGGACCACCTCTTCGAACTCGGCGACCCCACCACCCTCCCCGAACGCCTGGCCACCTACTTCGAACTGGTCCGAGGCGAAGACCCCGCCTCCCCCGGCGACCTGGCCCGCGAGCTCTACATGTCCCGATGGATCGCAGCCGCCGTCACCGATCTGAACACCATGCCCTTGGTGACGGCCGACGATCCCGCACACATCGTGGTGGTCACCGGCGGCTTCCACCGTCCAGCCCTGATCCGCCGCCTCCTCGACCAGGAGGCCTCCGCCACCATCGATCTCGCCGGTCTCGGTGAAATGCCGCGACCACGCGAAATCGACGTAATGCCCTCGCACGGCGATGCCGCAGCCAACGCGCAGCCCGCTCCGCAATCCGCCCACCCGTCGTCTGCCGCGTCACTGGATCCTGGTTCGGACGACGAGTCCACCCGCGCTGGGCAAGAGAGCCCCGCGATGGGCGTCGAGATGACCGACGAACGGTCCGCTCCGCCGCCGCCCGGTGCAGTACTGGATGCGGATGGGAAAGACTCCGGTGGGATCGGGACGATGTGGCCGGAGGTGCCTCCGTTTCCTGGGGATGGCGCGGGCGGAAGTTACCTGGTGCCGTACAGCTTTCGGCGGTTGGATGCGTTTGACGGGTATCAGTCCGGGATGCCGTCGCCTGCCTACTATCAGCAGCTGTGGGAGGTGGGGGCCGAGGCGGCGGGCGAGGGTGTTACTCGGGCGGTGGTGCGGCGGTTGCGGAATCGGGGGCAGGCGGTTTCGACGGCTTCGTTGATCGGGGCGCGGACGCTCACCTTGGGGTTGAGTCGGTTGCGGGGGCACGAATCGCCTTCGCGGACCGATGTTTTGGATGGGCTTGCGGGGACGCTGATCACCGCGGCATTGGATCGGCCGCTGCCGTGGACCGGGCGGGGGCAGTTGCGGGCGGGGACCGATCCGGTGGTTGTCGAGATGGTGGCGGCATTGTCCGGGGATACCGTCGGGCGATTGCATGGGCGCACGCCGCATCCGCCCTTGGTGCACGACGCGGAGCGGGAGTTGCGGCGGTGCGGGATCCCGGACGACGGATCGTTCGAAGTCGATCTCGGGAGCGCCGACGGACTGGATGCGAGCCGGGTGCTGCATCGGTTGCGGGTGTTAGGGATTCCCGGGTTCGAACGGACTTCGGGGCCTGCCGTCGGGCGGCCGCCGGAGCCGGGTGAGAGCTGGAGGATCCGTACGTCGCATATGCGGCTGCCGGGGCTCATCGAGGCGGGGTCACTCGGTGCGACTTGCGCCGAGGCCGCGGCTACTCGGCTCGGCGAGCGGTTCACGAAGGCGGGGTCGGATACCGGGGAGCTGGCGGCGGTCCTGTTCGACGCCACGCTGTGCGGGCTGACCGAGTTGACCGGGCATATTGTCGATTCGGTGCGCGGGCTGGTGCAGTCCGCCGGTGATCCGGTGGGGCTCGGGCGGCTGTTGGCGGTGACGCTCGGATTGTGGCGGCACGACCGGCTTTTCGGGACGGCGGATTCACCGATGCTGGCGGCGCTCACCGATGCGGCCGTGCTGCGGCTGCTGTGGCTGGTGGAGGGATTGCGGGGCGGCCCGGCTCCCACCGATGACGGTCTGTTGCACGCGATCATCGCCGTCCGGGATGCGGCCTTGCATGCGGGTGGCGTGCTGAGCATCGAACGCGATGACCTGGTGGGTGTGTTCCGCCGGTGCACGGCGCAGGACCGGCCGCCCGCATTGCGTGGCGCGGCGGTGGGTGTGGTGGCAGCGCTCGCGCCGCATGACACTCTCGATACCGCCCGTGCGGTGCGGCTGGCAGGAGCACCCGATGTCTTGGGCGACTTCCTCGCCGGGCTGTTCGCGCTCGCTCGCGAGCAACTGCTCGAGGTCGCCGGTGCGGAACTGGCGGCATCCATCCCGGAGCTCGGGGGTGCTCCGACCGCCAAGGGCGAAACATCCACCAGCCGTGAGTCTTTGCCAGACCGGAGCGATACGGAATCGAGCGGTGCGCCTTTGCTTGCGGTGCTCGATGAACTCGTGGGCCGATTCGGCGAGACGGAGTTCCTGTCGGCGCTGCCTGCGCTGCGGCTGGCATTCGCTTGGTTTCCGCCTCGGGAGCGCGCGCATATCGGCTCGCGGCTGCTGGAGATGCGGGGGCTCGCCGGGGATGGGTCGGCGCTCTTGCGATTGCGGGCCGATGCCGAGGTGCTGGCACGAGCGCGGGCGGTGGAATTGCGGGTCGATCATCTAATGGCGGAGCACGGGTTGCTCGCTGCCGAATCTGATCAGATTGCGGGAGACGACGTGAAACTCAGTGGGGGAAGCCATGTCTGATCTCGATCCGGCCCTTGAGCGCTGGCGGCTGATCTTGGGCGCGGCGGGCGGCGGAGTCACGTGCGGGCAGAATTTGGATGCGCGGGCGGCCGGGCGGGATGCCGCGCTCGACTGGCTCTACGAGCGCGATGGGGACCTCGATCGCCGCGATGTCCGGCGCGGCGGCGGGTCCGGCCCCTCACTCGTGCACGCCGTGGACTGGCTGGACGATATCCACCGCCTGTTCCCGAAGGCCACCATCGAGCGACTCGAGCGGGATGCCGTGCAGCGCTACGGATTACATGAGGTTCTCACCGATCCCGGCGTGCTGGAGCGCCTGGAACCCAATCCTGAACTCCTCGGTGCGGTGCTGCGTACCAAGCATCTGATGAACCCCGAAGTGCTGCGCATGGCCCGCCGCATTGTCGAACAGGTGGTGCGAGATCTCATGGAGCGCTTGGCCTCCGAGATTCGCACCAGTTTCACCGGCACGCGTTCCCGCCGCCCCAGTCGCATCGCCCGTGCGGCCGACTTCGATTTCCCGAAGACGGTGCGCGCCAACCTCGCCCACTATCGCCCGAGCGAGGCCAAGCTCTACATCGAGACCGCGCACTTCCGCGCCCGCACCCGCCGGCATATCGATAATTGGCAGGTCATTCTGCTGGTGGATCAATCCGGTTCGATGGTCGACTCGGTCGTCCACTCCGCCGTCACCGCGGCCTGCCTGTGGAATCTGCCCGGTATCAAGACCCACCTGCTCGCCTTCGACACCGAGATCGTCGATCTCACCCGTGACGTCGACGACCCGGTGGAACTGCTCATGAAGGTCCAGCTCGGCGGCGGCACCGACATCCACCGCGCCCTCGCCTATGCCGCCCGGCTGGTGGAGAACCCGCGCCGCACCATCGTCGCCGTGATCAGCGACTTCTATGAGGGTGGCAATCCCGCCGGCCTCATCCGCACCGCCGCTTCCCTGGTCGCCGAGGGCGTGACCGTCCTGGGCCTGGCCGCCCTGGACGAGCAATCCGATCCCGTCTTCGACCGCGAAACCGGCCAGCGCCTAGCCGATGTCGGCGTCCACGTGGGTGCCATGACCCCCGGCGAACTGGCCGCCTTCATCGCCGAAACGATCGGATAACCCGCATGCGCCCCGACCTCCTGGCCCTCACCGACGACTCCCTGATCACCCTGGCCAACCGTGGCATCCTCAAACGAGCCCTCAAGGAGGGCGCCACCGTCCCGCCCACCCTCACCGAATCCCCCGACGGCACAGTGGAAGCCACCTTCCCCGATGCCACCAAGACCACCCTCCCGCCGGGCATCCCCCTCGACTCCACCCCCTGCTCCTGCGGCGCAACAACCGTCTGCCGCCACCGCGTAATGGCAGTCCTCGCTTACCGATCCGCCGCCGAATCGACCATCCCTGCAACCGAGTCGAGCACTCCGGCCACCAGCGGCACAGAGATCGCAGCGGAGTCCCCCACGCCACCGGTCGACACCGACTCACTGCCCTCATCCGCCAATCCTGGTCACGCACAACCATCGTGGTCTCCCGGGGAATTCACCGACGATCAGCTTCGCGCACTGCTAGGAACGCGGGCATTCACGGCGGCCCGGCGCGCGCACCGGATGGGCTATCGGGTCACGGTGCGCCGGGCAACCACCGCCGATCCTGTCCCATCGGTCGAAATGTCGACGGTGACAGTGCGTTTCCTCGTGCCGGGCGATCTCGGGTATGCCCGCGCCGATGCCGCGCGTGGCACCCGCACCGACGCGATCGCCTTGGCGGTGTGGGCTTTTCGCGTTGCGGATGCCATCGATCCCGGCGCCGAGCAGCTGGAGGTCACCGTCGGCGAGGAGGCCGATGGTTCGGCCGCCGCGACCGCTGTCGGGTCCGTGCTCGCCCCGCTGGCCGATCTGCTCGGTGATGGTGTGGCACATGCGGGTCCGGCGCTGCCCGCAGTCTTCACCTCGGCCCTGCGCACTCTCGACAAGGCGTCCGCGCGCTGGCCGCATGATGCCCTCACCGACCTGCTCGACCAGCTCGCGGCCTATCGTGACCGCAGCGCGCGTCACGACCCACTGCACACCGCCGCTCTCATGGCAGAACTCGTGGCCCGGCACCGTGCGGGTCGGCGCGATTGGGTTTCGGTGCTCGGGACCGAGGAATCCGCGCAGACCCCACTGCGCCACCTGCACCTCATCGGCCTCGGCGCGCGCATTACCGGTGATGCCGAATCCCGCAGCGTGGAAACCTATCTCGCGCACCCCGAGGCCAGAATCGTCCTCACCCATCACTACACCACCGCCATCCCCGAGGGTGCGACACCGCCGTCCCCCGCCGCCCTCGGCGCTCGCCGCACCGGCTCAGCCTGTCTGTCCGACCTGGCAACCGGCAATATCGTCACCGAATCAGCAATCCGCTCCGCCAACCGCACCGTCCGCCTGGCCGCGAGCCGCGTAGCCCGCACCTCCGTCCTCCCCTCCACCGGCGACTGGTCCAAACTCCCCCCAGAACTCCTCATCTCCGACCTGAACGCCGAATCAGCCCGCCTCGCAACCCAACCCCCCACCGTCATCCGCCCCCGAGTCCGGGGCGAATCCATCCGAGCAGTAGTAGTCGACTCCATCACCGAAATCCGCTACCTCCCAGGCGACCAACGCCTCGAAGCCACCCTCCACGCCCCCACCGGCACCGCCCTCATTACCCACACCCACACCAACGCCGCCCCCGCCGTCATAGACGCCCTGGCCCAAACCCTCTCCGACAACTCCACCCTCATCCGCTACATAGCCGGCTCCCTAACCCGCCACCACGGCCACCTCCAACTAGACCCCACCGCCCTGGTAACCCCCACCACCGTCATGGCCCCCTACTACGCCACCACCGACCACCCCCTCCCCCCGGGATCCCCCCTCCCCCAACAAGATCCCCTCGCCAAAGCCCTAACCTCAGCCATAGCCCTCACCGCCGAACTCCCCCACCGAGGCGCCCGCCACCTCCCCCCATCCTGGTTCACCCGAGCCGGGGAATCCGCCACCACCCTCCGCCGCCTAGGCCTAACCTCCGCCGCCACCCCCCTCGAAACCCTCCACCATTCCCTCCCCACCGCCACCCCCCTCGAAGCCCTCAACCACTGGACCACCACCCACCTCCGACTTCTCCTAACCGCCCAACAACTTTGACGCAGGCCCGCATGAATATTGCTATTCGACAACTCATCTCATAGCCAAAGCGTATCGTCGCACCGTGCCTACTCCGACGCACGAGTTGCTGCTGGAGCTCTTCACCAATCAGCCGGAACTCGCTGCCCGCCTGCTCACCACGCTCGGCGTCGAATTGCCCGCGTACGAACGAGCAGACACCGCATGCTCGAACCTCACCGACAAGACCCCGACGGAGTACCGCGCGGACCGGGTTGTCGTGCTCTTTGTCGGCAAGCGACCCGTACTTGCCGTCGTCGTCGAGGTCCAACTGCGCCCGGACCACCGCAAACACTGGTCTTGGCCGGTGTACGTGACAACGCTTCGAGCGCGATTGCACTGCCCCACGGTTCTATTGGTGCTCACTTCCAAGCGCCGGACCGCGACCTGGGCATCGAAACCGATCGAATTGGGATGTGGACTGGGCAGCCTCACGCCGGTGGTGCTCGGCCCCGCGCAGGTCCCGGTCATCACCGATCCGGAACCCGCCGACCAGATGCCGGAGCTGCAGTGCTCTCGGCCATCGCGCATCAGTACGACGAGAATCGAGACCGCATCTTCAACGCATTCCTGACCATCAACGCCAGGCTGCTCAACGATCCCGAAACCGACACCGCGGACCGGGCTAAGATGTATGTCGACCTGGTGATTTCCGCCCTTTCCGATGCGGCACGATCGTCCATGGAGGGACTGATGACCACGACTCCACATCGTGAGTACTACAGCGAGACATTCCGCCGCCTGGTCGCACAGGGTCGGGAAGAGGGAATCGAAGAGGGAATCGCCACCGGGGCGATCCAGACGCTCGAATCGGTCCTCGAGGCCCGTGGTATCAAGATGTCCCCGGAAGCCAGAGCCCGGATCGAGGCTTGCACCGATGTCGAGCAGCTCACAGCGTGGGCACGGCGAGCCGTTACGGCAAACGACGTGACCGAACTGTTCGACTGACAGGGACACCGGTGGACGACGCCCAACGACCGATCGCGGTGGCCCCGGCCGCGGCGGTCGCCGGTGACCGCTACCCGGAGGAGATGGCCCGCGCCACCGGGAAGTAGTTGGCGGCGAACCATTCTGGGCACCTGAGACTCTCAGGTGCCCAGAATGAAATGGGGGCGCGTAACTCCGGCGGAGAAATCGCGTAGTCGCTGCCAGTGACGGAAGGTGAATCGACGACTAGGATTAGTAATCCACTGAGCCGCGAACCCCTTTTTCCTGGAGGCCTTCGCGATCTCGCTCTGATCAATTAATGGAGATGGTCACGATGACCAAAACTTCCAACTCCACTGCCGATATTTCGCAGTCTGACAGCATATTTTCTGCCACTCCCTTTACGCTGAAGCGCCGTTCGAATCCCAAAGCCGCCTTCAACGAAATGATCGACCACCTGCTGACCGCGGTCGCCGAAGACGACGAGATGGCAAAAGCGTTCAGCAGCTTTCAGCGGCACTTCAAAGGCGTCATGGTCGAACGGGAGGATGCGGTTCGGCTGGCCGACCTGTACAAGCGTGGGGCCGGTGATCTCGGGATCAAGGTCGGTTTACTACCACCCGAGATCGGGCCTGGTCTCGCCTATATGTACGACGCCGCCATCGAGACCCTGCGGTCCACCGACCACGTTATCAAGCCGGAAACGGTCGGCCCCCGAGCGATCCGTTTTGTGGAGCGTTCGCTGAAGACCACACTGCCCCTTGTGGGTTCGATGAGCGTAGTCGCGCTCGAACAGGCGCTCGAAGATAAGGACTACAGCGATCGACTTCACCAGAGGGCGGTCGAGATCGGCCCTGCTTTCCTGAATCAACCGCCGGGAGTGTGCGAGTTCTGCGAACTTTCTGTCACCGATCAGTTCGGAAATATCACCGCATGGTGTGGGTCGAAAAATGAGTGCGACAATGCAGGCGGAATTTTTATCCTCGCTCTTCTCCTATGGGGTCTGGTCGAACTCCTGGATTGGTTGTTCTGATCGGCGTTAACGGCTCGAGAAATTTCCTTCATTCCGACTAGCTCAACATAGCGAGAGCAGCCACAATCGACTCATGCGAATTTCAGTGGCTGCGGACGAAGACACCGGTGTTGCCAGTGCCGTAGTCGAGGAGCTGCGACACCGTGGGCACGAGGTAGTGGCGCACGGGGCCTTGGCAATCGAAGAGCGGGCAGACTGGGCCTGGGCCAGCGCGGCCGCCGCGCGGGATGTCGCCGAGGGGCGGGCGGAGCAGGCGGTGGTGTGCTGCTGGACCGGGACGGGGGCGTCGATTGCGGCGAACAAGGTGCCGGGAGCGCGGGCCGCGCTGTGCGTGGATGCCTACTCAGCCGACGGTGCGCGGAAGTGGAACGACGCCAATGTGCTGGCCTTGAGCTTGCGGTTGACTTCGCGGGCGCTGTTGGGGGAGATCCTGGATGCCTGGTTCGCCGGGGCTCCCAGTGCGGACCCCGGCGATCGGGCGAATGTCGAGTACGTGGATCGGATCGGGTGATCAGTTGGGGGCGGCGAGGTTCAGATACTGCTCGCGGAGTTCGCGTTTGAGGATCTTGCCGCTGGGGTTCTTGGGTAGGGCGTCGGCAAAGGCTATGTATTTGGGGACCTTGTAGCCCGCCAGCTGTTGTTTGCAGTGGGCGATCACCGATTCGGCGGTGGGGTGGGTTCCGTTGCGGGGAACGATGATCGCCGTCACCGCTTCGATCCAGTGCGGGTGCGGGATGCCGACCACGGCGGCTTCGGAGACCTCGGGGTGCTGGTAGAGGACTTCCTCCACCTCGCGGCTGGCCACGTTTTCGCCGCCGGTTTTGATCATGTCCTTCTTGCGGTCGACGATGCTGAGGTAGCCGTCGGTGTCGAAGACACCCAGGTCGCCGCTGTGGAACCAGCCGCCGCGGAAGGCTTCCGCGGTTTTCTCGGGATCGTTCCAGTAGCCGAGCATGGCTTGTGGTGAGCGGTGGACGATCTCGCCGACGGTGCCGGATGCGACGGGTACACCGTCGTCGTCAACGACGCGGGTTTCGACATTGAGGGCGGGGCGGCCTGCCGAGCCGGGCTTGGTGAGTTGGTCTTCGGGGGCGAGAACCGTTGCAAGGGGGGCGAGTTCGGTTTGGCCGTAGAAGTTGGTCAGTTGGACGCCGGGTAGTCGTGCGGCCAATTCTTGGAGGACCTCGACCGGCATGATGCTCGCGCCGTAGTAGCCCTTGCGCAGTGAGGACAGGTCGTAGGTGTCGAAGTCGGGGTGGCGGAGCAGGGAGAGCCAGACGGTCGGCGGGCAGAAGAGTTTGGTGGCGCGCTCGGTTTCGATGGTGCGCAAGACGGTCGCTGGGTCGGGGCCCTGGAGAAGAATGCTGGTCGCGCCGAGGTAGATGTCCGGGGTGAGGAAGCAGTGCAGTTGGGCGCAGTGGTACAGCGGGAGGGCGTGCACCTCCACATCGTCGGCGCTCATGCGGCCGTCGATCACCACGCTCACGTACTGGGCAATGAGGCTGCGGCTGGACAGGGTCGCGCCCTTGGGGCGGGATTCGGTGCCGGAGGTGTACATGAGCTGGATTGGGTCGTCATCGCCGACGAATACCTCGGGTTCGGAGGCGTCGGCGTGGGTTTCCCACTCGGACACCGGCTCCCAGCCCGCACCGGCAGGCAGCCCGCCCAGCGCGATCCAGCCGAAGACGCGGATCTCACTGTCCCCCAGCCGCTTCACCGCCGCCTCGGCCTCGGCGGCCAGCGCATCCTCGGCGATCACTCCGATGGCCCCCGAATGCTCGAGAATATAGGCCACCTCGTCGGCGGTGAGCATGAAGTTGATCGGCACCGAGATCGCGCCCAACCGCGCCAGCGCGAAGTACAGCAGCACGAACTCGCGGCAATTGTGCGAGTAGATCGCCACCCGATCACCCTGCGCCACACCGCGATCGGCCAGGCTGTGCGCCACCCGGTTCACGGCGGCATCGAGTTCGGCGAAGCTCTCCCGCCGCTCCCGCCACACCAGGGCGGTCTTGTCCGGCAGCCGGGCGGCGCTGCGCCGCAATACATCCCCGAGGGCTTGGCGGCGCGCACCCGCGACGACGGCGCCCGTCTTCCCGGCGTTGTCCGTCTCGCGATTTCCAGCAGCGGTGTCCATGCGATCACGTTCTACCGCAAGAGTGTGGCCCGTGTCATACAGTCCCGCTCACCAGGACCAGATCCTTCCGCCAGGCCGTGCATTTCCCCAGGTAGCGCGTTAACTCCTCGACCGCGAACCGCTGCGGCGACCAATCCTGCGCAACCACCGGCCCCGTCCACATATACGTCCACGCGTACACGTGCCGATCCCCCGCGTGCACCGAGACGGGCCGTAGCTCGTATTCCTCATCCTCGAAGGCATCGAGCACCTGCCACTCCCGCGCGGTGAGTCCGCTCAGCAGGAATCCATTGGCGACACCGTTCGCGGCAACCAATCCGGGGTACACCCGCTCGGGCAGTGCCGCCACCCGCCGCCCGGACAGTTCGGCCGACTCGAATTCCGGTGCACGCCCGATCAATTCGATCAGCACCTCCGGAAACCGCAGCGTCCCGTACACGAACAGCGGATCGGTCTCGCGCGGCAGCCGCCACCGCGCCCACCGCCTCGCCACCCCTGCTCGGAGCGAATCCTTCTCGGGCACACCGGAATCAGTGGCCGTCACCTTCCGGTCACCCGCGCGAACACACTCGCATCGTGCGAATTGATGATCGTGACCTGATGCCCGTGCATCCGCTTGAGCTCCCGTAGCCGCCGCTGATTCTCCTTGTGCACATCCCGCACGATCGCCGAGGTCTCGTACGCCTTCCAGAACAGCGACGTGTGCGGATGTTCGGGATCGATCGCGCTCTCGAGCACGAATGCGTCACCGGCGTGTAGTAGCCAGCCATTGCCGTGATCCACCGCGACCCCGATATGCCCGCGGGTGTGCCCGGGCAGTGGCACCACCAGAATCTCCGGCGGCAGCCCCGGCAGATCACGCACCGCGCGGAACCCGAACCAGTCCTCGCCGTCCTCCACCTCGTTCACCATCCACTTGGGCCCGTGCTCCCACTGCTGCGCTCGGTAGCGCAATCGCTCCGACAGGGTGGGAGTGGCGGTGGCGGCCCGGAATTCGGGGCCGTGCACATGCACGGTCGCCTCCGGGAAGTCGGCCAATCCGCCGGAGTGATCAAGGTCCAGGTGCGTGAGAATAATGTGCCGGACATCGCGGGGGTCGTAGCCCAGCGCCTGAATCTGCCACACCGCGGTCTGCTGCTCCAGCAGTTTCGCGCCCAGCACGAATCGGCTCAGGCCCAGCATCTTCCCCGGGTTGCGCACGCTGCCGAGCCCGAATCCGGTGTCGACGAGGACAAGTCCGTCCCGGGTTTCGATGAGCAGGCAGTGGTCGACCAGGCCGTAGGCCATCGTGCCGCAGTTCAGATGATGAATCCGCATGGCCCGAGCGTCCCAGACGCCCCTCGGGCACGCAACCGCGCAGGTGCGGCACCTGAGTCCCGGATCACTCCGGCCGTTGTGCGCGAATGATTCCGGCGAGATGCTCGTAATCCTCGGTGCGCGCGGTCGATGCCCGGAAGGCCAGCCCCAGTTGACGCCCCGGTGCGGGTTGGGCGAAGCGCGCGATTTCCAGTGTGCCGCGCGAGGTTTCGGCGGCCACGGCCATCTCCGGAATCAGGGTGACGCCGAGATCGCCTGCGACGCACTGCACCACGGTTGCCAGCGAGGCCGCGCGGGTATCCCCCACCGCGCCCGGATGCGCATCGTTGGACCGGCACATCTCCAGGGTCTGATCGCGCAGGCAGTGACCTTCGTCCAGGAGCAGGAGCGGCACGGTGTCGAGATCCTTCGGACGCAGGTCATCCCGCCCGGCGAATTCGTGCCCGCGCGGCACTACCACCACGAATTGCTCTGTATATAGGGGTATCTCGACCAGCCCCGAGGTATCAGTCGGCAATGCGAGCAAAGCGACATCGAGCACGCCCGAGCGCAGCCCATCCAATAGTCGCGCCGTTTGATCCTCGATCACATGCGGTACCAAAGCCGGTAATTGCCGCCGCAATTCGGGTAGCAGGGTCGGCAATACATACGGCGCGACCGTCGGAATGATTCCCAAACGCAAGGTTCCGCCGAGCCCGGACCCGGCAGCGGACGCGACAAATCGGTCAGCCGCCTCCAAAGTCGCCATGGCCTGCGGTAGTAGTCGCTTACCGGCGGCCGTGACCAGCACCCGGCGCGTGCTGCGCTCGATCAGCTGGAGCCCCAGTCCGTTTTCCAGTGATGCCAGGGCCTGCGATAACGTGGGTTGGCTCACGCTCAACCGCGCTGCGGCAGTCCCGAAGTGGCGATATTCGGCGATGGCCACGAACGCACGCAGCTGCGACAGGGTTGGCTGATAAGTTTGATCAGTCACGCCTATCAGTATAGTGCGACCGATCACCTTTACCTTTTACCGAAGCGTGGGCAAGATCGTTCGCAGCAGTCACGACACAATCGTTTCGACTACGAAGAGGAGCAAGCATGGCCCTGCTGACCATCGGCGACCAGTTCCCCGCCTACAACCTGAAGGCTGTTATCGGCGGTGATCTGTCCAAGGTGAACGCTCAGCAGCCCGACGATTACTTCACTCAGATCTCGAGCGACGACTACGCCGGCAAGTGGCGCATCGTGTTCTTCTGGCCGAAGGACTTCACCTTCGTCTGCCCGACCGAGATCGCCGCCTTCGGCAAGCTGAACGAGGAGTTCGCCGATCGCGATGCTCAGGTCCTCGGCGCTTCCGTGGACAATGAGTTCGTGCACTTCCAGTGGCGCGCCCAGCACGAGGAACTCAAAACCCTCCCCTTCCCCATGCTGAGCGACCTCAAGCGTGAACTGGCCGCTGCCACCGGTGTTCTCAATGCCGATGGCGTCGCCGACCGCGCCACCTTCATCGTGGATCCGAACAATGAGATCCAGTTCGTGTCCGTGACCGCCGGTTCCGTGGGCCGCAATGTCGACGAGGTGCTGCGCGTGCTCGATGCCCTCCAGTCCGACGAATTGTGTGCCTGCAACTGGAAGAAGGGCGACCCGACGATCAACGCCGGCGAGCTGCTGACCGCCTCCGTCTGATCCGATAAGGGCCGCGTTAAAGGAGATACAGCGCCTGTGACCATCGAGAACCTGAAGAACTCGCTACCCGAGTACGCCAAGGACCTCAAGCTCAACCTCTCCTCGATCGCACGCACCACCGTGCTGAACGAGCAGCAGTTGTGGGGCACCCTGCTGGCATCCGCTGCTGCCAGCAAGTCCGCCACCACGCTGCGTGAGATCGCCGAGGAAGCCGCCGACTCGCTGTCGGCGGAGGCGTACAACGCCGCGCTCGGGGCCGCCTCGATCATGGGCATGAACAATGTGTTCTACCGGGGCAAGGCGTTCCTGGGTGGTCGCTACGACGACCTGCGGGCCGGTCTGCGCATGCAGATCATCGGCACGCCGGGCGTGGACAAGGCCGATTTCGAGCTGTGGTCGTTCGCGGTCTCCTCGATCAATGGCTGCGCGCACTGCCTGGAGGCGCACGAGCACACCCTGCGTGAGGCCGGTGTCTCGCGCGAGGTGATCTTCGAGTCCTTGCGGGTCGCCGCGATCGTGGCCGGTGTGGGCCAGGCCGTGGAGACCACGGAGACGCTCGCCGCGGCGACGGTTTAGTACTCGGAATCCCCCCTTCGCGGGTGATTCGAAGGGCTGCGCACCGATTCGGTGCGCAGCCCTTTCGCATTGGTCGACGACCTCGACCGGCCAGTTTGCCTATCGATAACTGTCGCCGGGTCACCAATCGGCAACGTTGACCGATTCGTCCGGAATCCGGCCCTAGACTCCCCCGCATGCCCACGCGCACCCGGACCCCCGCCCGGCGCCGCTGGCGCAAAATCTTCTCCACCGCCGTCGTGCTCATCGCGGTGGGCGCGGCCGGGATGGCCATCTATCTGAATCGGCAGGAACCCGCGGACTCGCCGAAGTCCGCGGTGGCCGACCCCACCGGAACCGTGCTGCCCGATCTCGGCCAGGCGCGCACCGACCTGGACCGGCTCACCGTCGCCTGGAATCGCAATTGGGAGTCCTACGAGCGCAATGCCTTCGGTCCCGGCTGGTCCGGGCGCGGCGGGGAACCCGAACTGTCCGACGGATGCACCGCACGCGAGGACGTCATGAAGCGCGACCTCACGGAAATCCGTCTGGCTGACAGCAATTCATGCATGGTGCTGGGCGGGACGCTCATCGATCCATACACCGGGGAACGGCTGCCCTACAACCGATTCAAGGCCTCCGATATCGAAATCGATCATGTGGTGGCGCTCGGTGACGCGTGGCGTTCCGGAGCCTCGGAATGGAATCAGGAACAGCGCGAGAAGTTTGCCAATGACACCGGCAACCTGCTCGCCGTGCAGAAGCAGGCCAATCAGGACAAGGGGTCCAAGACGCCCGACCAGTGGAAGCCGCGCCACGAGTACTGGTGCGATTACGCACGCCGCTGGGTAGCGGTGAAGGTCCGCTGGGGGCTCACCGTACAACCCACGGAGAAGAGCGCCCTGGCCGAAATGCTCGATACTTGCACGGCTCCCGTCAGCCGGTAACCATCGGTAAGCTCGGATCCCATGGGCACACCCGAAAGCGATGGCGCACAGATCGAGGTCGTTCGCGTTTTCACCGATACGGCCGGGCGATACGGCAATCCACTCGGCATCGCACGCGCCGAGGACGTCACCGACGTCGACCATCAGGCGCTGGCCGCCAAGCTCGGCTACAGCGAGACCGTCGTGGTCGACGCGCCCGCCGAGCATCGCACCAAGATGCGGATCTACACCCCCTCCGTGGAGCTGCCGTTCGCGGGCCACCCCACCGTCGGCGCGGCCTGGTGGCTGATGATGCAGGGCCACCCGGTCACCGTCCTCGATGTCCCCGCGGGCCCGGTCGACGTATCCCGCACCGACGGCGTCACCTGGGTCCGCGCCCGCTCGGAATGGACCCCCAAGTTCACCTTCCACGAATTCGCCGACATCGAGGAGATCACCACCCTCGACCCCGCCGACTTCCCCGAGGGCGCGCACTACGTCTGGGGCTGGATCGACGAAACCCGCAGCACCGTCCGCACCCGAATGTTCGCCCCCGCCATGGGAATAGCCGAAGACGAGGCCACCGGCGCCGCCGCCATAGCCCTCACCGCCCGCCTACGCCGCAGCCTCTACATCACCCAGGGCGAGGGTTCCCAACTCTTCACAGAATGGGACTCCGACGGCTGGGTCCGCCTCGGCGGCCGCGTAGTAGCAGACCATCCGGTCGTGATCTGACCCCTCTGGGCTGCGGAAATTCGGTTGCCGATTCTGTCGGTGGCCGATGAGATTGTGGATGCCGTGCCGTCTTGTCCGGCAGTTCCGTCATTCCGATCGAAAGGAAATTCACCGTGGCCGCCACCACCGGACCATTGCCCGCGGGCGTACTCGCCGAGGGCCGGGCCGGGCGGCGGGAGTGGATCGGGCTGAGCGTGCTGACACTGGCCTGCCTGGTGTACGCGATGGATCTGACGGTGCTGCATCTGGCGGTGCCGCAGATCAGCGAGCAGTTGCATCCGACCGGTTCGCAGCTGCTGTGGATCATCGATATCTACGGGTTCATGGTGACCGGGCTGCTGATCACCATGGGCACGCTGGGTGATCGGATCGGGCGGCGGCGTCTGCTGCTGGTGGGGGCCGCCGCATTCGGGGCGGTGTCGGTGATTGCGGCCTTCTCGCCGACCACCGAGACGCTGATTCTGTGCCGGGCGTTGCTGGGCATTGCCGGGGCGACCATCGCGCCCTCCACACTTTCCTTGATCTTCAATATGTTTCGGGACGCGCGTCAGCGGTCCATCGCCGTCGGCACCTGGGTGACCGCGTTCTCCGCCGGTGGTGTCGCCGGGCCGCTGCTGGGCGGGGTGCTGCTGGAGCATTTCTGGTGGGGATCGGTGTTCCTGCTGGCGGTGCCGGTCATGGTGTTGCTGCTGATTCTCGGGCCTCGGGTGCTGCCGGAATTCCGGGTGGCCAACCCCGGGCGGCTGGATCTGCCCAGTGCGGGACTGAGCATGGTCACCATGATCGCGGTGGTGTTCGCCATGAAGAAGATCGCACAGGACGGGTTCGGGACCGTGCCCCTCGCGGCGCTGGCGCTGGGGCTGCTGGCCGGTGCGGCGTTCGTGCGGCGTCAGCTGACCCGGCCGGATCCCATGCTGGATTTGCGGCTGTTCGGGTTGAGCACATTCCGGACCGCGTTGAGCGTCAATATGATCGGGATCTTCGTGGCGTTCGGGTACTTCCTGTTCGTGGCGCAGTATTTCCAGCTGGTGCTTGGGATGACACCCATGCAGGCCGGATTGGCGATGGCCCCGTCGAGCGTGGGATTCATCATCGGTTCGCAGGCGGCTCCACGGATTGTGCGGGTGGTGCGCCCGGCGTATCTGGTCGGAGCCGGGATGGCCATTGCCGCCGTGGGATTGGGCATTCTCACACAGGTCGCGGTGGGCGGTGATCCGCTGGTTGCGGTGGGTGCGTCGCTGCTGGTTTCACTGGGGCTGGCACCGGTGTTCGGGATCACGACCGAGCTCATAGTCGGCTCGGCACCGCCGGAACAGGCCGGAGCCGCTTCGGGTTTGTCCGAGACCGGCGCGGAACTCGGTGGTGCGCTAGGCATTTCGATCCTGGGCAGCATCAGTATCGCGATCTACCGGAGCGATCTAGCGGATTCGCTACCCCATGGGTTCCCCGGTGCGGAGACCGCTCGGGACACTCTGGGCGGCGCCGTCGAGGTGGCGGCCACGCTGCCCGAGCAGCTCGGGTCGGCCGTATTGACCGCCGCGCGAGAAGCTTTCGTGCACGGCGTCCACATCACCGCGGCCATCGCGGCGGTCGCCGCCGCCGCGCTCTCGGTGCTGACCATTGTGAAGCTGCGGCATCTGCCCGCCGGAGAGCTCTCCGGGCACGGCGAGTAGGTCCGGTCGCGGACAGCACGAGCAGGTCCGGTCGCGGACAGCACGAGCAGGTCCCGTCACGGACAGCACGAGCAGGTCCCGTCACGGACAGCACGAGCAGGTCCCGTCACGGACAGCACGAGTAGATCCCGTCACGGACAGCACGAGTAGATCCCGTCACGGACAGCACGAGTAGATCCCGTCACGGACAGCACGAGTAGATCCGGTCGCTGTCGCGGTCAGCATGAGTAGGTCCGGTCGCGGACAGCAATCGGGCCGCGGATCGATTGATCCGCGGCCCGATGTGCTTCAGCTGTAGATCAGCCCAGCGCCTTGGCGAAGCGCGCCGCCATCTCGGCGACCTGTCCCTCGGTGATCACGAAGGTCGGGGAGATCTGGAGTGCGCCCGCACCGGCGGCGCGGGTCGAGACGCCGTGGGCGCGCAGGGTTTTCACCATGCCGACCGCCTCGGCCGGATCGGCCAGCTGGACGGCCGCGACCGCGCCGAGGCCGCTGCGCACCTCGGACACGCGGGCGTGATCCGCGAGCGGGGCGAAGTGCTCGTGCAGCAGCGACTCGAGGTTCTTGCTGGCGTCGAGCAGGTTCTCGCGCTCGATGATGTCGAGGTTGGCCATGGCCGCGGCGGCCGCACCGGCGTGACCGCCGTAGGTGTAGCCGTGCCGCCACCAGACGCCGCCCGCGAAGAAGGGCTCGGCAATGTGCGGGGCGATGAAGACCGCACCCATGGGCACATAGCCGGAGGTCAGACCCTTGGCGGTGGTCATGATGTCGGGCTGGAGGTCGAATCGCGAAGAGGCGAACCAGGATCCGCCGATGCGGCCGAAGCCGGTGACGACCTCGTCGGCGACGAACAGGATGTCATTGTCGCGGCAGATCTTGCGCACCTCGGTGAGGTAGCCCTCCGGCGGCAGGTACACGCCGCCCGCGCCGATGATCGGTTCGGCGAAGAACGCGGCGATCCGGTCCGCGCCGACCTCCTCGATCAGGGCGGTCAGCGACTTTGCCTGATCCCATTCGATGGTGCGGACGTCGGGCATGAACTCGCCGTAGCCCTCGCGGTTCGGGGCGAGGCCCGAGAGCGCCGTGCCCGCGACGTGCATACCGTGGTAGGCCTTCTGACGGCCGACGACAATGGTCTTGTCCGGGCGGCCCATCTCATGCCAGTAGCGACGCGCCAGCTTGGCGGCGGTGTCGATACCGTCGGAGCCGCCGGAGGTGAAGAAGATCTTGCTGCCGGGCACCGGCGCGATCGCGGACAGCCGCTCAGCCAGATCCCGCAGCACCGGCGAGGCCAGATCGCCGAAGTTCGAGTAGTGCGCGACATCGGTCAGCTGCGCGGCGACCGCATCGGCGATCTCGCGGCGGCCGTGACCGACATTGGTGAACCACAGCCCGGCGGTCGCATCCAGATACTGATTGCCGCCGTCATCCCAGATATAGGCGCCTTCACCGCGCGCCACCACGAATGCTCCATCGCGCTCCACCGCACCCATATCGGCGAAGCCATGCCACAGCGAACCCATCCAGCACCTCCATCACACCGATACCGGCCCCGCCCACCCGGACAAAGCCGAAAAACCTCCCCACTATCACACCATCATGGTATTGAGCAGTGCGAACGGCCCCCGGGCTGCTCACCCGGCCGCGGCCGCAACCAGCATGAACGCGGTCCCCAGATCCATCACCAAATGCGGCACCACCGCGATCGAACCCACTCCGACGGGATGCGGGAACACATGCCGCAAGGCACGCCGAGCGCCTGGAACCGCCATCACGACGGCATCGACCACGAACAGACCCGCCAGTACGAGCATGGGCCACACCGCCGGGCCTGCGTGTTCCGAAACTCCGCCCGCACTCATACTTCCGTGCGCCATCGGCCCGGTCATCGAATGCCCACTCATCGCATACACCATGGCCAGCGCCGCCACCACGTGATACCCGAAGGCCATCACGCTCTCCCCCGGCATCAGCGCGCCGACCACGCGGCCGCGAGATCCACTGCGCCACTCCAGAACCCGGGCCAGCAGAAGTCCGGCATACACCACACTCATCGCGGTCAGCACCCCGCTCACCGCGCGCGGATCGGCCGCCGCCGGAAACACCAGCATGGCCAGCATCACCAGGCACATCATCAAATGCGCCGCATCCGATTCCTGATCCACACACCGAAACCACTTGCCCCCCGCCGCCAATCGCCCCACCACGATCCCCCCCGCGATGAGAAACGCGGCCACAGCCCCCCACCGCAGCGCCCCATACTCCTGCACGAATTCCGCCACACCCCACCACCTATCAGCGGCAACCGGGACCTCCCCTCCATGCTCGCACTCCCCACAAGATCAAGGAGCGCTCATGGCGTGGATCCGTCCGATTTCCCACCACCACAGCTCCCTCACCCGAGGGACCACTACCCGGGTTCCCTCAACCACGTGACTTTGTAGGTTTGGCGGATGCGCATTGTTGTTGACGATTTGAGTGGGACTGCGGTGATTGGGCTGTTGGAGGCTCATCTGGCCGAGATGGTAGAGAACTCGCCCGAGGAGAGTGTGCATGCGCTCGACCTGGAGGGATTGCGGAAGCCCGAGGTCACCTTCTGGTCGGTGTGGGAGGGGGATGAGCTGGCGGGGTGCGGGGCGTTGAAGGAGCTCGATCCGACCCATGGGGAGATCAAGTCCATGCGGACCGTCGCCGCGATGCAGGGGCGAGGAGTTGCTGCGCTGCTGGTGGGGCGCATTATCGAGCAGGCTCGGGAGCGCGGGTATGAGCGGCTCAGCCTCGAAACCGGTGCGACCGATTTCTTCGCGCCCGCCGTCCGGCTCTATGCGCGCAATGGATTCACCCGGTGCAGGCCCTTCGCCGATTACATCGAGGATCCGTACAGCATCTTCATGACTCGCGAGCTCTGACCTCGGCTAGCTTGCGGGCGAAGGCTTTTTGACTTCGGCCGAGCAGCCTGGGCACCAGCCCGGTCGCCGCGGCCACGACCACCGCCAGCGCCGCGAAAACCACGGCCATCACGGCCAATCCGAGGAAGAGCTTGGGATAGCCGCCCTGATGGTGTGGATCCATGAACGGGTAGGGATACCAGTGCGCATGCGGCCCGCGCAGCAAGGTGTACACGCCGTAGGCGAGCGGGTACAGCAACCAGCCGCCGATCAGCCGTGCGGTGAGTGTCAGCCCCGATCCGACCAGCAACCAGTCGGCGACCATCACGATGGGGATCAGTCGGTGGTGCACCACATTGATCCACTTGTCGGTGAGCATCACGTCGATATTCGACAGCAACACCGCGTAGATGATGCCGGTGATCAACAGATAGAGCGTGGCCGCGCCGCGCACCACCTGCCAGCGCCGGTCGACCGGATCGCGCAGGCCACCTACCAGCAGCACGACCATGCCGACAATATTGGATTGGATGGTGAAGTAGCTCAGGTAATTCGTCAGCGAGAAGCTCGAGACGCCGATATTGCGCACCGGGATCCAGACCAATGCGACAACGGACAGCACCGCGAACGCGATCCGCAGTCCCCTGATCCACCACGGTGTGCCCGCTCCCGCATCCATGGCCCGATGGTCGCACGCCGAACGGCGGAAACGCGGACGATACGCCGATACAGCACACATCCGGCAACCCGTTTCGGGCGTTCCGGACGACCGCGCCGAACGCCCGGTGCAATGACTTCGCTAGGCTTGACGGTGCAATGACCAGGACCGCCGCCACCTTTCGCGAGCTCCGCACCCGCCTGGCCGACCTCTCGATCCGCGACGAACACCGGTTGCGTCGGCGGCTCGACAAGGCCCGCGGCGGAGACCTCACCGACCTCGAAGCCGAGATCGACGCCGCCGCACGGCGGGTAGACAATCGTCGCGCCGCCATACCCACCATTCGGTATCCGGAGCAGCTACCGGTCTCCGCGCGCCGTGATGACATCGCCGAGGCCATCGCCGCCAATCAGGTCGTGATCGTGGCCGGTGAGACCGGCTCCGGCAAGACCACCCAGCTACCCAAGATCTGTCTCGAGCTGGGGCGCGGGATTCGCGGCACCATCGGCCACACCCAGCCGCGGCGATTGGCCGCCCGCACGGTGGCCGAGCGGATCGCCGAGGAACTCGGGACCGAACTCGGCGATGTGGTCGGCTATACGGTCCGGTTCACCGATCAGGCGTCGGATCGCACGCTGGTCAAGCTCATGACCGACGGCATTCTGCTCGCCGAGATCCAGCGCGATCGGCTCTTGCGGCGCTACGACACGATCATTATCGACGAGGCGCATGAGCGCAGCCTCAATATCGATTTCCTCATGGGGTATCTCAAGCAGCTGCTGCCAAAGCGGCCGGACCTCAAGCTCATCATTACCTCCGCGACCATTGATCCGGAGTTGTTCGCTCGGCACTTCTGTGATGAGAAGGGCGCGCCCGCACCGATTGTGGAGGTGTCGGGGCGGTCGTATCCGGTGGAGTTGCGGTATCGGCCGCTGTCCCTGGAGATTCCGCTCACGTCGGATGATGCCGATGACGAGGACACTCAGATCGTCGATCGGGATCCCACCGATGCCATCGGTGACGCGGTGCGCGAACTGCAGTCCGAGGGTGACGGGGACATTCTGGTGTTCTTGTCCGGTGAGCGCGAGATCCGCGATACCGCAGACGCATTGCGTGATCTGAAGCTGCCTCGCACCGAGATTCTGCCGCTGTATGCGCGGCTGTCGGTGGCCGAGCAGCACAAGGTGTTCTCCCCGCACACCGGTCGCCGCGTGGTGCTTGCCACCAATGTGGCCGAGACCTCGCTGACCGTTCCCGGTATTCGCTATGTGATCGACCCCGGCACGGCTCGCATCTCGCGCTACTCCATGCGCACCAAGGTGCAGCGACTGCCGATCGAACCGATCTCGCAGGCGTCGGCGCGACAGCGGTCCGGCCGCTGTGGTCGTGTCGCGGACGGTATCGCCATCCGCTTGTACTCCGAGGACGATTTCGAATCACGGCCGCAGTTCACCGAACCGGAGATCCTGCGCACCAATCTGGCCGCCGTCATCCTGCAGATGACCGCGCTCGGCCTCGGCGATATCGAGAGCTTCCCGTTCGTGGAGGCCCCCGATAATCGCGCCATCCGCGACGGCATCGCCCTGCTGGAAGAGCTCGGCGCACTGGCCCGCCGCACCGAGGATGCCGACGCCATCCCCGACGCCGGTCTGGTTCTCACCCCCATCGGCCGCGAAATGGCCCAGCTGCCGGTCGATCCGCGCATGGCCCGCATGCTCGTCGAGGCCAACCGCACCGGCTGCCTCCCCGAAGTCCTGATCATCGTCGCCGCCCTCTCCATCCAGGACGTCCGCGAGCGCCCGGTCGAATTCCAGCAGGCCGCCGACACCAAACACGCCCGCTTCACCGTCGAAGGCTCCGACTTCCTGGCCTTCCTCCGCCTCTGGGACTACCTCGGCGACCAGCGAAAGTCGCTGTCCTCGAACCAGTTCCGGCGTATGTGTCGAGACGAATTCCTCCACTACCTCCGCATCCGCGAATGGCAGGACCTGCACGGCCAACTCCGCACCATCACCCGAGGCCTCGGCTGGACCACCGACGGCGACCAGCCCGACCGCCGCTCACGCCGCGAAACCGCCGAAGACACACGCGAATCCGGCGCGACCCAAAGCATCGGCGACGCGCTGGCATCGGGCGGCGCACAATCCGAGCGCGGTGGGCGAAATCGCCGCCAACGCTCCGGCCGAAATGACGATCACGCCGCGCGCGCGACTCACGGCGATGCCGCCCACCGCACACGAGACTCCGACGACTCCGGAAGTGGTGGTGGCGAGCGGAATCGGCGCGGACAGAGCTCCGGGCGCGCTGAGAGCTCCGCACGCACGGGCTCGGCGCGAGCGGCTGGCGATACCGACCAGCCGGCGCTGCTTGCGGCCAAGTTGGCGGCGGCGGATGAGGCGTTGCCTTGGGATGTGATGTCTATTCATCAGGCGTTGCTGGCGGGGATGTTGTCGCATATTGGTGTGCGGGAGGCGGAGTCTCGGGAGTTCTTGGGGGCTCGCAATGCCAAGTTCATGATTTTCCCGGGGTCTTCGCTGGCCAAGAAGCCGCCGCGGTGGGTTATGGCCGCCGAACTGGTTGAGACTTCGCGGCTTTGGGGTCGGATGGCTGCTCGGGTGGAGCCTGAGTGGGCTGAGAAGCTGGCCGGGGATTTGGTCAAGCGGACTTATTCGGAGCCGCATTGGTCTTCCAAGCGGGGGGCGGCGCTCGCTTATGAGCGGGTCACGCTGTATGGGATTCCGCTGGTTACGCAGCGGCGGGTGGACTTCGGGCGGATCGATCCGGAGTTGTCGCGCGAGTTGTTCTTGCGGCATGCGCTGGTGCAGGGGGAATGGCAGACTCGGCACGAGTTCTTTGCCCGCAATCGTGAGTTGCTGGAGGACGTCGCCGATCTCGAGCATCGGGCTCGGCGGCGCGACATTCTGGTTGACGATGAGGTGCTGTTCGAGTTCTACGATCAGCGGATACCGGCGGATGTGGTGTCGGTGCGGCACTTCGATTCCTGGTGGCGCAAGGCGCAGCGGCAGGATCCGAATCTGCTGGACTTCACGGCCTCCACCATCGTGAACGAGGATGCGGCACTGCTGGATCCGACCGCGTACCCGGATAGTTGGCGGCAAGGGGAGTTGACGTTCCCGCTGACCTATCAGTTCGAGCCGGGCAATGCCGATGACGGTGTCACCGTGCATATTCCGGTGGCGCAGCTGGCGCATGTGCGGGCGGTCGGGTTCGACTGGCTGGTGCCCGGTATGCGCGAGGAGCTGGCGACCGCGCTGATCAAGACGCTGCCCAAGCAGTTGCGGCGCATGGTCGTGCCCGCACCCGATTTCGCGAGTGCCGCACTCGCGCAGCTCACTCCGCGCGCCGAACCGCTGCGCACCGGGCTGGCGCGGGAGTTGTCGCGACTGGGTTCGGTGACCATCAATGCCGCCGATCTGGATCCGGCGGCGCTACCCGATCACCTGCGCATGACCTTCGCGGCGACGGACGGCTCCGGCACGCTCATCGATCGCGACAAGAGCCTGGCGAGCCTGAAAACCCGCCTGTCCGCACAGGTTTCGAAGTCGGTCGCGCGGGCGACCGCCGCCGCCGAACGCGCACCCGCCGCGGTATGGACCTCGGAATCGCTGGGCACTCTCGAACCGACCGTGAAGCGACAGGTCGGCGGCCAGACCATTACCGGCTATCCGGCCTTGGTCCCCGAGGCCGAGGGCGTCGCGGTGCGCGTGCTGAGTTCACCCGGCGAGCAGGCCGCGGCCATGCGCTCCGGCACCCGCACTCTGCTGTTGAACACGCTCCCCACCTCCGCGCGCGCCGTCACCGCGGGCCTGCCGCCCCCGGATCGGCTTGCCCTGAGCCAGAATCCGTACGGTTCCCTGGACGGCCTGCTCGACGACTGCCGCGCGTGCGCCGCCGACGAACTCATTGCCGCGTCCGGCGGACCGGTCCGCAGCCCCGACCAATTCAAGACCCTGGTCGACAAGGTGCGCCCGCAGTTCTCCGAAACCGTCTCCCGCATAGTGCGATTGGTGGTTCCGGTGCTGGCCGAGGCGCACCGGGTCCGCGCCGCCCTCGCCGACACCCGCGATCGCGAGGCCGCCGAGGACGTCACCCACCAGCTCGACGAACTCGTCTTCCGCGGCTTCGTCTCCGAATGGGGCAGCGCCCGCCTGCGCGAACTCCCGCGCTATCTCGAAGGCGCTCGCCTGCGCCTGGAAGCCTTGCCCGCCTCCGCCAATCGCGACCACCAGGGCATGGTCGAACTCGACCGAGTCCACCTCGCCTACGACAAACTCCTCGCCGCCCTCCCCGAGGGCCGCAAACACGGCCGCGAGATCACCGAAATCTGGTGGATGATCGAGGAATTCCGCGTAAGCCTCTTCGCCCAGCAACTCGGCACCCCCTACCCGGTGTCGGTCAAGCGCATCGAAAAGGCCATAGACACAGCCCGAAAGCCCCCACAACCCAAGCGCTGACCCACCGGCCGAAGGACCGCACCCCCGCCCGATGAGCCCGAGCGGAGGTGCGGTGCAACGGCACCGGCCGGGAGTAGGCGCGCTTACTCGGCGGCGGTGCCTACGGTGTGTTCGTCGCGGTGTTTGCGTAGTTCGGCGATTTCGCGTTCGAAATCCTCGGCGGAGCTGAAGGATCGGTAGACCGAGGCGAAGCGGAGGTAGGCGACCTCGTCCAGGTCGCGGAGGGGGCCGAGGATGGCAAGGCCTACTTCGTGGCTGGGGACCTCGGGGGAACCCTTGGCGCGCACGGCATCTTCGACCTGCTGGGCTAGGAGGTTGAGGGCGTCGGAGTCGACCTCGCGGCCCTGGCAGGCGCGGGAGACGCCGCGAATGACCTTTTCGCGGCTGAACGGCTCGGTCACGCCACTGCGTTTGACGACCGACAGAATGGCGGTTTCGACCGTGGTGAATCGTCGCCCACACTCGGGACAGGCACGCCGCCTTCTGATGGCGGTGCCTTCCTCGGCTTCACGTGAGTCGACCACTCGCGAATCGGGGTGGCGACAATACGGGCAATGCATCCGGAATCCTTCGTCGATGCCTGGGCTCCACAGCAACCTCGAGGATACCCGGGTGGACGATGTCGGCGGCGTCCGCCCGGGTCGCGGGCCCGGAATCAGGCGGTCAACTGCCATTCGGCGGTGAGATCGGCGAGCAGATCCGGCAGTCGCGCCAATAGCCGGCCGTGCGACAGCTTGTCCGAGAATGGTTCGGCCAGAACAGGTCTCGCGACGGCCGGATTCGCCGACATGGCCAGGTAACTGGGCAGCAAATCACCGGTGATGTAGGTCCACCGGGTATCCCGATCCGCCCAGTTGAAGTTC
The DNA here is from genome assembly GCF_040683015.1 of Nocardia sp. NPDC051030. Classification (NCBI taxonomy): domain Bacteria; kingdom Bacillati; phylum Actinomycetota; class Actinomycetes; order Mycobacteriales; family Nocardiaceae; genus Nocardia; species Nocardia sp. NPDC051030. The sequence goes on along the minus strand of NZ_JBFBCD010000002.1, from coordinate 691,986 downwards.
GGGAGTGGCGTACGCAATGACATGGTGCCCGCGGTAATGGTGGTGGGCGCGAACACGCCCGGCGCCCGCACGCCCGGTACGGCGGCCTTGCCCGCGACCGTGCTGACGTAGGTCATCACACGTCCCATCACGCCACGACCCTGCGAGGTGACATCCCACTGGTCGGCGATGATCTGGTTCTGCTCCCGATCGGTCATGCGCACGGCGGCATCGGCCAGGCCCTCGGACGTGCCACCGGCGATCTCCCGCCAGGCGATGACGGCGTTCTCGTCGAGCACCCCGGCCCGATACATCTCCTCGACCCCGGCCAGCCCGTCGGCGGCGTACGCCTCGTGCATCGGCACCTGATCGATGAAGATGTGCTTCTGCATCACCAGCAGCCGGGACTGATACCAGGCCAGGTCCTCGGCGGTGAGCCGCTCACCCTCCGTACCCAGCAGCCGGATATCGGTGGGCAGCAGGTTCAGCAGTTCGGCCGGGGTGGTGCGGAGCAGGTCGGCCACCGCGCTCCCCAGTTGATGGATGCCCGGCACGGAGATGAGGGACGCGACATCGCCCATATCGAAGAAGCCCGACGCGAACGAGCCACCCGCCAGCCCGGCCAGACCCACCCAGTAGTAGTCCGGATGCGCATTATTGAGCCGGAAGTAGTTCACGTACACCTGGGTGAAGGTGCGGCTGTTGGCGGCCACACCACGACCGGGATCCCACGCCGTCAGATCGATATCGGCATTGCGGGTGGAGACCGTCAGCCAGTACTGGTGCAGCAGCGTGGCATACCGCTGCGGCGCCACGCCCGCGGCGCGAGCCTGATCGAGCGCCGTCCTCAGTTCCGCCGGATCCAGCGGAAGCGCGGGATTCAGGCCGCCGCCACCGGAACCGTCGCCATTGACCGACGGCAGATCCAGGTAAGCGGCATAAGCGGATTCGGCGTGTGCGGCCGGTGCCGACACCAGCCCGAACATCAGGCAGATGAGGAGTCCGGCCATGCGGACCGATCCCTGCGATCGAAATGGTCTGCGAGCGCGCCCTGTGCCGCTGCTGCCGTGCGCCATTGCGCTCCCTCTTGCGATGCGCGCCGGTCCGGTACGGCCCGGCGCGTCTGTTGCCTCTGTCACATCACGGGCACGGTAGCAACACGTTTCAGTTTTCAATCTGCATTTTCGGCCAGGTCGATGGCCGTGGATCCCTATTCGAATACCGGGCTACGCCCGGGCAAACGTCGTGGCCAATGAGCCCGCGGCCCGACTAGCGGACCGGCGCGGGCACCATCTCGACCACGGGCACGGTCTCGGAACCGAATTCGCCGGAACGCAACTGGGCGAGCCCGATGAGCCCGGCCACCGCCAGCGCACTCACCAGAGCGCTGATCGCCAGCGCCGCGAAACCGACCTGGGCGCGCTGCACCCGGGTGAGCGGATGCGCGCCGCGCGCGACACGTCCGGTGGCGGGCCGGGGGACGATATGCCCCTCGCGCAGTTGGGCGCGATCCCGGACGACGGGCCGCACCCGCGCCCGGCAAGGACGGCGATCGGCGGCGAGCCGCCACGACACGCCGGAGCCGTGAGTAGAAGGAATACGCGCGGACAACTCGCTCATCCGCAGCTCCCAAGGGATGCTGTCGAAGCCGAGATCGCTTCCGGCGGCGCTTGATTCGCGACGGTTGATGGCGTCGATTCCGCTGACCACAGTGCGCATCGAACAAACCTCCATGCTGGGCAGATGTGTTGACTCTGGACGATTGACTCGCTCATGTGTTCGAAGAACTGATGTTCGAATTTCTACCACGCCGGACCGACAATGTCAGCTATCCACGCGACATGCGTCGAACAGATGTTTGATCACCGGCCGTGTGCGGTCTACAGTCGAGTCACTGGTTCCGATGGAACGAATTCCCGTGAGGCACAGCAGTGAACGGAGGACGGCGGCGGTGAGCGAACACGGCGGCGTGGACGGTGACAACGGGCCGGTCGGTCTCGCCGGTGACGGCACCGAGGCAGCGGCTACCGGGACGGATCTGACGGTCCGTCAGCGGCGAGTGCTGGAGGTTATCCGCAACTCGGTGAGTGATCGCGGGTATCCGCCCAGCATCCGGGAGATCGGTGATGCGGTCGGACTGACCTCCACCTCCTCGGTGGCGCACCAGCTACGCGCCCTGGAACGTAAGGGCTATCTACGCCGCGATGCGAATCGCCCGCGCGCCGTGGACGTCCGCGGTCTGGACGAAACGGCGCTGCGCGCGACTTCCGGTGTGGCGCGGCTACGTTCGGTCGCCGCGGAGTCCGACTCCGGTGAGCACCCGATCCCGACCTACGTGCCGGTACTGGGCCGGATCGCCGCCGGTGGCCCGATCCTGGCCGAGCAGGCGGTGGAGGATGTCTTCCCGCTGCCGCGCGAACTGGTCGGCGAGGGTTCGCTGTTCCTGCTGAAGGTGGTCGGTCAGTCCATGATCGACGCGGCCATCTGCGACGGCGACTGGGTCGTGGTGCGCCAGCAGAACGTTGCCGAGAATGGCGACATCGTGGCCGCCATGATCGATGGTGAAGCCACCGTGAAGACGTTCAAGCACACCGGTTCCCAGGTGTGGCTGATGCCGCACAACCCCCTGTTCGAGCCGATTCCGGGCAATGACGCCCAGATCCTCGGCAAGGTCGTCACGGTCATCCGCAAGGTCTGACCGTGCCCCGCTGCCGTGACCCGGCGACCGCCCGCAGACCGGTCGCCGGGTCACGACAGTCGCACTCAGGCGGCGATGCCACCCCAGACCGCATGTGCTCCGGAATCCCCGACGCGATACGCCTGCACCATGGCCCCGGCCCCCGCCGCGAGCACCAGAACCGCGACCACGGCGAGCGCCACCCGCCCGAATGCCTGATCGCGCTGTTCGCGCACGTGCACGACGACGAGCAGTATGGCCGCGATCAGCAGTGGCACAACGAAGTACGTCATCAATCGGCCGAGCTGCGCGTGATGATCGATCGCCGGAGTCGAGCCCACTTTCTCCTTGAACCACCACCCCGCCTGCACGGTCAGCGGAGTCAGTGCCGTCACCAGCACCGCCAATCCGGCCGTCAGCCAGATCAATCGACTCCGGGCCGCCCGCCACAGCGCGCACAAGATCAGCAGCGCCGCCGTCAGCGGCACCAGCACGACGACACCGTGCACCAGCAAAACGTGGGCGGGCAATCCATTGATGGTCGACATGGGCATCCTTGATTCGGCGACTGTTCCGGGGATACCAGGAACAACGTAGGCCGCTCTCCCCCGGTTCACCTGCGACGCGCCACGCGCCTAGTCCGGCGGCGTCAACCCCAGTCCACTGATCAAGTGATGGACCTCGGTCCGATACAGCTTGGCCGGATTGGTGGTCTGGGAACCCAGATGGCCGAGGATCTCCAAGGAAACCAGCCCGTGCAATCGCCCCCAGATCCGCAGCGCGATGGCAATGGCGGTCGGCGGAAGATCCGGGAAGTCGCGGCGCACTTCGTCGGCGAGCGCGGGGTCGAAGTCCGACCAGTCGAATTCGGTACCGGCGTAGAGCAGTTCGGCTGACGGCCAGGCGCCCGCGGCAAGTCCGGTGAGCCCCGCGCACACCCGATGTTCGGCATCGGGCGCGGCTCCGCCTTCGGGTGGTTGATAACCCGGAACCGGGTCGCTGTAGATCAGCCGAATGCCTTGCGGGTTGGCCAGCGCCCACTCCCGGAAAGCGCAGGCCCAGGCCATGATCCGACCGGCGGCATCCGAGGCCGGAAGTGCGTCGCGGGCGGCTTCCACAGCGTCGGCGAGGTCGGCGTAGACATCGGCGATCAGTGCGGTGACCAGGTCGTCGCGGGTGGCGAAGTAGCTGTAGACCGCATTGGCGGTCATGCCCATCTCACGGGCGATGGCGCGCAGGGTGATCGCGCCGGGACCCCCGGCGGCCATGAGCCGCAGGGCGACCTCTTTGATCTCGGCCGTCGTCTCGGAACGCCGTCGCTCCCGCCTGGTCGGCACCACCGCGCTACTCACGGACGCAACTCTACAGCAGCGTGAGATTACTCAGCATTGTCAAAATACTTCACACCGTATAGATTTCTCACGTCGTACCAAACAATCGCATCGGGAGCACCCCATGTTCATCGGAATCATCGGCGCCACAGGCAATATCGGGCAGCGCACGCTCGTCGAGGCCGTCGCCCGCGGGCACCACATCAAGGCCTTCACTCGCAGCGCCGAGCGCGCCGAGGCCGAGAACGCGAAGGTGAAGGCCGAGCCTTCCAACGTGACTTGGGCGAGCGTGGACGCCTTCGACCCGGATTCCATCGCGGCCCATCTCCCCGGCCTCGATGTCCTGATCAGCTGCTACCAACCCGGCAATTCCGCGGAGGATTTCGAGGCCACGGTGAAGCAGTCGATCGCCGATCCGACGGTGTACGCGACCGTGGCGCGATCGCTGCTGAAAGCCCTCGACACTCATCCGCGCACCCGGCTGATCGTGATGGGCGGCGCGGGCAGTCTGGAATCCGAACCGGGCCGCACCCCCGCCGACCTCGATACCGCACAACTCGGCGAGCAACTCGAAAAGCTGGGACTGCCGGGCGAATACGCCGTCGCCGTGAAGGGCCATCGCGACGCGCTCGATACCCTGCGCACCTCGAATCGGCTCTGGACCTACCTCAGCCCGGCCATGCAGATCGCCCCGGGCGAACGGACCGGTCGCTACCGGGTAGGCGGCGATCAGCCCCTCTTCGATGCCGAGGGAACCAGCCGCATCTCATACGAGGATGCGGCCGTGGCGCTGGTCGATGAGGCCGAGTTGCCGCGATTCGTCCAGCGCCGCTTCACTATCGGATACTGAACGATCGGGTACCGAACCGTTGGATACCGAACGATCGGCTACTGATCGCTGTTCTCCGGCGGCCGGATCGGCGTTCGGCTACTGAACGATCGGCTACTGTTCGCCGTTTTCCCGCGGCCGCATCGGCGTATCGGCAGCGATCCGCGTGATGAGCACGGTCGCTTCCAGGTCATCGGCCGGAGTCGCAGGCGGCGGGCTCGTGAGTCGCACGGTCTGCTCATCCGAAATCTGAACCGGAGCCGGGCCGGTAATGAGCCGGGTGGTCCGCTCGTCCGGAAGCTGCACCGGCACACCGGTGAGCCGGGCGGTCTGCGCTTCCTCGGGACGCTGGGCCGGAGCCGGTCCGGCGAGCGGGTCGGCGGTCAGCGGCGCGAGCGGGGCCGTCGGAGGCGCGAGCGGTGCGGCCGGAACGGGGGTGAGATCGGTGCCCCGGTAAAACCCCAGCATTTCGTACTGCGCGCCGATCGTCATGGCCGCCGAATTCTTATCGTGCGCAATGAATCCCTGATTCGGGCCGATTACCCGGCGCAGGGATTCGAGCCAACGATGATCCAGAACCCGACAATCCGCCCAGGCAAAGAACTCCAGCCCGGTGCGCAGGAAGAAGCGATCGCCGATCCGGGCCTGCCGCAGGAGTTCGAGCAACCAGGCATCGATGCGGTTCGGCTGAGCATTGCGATAGATGCGGGCATGCGGCGCAATCGAGGCGCTCGCGAATTCCCCGAAAGAATTCAGCAACTCTTCCGGAAACTCATCAACACGGACGAAACCGACGACATCTAAACCCTGAAGCTGCTCCGGAAGTTGGGCGGCAATCCTGCGCTCGTCATGCAGTTTGAACTTACGATTAATGTTCTCGGTGCGCATTTGTCTCCGATTTCCAGCCACTCCTCCCGGAAACCCTAGCATGAAGCCAACCGTTTCAGACCAAAGTTGGTCCAACGCCCAGAACATCCACAGATACCTACCCGCAATGACCCCGCAACCAATAGATTTGGTGCCACTCGCTGCGGTTTCGGTCACTTCGTTACTTGGGGTTATAGGCACCGGCAATGATCTCGCCTTGGGTTGCGAGGCCCGGATTGTCCGAGTTCCAATAGTTTCCGTGCGCTCGGGGATCCCAGGGGACGTCGCGCAGCACCGGTAGATCGAGGCTCGCGCCGGAGGAGGCGAAGACGGTCGCGCCGAAGGCCGGATCGGCCGGATCCGGTCCGTGGACGTAGCGCCCGAGGACCGGCACCGGATCGGCCGGATCGGCGGTGACGAAGACATGCTCGCCATTGCGGTCCGGCGGTAGGCGGTCCATCCGCAGTTCGGTCACATCGTTCAACTCGACGCCCGGACTGCCCGCGAAGATCATGTCGTCGACCGCGAGCGAATTACCGTGTGCGGCCGCGGCGGCGATCACCATGGTGCCGTAGCTGTGGCCGACCACGGTGTTGTGCGCGGGCAGGCCCTCATGCGTGGCACGCAGCCCATCCTCGAAATGGTCGAGGGCGGGCGCGGCTTCGTCGGCGAAGGCGTCCAGCGTCGCCGCCTCCAATCCCGGCGGGGTGTCATAGCCGTACCAGGCGACGACCGACGTGCGGGCATGCCGATCCGCCTTGGCCGCCGAGTTCGACAATGCCTGCGCGCGAGCGACTCCGGAACCTATGGTGTCCAGCGCCGAGCCGGTGCCGGGCACGAAGGTGGCGAGATTACCTGCGGCATCGGGATTGCCGAGGGCGATCGCGCCGTGGCCGCGCTCGTCGACGGCGAGCAGGAAACGGGGCGAAGCGGCCGGTCGGGTCTGCTCCTCGACCGCCGCATACTCGGCCATGCTTCGCCGCGCGGCGCGACGGGCAGCGTCCCAGTCCAAGACTTGAATCCACTCTCGCGGCGTGGTCGGCGGCCGATCCACCCACTCCGACTCGGGATGCAGCGCATCGAGCCGTCCGAGTTCGGCGCGGGCCGCCGCATCCAGTCGCTCCAGCTCGCGCCGGTTGTAGAAGTCCCTGGCCACCACCGGAATCCCGTCCCGATTCCCCATTGCCGGATCGTAGGCGAACAGCGCATCCCTATCCGCCGGGCTCAGCGATTCCCACAACGCGCACAACGCTTTCGGATCGTCCGGCAGAAAGGCCCGCCCGTCGATGACGTCCACAACGACCGCACTCAACCCACCGCCCTGAGGTTCCGCCCGCAACCTCACCAACTCCGCCACGGCGGTGGAAAGCCGAGCGCCCACCCGCTGATCCACCTCCCCGGCACAGTCGAGCAACGCCTCCAGCCGAGCCTGCATGGTCAGCGCTTTCCCGTCGAAGCACGCTTGCAGCACCAAATCCACTGCGGGATTCCCGGTATCGGCCCGAGGTGCGGTCACGATCCCTTCCTCAGTGACAACGCACCCATTGGCCACGGCCTCCCGCTCGATCTCGGTGACCGCCGCACACACCCCCGCCAGCGCCCCGGCGTCCGCCAGCGCATCGGCAATCCCGAGAACAGCGGCCGCGAGGTGGTTAGCGGCCAACTGTGATTCCAGTGCTCGCAATGATGCCGCCGCCCCGGTCTCCCCCCGCCAGCCCATCAATACGTCATCCACCTGCCGCCCCACTTGATGCATGGCGGCCTCGAACCTCAGATTTGCCGCCACCACACCATCACTCGCGACAGCCGCCATCTCCGGGCGCCACTTCCGCACCTGCGACATGCTCGCCCTCGCCACACGCCCTCCTCCCACTACTCCACCCTGCTCGCCATTGCGGCCGAAATGCCTTGCCGGACATCAGCCAGCCACGCGCGCAACTGCGACCGGCGGCCCGACAACCACGGCTTGGCCACGGGTGAGCATCGTGCGCAGTGGGCGAGCAGCTCCGATCCGGCGGATCAATGCCGCCGGGCCGGTCGAGTCAGCGCGGTGACGACGGCAGGTATTCGTCCAGTTGGTCGGCGAATTCGCGGTCGGCTTCCGCGTAGGTGGTGGTGCTGCGGTCGGCCGCGTCGGAAAGGGCGCGTAGGCGCTCACCCATGCCTTGGTAGGCAGAGAGTAGGGGTGCCCCGGCGGTGGCGGCGGCCGTACCTATGGCGGAGTTCGGCATGGCGAGACCGACTCTGGCGATCAGGTCCACCGGATCGATGACGGCTATCGAATCGGCTTCGGCGCGAATGGCTGCTGCCATGGCGCGGAGCGCGTTTATGTCTGCTTGCAGCATGTCCCCCATGCCGACCCCCTTCTTCGATGCGAAGACTAGCGGCTGCGCGGGGTTCGTGACGGGTGGCGAGCGAATCTGTGGACAACCCGAGGGATATCCACAGGTCCGGCGGTTCGGTTAGACGGACTGACGTTCGCGGCGGGCCGCGTCGCGGGCCAGGGAGCGGTCGCGCTGCTCCTCGAAGCGCAGGACGTCCGCGCGCAATTGCTCGAGGTGTGCGCCCAGTTCATCGCGAATGCGGTCACCGCGCGCGGTGAAGTCATTGCGGTCGAAGATGTTCCACTTCTTCAGCACCGGCTCGATCACCTCCTCGAGGTGCTGGCGCAGGTCGTAGATGCCGTGTTTGGCGATGAGGACGCTATTGCGGCGGAAGTTGGGCATGCCCGCGCCGGGCATGCGGAAGTTGCGGATCACCATCGAGATGGCATCGAGGGCCTCATCGGGGACCAGGTCCAAGGCCGCGCCGCAGATATTGCGGTAGAAGACCATGTGCAGGTTCTCGTCCGAGGCAATGCGGGCGAGCAGGCGGTCGGCGATCGGATCCTCGCAGGCGCGGCCGGTATTGCGGTGCGAGACGCGGGTGGCCAGCTCCTGGAAGGTCACATAGGCGACGCCGGGCAGCACGCTGTGGTCGCCGGTGCCGTTCGGATTGTCGACGCCCTGCATCATGCAGGCCATCCGGGCTTCCTCCAGCTCGACCGGGTCGACGCCGCGGGTGACCACGAGATAGTCGCGCAGCGCGATGCCGTGCCGGTTCTCCTCGGCGGTCCAGCGGTCCACCCAGGTGCGCCAGGCTCCGTCACGGGAGAAGGCGGTCGAGATGAGGCGGTGATAGGACGGCAGATTGTCCTCGGTGAGGAGGTTGGTGATCATGGCCGCGCGTGCCACATCGCCCAGCCTGGATTGTTCGGGCTCCCAATCGATTCCGCCCATGGCCGCGAAATTGCGGCCCTCGTCCCAGGGCACGTAATCGTGCGGATGCCAGTCTTTGGCCGTGGATAGATGCCGGTCGAGATTGGATTCGGCGACCGGTTCGAGTTCGCGTAACAATTCGAAGGGAGTCATGGATTTCGGCACAGTTGCGTTCCTGCCTTCATATCGATGGCCCGGATTCCCTTGTCCCTATCAAAGGCACAGTCGTGAGCCTACCCGCCTCCTGCCTCAATCGCCTTGTGCCTGAAGGAAGACGACCGTTAGGCAGCTTTGCGGCGGCGGAACATGCGCTCCCGCAGCCGTGGTCTCCGCGCGAGCCACGGAGCAACTTCTCCGTGAACTATGCGCTGAGTGAATTCGCCGATCTCGCGGATGGCCGCGCGAGCATCGGGAAGAATGTCGGCGGCGGCCTGGAACACATGAATCGCCTTGTCCCACACCTGAACTTGACATTGCACATCCGCCTCGGCACAGCGTGCGACCAGCTTGTCGACATCGGACCGCAGCACCTCGGTGGACCCGATCTGAATGAGCACCGGCGGCATACCGCTGAAGTCGCGATTTACCGGCGACCAGATCGGATCGAGCCTGCCATCCACGGCGAAGCCCCAACTCGCCGGAATCGCCAGCGCTTCACCGGAGAGGAATGGGTCGAGTCGATTGTTCGGATGGGCAAGCTTGTCGGTGGAATCCAGGTCCGCCCACGGCGCGATGGCGACGATGCCACCGGGCATCGGCAGCCCCCGATTGCGCGCCTCCAGCGCGGTGGTGAAGGCCAGGCCGCCACCCGCCGAATCGCCCGCCACGATAATGCGTTCGGCCTCGAATCCCTGGGCCAGCAGATGCCGGTAGGCGGCCACGCAATCCTCGATGGTGTCGGTGATATGCGCCCAGGGCAGCTGCCGGTAGTCCACGTTGAACAGCGGCATTCCACTTTCGCGGGCGATCCGCGCCACCAGCCGCCGGTGCGTATTGAGCCCGCAGGCCACGAACCCGCCGCCGTGGAAGTACAGAATCGCGGCGTCGCGCACCCGCTCCGGGTCCACGGTATTGCGATTCCACACCCATTCGGCCCGGAAATTCTCGAAGCGCACCAGCCGGGTGTGGGTGCCGCGCGGCGGGACCAGCACACGAGCGAGCGGATCGGCCAGCTCGACGGGCGCGAAGATCTGCTTCCGTCCGTGGAACGGCTTCTTTCCCCCTGCCCATACCAACGTATCGATTCCGCGCCGAATTACAGTGCGGGACAATGGATGTGCAATGCGTAGAGCGAGACCGGCCCGGCCACGCAGTTCATATGTCACCGATTCCGGGGCATGACCCCGAGAGATGGCCCGAGCAGTCATCAACGCCCCCTCGATGTCCAGCGGAGCCGACGCCCGGCTCGATCACTCTAGATTACATTGTCTCAGACAGTTGACAATAGGTATGCACGGCAACGCAATACAGCACACCAAATGCGGCCTACTTCCCAGCGGTCGGCTGGGTGGCAGGCAGTCCGGGTAGCCCGGCGTCGGGCTGACCCGGACCGGTCTTGCTCGCAATATCCTTGTACCCGAACACCTTCCACTGTCCGTCTACCTTCATGAGGTCGACGTACTCGGTGACCGACCCGGTGGTGGGATCGCCTTGTCCGGGAGCCTTCCCCGTCAGCTTCACCACGGCGAGCATGCGAATCAGAGTGTCGTTCTGGCTGATCACCGCCGACTCGGATACCGCTCCGGTCATGCTGGCATCGGCCTCCGTGAGCAGGCTGAGCAACGCTTTGGTCTGTCGCACCTGCTCTTTGAGGGTGTCGGTGGTAGCCGCCGTCATGGCGGTGTTCCACTTCGACATCCCTTTGTCGTTCACCGCGTCCACGGTGTACGCGGTGGCCAGAAACCCGGCCCCGGCCCTCAGCGCGGCGTCTCGATCAGCGGCCTGAGTGTCGAACCTGGCAGCGGTCTGCCGGAGATCACCACGGGCATCAGCGAAATGCCATGCCCCAATCCCGAGCGCGAGCGCGGCCACGGCAACAACCACCGCCGCGGCAAGCGCGACGGGCATCCGGACGGAAACGCCGATCCCCCGGCGAATAGCGGCGGCCTTCTTCTCGGCAACGTCGGCCACCTCTTCGTTCGCGTCCGCGGTGGGCTTCTCTGCTGTCTTCATGAGATTCGTCCTTTCGCGGATCAGCGCGGGGTTTGGTCGGGTGCGGGAGCATCGGTGGTCGGTGCCGTGGTCGCGGCTGGGGCGGAGGGGACGCCGCCCGCGGGGCCGTAGCCGGAGACCTTCCAATGGCCATCGATTCTGCGCATGTCGACCAGGGCGGCACTGGTGCTGGTGCCGGGGTCGGCGCTGTCCGGGTTGGTACGGCCGGTGGATTCGATGACCGCGAGGAGGGTCACCGCGTCGCCGGATTGGGAGACAACGCCGATGTCCTTGATGGTGCTGCTCATTTCGAGGTGAGACTTGATGAGCTTTTCCAGGACGGTGCGCCATTGGGCGAGTTGTTGGTGCATGGAGTCGGTGGTGCCCGCGAGTACGGCGCTGTCCCAGCGGTCGAGGCTGCCGTCATTGACGGTGAACATGGTGGTGAGGAATTCCGAACCCGCCTTCGAGGCGGCGTCGCGGTCGGCGGCCTGGGACTGGGCCGAGGATATGTCGGCGGCCGCCTGGCTGCGTGCGAGCGCGAAATAGCCGCAGACTCCTCCGATTCCACCCAGCAGCAGGGTGGCCGCGACGGCTGCCGCGATCAGCCGTTGCCGGGTCACGGCGATCTCCCGATCCTTCCAGGAACGTTGCCGCGCAGGGTGTTTCGATCCCGACGCCACCGGACGACGGGATCGGCTGCCGTCCGCTCCGGCGGTACCGGCCGGTCGAGATCGCTTGCCCGAGGTGCCCTTTCCGGAGACGGCCGAGTCACTCCCCTCCGCCGACTCGACCTCCTCCGATTCGATCTGTTCGGTGGTGGTCGGCTCCGCGTCGTCTGCTGCGCTGCTGACGGTTTCCTGCTTTGTGGTCGGCATTGTCAGCGCCTCCTATCGCGGTTGGTTGGCTTGGGTGGGGCCGGGGGCCTGGGTGGCGGCGAGGTCGCCGCGCAGGGCCTGGTCGCCGCGGCCGGAGTCGACGGTTTTCCAGGTTCCGGAGTCGTGGGAGAGCTCGGCCCAGACGGCGGAGGTGGTTTTGACCGCGTCGGTGGTCTGGAAGTTCTCGGTGCTCTCATTGAGCTGGGCGACCACTCGGATGCTCTTGTCGGTCTGGGCCGCGCAGGCGGCGTCGGCGACGGTGCTGGATTTGTGCAGTTTTCCGGCCTTGATCAGCTGGGTATTGTCTTGTGCCACTGTGGTATCGGCGAAGTAGTCGTGGATTGGTCCGGCGGTCAGCGCGGCCATCTTCTGCGTCCACTCCTCCGGCTTGCGGTAGTCGAAGTTATTGGCGGCCAGGAGGAAATCGGTAGCCGCGGCAATGGCGGCGGTGCAGTCGGCTTCCTTGCGCCGATAGTCGGCGAGGCTGCCGGACAGATCATCATTGCGGCTCGACATATCCCAGTTGCGGTAGCTCAGCATCCCGACCACGGTCGCCACCGCGAGCAGCATGGCGGCCAGCCCGAGCAGCGGAATCGGTATTCCGCGCTCGCTCCATTCTTTCCATCGAGACGTCATTCGTACCCCTCCTAGTGCGGAATATCGACGAGCAGCCGGAATCCCCCGGTCTCCGGGAATGCGGCCAGCAGCCCGTCCATGGCCTTGCCCGGATCGGCGTCCAACTTTTCCAGCGGATCGAGCAGATACGGCCGGATGACTTCCAGCGCCGGACCGGTTTTCCCGATGAGAACCTGGAGGTAATTCATCAACCGCTGCCCCAGCGAGACGAACGGAATCACCTGCCGCCCACCGCTTTCCTCGGTGATGCTGATGAATTGATCCAGTAGCGCGGGCAGTTCGGGAGCCATGGTGCGCGCCAATCGTTCGGCGCTCTCCCGCAAGAGCAGCAGCCGATTACCGGTGGATTCGGCCGAGGCGCTGGCGAAGAAGTTGAGCAGCCGTTGAATGAGTTCCCGGTTCTGCCGCAGCGTCGTCGCGAACATGCTGCCGGAGTTCACCAGCTTCTCGATGCTGGGCCCGACATCCGCGATGGCGATATCGGCCCCGGAGAGAATCCGACTGATGCTGTCCGGATTGATCTGCGCCATCACGCCCTGCACCCCGCCGAGTGCCCGCGCGATGGTCAGCGGTTGCACGACCTGTTCGGCGGGCACCAGCGCGCCATCGCGGAAGTACGGTCCCGCAGCGGTTTTGGGCGCGAAGTTGATGTACTGCTCACCGATGGCGGACAGATTCGCGACGGTCACGGTGGCATCCATTGGAATCTTGTAGGTCGATTCGACCTCCATGCGCGCACTCACACCGCGCTCGGATTTCGCCAGTCCGCGCACCTTGCCGACCTGCAATCCATTGAGGGTGACCGGCGAAGTCTCCATCAGCCCACCGGAATTGGGCAGCAACACGGTGAGTGAATAGGTGCTCGCACCGGGTTTGAAGTCGAATACCCCGTAGGTGAGGTAGAGCGTGGCGCTGACCGCCATGATCAGCATCGCGAGCCCCGAGGCCATGATCTTGCGGGTCATCGCGTCACCCCCACCAGTTTCAGGATCGGGCTCACCCGATCGCGGAAGCCCTGTTCATTGGCCGCCACAATGCGGGCGTCGGCCTCGGGATCGCCGGTGAGCAATGTCGGCGAGGTCTGCGGCACCACATCGGCGATGGTGAAGGAGGGCAGCCCGCGCGCCGACAGGAATGGCACGATTCGGTTATTCAGCAGCGCGTTGACCGCCTCCAGCGTGCGCGGAATTTGATTCGGTGTGGCAATGACGGCCTGCGCCAGGGGCGTCCACACGTCGAGGAATCGATTGACGGTGGTATTGCGCCACTTCACCCGCGGATTATTCGGGTCGATCAGATAGCTACCGGCCCAGCTGGAGATGTCGCGCAGCGAGTCGACGAAGTGCATGACGTCCGGCAGGACCTTCTGCACCACGTCGAGTAGCACCGGCGCATCCTGGAACACGAACTTCCACACGTCCTCGGCCTGCCGGAAGGTATCCAGCGCGGCGGTGGCATTGTTCAGGATTGCGCTCAACTGCCCGGTGCTCTGGCCGATCCGTTCGATGGACACCGACAGCTTCGCCATGAAGTCCTTGAAATCCCCGGAATCCGCCGGAAACGCCTGGTTGACGCTGCTCACGAAGGTCTGCACGAATGGGATATTGCCGCCGGTGACCCAGCTGACGACCGAGGTCATGTACTGCTCGACGGTGCTGGGTTGTTTGGTCTGGGTGATCGGAATGACGCTGCCCTGCGAGAGCATCCGACCCGAAGGCTTCTCCGGGAGAGTCAATTTGACGAAGGTGTCACCGAACAGCGTCTGCTGCGCCATTTCCACTTTGGTCTCGGCGGGCAGGTGCACGTTCTTGTCGATGGCCAGGATGGCGGTCGGCTGATAGTAGGGCTGCTGATCTGCCGCCAGCTCCGGCACATTCGCATCCGGCCGCGACCGGACCTTGACCGAATCGACGACGCCGACCTGCGCGCCATTGAGTTCCACCTTGGTCTTCAGCGGCAGTGACAGCACATTGCCGAATTCGACCTGCACCTCATAGGTGGGTTTGCCGTAGGTGGTGCCCGGCAGCGGCAGGTCGAGCGGCCGCACCGAGCATCCCGCGACCGAGGCCACCGTCACCGCGCCGAGCACCGCCGCGCCCCAGCGTTTCGCACCGAATCCCTTGCCGCGCATGGTCATCACTTCCCCCCTGCCGCCGACAGCATGAGCTGCACCAGGCCCAGATCCACGGTGTCGCCGTCCGCGAAGGTGCGATTGCACGGCGCGTACCAGGGTTTGGCCACCGAGCACACCTCCCGTGCCAGTGCCGGGTCGATGCGGAAGCTGGGCGGCACGAACTGCAATGTGCCCGCGCCGAGGTTCTGGTCGAACAGTTTGGCCGCGCCCTGGAGCGCGGGTGGGATGTTGTTCAGGAAGTCGACGAAGCTCGGTACCTGATCGAGCATCTTGAAGATGACCGGCATGAGGCCGTCCATGCCCGCCATGATCGGCTTGATCCACTTGTAGATGAGCAGATTCATCAGCGGCGGTACCCACACCGCGAGGTCGCCGACTATCCCGACCAGGTCCGGGCCGATCCGATTGACGATATTGAGCGCGTCGGTGGTGGCATCGATCAGGAATTCACCATCACCGGTGCCCTGATCCAGGTTCTCGCTGATCTTGCGGAACTCCTTGAGCACCGCGCCCATCAGGTAGTTCGCGCCCGCCGCCGAATCCCCGAGAATGTCGGACACATTGCGGATGGCCCCATTGAGCGGCACCGCATTGTCGTGCACCTGCTGGGCGATGCGGGTGAGCGAGTCGCCCAGCACAGTCGGTTCCTTCTCCTGCAGCGGAGCGTCGTGCGGTTTGCCGGTGAGATCCTCGGACAAATTCGCCACCGCGCGCATGGCCTCGGTGAAGCCGACCGGAGTCTTGGTGCGGTCCTTGGGAATACAGTTGCGATAATCGAAGGTGCCGCCGCCGGAGTAGGCGGGCCCGAGTTCGACCCGGCGATCGGTGACGATCGAATTGGCAATGGTGATCGCGCCGAGGTTCTGCGCCAGCCGCACGTTGCGGTCCACGGTCATCCGCACGAGCACGCCGTCCTCGCGCGGTTCGATCGACACCACATTCCCGATCTGGATCCCGAGCATGGTGACCTTATTGCCCTCGTAAAGCCCTACCGCATCCCGGAATTCGGCGCAGACGGCGATCGGCTCGGTGGCGCTGTCGTAGTACTCCTTGCCGGTGACGGCCACGATCAGGCCCATCACCACTGCGATCACGACCAGCACGGCCCGGATCCGGCCCTTACGGGTGGGCGGGAATATCCGGCCTCGGAAGGCGCGCAAGGGATTTCGCATGCTCATCCTCAGCACCCGGGCTTTCCGTGCGGGCACAGCGGCGTATCGGTGATGGTGGCTCCCGACTGGTCGACTCGCACATAGGGGTTGTCGGAGTTGCGCGCGAACCACTGCAACAGCTGCGCCAGGTTCTGATTGATGCTGTTCAGCGCATCGGTATTGGAGACCAGCTCGGCGACCGACTTGTCGATGGTGTCGTAGAGCGGCTCCAGCGCCGGGCCAAGCTGGTTCTGGGCGAAGGAGAACAGCGGAGTGACGTAGTCGAATGCCCGCCGGATCTGCGCCACCAGGCCCACCAGGCCGTCCCGGTCGGCCGCGACCACCCGGTAGATGTCGAGCACATGCTGCCCCGCGAGCTGGACGCGGTCCAGCTTGTTCATGAGCGTCTCGAAGTACTCCTTGGCGACATCCAGGGCCCGCGAGAATTCGGTGCGCCGCTGCACGATGATGGTCGACAAGCTGTTGACGCTATTGAGGATTCCGTTCAGGGCGGCAGGCTGTTCCTCGAAGGCCCCGGCCAGCTTGGCGAAGGTCTCGCGCAGCTTGCCCGCGTCGATGGCGGCCAGCGACGGCGTCACGTTCTCCATGACGGCGGCGAGATCGTAGGGCGTCTTGGTGTGCGCGCGCGGAATGATTTTTCCGGCGGCGGTGTCGTTCCCGGCCGGTTCGACGGAGATGTAGCGACCGCCGATCGGCGTGAGCAGCTTGACGACCACCCGCGAATCGACGCCGACCTTCACCTTGCTGTCGAGCCCGAAGGCGATCTCGGCGTGATCGCCGACCAGCGTCACATGCCGTACCTTGCCCAGTGAGATGCCCGCGACCCGGACGTCATCGCCCACCCGCACATCGCCGGAACTGCCGAACTCGGCGCGATACACGGTCTCGCCGAACGGTATGACGAAGGCCCCGACCGCGGCGACCAGCGCGGCCACCGTCGCCAGGATGGCGGCGATGCCGATCCGGAATTCGAACCTGTTCTGCGCGGGTGCACTGCGTATAGTGAAGCGCGGCAATGCTATTCGTGGAAATGGCACGCGGTTCAGTGCCATGGTCGCCCCGGGCAGATTCACTTGCACTCCCCCATGCGTTCGACGCCCATCAGAATCGTGGTCGGGATCGGCAGCCCGCTCAGGCAGCTCCAGCGCTCCCCCGCCTTCGGCTCCAACGTCAGCCCATTGAGGGTCTGCATGGCCAGCGGCACCGCGGCCAGGGTCTGCCGGATGAAATTCACCATGTTCGGGCCGAGCTGCTGGTTGTAGAGCCCCTCCATGCCGGGGAAATTGTCGTAGTAGATCCCGGCGAGCTTGTCCAGCAGCGGCATTGCCGCGTTCAGGCCCGGAATCGCATGGGTGATCAGGTCTTTGAGCGAGTCGAGCTTGCCGTAGATGTAGTCGACCAGCCCGAGGACCTGGTCGATCATGCTGTCGATCTTGGGTGATTGGCCCTGAAAGCGGTTCAGCAGCCCGGACATATTGTCGGCGAGCAGGGTGACCACCGGTTCCTGATTGGAGGCCACCGCGATGATCTGGTTCAGGCTGTCCATGACCGGCCCCAGGCCACGCCCGTCACCGGACACCACCAGCAGCAGGTTCTCCAGGAACTTGTCCACCGAACCGGAGGACAGGGTGTCGAAGATGGGCCGCACCGCATCGAAAAGCTCTGAGATGTCGAAGGATCCGTGCGTGCGCTCGATCGGGATGGAGGCTCCCGGCTTCAGCGCCTTTCCGGGCGCGACCTTCTGCTGTATCGCCAGGTAGCGGTCGCCGACCAGGGAGGAGAACAGCACCGAGACCTCGGTATTGTCGTAAACCTGTTGTCCCTCGGCGACAGTGAACTCCACATAGGCGACCGCGCCATCGAGTTCGATGGCGGTGACCTTGCCGACCTGCACACCCGCCATGCGCACGTCCGAACCCTTCTTCAGGCCGGACACATCGGAGATATGCGTGGAGAAACCGCGGACCTCCCCCTTCACCGGCGTCTGCAGTGCGGTCCAGATCAAGACACCCATGACCATGATGACGACGGCGACCAC
Source organism: Nocardia sp. NPDC051030 (assembly GCF_040683015.1). Classification (NCBI taxonomy): domain Bacteria; kingdom Bacillati; phylum Actinomycetota; class Actinomycetes; order Mycobacteriales; family Nocardiaceae; genus Nocardia; species Nocardia sp. NPDC051030. Next base: position 674,037 of record NZ_JBFBCD010000002.1, on the reverse strand, counting down.
CCCGAGCCGGATCGCCGCGCTGCGAACGGATTTCATCGATCCCCTCCCTGCGTGCCGAACAGTCCGGCCGGAATCGGCAGTCCCGGAATCGCGGGCAACCCCGGCAGCACCGGCGCGGCGGGAACCGACTGCGGTCCGGCCGCGACCACCTTGGGGTCACCGCCGAGGTACGGCAGTCCCGCGAGCAGCAGTTGCAATTTCAGTGATACCGACCCGTCCGGATTGGCGACGAACGCCTTGTCGATCCGGTCAAGCAGCATCGGAATACGGTTGTAGAAGCTGGTCAGCCCGCCGGTGACCGAACTGATCGGGGTGACGATGCTCAGCAGCGCGTCGAGCAGGGAGGCGAACCCTGGCTGCGGGAAGATGTAGATGGCGTCACCGATCACCTTGGCGACCACGGAGACGATCGCCTCCAGGTCCTCGTGCCGGTCGGTCAGGAATGAGATCCGGGCGGCCTGATCCCGGAAGAGCTGCAACGCATCTCGCGCCGTGCTCGACAGATCGGCGCTGAAGTCCGCCCCCTGTTGCAGCCCGGGCCGCGGATCACCGGCCACCAGCATGTCGCCATTGCCGACCTTCATGCGCCCGATATCGATGGCGGTGGCGATCATCTTGCCGATGCCCTCGGCGCTGCCCTCGAATGACAGCACCTTGCCGATCCGCCCGACCGGTCCGGTATCGATCTTGCCGAGTTGATCGCCGACCATGCGGATCACCGAGGTGACGGTGACCGTCTTGCTGTCCTTGGGCAGCGTGATGGTCGCGCCATCGGCCAGCGCCTTACCGCGCGGACCGAGATAGAACAGCTCCAGCGCGGTCATGCCGAGCGTGTTGGAGGAGACGAACCGCGCCTGCATATTGTCGGCGAGGAACTTCGCGTCCTCCGGCTGCACCGTGAGTTGCAGGAATTGCTGTTGCGCGCCACGGCTTTCGACCTTGGCGATGGTGCCGATGCGCAAACCGTCCATCTTGACGTCCGCGCCCTCGACAATGCCCTCACCGACCTGCTCGGCCTCGACATTCAGGGTGAACTGCGGCGTGAAACCGCCCTTGGCGTAGTTGGTGAAGACGAGCGAACCGATCAGCAATACCACCGCGCCGACGACTCCGGTGAGGAGCAGCTGCCAGGGTTTGGGACCGCGCCCGTTGATGGCCTGATATTTGGCAGTTCCCATGGGCTATCCCGTAATTCGAATATCACTGACGAGGGCACCCCACAGCGCGGTGGTCAGCGTCAGATCCAGGATCACGACCAGCACCAGGCTGGCGCGGATGGCGCGACCGGAGGCGACCCCGACGCCCTCCGGCCCGCCCGAGGCGTAGAAGCCGTAGTAGGAGTGCACCAGGATGATCACGATGACGAACACGACGGCCTTGAACAGCGACAGGAAGATGTCCTTCGGGTTCAGGAAGGCCTGGAAATAGTGGTCGTAAGTGCCGCCCGCCTGGCCGTGCACCACCTTGATGAAGAACGCCGTGGAGAAATAGCTGCACGCCAGCGACGCCAGGTAGACGGGGATGACGATCAGCACGCCCGCGATCACGCGTGTGGTGACGACGAACGGAATCGGTTCCACCGCAGTCGCTTCCAGTGCGTCGATCTCCTCGGAGATGCGCATGGACCCGATCTCGGCAGTAATGCGGCAGCCCGCCTGCGCGGCGAAGGCGATGGCGGCGACCAGCGGCGCGAGTTCACGGGTATTGGCGAAGGAGGAGATGAAACCGGTGAGCGGTCCCATGGCCAGCATGTCCAGCACCCGGAAGGCCTCGATGCCGATCATGGCCCCGGTCATCAGTCCCATGAACACCACGACGCCGACGGTGCCACCGCCCACGATGATCCGGCCGTTCCCCCAGCCGATATCCATGAATACAACGCCGATCTGGCGGCGATACCGCTTGATCGTGCGCGGGATGGCGCGCAGGACGTGATAGGCGAAGGCGAACTGGTGGCCGAGCCCCACCAGCGGCGCGAGGGCATTGTCGGCCCGCTGGACCGAATGTGCACCCCACGCACGAAATTTGGACGGCACAACCATTTACATCCCCAAGTTCTCGGGAAACCAGATGGATAGCAGCTGGGTGATGAGCACATTCGCGGCGAAGGTGGTCATCACGCCGAGTACGACGGTGGCGTTCACGCAGTCGGCCACACCCTTGGGGCCGCCGGACGCCTCGAATCCGCGCTGACTGGCCACCAGCACGACGAGAATCCCGAAGATGACGGTCTTGATGATCGCGATGAGCAGATCGGTCGTACTGGCAAAGGCCGCAAAGGAATTGAAGAACGCGCCCGGCACACCGCCCTGGATCAGCGTCATCGAGTAGATGGTCGACATGCCGACGAACACCACCAGGATGCACATGAGCGGGCCGACGATGAACATGGCGGCCAGCCGCGGGGCGACGAGACGATGATTCGGGTTGATGCCCAAGGTCCGGATCGCGTCGATCTCCTCGCGAATCTTGCGGGCCCCGAGGTCGGCCGCCACGGCCGCGCCCACCGCGCCGCCCATGAGAATGCCCGCGACCATGGGTGCGGCCTGGCGGATCACGCCGAGCCCGCCCGCGGCCCCGGCCTGCGAGGTGGCCCCCACCTGCGCGGCGAGCGAACCCGCCTGGATCTGGATGATCGCGCCGAGCGGCACGGAGATGAGAATGGCGGGCCAGCCGGAGACGCTCATCATGAACCAGGCCTGCGTGAGGGTTTCGCGCCACGGATGGTTGAGTTTCACGATGTCGCGGACCAGTCCGTAGACCGAGTCGCAGGCCAGCAGCACGAGACGGCCGAAGGTGCCGATCGAGCCGATCAGGGTGTTCCACGCCCACAGTGCCAGCGAGACCAGCGGGCGCAGGATCGGCGGCACCGCTTGACGCAGTGCGTCTTGGGAATTCGTTTCTTCCGCTGTCGGCGGCTCTTGCGGGTCGTCGGGCAATTCGGAATCCGGCCTCACCTGGACTGCCATCGCATTCATGCCAGTCCTTCCACGCCGTCGAAATTCCGCATCGTAGACCTCCCCGCCACACTGTCTGAGACAATGTACTCGAAACGGACCACGCTGTCCGCGTTTTCGGATATCGCCCGAATGGCTAGGGCGTCCACCATTCGATTACCGCCTGTACGACCGGATCTTGGCCGTCGTGGGCAATGGTCAATGCACTCTGGGTCAGTGCGATGGAAATGCCTGCGCCCGTTCCGGACCAGCTCCCACCCCCACCCGCGATCCCGGTTCGGATCGGGGTGCCCGTGGCCAATTCGAAGGCCTTGAAATATGACCCGCACACCACGAACAACGTGGCGTCGGTACTGCCGACGACAGTGGCCCGATTCCATTCGTCGCAGCGCGCCGATACCGCGTCGCCACTGAACCAGCCGTAGTGGTCGGCCGACTTGTTCACGAACGGAGGCATGGCGGTCGTCGCGGCCGCGGTATAGGCGGCCGAGTCCGGGAGCTGCGGCGGGATCTGCTCCGGCGGCACAACGGGTTTGGCGGTCGTGGTCTTGGTCGGCCGGGTGGTCGGCACGATCGTGGTGGTCGAGGCCGCCGGTTGCTCGGCCACCACGATGATCGGCGGCGGTACCCCGAGATGGGTCCGGAACCAGAGCGCCAGGCCGCCACCGCCGCCGATCAGCACCGCGGCCAGCACGACGGCCGACAGGTATCCCAGCGTTGCCCCCCGCGGCTTGTGCAACCTACCCACCAGCCCTCCTCGAGAAAATGTTCACACCGACTGAGACAGTTGTTAGCATACTGTGACCCACGACCCATCAAAGCGCAACTTGCGATCACGATCACACTGGAGGGGACATGAAAATGCGTCTAGGAGCAGCGATCTCGATTGCAACAGTGGGAGCAGCACTGTCTCTGACACTCATGGGGTGCGGCTCCGACAATGTCCGCAGCAGCGATGTCACCATCACCGTCGCGCCGACCAGCGCGGCCGCCACCACAGCCGGAAAGGGCGCACTGCCGACGCCGCTCACCGCCGACCAGCTGAATACCAAGTTGCAGGACCTGTTCGGCAAGGGCCATCAGGTCACCGACGATCAGCGGCTGGCGATCGTGCAAGGCGGCGAGAAGTTCCGCAGCGACCTGCCCGAACTGTCGAAGGCCCTGTCCGAGAACCCGAACGCCAAGTTCGGCGTGGTGGCCGACTCGGTGGTGCTCAATGGCGACACCCTCGAGGCGGAGTTCTGGCTCGACAAGGACGGCAATGGCAATCGCCGCTCGGCCCCGCTGAATCTGACCGCGGTGAACGGGGAATGGAAGATTCCGGTCAGCGAGATCTGCGGGATTCTGGCCCAGACCGACTACAAGTCGCCAGCCTGCACGGCCTAGCCGCGGGCATTCGAGGGGAGATCCGATCGTGTTCCACTGGATGGGGCGCTGGACCTATCGCGCCCGCTACGCCGTCATTGTCGGATTCATTGCGCTGATGGGGGTTTCGGGCCTGTACGGGCTCGGCTATCAGGACAAGCTGACCGCGCAGGGCTTCTTCGACGACACCAGCGAATCGGTGGAGGGCACCGAGCTGGCGGACGATACCTTCGGACGCGATTTTGACGGCGACGTGATCGCGCTGTTCACCGCCCCGTCCGGTAGGCACATCACCGACGCCGATATCGAGTCGGGCGGGCGGGATCTGACGCAGAAACTGTTGAACGACTACAAGACTCAGGTCAAGGACGTCAGCGGGTACTGGAACGGGAGCCTCGGCAAGACCCGGTTCCTCGACGACTCCAAGACCCGCGCCTTCATGAGCATCGGGTTGCAGGGCACCGGCGATCAGGACAGCGTCGACTTCTATCACCAGATCCGCGACAAGCTCACCATTTCCGGGCTGGATGTGCAGATCGCCGGGCGGGTGCCGGTGGCCGACGCGGTCGGGCTGACCATGCAGCACGATATCGACCGCATGCACATGATCGCGCTTCCGGTGGTGGCGATCGTGCTGTTCTTCGTGTTCGGGGGCGTGATCGCAGCCTCGCTCCCGATGATCGTGGGCGGGCTCACCATCGCGGGCGCGTGGGGCGTGATGAAAATGCTCACCGGGGTGATGCAGGTGCATCAGTTCGCCGATGCGGTCATCTCGCTCATCGGGCTGGGGCTGGCAATCGACTACGGGCTGTTCATGGTGAGCCGGTTCCGGGAGGAGATCGCGGAGGGGCGATCCACCGAAGACGCTGTGCGGATTACGGTTTCGACGGCGGGGCGGACGGTCATGTTCTCGGCCACCATCATCGTGGTGTGCGTGGCGGGGGTGCTCATCTTCCCGATGACATTTCTGCGGTCGGTGGCCTTGGGTGCGCTGACCGCGGTGATTCTGGCTGCGCTGCTGTCGATTACGGTGCTGCCCGCCATGTTGGGCGTGCTCGGCAAGCGGGTGGACGCGTTTGGGCTGAAGCGGTTCTCGCGCACCAGGACCGCGGCGCAGATCGATGCCTCGTTCTGGTCGCGGCTGGCCACCTGGGCGATGAAACGGCCTGCGCTGCTGGCGTATCCGATCATGCTGGTGCTGCTCGGGCTGATCCTGCCGTTCCTGCATGTGGAGTATGCCGGGCTGACCGAGAAGTACTTGCCGCCGGGCAATGACACGCGCACGGCGCAGCAGAGTTTCGATGCGGTGTTCCCGAAGGAACGGGTGTCGCCGATTAAGCTCGTGATCGAGGGCGCGAATCGGGCCACCCTCGGTGCCATCGTGGCGGCCGCGAACCAGGTGCCCGGGCGGACCGGGGATTTCGAGAAGCCGTTCTCCAATGGCGTGGCCAAGGACGGCGTGAACGTCAAGGTGTATCAGTCGGGTCTGGTCGATCCCAAGACCGCCGATGCGGTGATCGACCGGCTGCGAGGCATTTCACCACCGGCGGGCGTGCGCATGTACGTGACCGGATTGCCGGTGCTGGAACGGGATTCCATCCACGGCGTCATCCACCGGCTGCCCTGGCTGCTGCTGATTCTGGTGCTGGCCTCGTTCATCATGATGTTCCTGGCCTTCGGCTCGTTCGTGCTGCCGCTCAAGGCGGTGGTGGTGAGCGCGCTCAGCCTGACCGCCACGCTGGGGTTCCTGTCGTTCGTGTTCTACGACGGGCACGGGGCGGGGCTCCTGAATTTCACGCCGCAGCCTCTGAGTTTCCCGGTGCTGGTGATCATCATCGCGATCATCTTCGGGCTCTCCACCGACTACGAGATCTTCCTCATGTCGCGGATGGCCGAGGCGCGGAACCGCGGCGCGTCCACGCAGGAATCGATTCGGTACGGGACGGCGCATACCGGCGGCATCATTACCGCGGCGGCGCTGGTGCTGATCGTGGTGACCGGGGCATTCGGGCTGTCGGATCTGGTGCTGATGAAGTACATCGCCTACGGGATGATCGTGGCGCTCATTCTGGACGCCACCGTGATTCGCATGCTGCTGGTGCCGTCGATCATGACGATTCTCGGTGACCGGTGCTGGTGGGCTCCGCGATGGGCGAAGCGGCTGCATGCGCGGATCGGGCTGGCCGAGTATGAGAGCCGCACGGATACCGTGGACGAGCCGGGCAAGCCTGCGGCCGCGGAGGAAGTCGCGGTATGAGGCGCACCGGTTGGATTGTGGTGGCGGGTGGACTGCTCGCTGCCGGAATGACGGCTTCCGGGCTCGCTGTCGCCGAACCCGATAGCTCACTGGCCATGATCGATTGCTCCGACAGTTATCGGACCGGTCAGTTCTTGGAGATCAGCTGCTACAACCCGGATTCCGCGGCCGGGACCGTGGATCTCTTCTATGCCTGTAGTACGCCACTGGATTTCGACCACCAGGTGATCTTCAACGAACCCGGGTTCAGTATCGGACCGGGATCGACGCTGCGGCTACATCGCGACTGCGGTGCGGAACAGGTGGTCATCACCTTCCAGGCGTCGGGGCTCACCGCATCGCAACAGGATGACCAGAACACCCGGCTGGACCAGCTGCGCGAGAAACGCGACCGGGCGGCGGGGCGTTAGCTCGCTTTGCGGCGAATCTTTCTGTCTGAGACAATCATTCGGCAGGGGTGGAGGCCGGGCCTCGAACCGGCCCCCGGCATTGTTTTCTGGCAACGAATGGGGATATCCAATGGCAAAGCACGTGGCGGAGACCGAGAACGCCGTGGACGCGATCTCGGAAAAGCTACTGGACGCCGCCGTGGCATACATTGTCGATCAGGTGAGCGGTGAACTGCTCGTGGAACACTCCGATTCGATTCTGCGGGATGCCTTCCAGGTCGCCGAGACCATGAAGGTTTCGGAGGTGCTGGACCGGAATGCGGTGCAGCAGACCACGCTGTCCATTATCGAGCTGCTCAATAGCAGTGCGTTGAATCGGCAACTGTTCGACGCACTGGCCGACGCCATCTACGATTTGGCGGCGAATGACAAATTCCGGCTCGGCGATGTGGTGGATCGGGACGGGGTCGCTCATCTGGTCGCCACCGTGCTCGGCATGCACACCATGTTCGAGCGCGGGCTGGACCGGTTCGCGCAGAGCCCGCTGGTCGGCACCGTCGCCGCCACCTTCGTGAACCGAATCGTCTCCGGTGCGGCCGATGCCGCCCGCAGCCGGGCGGAGAAGATTCCGGTGGTGAGATCCGCTCTCGCCCTGGGTGATCGGACCGCCAGCAAGGTGTTCAGCGCGAGTGACAAGGCGTTCGGGGAGCGCATCGGCGAGGCCGGAGCCGCCGCCGCGCAGTACGCGGTGAAGCGCACCAATCACGCCATTCTGACCGTCATCAAGGAGACGCCGCTGACCGATGCGGCCATGGAGGTCTACGACCTGTTCGCCAATGAACCGGTCAGCGATCTGCGCGAATTCATCGAACTCGAGGATCTGCGCGCACTACTCGGGGCGGTCCTGGATCTGGCGACCACGGTGAAGAATCAGGATTATCTGGCCGAGCTGGTCGGCGATGCCGCCGACATTCTGCTGAGCTACTACGGCGATTACACCGTGGCCGGGTTGTGGAAGGAGGTCGGGCTCACTCCGGAAATCCTGCGCGACGAATTCGTCCGGTACGCACCGCCGATCATCGAAATCGCCAAACAGGACGGCGTATTCGCCGAACTGGTGCGTAAGCGGGTCGAACCTTTCTTCAAGTCGGATGTCATCCGGGATATCCTCACGACGGTCTGACCGAATTATCCACGCGGCCACCTCAATTCCCGCGAACCGATTGCAATGTGTCTGAGACACAGATAGTCTGAACCTTGCTCGAGGTCACTCGATGTGTACCCCACCGGGTGTCCAAGAGCATCGGGGGCGGCCCGCCCAACCCACAGTTGTCCGGCAGGTGCCCACTGTTGTGCCGGAATGCGGGTCGCCCCTTCCAGATCCGGGTAATGTCGGTCATCGGATTCGCGATTCATAGGTTCAGTCACCTCCCGCGACCGCGACACCCAAGGAGAGCCGATGGCTCTGGCAGTTCCCGCTCTAGCGAGAAAGGCCCTCCCGACCGTACTTTTCACCGCGGTGGTGGTTGCGGCGGCGCTATGGCAACACGAGGCCGTCTCGATCGGGACGCACACCCTGCTCACCGCCGACCCCTGGTGGCTGGCGCTCGCCGCGGTGGCGACCCTCGCGCTCTGGCCCACCTCGGTGTGCATGCTGCGCGGATCCATTCCGGCCGAACCCGCCTCCCGAAAGCTCTTCGCCCTGCAACTGGCCGTGCCCGCGATCGGGCTGATTCCGGCGGCCTCGCTGCTCATTCGCATGCGCTTCCTGCGCAAGGCCGGGCTCAGCCGCAGCGCGGCCGTCGCCTCCATGACATTGCTCGGGGTCGCGGCCCTGGTGGTGCGAATACCCCTGGTGGCCGTCGCCATCCTGGCCACTCCGGCGCTGGTCCGGCGCACCGGCTCGCAGCCGCCCTGGCATGACCTCGGCGCGCGCTCGTCGGGTTGGTGGCAGTCCGCCATGGACCATCCGTGGCGCACCGCGGCCATCGCCACGGCGGCCCTCGTGGTCCTCATCGCCGTCGTGAGTGCCGGGACCATGACGCTCCAGCGCTGGGTACGAGCCCGTGGCGGCTGGCGGGGTCTCGCCTCGCGCCTGCTGCATGCCAGAACCGACGCCGAATTCGCCTGGAAATCGGTGGCCGCCACCGCTGTCCGCCCGAGCCGCGCCGCGCTCCTCTGGATCTGCGCCCTGCTTCAGCCCCTGCTCATGGTCGTGGCGCTGTGGGCCGTACTGCACGCGGTAGGCGCGAACCTCAGTCTCTTCGACACCTTCGTGGTCGAACTCGTGACCGTGGCCCTGGCCCCGCTACTCCCCTCCCCCAATGGCGTAGCCGCCAAGGAGATCACCATCGCGGCGGGCCTCACCGCCGTCGCGGGCCTGAGCGTGGGCGTGGCCGTCGGTGTGGCCCTCGGCTATCGCCTACTCACCTTCTGGTGCCAGATCCCCCTGGGCCTGGCCTCTTTCGCCTACCTCAGCCACCGCCGCGACATCTAACGTGCGGGCGGCCCGGACTTCCGGCGAGTCCGGGCCTCGGCTCGACTCAGCCCTGCTTCTGGCAGTTGATGGTCGAGAACTTGGCGGTGCCCCGCCATTCCGGCTGTGCCTTCTGGGCGGCTTGGCGAGCGAGGGAGGTGTCCCTCGTATTCCGCTTCACATGGATTTCCACCGTCACGGCGGGCAACTCTTCACCCGCCCACGTCTGACCCGTGCAGGTGAAATTCACCGTGTCCGCATGCGCGGTGGCCATTCCGGCCATCCCGAACAGCGGCACCACCGCGAATACCGCCACCGGCAGTCCAACCAGGAACCTCTTACTCACAAGCATCTCCCTCATCCGAAATCGGTACGACCCCCGACCAGCTGCCGATTCTCGCACGCTCCCCGATCCCCCGCCCGCTAATCCCGCGGGCCGACCGGTGCGGGCCCGATCTCGGAGGCGTGAAAACTCGATTGCCCTCGAGGTCGGGCGACCAGCATCACGGGCGGTAGGCCTTTCTCTGGCCCAGCCCTCTCGTCGTGATCGGCACGGGCATCGTGCTGACGCCCGTGATGTGGCACTTCGGATGTGACCTCGTCTACTCATGACCGGGGAGAGTTATGGCCAGGGGTATTCGATGCCGGTGAGGTTTTCGCTGAGGCGCCAGAGGGCTCGGGCCTGGAGGCGGCTGTAGGCCAGGGGGTTTCGGAGGGTGCGGCGGGGATAGCCGAAGGTTTCGAAGGCGGGGCCCAGGTAGGCGTTGCCGGGGATAGCGGGCATGGTGGCGGCGTAGAGCTGCGGGAGTGCACCCATGCGGTCGGATTGGGCCAGGGAGACGATCAGTCGCTGTTGGAGGGCGGCCAGGGTTGCGGTCAGGCCTTTTTCGCCGTTGGAGTCGTAGAGGTTGGTGGCGGAGAGGCCGGGGTGGGCGGCCACCGAGGTGAGGGTGGTTCCGGCGGCGCGGGCGCGGCGGTCCAGTTCGGCGGAGAAGAGGAGGTTGGCCAGTTTGGATTGGCTGTAGGCGAGCCAGCGGATGTAAAGGACGCGCCAATTCGGGTCGGGCCAGTTGATGACGCCGCCCCAGGCCGCGACCGAGGAGACCGTCACCACGCGCGGTGAGGGAGCGCGCAGCAATGCGGGGAGCAACAATCCGGTGAAGGCGTAGTGGCCCAGATGGTTCGTGCCGAATTGCGCATCGAAGCCGTCGGCGGTGCGAATGTGGCCGGGCAGGGCCATGACACCGGCATTGTTGACGAGAATGTCGATCGCGCCGCCGCGGACGTCGAGGTGATCGGCCGCGCGGCGCACCGAGGTCAGGTCGGCCAGATCCAGGGGCAGCACTTCGGGTTTGGGGCCGGTGGCGGCCGCCGATACCGATTCCAGTGCGGCTGCGGCCTTGAGCTCATTGCGGCAGGCCATGAGCACCTGAGCGCCCTTGGCGGCCAACGCTTCCGCGGTGCGCAGACCCAGGCCGCTATTGGCTCCGGTGACCACCGCCGTCTTTCCGGTCAGATCCGGGATGTCATCGGCGCTCCAGCGGCGCGCGACGAGGGGGATGGATGCGGCCATTCCGCTCACGCTCCTACACAGTCCTGATTACCGTCTGAGACAATCTACTCGATCGTGCTACGCTGCGACAGTTCCCGCGGCATGCGGCCGCCGATTCCATGATCGACAGAGGGGGCCGCGCATGGCGAGCTACCACAACAGCTACGGCACAGCGGTCGAGGTACCGCCCGGCACATTCGAGCGGGCGATCCGATATCTGCTCGCGGAATTCTCCGCCTGGCTCGGACCCCGACTACACCGCGCCGGAAAGTTCCTCTTCGCCGAACTGGTGCGCGGCCTGATCGCCGCGGCCATGCTGGGATTCGCGGCGATCGCGGCGATCTACGGCACCATCTACTTCTTCTCATTCCTGGTGGAGCTGCTGAGCCAGTGGATGCCGCATTGGGCGGCCCTGCTCACCACGTCCTCGATCATGTTGGTGCCCGCCGCAATAGCGGCCCTGATCGGCGTGTGGCAGATCTTCAAGATGCGCAGCGTGCGAACCACGGCCGCCGTGGCCGCGCAGGCGGGCGGGGCGATCCGGGCCTTCGCGAACCGGAATCGTGCCGACGGCAAGGACTTCTGACACCCATGCTCACCGTCATCGTCTACGTCGTGGTCGCCCTGGTGGTTATCGGAGCCATCACGGGCGGCATCACCCTCTACCTCCTGCGCACCTGGATCAAGGCCGTGCTGGCAGGAGGCGGCTTCGACACCCGGCCGCTGACCGCCGCCCAGATCGACGAATATCTCGCCGAGCGCGGCACTTTCGCCGTCACCGCCGAACGCGAATTCCCCTTCCCACCGCACAAGGTGTGGGACGCCCTCCAACTCAACGGCACCTTCTCCTGGATTCCGCTCATCAACGGCATCCGCTACCGCGACGACTACCGCAATGAAGGCGCACAGCGCACCTTCGACGGCCTGCTGTTCGCGGCCGAGGAGAAGGTCATCACCCTGACGCCCGGTGAGCGCCTCACCGTCACCGGCACCAAGATCTCCCTCCCGTTCGCGATCAAATCGTTCGCCGAGGATTACCGGCTCACCGAGACCGCGACCGGCACCACCCTCACCTGGACCATCGCCTTCCGGCCGCGCATCGGTTCATTCCTGCCGCTGCGCTGGGCCGCGCCGTTCGTGCGCCCGTTCGCGAAGATCGGCATTCGCGGATTGGCGGCTCGCATCTAAGTTTCGGCCTGCCACGCCGGGGGTTCCGGGCTAGCCTCACTGCGAACGCAATGACATTGCAGTGCTTGATAATTGGCCGCTAAGGAAACATCAGTGAACACGCTCGAGAACTTCTCCACCCGTAATGGCGGCTTCCGAGATGTCGTGGTGACCGCGGTGGAGATGACCACATCGATCGCCGCCGACACCGAAGGCACCTGGCAGGGTCTGCTCGCCGGAGCCAGCGGAATCAAGACCCTCGCCGATCCCGAAATGGCCCGGCTGCAACTGCCCGTCACCATCGGCGGCAAGCTGGTGCACGACCCGAGCGAGGACGTCGACCGGGTCCGCAAGCGGCGCATGTCGTATGTGCAGCGCATGGCGTATGTGATGGGAAAACGGTTGTGGGACAACGCCGGAGCCCCGGAGGTGGACAAGGACCGGCTCGGGGTGTGCATAGGCACCGGGCTCGGCGGCGCGGACGCCATTGTGGATGCCAATGACGCCATGCGCGATCACGGCTATCGCAAGGTGTCGCCGTTCGCGGTGCCGATGAGCATGCCGAACGGGGTGTCCGGGGTGGTGGGTCTGGAGATCGGGGCCCGCGCGTCGATCGTCACACCGGTGTCGGCCTGTGCGTCGGGCTGTGAGGCGCTGGTGCATGCGTGGCGGTCCATTGTGCTCGGCGAGGCCGACATCATGGTGGCGGGCGGCGTCGAGGGATACATCAATCCCGTTGCCATTGCCGGTTTTTCGATGGCGCGGGCGCTCAGCACCCGCCTCGACGAGCCCGAGCGCGCCTCCCGTCCGTTCGACCGGGACCGGGACGGATTCGTCTTCGGCGAGGCCGCCGCACTGCTGCTGATCGAATCCGAGCAGCACGCCTTGGCGCGCGGGGCCCAACCGATCGCCCGACTACTCGGCGCGGGACTCACCGCCGACGGCTACCACATGGTGGCCCCCGACCCGGAGGGCACGGGCTGCGCTCGCGCCATGCGCCGGGCCATCGAAACCGCGGGCGTCAGCCCGGCCGAGGTCGATCACGTCAATGCCCACGCCACCGGCACCAGCATCGGAGATCTCGCCGAGGCCAAGGGAATCACGGCCGCCGTCGGCACACATCCGGCCGTCTACGCGCCCAAGTCCGCGCTCGGCCATTCGGTCGGAGCGGTGGGCGCGCTCGAGGCGATCATCTCCGTGCTCACCCTCCGCGATCAGGTGATCCCCCCGACCCTCAATCTGGAGAACCAGGACCCAGAAATCGATCTCGACGTGGTGCACACCAAGCCGCGCCACACGAATATCGACTTCGCGCTGAACAACTCCTTCGGCTTCGGCGGCCACAATGCGGCCGTATTGTTCGGCCGCTACTGAACCGACGGGTTACCGGCTTTCGAAGCGCTCGAGCTTCTTCGCGAGGTAATCGTCGATCCGGGTCAGCACGCCGGGCCGGGTGACCGTGGCCCGGAGCCCGGTGAGCCGGTGCGGCTTCAGGAATCGCGCCGCGAGCCGCGCACCGCCCGGCGAGACCCGGGTCGCAAGGTACAGCGCGCGGGCTTCGATGGGCGTCGGCACCACCGCCGGATTGCGCGCCGCCACCCGGACGATGGTGCGGGCAATGCTGTCCGGACTGTAGGCGACATAGCGCTGGGCCAGCGCGGACACACTGAGCGTGCGGGCGGCGGCGGCCGTGTCCTCGGCGTCCGCATCGCGATCCTCGTAGAGGCCGGTGTGCACGAGCGCCGGGCAGACCGCGGTGACGCCCACCCCCGTGCCCGCGAACTCCAATCGCAGTCCCTCGGTGAGCATCTGGGCCGCCGCCTTGGTGGTGCAGTACGGCGTGCTGAGGGGAATCGGCGTGAAGGCCGCGACCGAGGTGACATTGATGATCCGGCCCCCGCGCCCGGATTCCGCCATCTGCCGCCCGAAGTAGGTGGATCCGTAGACCAGCCCCCACACATTGACGCCCATGAGCCGATCCCAGTCCTCGACCGTATGCTCCAGAAATGGCCCCGCCGTGGTGTATCCGGCATTGTTGACCAGCACGCGCGGTATGCCGAACTCGGCGGCGACATCCTCGGCGAAGCTCTCCATGGCCGCCGCGTCGGAGACATCCACCGCATAGGGCGTGGCGTCCCCGCCGAATGCCTCTATGGTCTCGACGGTTTCGACGGCCCGCTGCTTGTCGAGGTCGGCCACGATGACAATGGCCCGCTTGCGCGCGAAGCGCTGTGCGACCGCCCGCCCGATGCCGCCACCGGCACCGGTGATGACCACAACCTCATTCTCGAAGCCTGCCATGTGGTTTCCCCTGTTTCCGCGGCTGCGGCGCCTGATCACTTCGGTTCACTTACTGTCCCAGACAGTGTACACTCTGACTCTCCAGCCGGAGGTGCAGACGATCGATGCGGAAACCATTTCGCCCGGAAATAGCCGTTGTGACCGGGGCGGGCAGCGGCATCGGCCGCGGCACCGCCAAGGCGCTCGCGGCCCGCGGGGCCGAGGTCATCGTCGCCGACATCAATTTCGCGACGGCGAAAGACACTGTCGCACATATTCGTTCAGCGGGCGGATCGGCCGTACCGTACGCCCTGGACGTGGCGGACCTGCCGTCCCTGGAGGCCTTCGCCGACTATGTGCGAACCGCGCACGGGGTGCCCGATGTGGTCGTCAATAACGCCGGAATCGTGGTCGGCGGGCCATTTTTCGACATCCGACCGGCCGACCTGCACCGAATCGTCGACGTGAACCTGATGGCAATCGTGCACGGCTCCCGCCTGTTCGGGGCGCAGATGGCCGAACGCGGCACCGGCGGGCAACTGGTGAACGTCTCCTCCATCGCGGCCTTCGCGGCCATGCGGCTCGGCACGCCCTACTGCTTCACCGCGGCCGCGGTGAAGCAGTTCAGCGAGACGCTGCGGGTCGAATTGGCCGCGCAGCGAATCGGTGTCACCGTGGTATGCCCCGGATTGATCGCCACCAATCTGGCCGCCACCGCCAGTCTCGCCACACTCAGCGCCGAACAGGTTGCCATCACCCGGCAGATCGTGGTGAAGGCCATGACCCTGGCGGGCATGCATCCGGACAAGGCGGGCCGCAAGATCGTCGCGGCCGCCGCCGACAATCGCGCGGTCATGCCGCTGCGCCTGGAATCCCTGCTGGCCTACTGGATCACTCGCGCCTTCCCGGGCCTGGTCCGGGCCGGAATGCGGCTGGCCACCGGGCCGGAGGTGGAACGGGTCATCCGCTTCGTGATCGACCATCCGGGCTTCGTCGGCGTGGCCCGCGAGGCGGCCGAACTCATGCCACAACGTCCCGGTTTGCAAACGTATTGGGAACCACCGGAATACGATGATCCGCCACCACCACCTATACCGTTGAGGAGATGAGTTCCATGGCCGTTCGGCCACCCGCTCAGGAAGAGCCACCCACACCCAGAAACCTGCTGATATTGGCGGTAATGGCGATCACGATCATCGGCGCGCTGGTCGTGGCGGCGACGGTCGTCGGCGGCTGAGAACGCAATCACGAAATACGATTGCACGAAACACAATTGCACGAAACACGATCGCACGGACCGACACCTGCCGATCGCGGCCGAGCCCCCGACACTCGGCCGCGATTCGCAGTACGCACCAGCTGATTCGCTTGCGCGTCAGGCGGCTTCGCCCTCCTGGGCATAACCCGGCAGCCAGCGCGTGACGAGAGCGACGAACGGCGCGTTCGCGTCCAACTGGGCGCATACGCCGACAATGCCCGCCAGCACCCGCCCGAGCATCACCATATCCGGCAGCTCGGGCGGCATGCGCACGGCCATGGTGTTGTTCATCGACATGTTCTGCACATCCATGGCGCGAACCATGTGCTCCTGCAACAACTTCCGGCTGATGTGCAGATAGTCGCCGTCCAGCTCGGCCACGATGGGCGCGACCATGTTCTTGATCGGATCCAGGTCGAGAGTGTGGCCCGGGCGCACGAAACCATTGTCCCGCAAGGCCGTCAGCAATCCCTCGTAGTCCTCCTGGACGGCGAGCCGGGCCAGCTCGCCCACCACCGGCGGCAATCCGTCCGGTACTGCGATGGTCGCGCCGAAGTCGATGATCCCAAGGCGGCCATCGGCGAGCAGCTGGAAGTTGCCCGGATGCGGATCGCAGTGCAGATAGCCGACCACCTTCGGCGAGCTCAACCCGAGCTCGGCCAGCAGCTCCCCCGCCCGATTGCGCTGTTCGGGGGTGCCTTCGGCAATGATCCTGGACAGCGGTGTGGCCTCCATCCATTCGGTGATCATGACCTTGGGCGCGCTGGCGATCACCCTGGGCACGAAGAACTTCGGGTCCCCGGCATAGGCCTTGGCGAAGCGGCGCTGATGGTCGGCCTCGATGCGGTAGTCGAGTTCATCGGCGGTGCGCTCGACGAACTCCTCGATCATCGATCGCACGTCCACACCGGGCATGAATACCCCGAATGTGCTCGAAAGCATTTGCAGCAGTTTGAGATCCGACATGAGCGCCACATCCGCGCCCGGATACTGGATCTTTACCGCGACCTCGCGGCCGTCCTTCCATACCGCCCGGTGCACCTGGCCGATGCTGGCGGCCGCGACCGGGGTGTCGGTGAAGGATTCGAAGCGCTCGCGCCACCGGGTGCCCAGCTGCTCGTCCAGCATGCGATGCGCCTGCTGCACCGGCATGGGAGGAGCCTGATTCTGCAAGCGCGACAAGGCATCCCGGTAGCGGTCGGCGAAGCGCGGCGGCACCGCGGCCTCGGCCACGCTCAGCGCCTGCCCGAGTTTCATGGCCCCGCCTTTGAGCTCGCCGAGCACCCGGAAGACCTCGTCGGCCGCCTTGTCCACCAGCGCCTCGTCGATGGTGCCGCGATCGGCCCCGGTCATGATGGCCTTGCCGGTGGCGGTCATCCGGCGGGCCATGATGCCCATCGGGAGTGCGGCGATCTTCGCCGACCGCGCCATTGCGGTGCGCCTCTTGCCTGCCATGCCGTGCCTCGATTCCGTATCGCCGTTGATTACCGGCGCGAGGGTGAAGTGAGTGCGCGCGCCAAAGCTGTAGCCCGACACGCGCTGTGCCCGTTACAGAGTGAACCCTAGATTGTCTGGGACAGATGGTCAATCGGAGTCAGGCGCTGGCCGCTTGCCCCTGCTCGAAGTCCTCGGAATCCACCCCGACCAGATCGTCGAACCGCGCGATCACCTTCTCGTGATACATCGCGAACAGATCCTCGAACAGCGCCAGCTGCGCATCCGACGGCCCGCCCTCGGACTCCCACACCGCCAGCAGCGCCCGCCACACCAGCACATGCAGATCCGCCGACGCCGCGAAGTACGCCTCGACCGCCTCCGGCACCTCCAAGAGCATCTCCCCGACCGAATTCAGCACCGCGCGTTGCATACTGAGCCCGAGCTCACTGAGCAGCGCCCGGACCAAGTCGAGCTCGAGGCTCAGCAGACGGGCGTGGGCGGGATTGGTACCGCGGGCCAGCGCCTCCATCTCATCGATGGCGGAATGCAGCATCTGCGGATCGGCGACGTGCTCACCCTCGGTGTAGGCGAGCAGCGCCTCGAGCACGATGGCGCGTTCGGCGGCCACGATATTGCGGAACATGTCCGCCGCCACCTCGGGCGCGTGCATGGACAGCCGGAACATGCGGCGATAGACGTCCAGTCCCCCGGCGGCGCGCACATCGCGCACGGTGAAGCCGCGACCGCGGTGGGCGTCCACGAATCCGTAGGACTCCAGCCTGCCCAGCACCAATTGCGCCGTGGCGCGGTTCATCTCGAATTCCTCGGCGACCTGGCGGACAGAGGGCATCAGGTCACCGGGCGCGTACTCCCCGGTCGCGACGCGGCGAGCGAGCTCGTCGGCGACATCGGCGACGACCGTCTGGGCACCCATCCTGTCACCTTTCGACAACTATCGGATACGTCCCAGACAGTTTATGCTCTCGTATGCCAAACTGCACGTGCGCACCGCGGTAAGCCGCGGTGAACACTGTGGTGGGTCGCCGCGGCGGCTGGACTCTTCTCGAGAGGCTCGGCGGGGACCGCCGCGGCAAGGCCGTTCGAATGCGGCGGCCGTGCACACAGCGAGGTGAGCGTATGGCTGTACGGCGGGGCAGGGGCAGTTCGGGGAGCGGCGTGCCGCCGGTGCGCGCGGTGGTCCGCACTGCGAAGCTCGCCGGTATTCCGGTCGCCTTCGCCGGGCGGCAGGCCGCCGGGGTCGGCAAACGGGCGCTGGGCAAATCGGCCGCCGAGGTCAATCTGGATATTCAGATGCGGACCGCGCAGCACATTTTCGAGGTGCTCGGCGAACTCAAGGGCTGCGCCACCAAACTGGGACAGCTGCTCTCGCTGTATGAACTCGCACTGCCACCCGATCTCGCCCAGCCCTATCGCGCGGCGCTCACCCAACTCCAGGATTCCGTGCCGACCATGCTGCCGGGCACCGTGCGGGAGGCCATGGCCGCCGCGATGGGTGAGAGTTGGGGCTGGTACTTCAAGGAATTCGATGATCGGCGCGCGGCGGCCGCCTCCATCGGGCAGGTGCATTGCGCGGTGTGGCGCGATGGGCGGCAGGTCGCGGTGAAGGTCATGTATCCGGGCGCGCACGACGCCGTGCTCGGGGACCTCGAGCAGCTGCGGCGACTGTCGGTGCTGGCGACGGTCTTCGTGCCCGGCGCGGATGTGCCCGCGGTGACCGAGGCCATCTGCACCTGTGTGGCAGAGGAACTCGACTATGCCGCCGAGGCCGAGCATCAGCGACGGTTCGCCGAGATATTCGCCGAGGACCCGGATTTCGTGGTGCCGCAGGTGATCACGCAGCGTGGGGATGTGATCGTCTCCGAATGGCTCAATGGCACACCGGTTTCGCGGATCATGGACTCCGGGGCGCCCGAGGAGCGCAGTCGGGTCGGCATGCTGATTCTGCGGTTCCTCCTGTCGTCGTGGGTGCGCACCGGGCTGCTGTATTGCGATCCGCATCCCGGCAATTTCCGGGTGCTGCCCGACGGGCGGCTGGGCGTGGTGGATTTCGGGGCCTGCGTGCCTTGGCCGCCCGCCGGATTCGAGGATCTGATCGGCGATGTCATGGAGGCCGCGTTGAACGGCGACCTCGGCGATATCGATGCCGCCCTGCGCCGCAATGGTTTCGTCGAACCGGGCCGTCCCTACGAGGTGGAGCCGATCGCGCACGGCATCGCCGTCGTCTGCGAGCCCTTGGCACAGCCGGAATTCCACTTCACCACCGAGTGGCTGCGCGGCCGCGTCCGCGCCGTCCTGGATCCGCGCCTCACGAATGCGCACCGCCAGATGACCATTCCCGCCTATGTCACGCCGTTCGCCCGCGGCCTGCTCACCGGCATGGGGGTGGTGTGCCAGCTCGGCACCTACGGACCGGTCCGCGCCGAATTCGCACGCTGGTCACCGGAACTCGCAGCCGTCTTCGAACGCTCCGACGCCCGCCGCGACCAGCCCACCGACCTCGGCAATGCCCGGCAACGCCGCATCACGCCGACCGGACGCCGCATCTCCGTTGTGAGCTGACAGTGTGAGCTGAAAGAACGATTGCCGCCACCGAATCCCGATACGATTCCAGTGGAGGCAACGCAATGACAAAAGTACTCTTGATCACCGGAGATGCCGCCGAAGACCTTGAGGTCATGTACCCCTACCAGCGTCTGCTGGAAGAGGGCTACGAGGTCGATATCGCCGCTCCGGCCCGCAAACAACTCCAGTTCGTCGTCCACGACTTCATCCCCGGCTTCGACACCTACACCGAGAAACCCGGCCACACCTGGCCCGCCGACCTCGCCTTCACCGATGTCGACCCCGCGGACTACGCGGCCCTGGTTCTACCCGGCGGCCGCGCACCCGAATACCTACGCGGCGACAAGGATTGCCGACTTCTGGTCCAGCACTTCGCCGAAACCGGCAAACCCATTGCGGCACTGTGCCACGGCCCGCTCATCCTGGCCGCCGCGGGAGTCCTCGAAAATCGCTCCACCAGCAGTTATCCCGCCCTCGAGCCCGATATGATCGCGGCGGGCGCGCAATGGGTGGACAGCCCGGCCCATGTGGACGCCAACCTGGTCACCGGCCGAGCCTGGCCCGACCATCCCCAGTGGATGCGAGCCTTCCTGGACCTGCTCCGCGAATCGGCTCCGCCCGCATAGCCCGAATCCCGCATAGCCCGAATCCCGCATGGACCGAATGGTGGCCCGCAGACCCGATTCGGTCTGCGGCCCACATGCATTGTGTTGAATGCTGTATTCGATCAGGTGCGGCTACTGGTCAGGGCGCTGATAGCCGCGCTGCCGCTGTTCCTCGAACTCGGCCTGCGCCCGTTCCTTCTGCGCCTGCGCCTCATGCTTGGCGGCATCCCGTTCGGAATCCGCCTTCTCTTGCTGTACGCGCCCCTCCTTACGCAGATCCTCATTGCCGATCACGGTCCCGGCCACTTCCTTGACCCGGCCCTTGACCCCCTCGGCAACGCCTTCGATCCCCTCGCGAAGTCCACTCTTCTCGCGCTCTGACATGGGTTGTACCTCCAGAATGTCGATTACATGGACACTCCGGACCTACCCGGCCACGCGATCCCGAAACAGGGCTGCCATCAATAGGATTCAAATCTCGGGACAACCCGGACCGGGGATTCCTGACAAGTTGGGTGAATTCCCGGGAGTCCGGGTCAGCTCGACAGAACTCGGCGAATCACGTGTTGTCGCACTCTCGAATTGCGCACCGGGAGGCTGTGCGAGTTCTCACAACCGAGCGCTCGGGTGATGGGGGCGGACCCGGGGTTGTCGGGGTGGATGTGTGCGCCTGCCTGCGCGATTCCACGAATGCCGCGCCGGTCACACCGCAACCTCATTGATGCGCTACAGCTATTGATGGGCACACTGCTGCCGGGGCCCGGTTTGATGATCAGGAGCGCGGGTATTCCACTAGGTCGAACGCGGTCACGATACCGATCGTGATTGTCGCCGGGCGTCTCACGGGCGTCCGCAAGTGCGTGAGGATAGTGGTTTATGGGTGCGAGCCTGATGATCGTGGAGGATGACGACCAAGTCCGGGGCGACCTGCGGGGCGCCATGGAGGACGAGGGGTACGAGGTCGCCGAGGCGGGAGACGCCGAGGTGGCGCTCGAGCATCTGCGCAACCATGGGGCGCCGGATGTGATGATCGTGGACCTCATGGTGGGCGAGATGGACGTGTTCACCTGTATCCGCGAGATCCGCCGCGAGCATGAGGTGCCGATCATCGTGACCAGCCCCCGCAGCGATACCCATGACGTGGTGGCCGCGCTCGAGGCGGGTGCGGACGACTTCCTCACCAAGCCGTTCGAGATCAAGGAGATCAGTGCGCGCATGCGTGCGCTGCGGCGTCGTCCACGCCTGGGCGCGCAGCTCGAGGATGCGGTGCCCGAGCCGCCCATGGAGGTGGTCCTGGACGCCGATCAGGACGCGCCGCTGGTGTTGTCCCCCGACGGTGGGGCGGTGCGGCGTGGCGACGATTCCCTGCATCTCACGGTTACCGAGTTCCGGCTGCTGTGCGAACTCGCCGCCAATCCGGGCCGGGTGCTCAGTCGCACGGTATTGCTCACCAAGGCCTGGGATGAGGGCTTCTTCGGCGATGAGCGCATTGTCGACGTCCATGTGCGACGGCTGCGCACGAAGATCGAGACCGATCCCTCCGATCCGCGCATCGTGGTGACGGTCCGCGGGCTCGGATATCGCCTGGACATGCAGCGATAGCGGGTTCTTGATGTCTCATGCAGCCGGCGCGGTCATTTGATCGTCATGAGATCGTCATGAGTTCGCATGGAAGACCTCAAAGATTCGTTGCAAGGCTGAGATGGTCATGCAGACCTCAATCAGCAAACTTGACGCGATAACTCAGCAAATCCTGATCCGGGAACCCGTCGTGGGAGACGGCGGACGAATGTGGCAGATAGCCAAGGACTCCCAGGTCCTCGACGCCAATTCCAGCTATGCCTACCTGTTGTGGTGTCGGGATTTTGCCGATACCTCGATGGTCGCCGAAATCGACGGCGAGGTAGCCGGATTCGTCATCGGATACACCAGACCGCAAGCACCGCAGACACTTTTCGTCTGGCAGGTAGCGGTGGATCACGCCCATCGCGGGCGCGGTCTGGGCGTGGCCATGCTCGACGCACTGCTGGAATACGGCGCCGAACAGGATATTTCCCTGCTGGAGACCACGATCTCGCCGGACAATCCGGCGTCGATCGCCATGTTCTCCGCACTGGCCCGCCGCCGGGGCGCGCAGATGACGCGCTCCGAACTGTTCGCCGCCGGCCAGTTCCCCGACGGGCATGAGCCCGAAGACCTCTACCGCATCGCACCAGTCACCCCCCAGGAGGAATGGCGATGAACATGCCCGATATGACGGTATTCGCGGAAACCGAATCGAATGTGCGCGGCTACTGCCGCTCCTGGCCCACGGTGTTCGACACCGCGTCGGGCTCATGGCTGCGCGACGAATCCGGACGGGAATACCTGGACTTCTTCGCGGGCGCGGGCGCGCTCAACTACGGGCACAACAATCCGGTGCTCAAGCAGTCGCTGCTGGACTACATCGGCGGGGACGGCATCACGCACGCCCTGGACATGTCCACCGTCGCCAAGCGCGACCTGCTGGAAACCCTGCGCGATACCGTCCTGCGGCCGCGCGGGCTGGATTACAAGGTGCAGTTCCCCGGACCGACCGGCGCCAATGCCGTCGAGGCGGCGCTCAAGCTGGCGCGCAAGGTGACCGGGCGCACCGAGATCCTCAACTTCACCAATGCCTTTCACGGTATGACGCTGGGCGCGCTGTCGGTCACCGGCAATGCCGCCAAGCGGGCGGGCGCGGGCGTGCCGCTGCAACATGCCACGTCCATGCCGTATGACGGCTACCTGTCCGATATCGAGGCGGACTCGTTCACCTGGATGGAACGCGTCCTGGACGACGCCTCCTCGGGGCTGGATCAGCCCGCGGCCGTCATCGTGGAGACGGTGCAGGGCGAGGGCGGCGTGAATATCGCGAGCGCGCAATGGCTGCGCCAGCTGGCCGAATTGTGCTCCGCGCGTGAGATTCTGCTGATCGTCGATGATGTGCAGATGGGTTGCGGGCGCACCGGGCCGTTCTTCTCCTTCGAGGTGGCGGGCATCACACCGGATATCGTGACGCTATCCAAATCCATTGGCGGGTATGGTCTTCCGATGGCTCTGGTGCTGTTCAAGCCGGAACTGGATGTCTGGGCTCCGGGTGAGCACAATGGCACCTTCCGCGGCAATAACCCCGCGTTCGTGACGGCTCGCGTTGCGCTGGAACACTATTGGTCCGATGACGCGCTGGAAACGGCCACGCTGGCGAAGGGGGAGCGAATCGAACGCGCCCTGACCGGCATGGTCGCCACGTTCGACGGCCTGTCGACCCGCGGCCGCGGCCTCGTGCACGGCGTGGTCTTCGACGACGCCTCGCTTGCCAGCAAGGTGTGCGAAACCGCCTTCGACCGCGGCCTGCTGGTGGAGACCTCCGGCCCCGAGGACGAGGTGGTGAAACTGCTTCCGGCACTGACGATCACGGAAGCGGAGCTGGATCACGGACTGGAACTGCTCGCCGGATCCATGGATGCGGTGTGCAGCGGACGGGGCCGCTGACATGATCGTGCGCACCACCTCCGAAATCACCGGCACCGACCGCGATGTCGAGGGCCCCGGCTGGCGCAGCAAGCGCATTGTGCTGGCCGGGGACGGCGTCGGATTCTCCTTCCACGAGACCACCATCGAGGCCTCGACGGTCCACGAGTTCCACTACCAGAACCACATCGAGGCCGTCTGGCTGATCGAAGGCGACGGCACCCTGGCCGACCTCGACAATGGCGTCACCTACGAGCTCGCCCCCGGCTCGATGTACCTGCTCGACGGCAATGAGCGGCACCGCCTGTTCGCCCGCACCCGGATGCGCATGATGTGCGTGTTCAATCCGCCGGTGACCGGGCAGGAGGTCCACGACGAGAACGGCGTCTATCCCGCACTCGCGGTGGCCGCCGACTAGCGAGAATCAGGAGCTTCACCGAATGTCGTTGTCCGACAACACCAGAATCGATCGCTACCGGACACGCACCACCGTGGGCACCCCGCACCTGGAGCGCAGCGACCCCACCGTGTGGGGCGAGATCGGCACCCCGTCCCTCAGCAATTTCGATTCCGATGGATTCGCGGTCGTGGACGCCCTCCTCGACCCCTTCGAGGTGAGCGACTTCGCCACCGAAATCGACCGTCTGACAGCCGATCCCGAACTCCTGCTCGATGAGCGGGTGATCGTCGAGCGCGCCTCCAACCAGGTTCGCTCGATCTTCGAGGTCCACCGCATCAGCCATATGATCGCCGAGCTGGTGCGGGAATCCCGCATTGCGGGCCTGGCCCGCCAAATCCTCGGATCGGACGTCTACCTGCATCAGTCCCGGGTGAACCTGATGCCCGGCTTCCAGGGCACCGGCTTCTACTGGCACTCGGACTTCGAAACCTGGCACGCCGAAGACGGCATGCCCACCCCCCGAGCGGTCAGCCTCTCCATCGCCCTGACCGACAACTATCCCTTCAACGGCAGCCTCATGCTCATGCCCGGCTCGCACCGCACCTTCGTCCCCTGCCAGGGCGAAACCCCCGCCGAGCATTACCGAGACTCCTTGCAGGACCAGCAGATCGGCGTCCCCACCCAGGCGGACATCACCGAACTGGCGAGCAAGTACGGCATCACCCAGTTCACCGCCCCGGCCGGGTCGGCCCTGCTGTTCGACTCGAACATCATGCACGGCTCCTCCGCCAACATCACCCCGTTCCCTCGCTCGAACATCTTCCTGGTGTTCAACAGCGTCGAGAACACCCTGGGCACCCCCTTCGCCGCCCAACAGCCCCGCCCGGAGTACATCGCCAGCCGCGACTTCACCCCGGTCCACTGAGATGTGGCGCATCGAGGACCGGACCCGAGAGGTCAAGCGAGAGAAGAAGAAACTGTCCGGAGCAGAAGAGAACAAAAAGGAAACCCGAGACACCTCGGTACTGCGCCGCAGTAGGTGAGGGAGCACTGGTGGCGGGAATTCACCCGATTTCCCGCCACCACAGCTCCCTCGGGGATGAGGGTCGCGCTATTCGAGTGCGGCCGATCAGAATCCGATCAAGGCCGTGGCGAGGTCGGGAACCTGTAAGGCCTGGATGGCCGACTCACGGACCTCTGGGCAGGTCTCGCGGGTGACCTTGTCGATGACGGCGCGGTCGCGCATGACCGCGACATTCACGCCATTCTTGGCAGCCCAGTTCTGCACGGTGCCGTTGAAGCTCAACTTCCCCGCTCCGGCCCGTCATCACATGAGAATTCCTGTGACCTGGGAGAAGTGTGCCTACCTTCCGGCATTGCCGGTGTACAGACGGCCAAACCTGGCCGGTGGAAGGTTTCGGCATGGTCACGATGGGTACCCGAAGGAGAGGTTGAGACTACAGCCGAGCGGTCCGAATTCCTGCGACCACACGGTGCGTGCGCGGATTCGGGCGATCCCTCCTGGAGGTCCTCGAATGTCAGCAATAGCCGTTGTACGAAATCGCGTCGACCACTTGGTAATTCGTCTGGATTGCGAACTGGACGCGGTCGTACTGCCGGAGTTCCGGCGAACCCTCACCCGGGCGGTGACCGGCGATTCCGACACGGTGGTGCTCGATTTCCGGCATACCCCATTCCTGAGCATCGGCAATGCCGCGGTGCTGGCCTGCGCGGCCGGTGCGGCATCCACGGCAGGCGTCGATCTACGCGTCGTCCTGGGCAACCGGGCGGTCGAGCGCACGCTCGACGTGACCGGCGTGCGCGGACTACTGCGCTGCTATCCGACCTTGCAGGCCGCGCTGGCGGAATGAGCGCGACACGCCCGGCCCCGGTTTCGATGCGGGCCACAACGGGAATCCCTCACAAGCATGCAAGCGCACCGCGCGGAGGAGGCATGGCCCCAATGAGTTCGACGAAAACTCTGCCGATCGATCCGGAATCACTGCAGCCGGAGTCATTGCACGCGGAGTCATTGCACGAAGCTGTCTACACCGAACCCACTCCCCCACCGAAATCCATTCTCGACAGCGTCGATTGGCCGGGTCTCGCACTATTGTTCGTCGGCATCGTCACGCTCGGGCTGGCCATCACCCTCGGCGGCAGCGGATCGATCATCTGGTCGGTGATCGGCGTCGGCGCCATGTGCGCGGGCGCGGCCGAGGTGCTCCTGGAGTGCCGCCGCCATCTGACGGACTGAGGCGCACCCCATTGATTATCTAGCGCCCGTGCCCGTGCAGGCGGTGCGCGTTGGCGAGAATCGCATCGCGCAGCGCCTGTTCGGGAGCGGACAGCGCGCTGCGGCGATGCATGAGGACGAATTCGAGTTCACCGAGGTCGGGCAGGTGCGGGTCGTCGATCACGACCAGCCCGTCCGGCAGCAGGCTTTCCGCATGGACGATATAGCCCAGACCTGCGAGCGAGGCGGCACGCAGGCCCAGTTGGCTGTCGCTGACACAGGTGGTGCGGCAGATTCGCCCCTCACGTTTCAAGGCGCGCAAGGCGATTCGGCGAGTGAGGCTGGGGGCCGGGTAGGTCACCAACGGCACCGGTCCGTCGGAGACGAGGCTTCCGGGCGGGCCCGCCCACACGAGGCGATCGCGCCAGACGACTTCGCCGTGCCGCTCGCCGGGCAGGCGCTTGCCGAACACCAGGTCCAGATCACCGGCCTCCATACCGGTTTTGAGGGTCTCGCTCAGACCGACGGTGAGCTGTAGATCGACGCCCGGATGACTGCGGCGGAACTCCAGCAGCACCTCGGGCAGATCATTGGCCGCCAGATCCTCCGAGACACCGAGCCGGAGCAGCCCGGTGAGCGTCGAGTTCGAGAAGAACTGTTCGGCCTGTCCATTGGCCGCCAGAATGCTCCGCGCGAAGCCGACCATGGCCACGCCATCCGCGGTGAGCGCGAGATTGCGGGTATCGCGGCGCAGCAGACTGCGCCCGGCGGCCTTCTCCAGCCGGGCGATATGACCGCTGATCGTGGATTGCCGCAGGCCGAGCAGCTTGCCCGCCGCGGTGAACCCACCGGCCCGCTCGACGGCCAGAAACGTGCGCAGGAGCTCGGGATCGAACACGGCTCAAATTATCACGGTATACGTTTACAGATATCCGATTGAGCGCCTATCGCGATCAACCCCGCGCCCATAGCGTTGACCGCATGAAGTACCTGAACAGGATCTACATCGACGGCTTCATGCTCTCCATCGTGGGCAGCGCCGCCTTGGCCAGCCTCTTCCCGGCGCAGGGTGCGATGGCGGACGTGGTGGACAAGGGCACGAAGGTCGCCATCGCGCTGCTGTTCTTCCTCTACGGCGCGCGCCTCGAGCCCCGGGAAGCGATTGCGGGACTGCGTCATTGGCGTCTGCACACCGCGGTCCTGGCGACCACCTTCGTGGTGTTCCCCCTGCTCGGCTTCGCCTTGCGGGTGCTCGCCCCCTCCGTGCTCACCGAGGATCTCTATATCGGCGTCCTGTTCCTCTGCCTGGTCCCGTCCACCGTGCAATCCTCGATCGCGTTCACCTCGATCGCCCGGGGCAATGTCGCGGGCGCGGTCGTGAGCGCCTCCCTCTCGAACCTGATCGGCGTCTTCGCGACCCCGCTGCTGGTGGTCCTGCTCATGGACACCACGGGCAAGGCCGAGGTGAAGGCCTCGACGGTACTGGTCATCATGGCGCAATTGCTGTTGCCATTCCTGCTCGGACAGGTGCTGCGCTCGCGCCTGACCTGGCTGCTCGAACGTCCGGCACCCTTGAAGGCCGTCGACCGCGGTTCGGTCCTGCTGGTCGTGTACGCGGCGTTCAGTGCCGGTATGGCCGAACACATTTGGACCGGACTGTCCCCGCTCCGAGTGTTCGCCACCGCCGCGGTCTGCGCCTGCCTGCTCGCGACCGTGCTGACCTTCACCAGCGTGCTCGGCAGACTCGTCGGCTTCTCGACCCCGGACCGGATCGTCCTGGTCTTCTGCGGTTCGAAGAAGGCCCTGTCCACGGGCCTGCCCATGGCCTCGGTCCTGTTCGCCGGTCACCAGGTCGGCCTGATCGTCTTGCCGCTCATGATCTTTCACCAGATCCAGCTCTTCACCTGCGCGGTGCTCGCCCAGCGCTACGCCCGCAAGACCGCGGCCGAACCCCGGCTCGCCGCCGCCGCATCCGCCTAGTACCGAGAGAACGCACAGCCGCGGTGTAAGTCCAGTGAGCTGGTCATAGAACTGTTCTATGCATGCATCGGTTCATGGCCGGTACCGGGGGATCCTCCAGGAACCGATGCTGGATTCATGACCACATTGATGTCCCGAAACACCGCAGAGGAATCGCAGTCGCGTACCGAAGCCGGGACCTCTGCGGTCCCGAAACGCCACGAGCCCAGCGAGCCCCTGCGGCACCTGGCCCCCAACTGGTTCGCCGCCGTAATGGGCACCGGCATTGTCGCCAATGCCGCCGCCACCCTCCCCTTGCAGTTCCCCGGCCTGCACGATGCCGCCACCGTGGTGTGGGGCCTGGCCTCCGCCCTGCTGATCGTGCTCGCCGGTGTGTGGGTGGCCCATTGGAAGCGCTACCCCGACGCCGCCCGCGCGCACGGCGCGAATCCCGTCATGATGCAGTTCTATGGCGCTCCCCCCATGGCCCTGCTGACCGTCGGCGCGGGCACCCTGATTCTGGGCAAGGACGTGATCGGCCTGTCCGCCGCCCTGACCATCGACTGGATGCTCTGGTCGGCCGGCACCGTGCTCGGACTGCTGAGCGCCGCCGTCATCCCCTACCGGATGATCACCCGGCACAGCTTCGATGCCGATTCAGCCTTCGGCGGCTGGCTCATGCCCGTGGTGCCTCCCATGGTCTCGGCCGCCACCGGCGCGCTGCTGATCCCCTATGCCGCCGCCGGTCAGGTCCGGATGACCATGATGTTCGCCTGTCTGGCCATGTTCGGGCTGAGCCTGATCGCCGCCATCGTCACCATCACCATGATCTGGTCGAAGCTGCTGCACCACGGGTTGCCCGCCGCCGGGATGGTGGCCACCGTGTGGATCGTGCTCGGCCCCCTGGGCCAGTCGGTGACCGCCGCCGGGCAGCTGGCCAATGCCGCTCCCAGCGCCCTGCCCGCCCAGGATGCCGCCGGATTGAAGGTCTTCGCCCTGGTATTCGGTGTTCCCACTTGGGGATTCGCCATGCTGTGGCTGGCCCTGGCCATTGCCGTGACCTATCACGCCCGCAAGTCGATGAAGTTCAATATGACCTGGTGGGGCTTCACCTTCCCCGTCGGCACCTGCGTCACCGGGAGCACCGTGCTCTACGCCCACACCGGAGCCGTGCTGTTCGCAGTGGTCGCGGTGGCCATGTTCGCCCTGCTGGTGACCGCCTGGGCCGTGGTGGCCGGGCGGACCATCCGTGGTGTGCTGCACGGAGAGCTGTTGCCCCGCTAGCTCGAATACGAACAATCGAATAGCCGAACAAAGCTGGAGCGTGCCGATGAGGGTGACACGCTCCAGCTTTTTCGGTCCGTCACCCCGAGCGGTGACGCCCGCGCCGAGGTGGTCACTCGGCGCAAGTATTTGATCTACTATCTACGTCCGTAGATAGTAGATAAGTCATTTGCTCCGTGCAACACCGGAGGTCAGAACCCCGAAAACCCCACGCTGAAAACCCCACGCTGTAACCCCGCTCGCTATCTACTTACAGGCGTGAACACGCGTCGGCGATGGCATCGGGAAGCGGCGGTTCATGGTTCGACGTGCGGAATCCGGGCTCCGGCCCGGGACGAACGCGGAATCCGGCTCTGGTCGGGAGCTGCGGCTGGTGTCCGGTGACAGATATCCCGGCTGGGAAGCGGTGTACCGGGACAATGCCGGGTGGGTGTACGCGCTGATGTTCGGCAAGGTCGGAAACCGGCCCGACGCAGAGGATCTCACGGCCGAGGTGTTCACGGCCGCGCTCGAACCGATGCGCCTGTCGGCCAGCATCCCGGAGGTGCGCGCCTATCTGCGCGCCACCGCGCGCACGGCCCTGGCCGGGTACTGGCGCGTGCGCATGGGACGCGAGATCACCACCATCGACGACGATATCGCCGATGATCCCCCGGAAGCGGCGGACGAAAATCCACTGGCCGCCGCGCGGGCGCGAGCCGTACTGGCCCGGCTGCCCGAACGCTATCGGCAGATCCTGGAACTGCGCTTCCTGCAAGGATTATCGGTGAAGGACGCGGCGCAGGAACTGGGTGTGAGTGTGGCGAACGCGAAGGTATTGCAGCATCGGGCCTTACAGGCGGCGGCCCGGATCAATGAGCGGGGTGCGCGGTGAGCGGGCGGGAAGTACGGCGCTATGTCGAGGAGCTGCTCACCGGGCGGCGGCCACAGGGCTTCCGGCCGGACGAGGCGGATGCCGAGGAAATGCGCACGGCCATCGAATTGCGGGCCGCACGGCTCGGAAGTGATACGCCCAGTGAGGAATTCCTGACCGGGCTGCATCAGCGGCTCGCGGCGCAGAGGGCGGGCGAGAGCCCCGAACCCGCACACGGCGGCGGGACCAATCGCCGCCGGATCCTGCTCGGCACGTCCGCCGCCGCAGCGGCCGCCGCTGCCGCCACCGTCGGCGCGGCCGTCGATCGCACGATCCTGCACGGGACACACGGCGAGACCCCGGCCGCGGAGCCC
Source organism: Nocardia sp. NPDC051030 (assembly GCF_040683015.1). Lineage (NCBI taxonomy): Bacteria > Bacillati > Actinomycetota > Actinomycetes > Mycobacteriales > Nocardiaceae > Nocardia > Nocardia sp. NPDC051030. Next base: position 643,113 of record NZ_JBFBCD010000002.1, on the reverse strand, counting down.
ACCCTGGAGCCGAACAATGGCGTCTGGCGGGCCGTCGCCGCATCCACCGACCTTCCCGAGGGTGCGACCGTATCCTTCGATGTCGGCACTCTGAATGGATTCGTGCGGCGCGACAAGGGAATTCCGGTCGCGGTCTCGGGCGTGTGCACCCACCAGGGTTGCAAACTCTGGCTGGACGCACCCGCCGACCGATTGCGCTGCCCCTGCCATTCGACCTCGTTCGCCACGGACGGTGTGGTGGTGACCCATCAGCTGCCCATCGCGCCCGCGCCGCTGCCCCATCTTCAGGTCCGCGAGCACAATGGCATGATCGAGGTTTTCGCGCCGACCGAGCCAGCGTGAGCCGAATCGACGGTGGTACACGGCTTTTCGGCGATCGTGTAACCCGGGGCGCTACCTCTTGGTGACCGATCCGCAGCAGCGGACCGACTCACCCGGATGGAGGACCCGGACCCATGAGAGCTATTCGAAGCCGACGGCGAGCGAGCGCCACGCTCATCGCTGCCGCGGCCACGCTGCTGACGCTCAGCGCGTGCGGCGGCGGCAGCCCGGGGAACAAGGCCCCGGACACTGCCGCGCCCACCCCCGTCTTCGCCTCCGGCACCGAGACGCCCGGCCTGGTGCCGGACGGTGGATCGGCCATGCCCGGAATGCCGAATATGTCCACATCAGTCTCGGCCGCCGCGGCCGCACCGACCGGTCCGAATGCCATCGATATCAATAACTTCGCCTTCTCCCCCGCCACCCTCACCGTCAAGGTCGGCACCACCGTGACCTGGACCAATCGCGATGAGGAACCGCACACCGTCGCCGCCGACAATGACGGGCCCCGCTCCTCCGGCCTGGGCACCGGCGCGACCTACACCTTCACCTTCAGCAAGGCGGGCACCTTCGCGTATGTATGCACGATCCACCCGTTCATGCACGGCACCGTGGTGGTGACCCAGTGAGCGCCCGGCATCCCATGAACGACGGCGACCAAGTCCCGCACGATCCGCAGACCATGAGCCGACGTCAGCTCATGCGGCACAGCGCCTGGTTCGGCGCGGCCGTCGGATTGGCCGTGGTGGGCGGCGAGGTGGTCTCGCAGATCGCGGGCACCGCACCGGCCCTGGCCGACGACACCCGGCCGACCCTGCGATTCGCGCAGGTCAGCGATAGCCACATCGGTTTCACCGGTACCGCGAACGCGAGCGTGACCGACACCTTCACCGAGGCCATCGGCCAGGTGAACGCGCTCGGCTACACTCCCGACTTCATCATCCACACCGGCGATCTCACGCACCTGGCCACTCAGGAGCAGTTCGATCAGGTCAAGCAGATGATGATGGGCTTCAAGACCCCGCACGTGTTCACCGTTCCGGGCGAACATGATTCGACCGATGACGCCGGGCAGCGCTACCGCTCGGTCTTCGGCAAGGGCACCCGCGGCGACGGCTGGTACTCCTTCGATATCGCGGGCGTGCACGTGATCGGGCTGGTCAATACGCTGAATCTGAGGAGTCTCGGCCACCTCGGGCAGGATCAGCTGGATTTCGTCAAGAACGATGTGGCCGGATTGTCCAGCGACACACCGATCATCGTGTTCAGCCATATCCCCCTGTTCGCCATGTACCCCCAATGGGGCTGGGGCACAGACGATGCCACCGAGGCGCTCGGCTATCTGCGCCGCTTCTCCTCGGTGACCTGCCTCAATGGCCATGTGCACCAGCTGTTCACGAAGACCGAAGGCAATATCACCTTCTACAGCGGCACCACCACCGCCTATCCACTGCCGAAACCCGGTGACGGTCCCGCCCCGAAATCCGTGACCCTGCCTGCCGGAAAACTGCATGACGCGCTCGGAATTCGGGAGGTGAGCTTTCAGCGGGGACAGCAGATGTTGGCAATCAAGGATCAGCCGCTGAAGTGACCGATCTACCAGTGGTATCCGTAACGAATTGGTCGCAACTGCGAGGCTCGGTGAGCGCCTCGCAGGCGCGCGGGTAAAGATCGGAACCAGCAGGTAATCTACTAGGTTGAGCAGTAACAAGAGGCTGTGCAGCAGTGCGGCGCATGGCGATTATGGGGAGGGAGGGCCTATGCAACCCCGCCGTTTTCGATCGAAAGCCGCCGCCGGTTGGTTAGTGGCATTGATCTTCGTGCTGGTGGCGTGCTCGTCGTCACCGTCGCTGAGCGGGGATCCCGCCTCCCCCACGCCCGCCGCCCCGGTCATCACCATCACGCCGCAGCAGGGCACGGATGGGGTGGATCCGGCGGCACCGGTCAAGGTGAGCACCTCCAGCGGCATTCTCACCACGGTGACCCTCACCAATGAGGACGGCCGGGTCATCGAGGGCACGCTGACGCCGGACAAGACGGCGTGGAAGCCGAACGAGCAGCTCGGCTACGGCCGCACCTACACGATCAAGGCCGAGGGCCTGGCCGTCACGGGCGCGACCGGGCCGGTCACCTCCACGTTCACCACCATCTCCCCGAAGAATCAGACCAAGGTGTACCTGAACACCACGGGTGGTCAATCGCTCGCGGACGGCGGCACCTACGGGGTCGGCACGGTGATCGTCGCGCACTTCGACGAGATCATCGCGAATCGGGCCGCCGCGGAGAAGCGCCTGGTCGTCACCACCGATCCGAAGGTGGACGGGGCCTGGTACTGGATGGACGGCCAGAACGCGCACTGGCGGCCGAAGGAGTACTACAAGCCGGGCACCAAGGTCAGCGTGGCGGCCAGCATCTACGGCGTCGAGCTGGGGAATGGGCTGTTCGGGCAGGAGGACAGCAAGACCTCCTTCGTCATCGGCAATTCGCATGTGTCCATCGCCGATGACAACACCCATCAGGTCGAGGTCTACGAGAACGGCACGCTCATCCGCACCATGCCCACCTCCATGGGCCGCGGCGGCAGCGAAACCATTGCGGGCCGGACGATTACGTTCTGGACCCAGCCGGGCGTGTACACCGTCATGGACAAGGCGAATCCGGTGATCATGGACTCCTCCACCTATGGGCTGCCGATCAATTCGCGGCTCGGGTACAAGGAGGCCATCGGCTGGGCCACCCGGATCAGCAGCGACGGCATTTATCTGCACGCGCTGGACTCCACCATCTGGGCGCAGGGCAGCCAGGACGTCTCGCACGGCTGCCTCAACCTCAGCTCCGAAAACGCGCGCTGGTTCTTCGATTTCTCGGTGTCGGGGGATGTGGTGGAGGTGCGGAACACCGGCGGTGCGCCGCTCGAGGTGTGGCAGAACGGCGATTGGGGGATGCCGTGGGATCAGTGGGTGGCGGGGAGCGCCGTGCACTGAGTTCTGCGCTGAGTCCTCGCTATGCGGCGCTCGCCTGAAGTCGGCGGGCGTGCGCGGCCAGCGCCAACGCGTCCGGTCCGCCGATGCCGCGTTCGACCGCATCGGCGAAGCGATGCACGTTGAAGGCCAGCATGATCGGCCGCGTCATCCGCAGCGACAGGTTCAGCAGCGGATCGAAAAGCGCTGGCACGCCGAGGTTTCGGCGTGCGGGGCGCGGCAGCATGGCCATCATCTGCGGAGTGAACAGGCCGGATAGCGCAAGCGGCGCGAGCTCATGCACTTGCGCGAATTCGAATCCGCGGGCCATTGCCACGAAGGGCGCTACCGCGAGGTCGGTGCCGAAGTTCTCGGCCACCCCGTAGCGATGAGCGATGCCCGCGTAGTACTGCGCCACTTCTCGGCACGTGGTGGGGATTTCCTCGGGCGTAGCGCCCATGAGCAGGCCGAATTGCTTGGCCTCCAACCAGAATTGGTCCCGATCCCGGGGTTCGAGTCGGCGCGGGCGACGCAGGCCCTCGTAGGCGAAATTCTCATAGACCAGCAGGGCCGCCTGCATGATCGTGACGTGCGCGAAGAGCACGAGTTCGGGGCCCTGCGCGGCATAGGGCTCGTCGGTGCCGGGAATCGTTCCCGTCATCGGCGAATGGTATTTGCGCAGGTGGGCGGCGATGCGATCCGCGGTTTCCTTATCGCCCAGGATGATCGGGACCGGGACGCCGACCGTGCGCTGGGCGCGGCGCACCGCCATGATCGGGCTCATGCTGCGGCGTTTGCGCGCGACGACCGCGAGCGGGTCGTGATCGACGAGCACGGATTGCAGGGGAATATGCGGGAGTTCCAGGAGCGCGGTCACCGGGGCGATGAATGGCGTCACCACCGGATGCAGCAGGACTCGCCAGACTTGCGATCCCGGACCGAAATACCCGTAGTCGGGAGTGTCGCCCGATCCGGCGGGTGTGGGGGCCGGACCGCGTCGCCAGATCCGGACATCATTGCTGGCCATGGATGATCACCTCGTCGTGCTCCATATCGGCTGTGTACCAAGCGTATTGACCAGTCGGATGACTTTACAAGTCTTATGACTTGTTCGTTGCGGGACCGGTATCGTGGGCGAGTGTCGGTCACGACGGGAGAACCCAGACGAAGCGGGCCGGAAGCCAAGCGCAGCAGGGCCGAACAACGCGAGGACACCCGCACCGCGATACTCGACGCCACCATCGCGAGCCTGGTCGAGAACGGGCATGCCGCCACGACCACGCGCGGGGTCGCCGAACTCGCCGGATTGAGTCAGGGCGCGGTGCAGCACTATTACCCCACCCGGGCGGCGCTGCTCGATGCGGCGATCCGGCGGCTGGCCGATATCACCGCGCAGGCGGTTGTCGAAACCTATTCCTCCGTAACAGGAACCGATCGCGAGCGGGTGGGGGTGCTGGTCGACGAGCTGTGGACGCTCGCGCACGTGGCACCCGTGAGCGTGGGATTCGAATTCCTGGCCGCCGCCCGCACCGATCCCGAGATGGCCGTCACCGTGGCGCATCTCGTCGAGCACATCGAATCCACCGTGTTCACCGTGGCTCGGCGGGTGCTCGGCGAACTGGCCGACCGGCCCGGCGCGCGGGATTGGATGCAGATCACCGTCATCACCGTCGCGGGTGTCCTGCTCACCGCCTCGGTGCCCGCGGCCTCGAGCCTGGTCCCGGACTGGAGCGTCGTGCGCCGCCACATCATGACCAGCTTCGACACCTGGCGTGGCGAACACCGCTGAGTGGGCTGTGTTTATGGAAAGGTTCGCCGGAGGGACCGGGAAGCGCGGGCGGCCATCGACACCGCTGAGTGGGACACGCCGGGAGAACCGGGTATAGCGGGACGGCCGTGTTCCACAATGGGACCGTCGCCCATCGAAAGGTCGTGCCGCCGATGAAGACCACCAGAATCGTCCTGGCCTCCCGCCCGACGGGTATGCCGGAAGACGAGAACTTCCGCACCGAGACCGTCGAATTGGAAGGCCCCGGCCCCGGCCAGGCCCTGCTCCAAACCCTGTATCTCTCGCTCGACCCGTACATGCGCGGGCGCATGAGCGATGCCCCGTCCTACGCCCCGCCCGTCGAAGTCGGCGAAACCATGTGCGGCGCGACCGTCTCCCGCGTCCTCGAATCCACCGATCCCGCCCTGCAACCCGGCGATATCGTGCTCGGCTACGGCGGCTGGCAGACCCATTCGGTCGAGGCCATCGGCTACCTCCGCAAGCTCGACCCGTCGACCGCGCCCGTGACCACGGCCCTCGGCGTACTCGGCATGCCCGGCTTCACCGCGTACTCCGGCCTGCTCACCATCGGCCGCCCCCAGGAGGGCGAAACCGTCGTGGTCGCCGCCGCCACCGGCCCGGTCGGCGCAACCGTCGGCCAGATCGCCAAGATCAAAGGTGCCCGCGCGGTAGGCATTGCGGGCGGCCCCAAGAAGGTGGCCCTGCTCCGTGATTACTTCGGCTTCGATGCCGCCCTCGACCACCGAGCCCCCGACTTCGCCGACCAACTGGCCGCCGCCACCCCGGACGGCATCGACGTCTACTTCGAAAACGTAGGCGGCCCAGTCTTCGACGCCGTCCTCCCCCGCCTCAATAAATTCGCCCGAATCCCCGTCTGCGGCCTCATCGCCAACTACAACGACACCGAACTCCCGCCCGGCCCCGACCGCCTCCCCCTCCTGACCTCCCTGATCCTCCGCAAAAGCCTCACCCTCCGAGGCTTCATCCAAACCGAATTCCAGAACCAAGCAGGCGAGTTCTACCCCGCAGCCGCCGAATGGCTTTCGGAGGGCCGCCTGAAGTACTTGGAAGACATAGTCGAAGGCCTCGACAACGCCGTCGAAGCCTTCCAGGGCCTCCTGACCGGCAAGAACCTCGGCAAACTAGTCATCAAGATCGCCGACTGAACCAGCGTCATCGCATCAACAAGGGGTGAGGGAGCTGTGGTGGTGGGAATTCGAATGATTTCCCACCACCACAGCTCCCTCGGTCCTACTTCTCTTGCGATGCCAGGCGCATGCCCTCGGTGAAGAAGTCGAGTACCGCTGCGGCGGTGGATAGTTCGGTGAGCGGGCGGGCCGCGCCGAAGGACTGGTTCCAGAAGGGGCCGGTGCGTGGGGTCCAGGGGCCGACGTAAGCGTAGGGCTCGGGGATCGAGGAGTCGCCGGGAGAGACGCCGTAGTTGACCTCATCTACGACGATGGCCAAGTCGAAGTGCTCCGGCCAGAGTGCGGGGGTTTGGTCGGGAGCCAGTTCCTTCAGGGCGTGGTTACCCATTTCGAAGGCCCGGGCGAGGGTTGCGGCGTGGGTGGGGTCTATGCGAAGGATTTCGTCGGGGGTGATGACGGTGGCCTGGGGGTAAACGCCTTCGGGAGCACCGGGGGTGAAGCCCGCCGCCTTGGCCAGGCCGGAAATTGTTGCGCCATCCAGGTTTCCGACCGGGAGACCGTCGACGAGCAGTTGGCCCCCGCGCACCGCGATCCGCGGCTCGCCGATGGTGGCGAAGCCGGACTCGGAGGGCTTCAAGCGGATGGTGCCGCTGGCTCGGAATTGCGGCCCGGCCAGCAGTTGTTCCGCGATGGCATGCAGGGCGAGGCGGGTTCGGATGTACGCGGAGGAATCCATGGGTCCATCCTGGCCGCATTCCGTTGGCGGAGTGGCTATTTCATGACCGAGGTGTAGGGGCGCAGGCCCAGTGCGATATCCGTGCATGCGCCGAGGAGGACGTCGCGCTCGACCGGGTCGAGTTGGTGGTGGGTGATCAGGCGGGTACCGAGAATGGGGACGGGCATGGGCTGACCCGCTTGGTCCCACCAGATGTAGGTCTCGTACAGGTCATTGGCCACGCGACCGAGGGTCCAGCCGCCGGTTCGGCGGACCACGTCGAGGCGGCCGGTCTCCTGCCCCATGCGGTCGAGGATGATGAGGCGGAAGAGTTCGGGGGATTTCGGCTCGTCCGGATCGGGGACGAAATGGAAGAGAGTTCCGGCCGTGGAGCCCACGGCGGTCGAGGTATCGGCGCGATTGATGGTGGCGATGGAGGTGCCGTCGCCGCGGCTGAGGGTGGTGGGGGCGGCGTCCTTGGATTCGACCCAGACGATCGAACCGTCGGCATAGGTGAGGCGGTGTTTGCCGGTGCCGCCGTTCTTGAAGCCGAACAGGATCGCGGCCTTCGCGCCCATTCCGTTCCCGGCGCCCTGCACTCCGACCGCGAGTGGGTCGCCGGGGCCATTGCGGAAGGTGATGCGCAGAGCGTTGGACACCTTGTGAACTACCCGGCCCTCGATCATCAGCGAGCCGTCCTGCGGGCCTGACATCCACTGAGGATAGGCGCGAGGTCAGTGACGCATTGGCGGTTTCTCCGAGGTGCGCCGGGGCGACACGGCGGTCACTTGCCGTCCGGGTGGCCGACGGTGGCGAGGGCGACGGTCCAATCGGTGGCTATGGCGGACTGCGCGTCGGACAGCGCGACCTTGCCATTGCAGATCAGGGAATGCAGCTTGCTCTCGATGCCGTCCTTCGGATTGTTCACCCCTTCTCCGGCCTTGTGGCCCGGTGAGGGTGGTTCCACCCACAGGTTGCGCGCGTCGTTCGGATCGCCGCCGAGTTCGAGGGAGATGAGGTGGTCGTATTCGGCGTCGCTCGGGTCTCCGGTGAAGTCGTAGGACTTGATATTGGCCTTCTTCTCCGGGCCGGTAATGCTCTGGTTGGGCCGAATCGACTGTGTGTAACCGGATTTGCAGATGGTGGAGGCCAGATTGGCCGAGGTCACCTTGGGATTCACGGCTCCGGGGGTGCAGGTCGTATCGGGGAGCGGCTGACCGTCCGCGGCTTTGCGATAGTGGCAGCTGCCCGCGGCGGGCTGGGGCTGCACGGTGTACTCCACCGGTCCCGGACCGACCGGCACGTTCGATTGTTGTTTGGCCGGTGGCTGCGAAACCTCGTGTGCCACAGTGTTCGCGGGGTGAGCCGAGCAACCCGCCGTGAAACCAATGGCCAGCAGGGCTATCGCAAGCCCTTTGTGCGCCTTCATAACAATCCCCACTCGAGCCCGATAGCACCCCAATTGTGCGCTATCCCTTGGCGATCGGCCATCGGTGCGGCGCGTCGCTATTCGGGCCTGTCACCCATACCGGACAGCTACCGCCCGCCCGGTTATGCTGCGGGAATGACAGAAGACGTGTCGCTCTCTCGCAGCACGACAACCCGGACCCCGGCGAAGGCCCTCGCCGCCCTCCTCTTCGGCGCGGGCACGATGCACTTCGTCGTACCCAAGCAATTCGATGCCATTGTCCCGCCCCAACTTCCGGGCGAACCCCGCACCTACACCACCGTCTCCGGCGCGGCCGAACTGACGATCGCGACCCTGCTGCTCGCGCCCCGCACCCGCCGCCTCGGCGGCCGCCTCGCCCTGCTGCTGTTCCTCATCGTCTGGCCCGGCAATTTCCAAATGGCCTACAACTGGGTGCGCAGCGATCGCCCCATACCGCTCAAGGCAGGCGCGATTGCCCGCCTGCCACTTCAAATCCCCCTGATCACCGCGGCCCGCAAGGTGTATCGCAACTCGTAACCCCTTCGCGGGCAACGTGGCCAATCGAGTTTCGGCACCACAGACGTGGGCGTCGGCACGCGGCGTCGGCACCCCGCCGATACCGCCTCGGCCGCCCTGCGGGCCATCGCCAACTCATTCCTCACCGGCACCACATTGCACGTCGACGGCGGCGGCCGACTGGCGTGAAACCTCGTGTCGTGTTGCGGCTCAGGCGAGTATGAAGCTCAGCATCTGGTTCGCCCCGCCGCCCTCACGCCACCAGGAGTAGCCGAACCAGACGCCCGGGGTGACCTCGCGGATCTCGTCGTAGACCTGTGGGAACGGCGAGGGTGCGTAGTCGAGGGCCCAGGTAGGGCCGCCGTCCATGATCGCGGGGGCGGTATAGACGTCGGCGCGAATGCCTTCTATCCCGGCGGGGGTGAGGCGGTTCATCAGGAATCCGCCTTCGGGGCCGGTATAGAAGGTCTTGCCGATCCACAGCGCCGGGGCGATGGCCACCATATTCGGCGGGCTGGCGACCCAGCCGTTCTTGACGCCCATCGGTATCGCGCCGCGCGAAGCATCACGAAAGATGCCGTCCAGTTGCTCTGGACCGCATCGGAAGCGGAGCGAATCCACCGTCGCGGCACGGTCATTGGTGTAGAGGACGCATCCGCCGCCATAACCCGCGTCGGCGTTCGCGGACGACAGACCGAGCGGGCTCACTGCAAATACCGCGCTCAGGCCGCTCAGGGCGAGCAATCGCCCGAGAGTTCTTCGGAGATTTTCACGGTTTGTGTGCATCACTGTCTCCACCGGGGGATGAGCCCCGACCCACCTGTGATGCTAGTTCGCTATCAGTTAGCCACACCCGAGTGACGCCAAAACGAGACAAAGGACAACAAAACGACACAGTTAACAGGCAATTGACAGCAAGGGTTGTATTGCATCACAGGTTCATGGCGATGCTTTGTTCATGACCCAGTTTCAGGCTCGTACACCGCGGTCGCGGTGGTTGTGGGTCGCCACCGGATGCCTTGTCGCTCTGATCTTCGCGGCGCTCGGCACTGCGCCGCACGCGGTGGCCACCGGCCATCGGCAAATCGGCGTGGCACAGCGGCCGAGCCCGGTCGCGCCCACGGACGGGAATCGGGCGCACGGCGCCGTCGCGACCACGCCCGCCCCGCCGCCGCAACTCTCGGCGATCACCCTCGCCCAGCAGATGCAGGCGGCGATTCAGCTCGCCTCACCCGGCACCACCGTCGGTATCGATGTCGTCGACACCAGTACGGGCGGCACGCTCGCCAGCCTGAACTCCGATCAGCAGTTCTACACCGCTTCCGTGGTCAAGCTGCTCATCGCCCTCGACGAGCTCAGAACCACTGGCTGGCAAGCCGATTCGGATACCGCGGAGGATCTCACCGAGATGCTGTCGACCAGCGATGACGAGGTCGCCGACGTCCTCTGGGACGAGGGCGGCGCGGAGGCGATCGTGTCCCGGATGGCGGACCTGATCGGCCTCACCGACACCGTGCCACCGGAAGACCCGGCCCAGTGGGGCGAAACGCTCATGTCACCGCGCGATGTGGTCAAGGTATTCGAGTTCCTCGGCACCGCGGTACCCGAACCGGCCCGCACCCTGGTCATGAACGCGCTGCGCGGCACCACTCGGATCTCGGCCGACGGCACCGATCAGTACTTCGGCATTCCCGATGGATTATCCGGCCTCGATTGGGCGGTCAAACAGGGCTGGATGGCCCTGGACGACTCCATCACGCTGGACTCCACCGGCATGGTCGGAGCGGGTCCGGGGCTTCCCCTGCATTACGCGGTGGTGGTGCTGACCGCACAGCCCGCCGACACCAGCTGGGCCGCGGGCGGTTCCGCGCTGACGGCGGGAATCAGCCTGCTGCACACCGTCATCGGGTAGCGGGGGCGTCCTCGCCGAGCCAGCGCCGCACCCAGGCGCGCGCGAGCCGCCGGGCCCGTTCGGGCGAGACCCGGTCGGGTTCGGTCACGACAGCGATCGACAACCCATCCAGGAGCCCGAGCAATTCGGTTGCGGCGTCCCGGGATTCGTCCGTGCGCGCCGGATTCGCGTTGGTGAGTACCCGAGCCAGTGTGTCCTCGGTGTCCTGCCACTGCTCCCGGTGCAACTCGGCGATCCGCGGATCGTGCGCCGCCCGGGCCACCAGCGCCAGCCACATGCGCGAGAGCCGATGCTCGGGAGTGGGAGTGACCAGCAGTTCGGTGAAGCCGAGCAGCAGTTCACCGGGCGGCAACTCGTCGATTCCGGACTGATGGAAGCGCGCGATGGCCTGATCCCGCACGTGATACCAGGCGGCAATGAGCAGATCCGTCTTGGTCGAGAAGTAGTACTGCACCGTGCCGATCGAGACGCCTGCCCGCGCGGCCAGATCGCGAATGCTCACGCCCTCGATGCCGTTCTCGGCGATCGCGTCGGCCAGCCGCTCCATCAGCTGATGACGGCGGTCGGTGCCATCGCTGACCGTCTTGCTAGCGGCCATATCTCCCCCTCTGATCGCGGCTGTTGTAGTAGCGCCAGGCCTCGCCGAGCACCCGCCGGGCCAGCACCCCCGGCTCGGGACGCTGATCCTCGCGCGGGGCGCGGTCGGCCACCGCCGCGAAGAACAACAGCAGTATGCCGATACCGCCGACCCCGAAATACACCGCCTCGCCGAGCATCGTGACGAGCACGCGCGCGAAGTCGTGCTCCTCCCCCTCCACCCGGGGCATGATCACCTCGGCCTGAATCCAGTGCGCGCCTTCGGCAATCAACCACGCCGCCGCGCCCGCGACCGCCGCCCAGCCCGCGCCGGGATGGCGGCGGGCCAATCGCACACCAAAGGCCATGGTGCCGACCGCCAGTGCGACGATGGCGACCTCGCTCGCCTCGAACAAGATCGGCGCGCTCACTGCGGCACCCCGCTATTCCGGGACCGGCCGATGGCCACCAGCAGAAGAACCCAGGCCCCGATCAGAAACACATTGCGCAGGCCGGAACCGATTTCCATGTGCTCGACGATGCCCTCGGAGTCACCGCCGAACCAGCGCACATGGTCGGAGACCACGGCCACCCCCGACCCGATCAGCGCGAGCGCGGCGGCCGCCATCGCATAGGGGAACGCTCCGCCCAGACGCCGCCGGTAGTACAGCGCCAGCCCCGCCCCGACGAGCGGGGCACACAACCCCAGCAGCTCGAGTACTCGAAACATCTCCACCACCGTTCATACAGATGTATTTCAGTGAACGTTCTCCAGTGCTCACAGCCTAATACGTTCGTATGGTCGTGCGCCAGTACCGGCCCACTCGACCCGAGTCATGCACGATCGGCATATTTCCGGCGTGGAAATGCCCGCGATCCTGCGATCGCGGGCGTTTTTTCGTGCCGGAGCCGCTGCGACCAGGTCGGATCCAGCTCTCATACGATCGTATTATTTTCTATTGTTTTATGCGCTCGATCAGTCATACACTCGTATGGTGAACGCAGAACTCCGCACCATCCCGGCCACCGACGGATATCGAATGCCCGCCGAGTGGGAGCCACACGGCGGCTGCTACCTGGCCTGGCCCGAGAACACCTACTTCTGGAGGCAGGGCGCGAAGCCCGTCCAGCACACCGTGGTGGCCATCGCCGATGCGATCGCGGCGACCGGCGAGCAGGTGACGGTGACCGTGTCGAGCAGCCAGTACCTGCACGCGCGACTGCTGCTGCCCGACGCGGTCCGGGTCGTGGAGATCTCGACCTTCAATGCCTGGGCGCGCGATATCGCGCCCAGCTTCCTGGTGGATGATCACGGTGGGCTGCGCGGCGTGGACTGGCGGTTCGACGGCTACGGAAACCGGTCCCCGTACTGGCATCTCGATAATGGCTATGCCGCGCGGATCCTCGACCTGGAACGCCTCGACCGCTATGCGGGACCGATCGTCTTCGAAGGCGGCATGATCGATGTCGACGGACTGGGTACCGGAATCGTGGCGGCGGAATGCCTGCTCGACCCGGTGCGGTACCGAAACCCCAACCGCGACACCATTATCGACGCCGTCCGCGACTACCTCGGCGTGCGCAAGTTGATTTGGCTGCCCTTCGGCCTGGTCGACGACGACACCGCCGGGCATATGGACAATATGGCGCGCTTCGTCTCCCCCGGCACGGTGGCGCTCGCCTGGACCGGCAATGAACGCGACCCACAGTTCGAACGCAGTGCCGCCGCATGGGAACTACTCACCGCCGAGACCGATGCGGACGGAAAACCCTTGACCGTCCACAAGATTCCCATCCCCGGCCCGCTGCATATGACGGCCGAGGAGAGCCTCGGCACCGATATCGGCGCACGGATCGACCGGACCGGGCAGCGGCTCGCCGGTTCCTACCTCAACTTCTATATCTCCAATGGCGCGGTCCTGATCCCCGCCCTGGACCCGGCCACCGACGATGAAGCGGCCGCCATTCTCAGCGGCTTACTCCCCGGACGTGAGCCGATCCAGCTCCCGAGCCGGGAACTGCTCCTGGGCGGCGGCAATATCCATTGCGCGACAAGACAAATCCCCGCGACCACCCGGAGGCAGTCATGACTCCCGCACCCCGCAAGTGGACCCGATTGTTCTGGCTGGCTTGCGATATCGGAATCTCCCCCGCCACCTTCTTCCTCTCCCAGGCCGTGGGCGTCGGCACGGTCCGCGCGCTGGTGTTCGCGACTGTGGTTGCCGCAATATGGTTCGCCCTCAGCATGATTCGACGCCGCCAACTGGATGGCCTGTCTCTCACCATGCTCGCCACGTACGCCGTCATGCTCGCCATGGCGCTGACCATCCACGATCCGCGCCTGATGCTATTGCGCGATCCGGTCGTCAGCGCCATCGCCGGTCTGCTGTTCCTCGTCAGCTGCCTGACCGCGCTCCCGGCCACCGCGGACCTGGCCGAACGCTTCCACGGCACCGCGCCGACTCCCGAACTACTCCCCGTCTACCGCGTCAGCTCCCTGGTCTGGGGCATCGCCCTCACCGCCGAGGCGGCGGGGCGCGCCGCCCTGGTCTTCGTGCTCCCCATCTCGATGACCGTTGCCTTCTCCTCGGTCGCCGAGCTGGTCATCGTCGCCATGCTGATCGCGTGGACGATGTGGTACCGAAAGCGGCGGTCCGTGGCGAAATCCTTTTCAGAAGAGTTGATTTCATCACCACCGATGCCCTCCCGATCGGACTACTTCGCCAATGCGAAATAGAGCAGCGCGATGGCAGTGAAGTCATCGGCGGGTTCGACGGTCTGCCACGCACCGACATCGTCGACGTACCGCGCTCCTTGTCCGTCGAAGGATTCGAAACCTGGTGTCGCACAGGAGCGCATCGTCGGAAACCGATTGAGCTCCTCGAGCTTGTCCGCCCCGTTCGGGCCATTCACCACCGCGCCCGTGAGGATCTGCCCGGACAGATTGGCGATCTGATGCTCCGGGCAGCGCGGGAACACCGATCCGACACCGATGACGAACGACGAACCCCAGGCATTCGCCCCGAGCACCCAATTCCGCTGCCGAGTGGCGAACGCATCATAGGTGCCCTCGCCGGTCACACTCCGATACAGCAGAGCGGTGACGGCAAGTCCGAATGTATGTGGCACAGAATCGAACTCGGTGTACTCCGCACCGGCGCCGAAGGGATCCGCCGCAGCGCGCGACACACCGTCATCGAGCTGCCGGGCAAGATCACCGACAAGTTCGGCGCGGCTCACCCCACCGGAATCCATTCCGGCATCGATCAGCCGAACGAGGTCAGCATGCGCCAGCGCACTGACATCCCCGAGACCGAGGGTGCCGCGCGCGTCCGAACGCAGATACGCCGCTGCCCACTCCCCCGCATCCCGCGCGAACTCCGCCGCCCGCGAATCACCCAAAGCCCGTGCCGCAAGCGATAGTTCGGCCGCAGCGAACTCCATATCGTCCTGCCACGAGGCTTCCGGATAGAAGGCGTGCGGGTACGCAGTAACCAACTCCCCGACGGGCCGCCGCTCCGCCTGCCGGTACAGCACCACAGCCTTATCGAACTTCCGCCGAGCCGACTCTCCCGAATCCACCTGCGCGGCAAGCGCAAAGGCCGCCGTCACCTTCCCCGCCAGATTAGGGCTGATCGGCTTCCCAGGATCAGCAGCCCGAAACACCGGCCGCCGAGCCAGCGCGGCATCACTCCCCCGCGCCTCATCCGCTTCCGGCAGCCTCCACGAATCATGGTCGGAGACAGTGGATTCATTCCCGATCCCAATCCCGACCTGCGCATACAGCGTGCCGGACCGGTCATCCCACATGCGCTCCAGCCACTCCATCCCCCACTTCGCCTCGGCCGCAACCCCTACCCCCGAGTCCCGCTGCGCCACCAGCATGGCCCCCACCGAATACGCGGCCGTATGCGTGAACTTCAAATAGTCCCCCGCATCGGCCCATCCCCCCGAAACATCCACCGGCCCACCATCCGCGATCAGATTCTCCCCGGCAATCCCGGCCTCTCCATAAACCGGCGGCCGATACACGGTGGCCTGCCTGTCATTGCGATGCGCGGTATCGCGCTGCATATGAAAGAACCCGGCATTAGCCGAGATCAAGGGCGCGAAGATATCGCTGCCAACCCAGAACGGAGCCGAAGCCGCAGCCCCCGCCACCTCGATCCGATAAGTCCCCGCCTGAGTAACCGCCGACAAATCAAGCACCCGAACGTCGCGAAACTCATCGTTCCAAGCCCCGGTCCGCCCCCCAGCAGTCCCGACAAACGCGGTCCGCCCCGAACCATCGACAACCCGAAACTCGACACTCCCGCGATCCCTAGCAGACATCAAATACGCCAGCTTGGCCTCGGACGGCAAGAATCCGACCTGATCAACCCGCACATAGGCGGCATCCGACCGAGTCTGCGCCCCGCTCGCACATCCACCGGCGACCAGCGCACCACACAACACGAAACCCACGACCTTCTTCACAAGGCCCGAGTCTCACCGATCGACCATGAGTGTTCGATTAGGTCAGTTCGGCTCATCCAGGCGAACCTTGACGGTGACCCTTCCTCGATCATCCCGCCGAGCAGTGGCGTGGCCGGTCCGGTCAACTCCCCCGAACCGAATCGAAATAGCCCCACCCTCATCCAAAAAGTTCCGCCACCACGCCTTCTTATCCGGCATCGCAACCCCGATCAAAATGCCGTCCCCCGACCGCCGATAGTTGACCGGCGTACTGAAGCTCTTGCCGGACCGCCGCCCCGTATACGTGATCACCGCAAACCCCCGCCCCATAAGCCCCCCAAGCAAACTCGACTCCGTCAGAGCCACCACCCCCGCATTGAGCCCCCGCACAATCGTTCCCGCAAACCCAGCCATAACCCACATCCTCCAGCCGACGTACCAAGATCACTCCAACCCTAACGCCGAAGTACGATCCATGCGCTCGGCGCCATCGGCCGAGCGCTGAGTTCCTTCTGGGGGTATCGACCGGTCGACATGAGAGCATGGCCGACGGCAAACCCGCGATCACAGCCCGTCTGGCCTGGAGAACCGGATCGCAGCCGACCGCAAGAAGGCCGCGGCGGTCATGTGGGCCGAACGGCAGGCGGACATCTTGGCCGACCGGCTCGCCCAACGGCAAGTGGCGGTCGAATTCACTGACAGCTGAGTCGAATCGGCCCCAGGTCGGTGGCCTGGGGCTGATTCGGGTCCGAGATCGGGGGCCCGGGTAGCTCGATTTATCGGGGTGGCTCCCAGCAGGCCAGTGGGGGGCCTGGCGGGTAGAGGAGGGACCAGCCGATCAATGCGCCGATGCCCGCGCCGATCGCCGCGCCGGGGAGGGCGCTCAAGGTGCCGCCGATGAGGCCGCCGGCGAGTGCGCCGAGGATGGCGTTGCACTGGTGCATCGTCACGTCCGGGTCGGGGTCGGCGACGGGGGCGGGAGATTCAGATTCCTGGACGGTGATCCCCGATGGTTCCGGCCCGGTGGTCGTGTCCGCACCGGCCGTGCCTGCCGCGAGCACCGTGACTCCGATCGAGATCACTGCGGTGGCTATTAGCCGTTTGATTTTCATCGCGCCTTCTTCCCGTGCTGGTAGAAGCGGCTGTACGAATCAATTTCGGCAACTGGATAGCTCACACATGCGTACCAGGTCAGATCTGGTCTTTACGTCGTTTCGGAGATTTTGTAACCGCCAAGCTATTCGGCTGTGATCGGCGAGTCACCGGCACATTCGGCGCTCTGCGTGCTAAAGGAGTCCGCCACCGGCGCGTGAGATGGCCGGGTATCCTCGGTTCAGATTTTAATCTATATTAAAGTAAACAGATACGGCCCTGGAGGACAGCGATGTCAAGGCTTTCCGATGACGAGCAGATCGTCGTCAAGACCGTTCAGGAATTCGTCGACCGCGAGGTCCGGCCCGTCGCGCACGATCTCGAGAAGAACGACACCTACCCCGAGGCGCTCATCGAGCAGATGAAACAGCTCGGTATCTACGGCCTCGCCGTGCCCGAATCCTTTGGTGGATCACCGGTTTCGATGCCGTGCTACGTCGGTGTCACCGAGGAACTCGCCCGGGGCTGGATGAGTCTCGCGGGTGCGATGGGCGGGCATACCGTAGTCGCCAAGCTGATCCTCACCTTCGGAACCGAGGAGCAGCGGCAGCGCTACCTGCCCGCGATGGCGACCGGGGAGATCCGGGCGACCATGGCGCTGACCGAACCCGGCGGTGGATCCGACCTCCAAGCCATGACCACGGTGGCGCGCAAGGAGAGCGACGAGTACATCGTCTCCGGCGCGAAGACCTGGATCAGCAATGCGCGGCATTCGAAACTGATTGCGCTGCTGTGCAAGACCGATCCCAAGGCGGAACCCCGGCACGAAGGCGTCAGCATTCTGCTGATCGAGCACGGGCCCGGCCTCACCGTGTCGCGCGATCTGCCGAAGCTGGGTTACAAGGGTGTCGAGAGCTGCGAGCTGTCGTTCGACGGCTACCGCACACCCTCGGATTCGGTGCTCGGCGGCGTCGAGGGCAAGGGTTTCGCGCAGATGATGAAAGGCCTGGAAACCGGTCGCATCCAAGTCGCCTCGCGCGCACTCGGTGTCGCCCAGGCCGCATTCGACGACGCCCTCCGGTACGCCCAGGACC
Organism: Nocardia sp. NPDC051030; assembly: GCF_040683015.1. Classification (NCBI taxonomy): domain Bacteria; kingdom Bacillati; phylum Actinomycetota; class Actinomycetes; order Mycobacteriales; family Nocardiaceae; genus Nocardia; species Nocardia sp. NPDC051030. Next base: position 625,106 of record NZ_JBFBCD010000002.1, on the reverse strand, counting down.
GGCAGTCGTTCGGCAAGCCGATCTGGAAGCATCAATCGATCGGCAACTACCTCGCGAATATGGCCACCAAGCTCACAGCCGCAAGGCAATTGGTGCTGCACGCGGCGGACCGCTTCGAGTCCGGTGAGCGCTGCGATATGGAGGCGGGGATGGCCAAGCTGTATGCCTCCGAGGTCGCCATGGAGATCGCGCTCGATGCCGTGCGCATCCACGGCGGCTACGGCTATTCCACCGAATACGACGTCGAGCGCTACTTCCGCGACGCGCCCCTGATGATCGTCGGCGAGGGAACCAACGAGATTCAGCGCAATGTGATCGTCAATCAGCTCATCAGCCGCGGCGGACTGTCCCGCTGACCAATTGCGAATCGCCCCTGGCCCGTTCGGACCAGGGGCGATTCGCACGAGAAAGGTCAGCGGCCGTCGGGCGGGTAAGCCTCGCGGATCTTGTCCACGACGATCTTCGCGGTCTCCGCGCAGGCGGTGGTGCCGCCATTGGCGTATTCCTTCACCGCGTCACCCACGTTCCACAGGTTCGTGATGGGGGTGTCGTGTGGCAGGTCGAAACCGGCCACAGCGCGCTGGGGCGGCCAGGCGTCCCGGGTGACGTTGATCGAGAGGATGCGGGCCTCATCGAAGCCCTCGACCTCATTGCGCAGATCTTGGAGCAGGAGTGCGGTTTCGGACTTCTCGTCGAAATCGCCGACCGCCGGTTTCGGTACCGCGGTGCCCTGGTAGAGGTACCAGCCCTCGGGGGACATTTCGGGGCACAGTTCGCTGAAATTCGCGATATAGCAGAGTCTTTGGGTCTGGGCGAAGCTGAGCAATCCCGGTGCCGCCACCAGTTTGCGCTGAGAGGCGAAGTTGACCGAGATCATGCCGCAGGGCTTATTCGCCTGATCCACACCGGTCACGTACTCGACGGGCAGGTGGTCGCGGCCGACGAGATCGAGGGTGGCGAAGGGGCCGATGTCACTCACGGTGAAACGGCTGGCGATCTCCACGGTTTCACCACCGCGTTCGATGACCGCGCCGCTGATCACACCGTCGGTGAGGGTCAGCGCCTTGACCTCGCTGTCGAGCCAGACTGCGCCGCCATTGTTTTCGATCACATCGGCGAGGGACTTCCATACCCCGATCGTGCCGTCCGGGCTGAATCCGAACTTCTTGAACGCGCTCTTGCGGGTGAAGTAGGTGAGGAAGACGCGGGCCGGAAGTTCCTCCGAGCCGACAGCGAACACCGACCCGCACATATTGCGGAAGATGCCATGTACGGATTCGTTTTTCGTGTACTTGGCGACCCAGTCGGCGGTGGACAGTTCGCCCTCCGGCAGGCCGCTGTCATTGCGCGCAGCACCGAGGCCCTGCACCAGTTTCGCGCCCTGGCGGGTGAGCTTGGACAGCAGGAATCCCCAACCGCCACCGGTGACGTCGACGTCCTTGCCACTGATGCGGTACAGGATCGGCGGCTCGGGGCGGCGGATATCGAACTTCGCGCCGACCTCGTCGAAGGTGTCCTCGGTGATGCCGCCGAGTTCGATCACGATGGCACCGTTATTGACCTTGAATCCATCGATATCGTCGGTCGAGGCCCGGCCGCCGACCTTGTCCAGCCGTTCGACCACCAGCGTCTTGTAGCCCAGATGCGATAGCCGCGCCGCGGCGAAGAGGCCGCCCGCGCCCGCACCGATAACCAGTGCATCCCAGGTGTTTTCGGTCATGTCAGTCCTCGCGTCCTTGATTTCTCGCCGTCAGCCGAGCGGATTTGCGCCGAGCTCCGCGCTCGACAGGTCGGTGATCCGGTCCCATTGCGCGGCAACCTCGTCGATGCTCGGTGGCGTCACGAAGACCGCGCCCTTGTTCTGGAACTGGGCAACCCGATACACGCGCCCGGCCCCGGCGACGACAACCGTTGCGGTGTCGGCGCATTCATCGCTCATCAGGTAGCCGACAACCCCGGCGACGTGAGCGGGCGGCATGGCGTCGAGCACTTCCTGCGGCGCGATGTCCGAGGTCATGCGGGTCGCGGCCAGCGGCGCAACGGCATTGGCGAGAATATTGTTCCTGGCCCCTTCGATGGCCAGGGTATTGATCATGCCGACCAGGCCGAGCTTGGCCGCACCGTAGTTGACCTGGCCGAAATTGCCGAAGATGCCGCTGGTGGAGGTGGCCACGACCACACGGCCGTGGTTCTGTTCGCGGAAGTACGGCCACGCGGCGCGGCTGACGAAGTACCCGCCCCACAGGTGCACGCGCTGCACCGATTCCCAGTTGTCGGCAGTCATCTTGGCAAAGGAGCCGTCCCGCAGAATTCCGGCATTGTTGACCACACCGTGCACCGTGCCGAACTCGTCGACCGCGGTCTTGATCAGGGCGGCCGCACCCTCTTCGGTCGCGATGCTGTCGTAGTTGGCGATGGCGATGCCACCCGCGTCGCGGATCTCCTGGACGACGGCGTCGGCCATCGAATGACCGGCCCCCGAGCCGTCGCGGGCCCCGCCGAGGTCGTTCACCACCACCAGTGCACCCTCGCGGGCCAGCAGCAGCGCGTATTCGCGGCCGAGTCCGCCACCGGCTCCCGTGACGACGATGACACGATCGGTAACTCCGGGCATTGTGTTGTCTCCCTTGATGAATCAGTAGGCCGCGGTCGAATCAGTACGAGGCGGGCAGACCCAGGCTGGTCTGAGCGACGAAGTTGAGCACCATCTCCCGACTGACCGGGGCGGTCTTGAGCAGGCGCGCGGAGAACCAGAGTTCGGCCAGGCCGTATTCCTTGGACAGACCGTTGCCGCCATGCGTCTGAATGGACTGGTCCAGCGCCTTCAGCGAGGCATCGGCGGCGGCGAGCTTGGCCATATTCGCCGCTTCGGCCGCAGGCTGACCCGCATCGAACAGCTCTGCCGCGCGGTAGGTGGCCAGGCGCGCCAACTCGACGGCGATATGAGCTTCGGCCAGCGGGTGCGAAATGCCTTGGTGCGCACCGATCGGCGTATTCCACACCTTCCGGTCGCGGGCATATTCGACCGCCTTCGCGATGGCGTAGCGGCCGATGCCGTTGCTGATACCCGCGGCGAGAATGCGTTCCGGATTGAGTCCCGCGAACACCTGCCGTAAACCATTGCCCGCCAACCCGATCAGCGCTTCTGGACCTACCCGGACCTGGTCCAGGAATACCGTGAACTGGCCGTCCGGTGAAACCACCGCCGTGGGTAGCGGTTGCAGAGTCAGGCCCGGGGAATCGGTGGGCACCACGAACATCGACAGCGGCGAGCGCGAAGTGCCGACGAATTCCTGGTCACGCGCCACGATCAACACGGCATCGGCTTCGTCGATCGCCGAGATGAAGTACTTGCCGCCGCTGATCACCCAGCCGTCGCCGTCGCGGCGCGCGGTGGTGCTCACATTGTGGCTATTGGAACCCGCATCCGGCTCGGTGAGGCCGAAGGCCATCTTCTTACTGCCGTCGGCAATGCCGGGCAGCCAGGCGGCCTGCATCTCTTCCGAACCGTGCTCGGCCAGGATCGACCCGCAGATCGCGGGCGAGATGACCGTCAGTAGCAAGGGAATGCCGTGCGCGGCAAGCTCTTCGACGACGATCAACAGCTCCGACATGCCCGCGCCGCCACCGCCGTGGGTCTCGGGTAGGTGCACGCCGAGCAGCCCGGCGCGGCCGAGTTCGGACCAAAGTTCGTCGACCTTCGCCTCCGCGCGCGAGCGCTCCAGAAAGTACCGCTGACCGTACTTGTCGGCAATCTTGCCCACGCTCTCGCGAAGCAGCTTGTGCTCGTCGGTGTCTACGACGTATGCGGACACGGGTGTGCTCACTTTCCGGTGAAGATCGGCTGCCGCTTTGCGAGGAAGCTTTCGATCAACCTCGCACCTCACTTTCGAATTTAATATAAATTAAGTAGATTGGCACGGTCAAGGTATCGAGCCACGATGGAGCGTGATGAGCGACTTGGAGAGCTACCTCGCGGGCTGGCGACCGGACCCCGTCGTCGAGTCCGACGAGATGTCCGCGGTCCCTGCCGCACGCTTCGCCGCGCTGCTGAACCAGCCGGAACCGCCCGGCGCGGGCAGCCCCCTCCCCCCGCTGTGGCACTGGTTCCACTTCCTGGACTGGCCCGCCCAGCATGTCCTGCACGCGGACGGCCATCCCGCGAATCATCGCTTCCTGCCGCCGATTCCGGACCGCCGCCGCATGTTCGCCGGTGGCCGCGTCGAGATCACCCGGCCCCTCGACATCGGCACACCGGCCCAGCGATCCTCACGAGTATCCGCGGCCACCGTGAAGCAGGGGCAATCCGGCGAACTGGCCTTCGTCACGGTCCGCAGCGAGTACCGGCAAGCCGATACCTTGCGACTGATCGAAGAGCAGGATCTCGTCTATCGCAGCGGTCCCGGCACGCCCCGCACGTACACCGCTCCACCGGATTCGCAACCAGCAACGGCAGCATGGCAATTCGAGCCGCACTTCTCGCCGACGCTGCTGTTCCGCTTCAGCGCGCTCACCGCCAACGCGCACCGAATCCACTACGACGAGCCGTATACCCGTGAGATCGAGGGCTATCCAGCGCTCGTCGTCCATGGACCGCTGCTGACCCTGCTGCTACTCGAGCTGCTGCGCGAACACCAGCCGGGCCGACAGGTCGAGGCGGTGACATACCGGCTCCAGCATCCGGTCTTCCTCACCGACCGAGTGCTGATCACCGGCGACACCACAGGCCCCGACACCGCCACCCTGGCCGCCGTCACACCAGGCGGCACTCGCAATGCCATTGCCACCGTGCGGTTCGCGACAGACCGCCCCTGATCTTGCCCCGCGCGGAGAGCGCCGTCGAATTGCGACTTACCGGATGTTCTGAATATCCGCAGTTCACAATGCATTTCGGGTTACACAGGCGGACTGCGGGCTATAGAATTAGCACATGCGTTCGAACAGTGGGCCGTTCATCACAATGGAGACCAGACAACTGGCCGCCACGGTGACCGAGCTGCTCGACGCACCCCTTGCCCCGCTCTCCGATGATGAGGTCATCGAGGTGATGCGTGAGGTCGAAAGCAGCACACGACAGTTGGCGGCGGTTTTTCACCGGCTGATCGTGGCCGTCGTGGAACGCTCCATCCCTGCCCGCGCGGGGGCGAAGGATGCGGTGCGGTTCCTGGAGGAGGCCTTGCGCCTGGCTCATGGAGACGCCTATGCGCGGGTGAAGGCCGCGAAACTGCTGGGTGTGTGGCACGACATGAGCGGGAACGATCTCGAACCGCCATTGCCCCGGACCGCGCAAGGGCAACGGAACGGGGAGATTTCGGTCGAGCACGCCCGCGCGATCGCGAAGGTCATGGACGACCTCCCGCACGGTGTGCCGATGAAGGCTCGCGAGCAGGCCGAACACCTCCTGGCCGAGCACGCATGTGGCGGTTCTCCTGATGATCTGCCCAGGATCCGTGAGCAACTGGTGGCGCATCTGGACCCCGACGGGACACTGACCGATGACATCGACCGTCAGCGCAGGCGTGGGGTGACGATCAGCCGCCAGGGCGTGGATGGCATGTCCGCGATCACGGGCGCGCTCACCCCGACCCTGCGGGCCCTGTTCGATCCAATACTCGCCAAGCTCGCGCGGCCTGGCATGTGCAACCCCGCCGACCCCGAAAGCCCATGGGCAGCTGACGATTCAGTGATCCGCGAGGTGGTAGACGCGGCCGCCGCACGCGATACCCGCACCCCCGCACAACGCAATCACGATGCGCTGCTGGCATTTCTGCGTCCCGAACTCGGCCCCGCCAAACTCGGTTCCCATCGTGGCCTGCCGGTCGCGGTGATCTTCACAATGAGCGTCACCGAGCTGGAGCAGGCCGCTGGAGTGGTGACCACGGCGTCCGGTGGAACAGTGCCGATTCCGGAGGCATTGAAGCTGGCGGAGCACGCCCGCCCATTCCTCGCACTGTTCGACCATGCGGGAATGCCCCTGCACCTCGGCCGCTCTCACCGATTGGCGAGCCCCGCGCAACGCCTGGCACTGATCGCCGCCGAACGTGGCTGCACTCGTCCCGGGTGTAATGCACCAGCGACTTTGGCTGCGGTGCATCACATCACCGAGTACGCCAAGGGCGGAAATACCGACATCTCGAATTTGACCTTGGCATGTGATCACTGCCATGCCCTGGTGCACGACGGCCCCGGCGGCTGGAAGACCGTTGTCCTCGGAAATGACTCGGAGTTCCCGGGCCGGACCGGGTGGATCGCGCCGCCGCATATCGATCCGAGGGGGACACCGCGGGTCAACAACCGTCACCATCCCGGAGAGTTACTGGCGCAGGCCCGGTCACGGATCCGTGCCCGCGATGAGCATGAGGCGCAACGGCATCAGGAGTGGCTCGCGAAACGAGCCACCGCCTCCGGCTCCGCCACCGCACACCCGTGAATGTCACTGCCCGTGACGCCGACGACCCACACCGTCGGCGTCACAGGGATGCGCTTCTCCACCCACGGCAGGCTCGTAATCAATCTAGTTCGCGGCCGACTACCGCGACGAAGGATACGCATGCGCCGGGGCGGCCACCCAGGTTGTGGGTGAGCGCTGTGTGCGGGTCGGAGAGCTGACGTTGCCCGGCCTCGCCTCGGAATTGGAGCCAGCACTCGTAGAGCATGCGGAGTCCGCTGGCTCCTACCGGGTGGCCGAAGGATTTCAGCCCGCCGTCCGGGTTGATGGGTAGGCGGCCGGTGAGGTCGAAATCGCCTGCGAGGCTGTCTTTCCAGGCGTGGCCGCGGGGGGTGAAGCCGAGGTCTTCCATCAGGATCAGTTCGGTGGGGGTGAAGCAGTCGTGGACTTCGGCGAAGGAGAGTTCCGTGCGGGGGTCGGTGATGCCCGCTTGGGCGTAGGCGTCTGTGGCGGAGGCGACCACTTCGGGGAAGGTGGTGTAGTCGTAGGCCGGATCGACTGCACCGAGACCTGCGCCGGCGGTGAGGGACAGGCCCTTTACGTAGAGCGGGGTGTCGGTGTAGTTCAGTGCATCTTCCGCGCGGACGAGCATCGCGCATGCGGCGCCGTCGGAGACGCCTGAGCAGTCGAAGACGCCGAGTCGGCCCGCGACCAGTGGGGCATTGGCGATCTTCCCCTTGGCGACTTCGGAGCGGAACTGTGCCTTGGGGTTTCGGGCACCGTTGTAGTGGTTCTTCCAGGCGACATGTGTCATGGCGTCCCGCATCGCGGCGGGATCTACTCCGTAATTCGCGCAATAGGCGGGGTCGAGCAGGGAGAAGGCGGCGGGGGCCGTGAGGGACAGTTCCGACGCGGTGCCGTCGCTGGGTGGGTCGCCGCGCAGGAGACCGGAGAAGCCCGAGTCCTTCAGTTTCTCGACACCGATCGCGACCACCCGGTCGTACGCTCCGGATGCCACGGCATAACAGGCATTGCGGAAAGCATCGGAGCCACTGGCGCAATAGTTTTCGACACGGGTGACAGGGATGTTGGCGAGACCGAGCGGCTTGCTGACCGTGAGACCGCTCTGGCCGGTGCCGAGTGTGCCGAGCCAGTAGGCGTCGATGTCGGTGCGGTCCAGGTTCGGGTTCGTGTCGAAGCAGTCGGCCATGGCGTCCACGAGCAGATCGTCCGCGGAGCTGTCCCAGCGTTCCCCGAATCGGGTACAGCCCATGCCGACAATGGCGACCTTGTCCCGGATTCCATTGCTGCTCATATCAATCGCGCTTTCCAGAAGTAGTTGTGCACTCCCCCGGCACTGTGCAGGCGGCGAAAGGTGGTTTCCACTCGCGATCCGACGGCCAGCCGGTCGGCGGCACCGTCTGCGACTTCGAGGGTGTAGCGCCCGCCACCCGCGAAGTCGACCACCGCCTCTACTACCGGGGGTGCCAGTGAGAACGCCAGGCGGTCTACGGTGAAAGTGGCGACGGTTGCTTGCCGGTGCGCCATGGACACATCCGTCATCGAATCACGAGAACCACAGCGCTTACAGACCCGAGCGGGTGGTAGATGCACCAGCCTGCAAGCCGTACAACGACTTCCGGTGAAGGAGAACTTCCAGCGAGCGGCGCGCGCCGACGGCGGTGCGGCCACACGATCGGGTTCCGGCCGCCGTGGCGGTTCCCGGTCGAGGATTCCGCGCCAGCCGAGATAGGTCGCATACGACACCGGATGTCCGGCCGCGAGCTGCGCGCTGACCGGAATCGACTGTCTGCCTTCCACAATGCGGTCGGTCGTGCGCAGGACGAATGCATCGCACCCGTCCGCGGCCGACATCACGAACACCGTCTCCCCCGGCTCCGCGATATCCAGGACCGCCGCCAGCGCGACACCTACATCGGCAGCTCCTGCATGACCGATGACGGAAGTCCTGGTGCTGAGCTTGCCGGTCACCTGATGAGCCGCGCGCTTTGCCACGGCCGAATTCGGTGAAATCAGCACAACATGATCGGCCTCCGCGATCCCGGCCTGCGCCAATGCCGCAGCGACGGCCCGATCGATCAGCGGCTGGTACTGCTCGACGCCGAAACGCTCCTCCCACTGGCTGCCGGTCACCGACGCCGGATCCCGCCAGCGATCCAGAAACTCTGCCGTGCAACTCGATTCGGCAATAATCTCGGCAATCGGATCGCCGCCGAACAGAAACGCCGCCGCACCATCCCCGCCGCCACGCTCATCCGCCGAGCCTGGGCGGCCCACGCGCACGTCAGCCAGTATCGCGAGCCCACTCGAACGAGCGGCCGCGCGTAATGCGGCGATGCCGCTGCGGGCCGAACCTGCCAGGTCCGCGACGAAGACGGACTCGGGGAGGTCCAATGCGGCATGGATTGCTGTCGCATTGGTTTTGTCCGCATAGGCCGGACTGGTGGTTGCGAAGTACACGGCGCTCGGATGACGTCGGGCGGACGGGGGTAGCTTCGCGCCGTCGATAGGAACGGTCGGGTCCGGATGCGGAGGTGTGCCTGAGGGCTCGCTGCCGCTGACGGCCAGTGCGCGGGCTGCCGCCACGACGCCCATGGTTGTGCTGTCCTCGTCGAAGGACGCGACGACTCGAGTGCCCTTGCCTGCGTTGGTTCCCAGAGTGGCACCGATCTCGGCTAGCGACAGCCGGTGTGCGGGCAGGTAGGTGCCGTAGGCGGCGATGCCGTATCCCGTCGCGGCGGTGCCCATCAGGGGGCCTCGAACAGGGCGGCCATGCCTTGGCCGCCGCCGATGCACATGGATTCGAGGGCGTAATGGCCTCCGCGCCTGCGTAGTTCGTGCAGCATGGTGGTAAGGATGCGGACTCCGGTCGCGCCGATGGGGTGGCCGAGGGAGATGCCGGAGCCGTTCACATTCAGGCGGTCGGCGTCGTCCAGGCCCCAGCCCTTCATGACGGCGAGTACCTGGACCGCGAAGGCTTCGTTGAGTTCGATCAGGTCGATATCGTCGAAGCGGTGGCCGGTGCGCGCGAAGAGGCGCTGCACGGCGGGCACCGGGCCGATCCCCATTTCCGATGGTTCGCATCCGGCGGCGGCCCAGCCGACCAGATACCCGAGGGGCTCGAGGCCGAGTTCGTTCAGCTTGTCCTCGGCGACTACCAGGCAGGCTGCGGCGGCATCGTTCTGCTGGCTCGAATTGCCGGCGGTGACAGTGCCGCCGGGCATGATCATGCGCAAACCGGCGAGCGTCTCCACCGTCGTATCCGGGCGTATCCCTTCGTCCTTCGCGAATTCGATCGGTGCGCCCTTGCGCTGTGGCACCTCCACCGGGATCACCTCGTCGTCGAAGCGGCCCGATTCCCAGGCCGCAGCGGCTCGCTGATGGCTCCGGACCGCGAACTCATCTGCCGCCGACCGGCTGATGCCGTAACGCACCGCCAGGTTCTCGGCGGTCTCGATCATGCCGCTGATCTTTCCGAAGCGGCCTTCGGGCTGTGATCGCTCCCGGCCCCGGTCCAGCCGGTCGTAGAACGCGACATTGCCCGCGCGGGCACCCCAGCGCATGTCCTGCGTGTAGTACTCGATATTGCTCATGCTCTCGACGCCGCCCGCGAGCACCACGTCGGCCGCGCCGGTCTGCACCATCATGGCCGCCGTGACGACCGCCTGAAGTCCGCCGCCGCAGCGACGGTCGGTCTGGAAACCGGGCACCGCTACCGGGAGTCCGGCCCGCAATGCTGCCCACCGGCCGATGCAGGGTGCCTCAGAGTTGGTGTAGGACTGAGCGAACGAGACGTCGTCGATGCGGGCGGGGTCGATGCCGGAGCGGTCCACCACCGCTTTGATGACCAAGGCGGCCAGTTCCTCGGCGGGCACCGGGCGCAGGGTGCCGCCGAAGGTTCCCACCGGGGTGCGCAGCGGGCTGACGATTGCCGCTCTTCTCAACATTGAAACTCCTTGTACCGCACGGCTGCTCGATGACTATGACGCGGCGGGTAGCAGAATCGGCTCGCGTTCAGCATGGGAACTCGGTGGCTTGAAAGGCACTCGATGACCGTGGTGCGGCCGCGAACATCCGCATGCTCAGCATTGCCACTCACTCCCCCGCAGGGCCTCTCGGTGGTCGGGGTGCGTGATCGCGAGCATGGCCTCTCGGCGTTCGGGCAGGGTCAGCCCGCGCAGGTCGGCGTGGCCGAATTCGGTGACGATCACGCCCGCATCGCTGCGCGCGGTGCTCACCGGCCCGGACAGCCGCGCGACGATGCGGCTGCGCGCCCCGGCCGTCGCGGGCAGGGCGATGATCGGAATGCCGCCCGCCGAACGTGCCGCCCCGCGCAGGAACTCCGCGCCGCCGCCGACCGCGCCTACATACCGGCCGCCCGCGACCTCCGCATTCACCTGGCCGCTCAGATCGACCTCGATCGCGGAGTTGACGGCCACCAACCGGTGTTGCGCCGCCAGCCTTTCCGGGTCGTGGGTGTAGCCGATCGGCCGCAGCGATACGGCCGGATTTCGGTGCGCGTGATCGAACAATCGTTGCGAGCCGATCAACACCGCGGCCACCGACACACCTCGATCGGTGGTCTTGCGCGTATTGGTCACCACGCCCTTGTCGATGAGCTCGACGGCGGCGTCGGTGAGGATCCCGGAGTGGATGCCCAGATCGCGGTGGCTGCCGAGCGCCCCGAGGACGGCCTCGGGAACGGAGCCGATCCCGAACTGAAGAGTGGCCCCATCGGGAATCAGGTGCGCGACATGCCCGCCGATCGCCGTCAGGTCCGGGGTTGCCGGGGGCGTGAGACTCTGTGCCACCGGCCGCGAGGTGTGCACTGCGATATCGATGTCGTGCTCGGTGAGATACCGCGACCCGGGAGTGGCCGGTGCTCGAGCATTGACCTCGGCGATGACGATGCGCGCGGAATCGATTGCCGCGCTGAGATAGTCGTCGGCCAATGCCAGGCTGTAGCGGCCCTGCTCGTCCGGTGGCGCGCAGTGCACCAGCACCACATTCGCGCGCGACACGAAAGCGGGCAAGGTCGAATAGTGCCCGGGGTACACCTCGAGCACACCCGCAGCCGCGAGCGCACGATTGTTGCCGGACCCGCAGTAGCTGATGAACCGGATATGGTCCGCGTGGTCGGGTCGCACGGTGTCGGCCACCGGAATGCCGAGGAAGCAGGTAATCCCGCCGAGTCCTGCCCGCTGTGCGAGGAGGCGCTCCGTCAGCGGCACCGGTTCCGCACACGCCTGACCCCACACCACGAAGTCGCCGGCGCGGATGAAGTCCCGGAAGTCGATGTCCTCGAGGGTCACCCGATCGATCCGTTCCGCCATATCAGTCCTCGCGCCAGCGGTCCGCCGAAGGATCCAGTAGCTGTTGCAGATGCCCCTCCGGAAGCCACACGATGGTTTCCAATTCCAAGGCATCCAGATAGCGGATCCGCCCGGACTTCAGATCCGTCAACCGCAGTCGCGGTCCATTGCCCTCGTGGTCGATATCGACTCGTACAGAGGCGAATTCACTGCTGACGACCTCCTCCATCGCGGTCACGTCAGATCAGGAATCCGAGGGTGGGGATGGCCTCGGCATTGTTCACCAGCAGGACCGTCTTGGCGGCCAGTTTGATCTCGTTGTCCACCTCGCGCAGCCGGTAGAGGTAGCGGCCCGCCCAGGTGACCAATCCGCGCGGCTTCGATTCCAGCAGTACGAAGTTCGCGCCGACGAGGGTGTCGCCGTCCTCGACACCGAGCAGTTCGACATTGGAGATGGTGCGGCGCAGGTTCGACGGTGGCGATTGCGCATAGCGTTTCCCGGTGCGCAGCTGTGCCAGCCGGGTGGCGATGCGCCGCCGATTGTCGTACATCACCGACACCTTGTGTTCGGGATCGGTCAGCGAACCCGCCACCGGCACCCAGTACAGCGCGTCATCGGTCCACAGCGCTTCCCACGCGTCGTAGTCGTGCTCGTCGGCGAAGCGCGCCTCGCGGAACAGGAACTCCTCCACCGCGCGAATCTCCAGCAGCGCAGTCGATGTCATCGCTTCTCCATCAGGCTCTTGTAGTGCTCCCAGAACGCTCGCATCGCGGTCTCGTCGGTCGCGCCCCCGACGCGGAAGCCGTCGGCGTCGTCGTATTCGCGGTGCACGCCGCGGCTGATGTCGAGCCACTCGGGCAGTAATTGCTCGACACCGCTCTGATTGCGCTCATACATTTCGGTGTCGTCGGCCAGCAGCATGCCCGCCGGGCCGACCGATCCGATCGACTGCGACAGCATCCGCTTGTTCAATTCCGGTGCGCCGTCCAGCTGTACGGCGGTTGAGAACTGGATGCATTCCCGCTCGGAGATCGGCTGGATATTGAACACCTGAATCTCGGCGATGAACAGGTTCGGGAAGATCATGACGTGCGGTGCGCCCTCGATCAGGATCTCTTCCGCTGCGCCACCGTGCTTTTCGCGCATCCTCGCGACATACTCCGGCACTCGGTCGGCGGTGGTGCCGAACCAGCGCATCGGCTCGGCGAATTTGCGGAACTCCGGGCGCAGATCGTTCTCGCTGTGCCCATTGCCGAGGGCCCGGGTCACCGCGGTGGAGTTGTCGCTGTAGAGCGGGCCGATGGTGGAACCGGTCACCGCGAAGATCGAGCTGTGCACGAATTGCGGGTGATAGCCATCGGTTTCGTTCTCCGCCAGGAGCTTCCAGTTGGCGTGCGTGCGGTGTGCGAGCCAGCCCGCGTCGAGCGAGACCTTGCCTACCGGCGAGAGTCGCGCCAGGCGGTCGAGCTCGCCCGCCGCCGCGCCGAGGTGCTCGGCCAGCGGTGGGACATCCGGGTTGAAGCTGCCGAAGAGGAACCCGTGATAGGACTCGACCTTAGGCACGGAACCCAATTTCAAATCCAGGGTGCCCCTCCCGCCGTACCCCTTGTTGTACGGATAGCCCAGCAGCTCACCGGTATTCCGGTAGGTCCAGCCGTGATACGGGCAGCGGAACGAGCTCGCATTGCCACTCGGCGCGTCGCACACCAGATTGCCGCGATGCGCGCAGCGGTTCACCAGCAGATGCACCTCGCCCGTGCGGTCGCGGGTCATGATGATGTCCTGCGGGCCGATCTTCTTGCGGACATAATCGCCCGATTGCGGCACCTCACTGGTGTGGCCGACGAAAACCCAGCCGCCGTACCAGATCCGCTCCAGTTCGTCGGCGAATACGGCGGGGTCGGTGTAGAGCGAGCCGTGTACCCGCTCCGGTTGGATGAGCGCCGAATAGTCGACTCCGGGTGCGGCTGCCATCCCGGCCGATAGGTCTGCCGCGACCGTCATACCTGCTCCAATCTCTGCTTCACCTGGGCGATAAGTCGGTACTTCTGGACCTTGCCGGTCGGCGTCGCCGGGAGTTCCGAAGCCTCCAGGAAGACAACATGTTTGGGAACCTTGAACCGGGCCAGGTGTTGTTTGCACAGGGCGATCACGGCGTCGGCGTCGATCGTGCTGCCGGGTGAGCGCACGATGCACGCGCAACCGACCTCACCCCAGCGCTCATCAGGAATGCCGACGGCATAGGCCTGGCTGATCTCGGGTTGCGCGGTGAGCAGCTCCTCGATCTCCTTGGGCATCACCAGTTCACCGCCGCTCTTGTAGAGCTCCTTGCTGCGACCGGTGATTTCCAGGTAGCCGTCGGGACGGACCCGGCCGAGGTCGCCGGAGTACACCCAGCCGTCGCGCAGGCCGCGCGCGGTCTCCTCGGGCTTGTCCCAGAAGCCGAGCATGCTGGTCGGGCCGCGGGAAACCAGTTCGCCCTCTTCGCCATCGGCGTGCGACTCACCGGTCAGCGGGTCGACGGTGCGATAGGCCACCAGCGCGCCGTCCGGGAGCCCGGCCACCCCGGCCGTTTTCGGCTTGCCGACCGTGGTCGCGGTGAGTTCGAACGAATCCTCGGGCCGGGTCAGCGTCATGGCACCACCGCATTCGGTCATGCCGTAACCGGTGACGATCTCGGTGGCACCGAGCTCATTGCGCACTCGCTCCCACAGCCATACCGGCGCGGGCGCGGCCCCGGACAGCACCGCCGTCAGCGAGGACAGGTCGTACCGGTGCCGGTCGGGGTGTTCGAGCAGGGCGACAGTCATCGTCGGCACGCACAGGATGTCATCGGCTCGATGCCGTTGGATTCCGGCGAGGTAGTTCCCCGGATCGAAGGCGGGCTGCATGATCACGGCACCGCCCACCATCGTCGCCGCGATCAGGCCCTCGACGTAGCCGAACATGTGATAGCAGGGCAGCGAGAACAGGATTCGCCTGCCGTCACCGAAGGCGCGGGTGAGCGCGGACGCGTAGCCGGTGCGCAGGACGGCGTCGTGGGTGATCAAGACGCCCTTGGGTGATCCGGTGGTGCCGGAGGTGTAGAGAATGTCACCCACTCCGGCCGGATCGGGCGAGATGCCCTCGGCAGCACCCTTGTTCGCGACGCCGAGCGCATCGAGCTCGGCCAGGGTCCGCACGCCCGCGCGCACGGAATCCGCGGTCGGCACCTGGATCACCGTGCGCAGCAATGGCAGTGCCGCGGTCGACCCGGACTCCCAGCCGGGCGCGACGGCATCGAGCATGCCGAGGTAGTCGAGACCGGCGAATCCCGTCATCGTGATCAGCACCCGGGCCTTCGATTGCGCCAGCACGTAGGCCAATTCGTCGGTGCGGTAGAGGTAATTCAGCGGTATCGCCACCGCACCGGCGAGGGCGACGGCGAACTTCACCGGGACGAACTCGGGGTAGTTGGCCATCAGAATGCCTACGTGGTCCCCGGGCCGGACGCCCAGCGCGACCAGTCCGTCGGACAGCCGCGCGGCCCAGTCCGCGGTCTCGCGGTAGGTGAGGGTTCGATCGTCGGTGATGACGAGCGGGCGGTAACCGTACTCGGCGGCGCACACCCCGAGCCAGTCGCCCAGAGCTACGGGACGCCAACTGGAGAACCGCTCCGACAGCAGCTTCCGGCGAGTATCGAGATCACTGATGGTCATGTCGCTCAACCGATCTCGTCCACGGAGCGATCCAGGTCGGCCAGCAAGGACCCGACGGTGCGCTCCGATAGCGGCACGCTGTCGTCGCACGCCCAGTCGGACTCGGTGAGGTTGCGTTCTGCCACAAATGTCATGGGCGAGCTTCCATCTACTTACCGCGCTGTGATGTAGAACCGAACGCGGGAGTTCTCTTCTCATGGAACGCCGAGACACCCTCGGCGAAGTCTTCGGTGCCGAACAACCGGACCTGCGCGTCGACCTCGTGCTCCAGCACCGCCAGGGGGTCACTCGGCCAGCGGGCCAGCAGCGATTTCAGGGCGGCGACCGCGAGCGGCGGGGCGGCGGCGATGCGTTCGGCATCGGCGAGCGCGTGTTCCAGCGCCGTACCCGGTGCGACCGCCACATCGGCCAGTCCGAGTGCGGCGGCTTCGGTTCCGGACAACCGAGTCGGAAGCAGCATCAACTGCCGGGCCTTCGCCGGTCCGACCCGGGCCGGTAGTGAGGCGAATATCCCCATGTCTCCGGCCAATCCGACGCCGGTGAAGGCGGTGCTGAAGATCGCGTCGGCCGCGGCGACTATGCGGTCGCAGGCCAATGCCAAGGAGGTTCCGGCACCGAATGCCGCGCCTTCCACGGCCGCGATCACCGGTGTTCCGCCCTGCCAGATCGCCCGGATGACCCGCTGTGCCGCCTGGGCGCGGGGACGCGCTTCCACCTCGTCCATGCGGCGCATCGTCGAAATATCCCCGCCCGCACAGAATCCCGCGCCCGCACCGGTCAGCACGATCGCTCGCACCTGTGGATCAGCCATGGCCTCTTCGAGCCGCTCGGCGAGTGCCACACGCAAGGGGATGTCGATGGCATTGCGTCGCTCCGGCCGATTGAGCGTGATGATCCGGGTCGCGCCCTTATCCTCGGTGAGTACGGGCATCTCGTTGTCGGACACCGTCATTCACCTCGAAACTTCGGGTCACGCCGCTCGATGACGGCGGCCAGGCCCTCTCGGGAGTCGGCGGAGCCGGACAGTTCCGAGACGGTGCGGGCTTCTTCCGGCAGCCGGTCGGCCAGCGAGGCTCCGATTCCGCCCCACAGTAGGCGCTTCGTGGCGGCGATCGCCTTCGGCGCGGTGCCGGTGAACTGCCGGGCGTAGGCCAATGCTTCCGTGCCGAGTTCTTGCGCCGGAACAACTTTCGTCAGCAACCCGATCTCGAGCGCCTCTTCGGCGTCGAGCACCGGGTTGGTGAGCAGGATGTGCATGGCCCGGCGCAGCCCGACCAGCTGGGTGAGCGTCACCGAGACGCCGCCGTCCGGTGCCATGCCGACCCTCACCGCACCCGACATGAATTTCGCAGTATCAGCGGCAATGACGAAGTCCGAGGCACACACCAGTCCGAATCCGCCCCCACCGGCGGCGAATCCGTGCACGGCGGCGATCACCGGAACGTTCAGCTGGGTGAGCGCAGCCACCGCGATCTGCAACCAGGCCGTGGCCTCGCGCAGATAGTCCGGCAGCTCTTCCCCTTTGGAGGCGAACACCTTGATATTGCCGCCCGCACAGAAGTTCTTCCCGGCCCCGGACAGCACCACGGCCCGCACGCGGGGATCGCCGTGCACACGCAGGATGCCCTCGTGCAGCGCTCGAAGAAACGGCACGTCCATGCCGTTGGACGTCTCGGGACTGTTCAGCAGCAGGCGGGCGATGCCGTCGCCGTCCACGTCCAGCCGGACCAGATCGGACATTATTTGCTCCCGTGATCGGTGGTGAAGGCGGCGATTCCCGCACCCGTCGTGGCACCGGACAGGTGGTCGAGCACGGCCTCGAATTCCAGGTCCAGACCCTGGACAAGCGGTAGGCGCTGACCGGCGTGCACGAGCTGCTTGATTTTCGCCAGCGCGGCACGGTCCTTGGCGGCCAGTCGGCGTGCGAAATCCGCTACACCGGTGTCGAATTCGACCGCCGCGAACTTGCGGTAGGCCAGACCCCAGGACACCGCCTCGTCGGCCGAGAGCCGGTCGCCGGTGAGGATGTGCGCCAGTGCCCGCTGCCTGCCGACCAGGCGCGGTAGGCGTTGACTGCCCCCGCCACCGGGAATCTGACCGAAGCGCGAATGCGTGTCCGCGACCACCGCGCTTTCGTGGATCAGCACAATATCGGCGGCCTGCATGAGTTCGAACCCACCGGCCATGGCGTACCCCTCGACCGCGCAGATCACCGGCACCGGCAGTGTCGCGATGACATCGCAGGCGGCGCGGAAGTTCGCGAACAGCGGTGCCATGGCAGCCCGGCCCTGTGCTCGCAGCGATTCCAGCTCGCGGAAATCACCACCGGCACAGAAGTTTCCGCCGCTCCCCCGAATCACGATGACATCGGCCCGCTCGGCCGCGGCCCTCAACGCATCGTGCAGTCGCGCGCCCAGCTCCACCGAAATGGCGTTCATCTGGTCGGGCCGATTGAGCGTGATCGTCGCAATATTCTCGGCGATGGCGGATAGCACCACCTCACTCATGACGGCACCTCGCCGGTACTCGGCTCCCGCGTGCGCGCGGCGCTTTGTCTCTCACTGCGTTCGGTCACATCAATCGCCCTCCGCCCACTTCGAGCACGGCGCCGGTCATATAACCCGACAGCTCGGAAGCGAGAAACAGTGCGGCACCGGCGACTTCGCCCGGCGTACCGGCCCGCTTCATCGGGATGGCGGCCTCGCGTTCGGCGAAGACCTCCGGCGGCATGGCCTCGGTCATGGCGGTGCGGATCAGGCCGGGCTGGATCGCATTGACCCGGATGCCCTTGTGCGCCAGTTCCTTCGCGCTCGCCTTGGTCAGGCCGACGATTCCGGCCTTGGCCGCGCTGTAGTTGGTCTGCCCCGGGTTGCCGGATTTCCCGGACAGCGACGACATATTGATGATCGAGCCGCCGCCGGATACCCGCATGACCGCGGACGCGGCGCGCACCCCGAGCCAGGTGCCGCGCAGGTGCACGGCGATCACGGTGTCGAAGTCGGCGACGGTCATCTTGCGCAGCGACGCATCGCGGGTGACCCCGGCATTGTTGACGAACACATCGAGGCGGCCCGACCAGCGCACCGCCTCGTCGACCAGTGCCTGTACCGAATCCTCGTCGGTCACATCGCATCCCACGCCGATCGCCCGCGCGCCGACCGACTCGGCCGCGGCGCGCACACCCGCCTCGTCGATATCGGCGAGTACGACGCTGCCGCCGTGCTCATGGAAGAGCCGAGCGATCGCCAGGCCGATCCCGCCGGCCGCACCGGTGACGACCGCGGTCTTCCCGGCGAGCAGGCCCGGCGTCACGCGACGAACCTGGCGATGGATTCGGCGACGCATGCGGGCTTCGCGGCGCCTTCGATCTCGATGGTCGTGACGAACTTCGCCTGGATGCCGCCGGATACCTCGGTCACCGAATCGATCAGCGTCGTGGCGCGAACCCGGGTGCCCACCGGAACCGGGGAAATGAAGCGCACCTTGTCGAATCCGTAGTTGACGGCCATCGACAGCTTTTCGAGTCGATAGAGCTCGTGATTGAGCACCGGCAGCAATGAGAGCGTCAGCAGTCCGTGCGCGATGGTGGATCCGAACGGCCCGTGGGCGGCGCGTTCCGGATCGGTGTGGATCCACTGGTGATCCCCGGTCGCGTCGGCGAACGTGTCGATGCGGCCCTGATTGATGTCGAACCACTCGGTGGTGCCCAGTGATGTCCCCGCCGCAGCGGCGAACTCGTGAATGTCGGCGAAAACCCGCACGTCACACTCCTGAATCGATTTGAATTTAATATAGATTAGAAGATATGAGTGGTCAACGCCACACCGGGAAGCCCCTGCGGGCTCGGGATGACAGCCCCGGTCGGACCTGCCCCTATAGTCGATCCGTGGCCAGGAAAACAGCTCCAGCACCGAGCGAGGACAGCACCGAACCCAGCGCGGAACCGAAGGCCGCGCGCACCCGGCAGCGGATCCTGGACGCGGCCGCACATGTGCTCAGCCGCAAGGGATATGCCGGAACCCGGCTGTCGGAGGTCGCCGAGATCGCCGAACTACAGGCCCCGGCGATCTACTATTACTTCCCCTCGCGGGACGACCTCGTCGAAGAAGTCATGTGGGCGGGCATCGCCGATATGAATGTCCATGTGGGCGAAGTCCTCGACCGACTGCCGCCCGATATGCGCCCACTCGACCGGATCCTGGTGGCGGTCGAAGCCCATATGCGCCACGAGCTCGAGATCTCCGACTACACGACGGCATCGATCCGCAATGCCGGTCAGGTGCCGGAGAAGATCCGGACCCGGCAGCTGGCCGAGGAGGCCAAGTACGGCGCGATGTGGCGGGCGCTGTTCGAAGCGGCCGCCGAAGCGGGCGAATTGCGCCCGGAACTCGACCCGGTCATCGCGCGCATGCTCGTGCTCGGCGCGTTGAACTGGGCGGCCGAGTGGTGGACTCCGGCCCGCGGATCACTGGACACGGTGGTGGCGACGGCGCAGGCGATCGTGCGGAACGGGCTCAGCGCCGGCTGACTGGGCCCGCCTGGAACTCTTCCCGGCTAACGCCCTTCGAATGTCGGGCGTCGTTTCGCGGCGAAGCACTCGATGGCGTGCGCCGCATCGGCCGAATTGCCGGTCGCCGCAAGCGCTTCGGATTCCTCGACGAACTGTTCGGACAGCGTGTTGTCCCATGAGGCCCGCAGCAGGGCGCGCATCTGCCCGAGCGCTTTCGTCGGCCCGGCCGCGAGTTCTCGTACCAGCGCATCGGCGCGAACGGCGAGTTCTCCGGGCGTGACCACCTCGGTGATCAGCCCCCAGTCGGCGGCCTCGTGCGCGTCGAGAACCCGGTTCCGCAAATACATTTGGGCCGCCCGGCGCGGCCCGACAAGACGTGGCAGGAACCAGGTTCCGCCACCATCACCGGACAGCCCGATGGCCGCGAACCCAGTGGCGAACTTGGTGCCCTCGGCCGCCAGGACGAAGTCGGCGATGTAGACGAACCCGAGCCCCCCACCCGCCACCGACCCGTGTGCTGCGGTGACGATCGGAACCTCGAGCCTGCTCAGAATGCGGAAGGCTTCGTGGAACGGACCGGTCATGCGCCGGAACAATTCTCCGTACGCGGCGGACGACTCGGTGAAGTATTCGATGTCCCCGCCGACGGTCAGTGCGGGGCCATTGCCGGTGATCAGCACCGCGCGAATGTTGCGGTCGCCCGCGCACCGGCGCGCGACGATCAGCAGTTCCTCGGCCAATCGGAGGTCGATGGCATTGCGCGCTGCCGGCCGGTTCAGGCAGAGGGTGGCGATGCCGTCGGCGACCGAGTATTCAATGGTGTCGAGCGGGCCGTCGTCGTCGAACCCCAGCATCGCGCCTCCTTTTCGTGGCTCCATCTTGCCAATTGAATTGAATATAGATTAAATAAATGCCAGAGGACAACGAAGGAGTACGTCGGCATGGATCTCCAGCTGCGCAATGCCCGGGTGCTCGTCACCGGCGGCGGCTCCAATATCGGCCGGGGCATCGTGCATGGTTTCGCCCGGGAAGGGGCGCGCATCATCATCGTTGATATCGACGGTCCGCAGGCGGAGAAGGTGCGCGCCGAGGCCCTCGAACTCGGTGCGGCGGCAGTCGAAGTCGCCACCGGAGATCTCACGCTCGACGGGGTCGCACAGGACGCGGTCGATCGAGCGGCGCGACGGTGGGGCGGGCTCGATGTCCTGGTCAACAATGCCGGATGGAGTGTGCCCGGCTTCATCGCCGAGGACACCGATCGCGCGAAATGGCAACGCACCATTGAAATCAACCTCTATACCGCCATCGCCGCCATCCAGGCCGCCATCCCCGTTATGCGGGAAGCCGGTCGCGGCGCGATCGTGTGCATCGCCAGCGATGCGGCCTTCGGGCAGATTCGGCAGGGCATATACGGCGCGACCAAGGCCGGGCTGATCGCGTTGGCGCGCACCACCGCTCGCGAACACGGCCGCCATGGCATCCGATCCAATGTGGTCTGCCCAGGTCTGGTCATTCCCGACGGCCCGGACGCGGTCGGGCCGAGCAGCCTGTGGGCGGTGGGTCAGGACGCGGTGTTCAACGAGAAGCAGATCGAGTTCCTGCGCAAGGACATTCCGCTGCGCCGGCTCACCAATGCCGAGGACATCGCGAACGCGGTGGTCTGGGTGTCCTCCGACAGCGCCGCTCGCCAAGTCACCGGTCAGGTGTTCTCGGTCAGCGGCGGATACACGATGCCGTAGCGCCATGGCCCGACCAGCGAAGAACCCCGGCAATGGAAGTCGCGACCGCATTCTCGCGGCGGCGGCGGCCGTACTGTCCGAAAGAGGTTATTCGGCAACGCGACTCACCGATATCGCCGAGGTCGCGCAGTTGCGCGCCCCGGCCGTCTACTACTACTTCGCGTCCCGGGAGGCCCTGGTCGCCGAGGTGATGATCGTCGGGCAGCAATGGGTGCGCCGACATGTCACCGAGGCGCTCGAGGCATTGCCGCCGACGACCTCGGCGCTCGACCGGCTGTGCGCCGCCGTCGACGCCCACCTGCGGGTCGAACTCGAACTGTCGGACTTCGCCACTGCGGTCACGCGCAATGCCGGTCAGCTACCCGCAGAGCTCCGCGCACAGGTCGGCCGCGAAAGCGCCGAGTACCACGCGATCTGGCGGACTCTCATTACCGACGGCCAGGCCGACGGCTCCATTCGTACCGATATCGATCCGAGGTCGGCGCGCATGCTGATCATCGGCGCTCTGAACTGGGCACCCGAATGGTGGCATGCGACAACGCAATCCATCGATGTGCTGATCGCCACGGCGCAATCGTTCATCCGCGCCGGTCTGGCCGCGCACTGAAGCTACCGAACTACACCATCATTGGAGGAACACCATGCCCGAGGCATACATTGTCGATGTCAAGCTCACTGCGAACGGCGGCGCGATCGGCCTCGGGCACCCGCTCGGCACCATTATCGAACGGCTCTGAGACCGTGGACCGCGACTTCTATACCGAGGACCACGAGCTCTACCGGCAGACGGTGCGGGAGTTCCTCACCCGCGAGGTGGTCCCCCACCGGGAACGCTGGGACGAAGAGCGCTGGATCGATCGCCGTGTGTTCGCCGCCGCCGCGACCAGCGGTATCTACGCGCTTCAGGTCCCCGAACAATACGGCGGCGCAGGCGAACTCGATTACCGGTATCGGATGATCGTGTGCGAGGAGGTTTCCCGCGCGCACGCACTGTCCTTCGCGCTGACCTTGGGATTGCAGGACGACCTCGTGCTGCACTACCTGCTCGACCTGACCACCGATGAGCAGAAGCAGCGCTGGCTGCCCGGCTTCGCCACCGGCGAGATCATCGGGGCGCTGGCCATGACCGAGCCCGGCGCGGGCAGCGATTTGCGGGGCATCCGCACCGAGGCGAAACAGGACGGCGAGGACTGGATCCTCAACGGGCAGAAGACCTTCATCTCCAGCGGCATCATGGCCGATCTGGTGATCGTCGCCGCGCGCACCAACCCCGGCGGCGGCAGCAAGGCTTTCACGCTGTTCGTAGTCGAGAGCGATTGGCCGGGCTTCACCCGTGGCCGCAAGCTACAAAAGATCGGCCTCCCCGGACAGGACACCGCCGAACTGTTCTTCGACAATGTCCGAGTTCCGAGCGAGAACGTGCTCGGCGGCATCGGACGCGGGCTGCACAACCTGATGAGCCATCTGCCCCGCGAACGTCTCGGCATCAGCGCGGGCGCGATCGCCCTGTCCCGGACCATCTTCGACGTGACGCGCGAATACTGCTTCACCCGAACCGCATTCGGCAAACCGATCGGCGACAACCAGCACGTTCGCTTCGAACTCGCCGAAATGGCCACCGAACTCGACGTCGCCGAGGCATACGTCGACAAATCGGTACTGGCCTACAACGAAGGCAAGCTGACCCCGGTCGACGCCGCAAAAGGCAAGTGGTACACCAGCGAACTCCAGAAACGAATAGTCGACCGCTGCCTGCAACTACACGGCGGCTACGGCTACATGTCCGAATACCCGGTAGGCCGTGCGTACATCGACACCCGGATCCAGACGATCTACGCCGGAACCACCGAGATCATGAAAGAGATCATCGGACGCGACTTGGCCCGAGGGCACAGCCATGAGTAACCACGAAGCACTGGCCGCCGAACTGTACCGAGCCTTGGCCGCAGGCGACCGCACCACACTCACCGAGATACTGCATCCCGACTTCACCGGACAGATCACCGCCGGAATGCCACTCGATCTCGGCGGCACCTATACCGGCGCCGACGATATGCGGCGAAACTTCTGGGGCACTCTCGCCCGCCACTTCCACGCCCGCGCCGAACCGGAATCCATGCACCCACTCGTCGACGGCGGCCTCTTGGTAATCGGCCGATACACCGGAACAGCCCGCACCGGAGGCGAACTCGACGCCGCCTTCGCCCACCTGCTGCGCTTCGACGGCGAGCGCGTAATCATGCTGCGACAGTTCACCGATACCCTCCGCTGGGCGCGCGCGCTCGAATAGTCGAGACGCGGCGTTCACGCTCGCGGTTCGGCCGACGTGATGGAGGCGGGATACAAACGGGACAGCGGCCCGCCTCCTGCGTCGAAATCGCTTCCTGTCAGGCCAGTTTCAGGCTGCGGCCGATGATTTCCTTC
This sequence comes from Nocardia sp. NPDC051030, assembly GCF_040683015.1. Taxonomy (NCBI): domain Bacteria; kingdom Bacillati; phylum Actinomycetota; class Actinomycetes; order Mycobacteriales; family Nocardiaceae; genus Nocardia; species Nocardia sp. NPDC051030. The sequence goes on along the minus strand of NZ_JBFBCD010000002.1, from coordinate 601,013 downwards.
ATGATTTCGGTGGTGCCGCCGTAGATGGTTTGCACTCGGGCGTCGGTGTAGGCCTTGGCGATGGGGTATTCGCGCATGTAGCCGTAGCCGCCGTGGAGTTGCAGGCACTTGGTGATGAGGTCGAGCTGTTCCTCGGTGCTCCACCACTTGGCCTTGGCGGCGTCTTCCACGGAGAGCTTTTCCTTGTTGAGGAGCTCGATGCAGTGGTCGGTGAAGACTCGGACCGCGGTGGTCTTGGTCGCCAGCTCGGCCAGGACGAAGCGGGTGTTCTGTTGCGCGCCAATGGGTTTGCCGAAGGCCTTGCGGTCCCGGACGTACTGGATGGTGAGATCCAGGCACGCTTCCATGCCCGCGGCGGCCATGACGGCGATGGACAGGCGCTCCTGCGGGAGGTTCTGCATCAAGTGGATGAAGCCCGAACCCTCGGTGCCGAGGAGGTTCTTGGCGGGGACGCGGACGTCGCTGAAGGACAGTTCGGCGGTGTCCTGTGCCTTGAGGCCGATCTTGTCGAGATTGCGGCCGCGCTCGAAACCGGGCATACCGCGCTCGACCACGAGGAGGGAGAAGCCCATCGCGCCCTTTTCGGGGTTGGTTTGGGCGACCACGATCACGATGTCGGCATTGATGCCATTGGTGATGAAGGTCTTGGAGCCATTGAGAACCCAGTCATCGCCGTCACGGACCGCGCGGGTCTTGATGCCCTGCAGGTCGGAACCCGTGCCGGGCTCGGTCATGGCAATGGCGGTGATGATCTCACCGGAACAGAAGCCGGGTAGCCAGCGCTGCTTCTGCTCCTCGTTCGCCAGATCCAGCAGATAGGGCGCGATCACGTCATTGTGCAGACCGAAACCCAGGCCCGAGTACATGCCGCGCGCGGACTCCTCGGTAATGACCGCGTTGTAGCGGAAATCCTTCACCCCGCCGCCGCCGTACTCCTCCGGCACCGCCATGCCTAGGTAGCCCTGCTTGCCCGCCTCGAGCCAGACCGCCCGATCGACGATGCCGTCGTGCTCCCACTGCTCATGGTGGGGCGCCACATGCTGCTCGAGAAACTTACGGAACGACTCCCGGAACAAGTCATGTTCGGGTTCGAAAAGGGTGCGTTCCACGCCAACCTCCTGTGTGACCACATCGGCACATCGCCTATGCCCCATACGGTACTCGAAAGTCGAATCAGCGTTAACTTCGCACCCTGAAAAAGTTGCCCGAACTGCGACTGTCGCCATTGACATCGCAGAACAGTGCAGATGAACCCCCGTAAACCTACGGAAGGGTCAGAGGCCGATCGCAGACAAGGTCCGGCCGAACAGGCTGCGACCCCGGTCACGGTCGCGCTCGGCGAGCAGGAAGTCGAGCTCGCCTTCGAGAGCCTTCTTCACGATGCCCTGAAGGTCGGTCGCGGCGGCCTGCGGATCCGCGTCGTCGCGCCATGGAGTGGTGTCGATCGGCGTGCCGAGGGAGAAGTAGAAACGCTCCGGCTTGGGCAGCAGCGTGGGACCGACACCGCGAATCAGCGGCGGCGTCAGATTCTCGCGCAGGCCCAGGCCCTTCACGGCCGCGCGCAGCGGAGCCATCACCGGGTGATCACCGTCGAAGACGATGTCGTAGATATCGTCGCCACCCACCATGGCGATGGGCACGATCGGCGCGCCGGTCTCGATCGCCATGCGGGCGAAGCCGGTCCGGCCCTCCCACAGCAGCTTGTACTTCTGCCCCTTATTGCGCATGGCCTCGCGACCGCCGCCGGGGAACACCGCGACGGCCTCCCCCTGCTCGAGCAGCGTGGTGCAGTTGTGCCGGTTGCCGCGCACAACCCCCAAGCGGTGCAACGCATCTCGCAGCCCGGGCACATCGATGAGCACATTCTCGGCCAGTCCCCGAACCAGCCGATCGTGCTTCGCCAGAATCTCGTGCGCCAGCATCGGCGTATCGGTCCCACCGGCGAGGGTGTGGTTGCCGACCAGCAGCACCGGACCTTCCAGCGGGAAATTGTCCAAGCCCCAGAACCGCGGGCTGAACCACGCGCGCGAGGGCGCGGTAATCAGATCGATGATCCGCCGATCATTGTCGGTCAGATCCACATGCAAGGGTGCACCGTCGGTCAGCCCCTGCACTCTTTCGGACAACTCAGTTTCGGACAATTCGATGTCATTACGAGACAAGACAACCCTCCCTGCAGAACTTTCGATAACGGCATCGTAACGAAAGTCACTGCAGGGCATCGACCGCGGGGATCAGCCGACTTCGAGACCCTCGTCACTCGAATCGGTTCCGGCGTGGGCGAATTCGGTCAAAGCACCCGCCAGTGCCTGCGGGACACGGGCACGCACCCGAGTTCCCGCCTCCTCATGCTCGGAGCTGATAATGCGGCCATCGGCGTGAATGCGGGCGAGCAGATCGCCACGCGTGTACGGCAACAGCACGCTGATCTCGACATCGAGCCCGCCGAGAATCTTGTCCAGCCGATCACGCAGATCCTCGAGACCCTGCCCGGTGGCAGCGGAGACGAAGACCGCGTCCGGGAGCCAGCCGCGCAGCTGAGTCAGCTCCATCGGATCGAGGGCGTCGATCTTATTGACCACCAGCAGTTCCTGCGGAGCAGGGGTTTTGGTCTCGCGCAGCACATCGGTGATGACCTCGCGGACCGCCTTGATCTGCCCATCCGGCAGCGGATCGGACCCGTCCACCACATGCAGCAGCAGGTCCGCGCCGGTCACCTCTTCCAAGGTGGAGCGGAAGGCCTCGACCAACTGGGTGGGCAGATGCCGCACGAAACCGACGGTGTCGGTGAACACGACCTCGCGACCGTCCTCCAGGGCGGCCTTGCGGGTGGTCGGATCCAGGGTGGCGAAAAGCGCGTCCTGCACCAGGAGTCCCGCGCCGGTCAGCGCGTTCATCAGGCTGGACTTGCCCGCATTGGTGTAGCCGACGATGGCGACCTGCGGGATGCCGCTGGAGGTGCGTCTGGCCCGCTTGGTGTCGCGCGCCGTCTTCATCTCGCGAATCTCGCGGCGCAGCTTGGCCATACGCTCGCGAATGCGGCGGCGGTCGGTCTCGATCTTGGTTTCACCGGGACCACGCGTACCCACACCACCACCGGCACCACCCGCGCGACCACCGGCCTGACGGGACATGGACTCACCCCAACCGCGCAGACGCGGCATCATGTATTCCATCTGCGCGAGCGAGACCTGCGCCTTGCCCTCACGCGAGGTGGCGTGCTGGGCGAAGATGTCCAGGATCAGGGCCGTACGGTCGATGACCTTGACCTTGACGACCTTCTCCAGCGCGGTCAGCTGCGCGGGGCTGAGCTCACCATCACAGACGACGGTGTCGGCGGCGTGCTCGAGCACGATCCCCCGCAACTCCTCGGCCTTACCGGAACCGATGTAGGTGGCCTTGTCCGGTTTATCGCGACGCTGAATCATCGCGTCCAGGACTTCCGAACCGGCGGTCTCGGCGAGCGCCTTGAGCTCGGCCATGCTCGCCTCGACCTGCTCGGTCGTGCCTTCGGTCCAGACGCCGACCAGCACCACACGCTCCAGGCGCAGCTGCCGGTATTCGACTTCGGTGACATCTTCGAGTTCGGTGGACAGACCGGCGACGCGACGCAGAGCGGCGCGCTCGTCCAGCTGCAATTCACCGACGGTAGGTGCGGCGGTCCAACCGTCGCGCTCGTCGTCGGCGATCTCCTCGGCGGGAGTGAACTCGTACGTTTCTTGTTTACTCATACCCCTCCATGGTCCCACGGACCAACGGGAAGGCGCATTCGGTTATTTCCAGGCGATTCGGCCTGGCCGAAAAGGGGAGTCCTGACGGACGGTCGTGCGGGCTTCGCCCCCACACCCCTGACGAGATTCGGAGGTCAGCCCCCGGACCCAATTGTGTGGCCTTGGCCTCACAATTTCGGTGCCTCGGATCAGGCGTCCTGCCACCATTTGGCGGCGATCCGACCAGAGGCCACCAGGACGGAGGGGCCGCGGAGGGTGGCTGCGCCGTTTTCGATACCTACGGTGACTCGGCCGCCGGGGACGCGGACCTCTACGTGACCGGAATCGGTGGCGAGGTCGAAGCCGTCGGAGGTCAGGGCGGCGGCTGCTGCGGCTACGGTTCCGGTTCCGCAGGAACGGGTTTCGCCTACGCCGCGTTCGTAGACTCGCATGTCTACGCCCTTTTGGCCGTCGGAGCCGACGGTCAGGGGGGTGAGGATTTCGATGTTCACGCCGTGGGGGAAGAGGGCGTGGTCGAAGCCGGGCATGTGGGTGAGGTCTAGCTCGGCCAGGGCTTGGGGGGTGAGGCCGGGGGTGACGCAGGCCAGGTGGGGGTTGCCGACGTCGATGCCGAGGCCGGTGAACTCGCGACCGTCGAGGGCGGCGGTGGATTCACCGAGGGTTTTGACCTTGCCCATGGCCACCGTGACTTCGCCGTGGACGGGGTCGGCGTGGTGGACGATTACCGGGCGAGCGCCTGCGCGGCTGCCGACCACGAATTCCGTGCGCTGTTCCAGGCCGGTCGCGACCAGGTAGTGGGCGAAGACCCGGGTGCCATTGCCGCACATTTCGGCGATGGAGCCGTCGGCATTGCGGTAGTCCATGAACCAGTCGTCGGCGCTGACGCCCTCGGGGAGGGTGGTCAGGGTGCCGTTCTCGTAGAGCGCACCCGCGCGGGCCACGCGCAGGACGCCGTCCGCGCCGAGGCCGCGCTGGCGGTCGCACAATGCCGCGACCCGGGACTCGGTCAGTTCGAGCCACGCATCCGGATCTGGCAGCACCACGAAATCGTTCTGGGTGCCGTGCCCTTTGCTGAATTCGATGTCAGCCGCGCTGTTCTCGCTCATAGTCCTCACCGCAACGCCCGGCGCTGCCGGGAGATTTCATACAGGGCCACCGCAGCCGATGACGGCGCACCTAGCGTGCCGTCGGTCGGAATGCACACCAGCTCGTCGCACACCTGCATCCAGGCGGGGGCGAGCTTTTCACTCTCATCACCTATGACCAGGACGGTCGCGCCATCGAATTCGAGGTCATCGAGGGCGATACCGCCATGATCGTCACTGCCGACGATACGGGTGCCGATACCGCGCGCATCCTGCCGGTCCCGGAAAGCGCGCACCTGTGCGGGACCCGAGGCGCGCAGCACCGGAACGGCGAAGAGCGCACCGTCGGAGGCGCGCACGCTCTGCGGGTCGTACTGGTCGGCACCCGCGCCCGTAATGATCACGCCGCCCGCGCCATAAGCCACCGACGAGCGGATCAGCGCGCCCAATCGAGTGGCGGAGGCGGGCCGGTCGATGACCACGACCGGAGCCGGAGTCTCGGGCGTGCCGGGCGCGAAATCATCGAGCTCCATGCGACGCGAAACAGCCACGGCGACAAGCTCCGGCACCGACTCCGACGGCTCGGAGAGTTCGGCCATCACCTCCGGCACCAACCCGACACTCGGCACTCCACTGGAATCGAGCACACCTCGCGCCCATTCCGACAACTCCGGGGCCCCCAGCCGATACACGAGAGTCTCGATCGGCCAACGGTATTCGAGCGCCCGGCTGATCGGCCGCATGCCGTGCACCAGAAACCGATTGTCGCGAAGACGGCTGGCCCGATTGTTCAGATAGGCCTGCCACATCTGAACCGAGGCATTGCGGGCACTCGCACGGCGGGTCACTGCTTACTGTTCATCCCTTGTCGAAAGAGGATTCGATGAGAGCCAGTGCCGTCTCGGCCAATTCGGGGTCGGCGCCATCCACCCATCGCACCCGCTGATCCCGGCGGAACCACGAGCGCTGTCGTCGAACATAGCGCCGGGTGCCGATGAAGGTTCGCTCCTGCGCTTCGTTCAGGTCGTATTCGTTATCGAGGTAGTCCAGGACTTGTGCGTAGCCGATGGCGCGGCGGGCGGTCTGGCCGTCCCGCAGCCCCTGCTCGAGCAGGGTGCGCACCTCGTCGAGCAGCCCGGAGTCGAACATCTTCGCGGTGCGCAGCTGGATGCGGGCGTCCAGCTCGGCGGTCTCGCGGTCGACGCCGATAATGACCGTGCCCCAACGGGGTTCACCGATCTGCGGGGCCGAGGCGGCGAAGGGGCGACCGGTCAGCTCGACCACTTCGAGGGCGCGCACCATGCGACGGCCGTCGGTGGGGAGAATGGTGGCGGCGGCGACCGGATCGGCCTGTTTCAGCGCCTCATGCACGATGACGACGCCGCGCTCGGCCAGCACCGCCTCCCACTTCGCGCGAATGTCCGGGTCGGTCTCCGGGAAGTCCCAATCGTCCAGCAGGGCTTGCACGTACATCATCGAGCCGCCGACGATGACCGGCGTGTGGCCGCGCGCCATGATGGCTTCCACATCCGCGCGAGCCGCGGTCTGGTAGGCGGCGACGGTGGCGGTTTCGGTGACATCCAGGACGTCGAGTTGGTGATGCGGGATGCCGCGGCGTTCGGGGATGGTCAGTTTCGCGGTGCCGATATCCATGCCGCGGTAGAGCTGCATGGCGTCGATATTCACGATCTCGCCGTGTAGTCGCTGTGCCAGATCCAGGGCGAGGTCGGACTTGCCGGTGGCGGTGGGTCCGACGACCGCGATCGGGCGGGTCATGCGTCGCTGCCCGGACGCCACACGCTCACCTGATAGGCGACACCGAAAGGAGCTGCGGCATAGAGAGTTTCGACCTTCGGACCGATGTCGTCGGTATCGAAGAGACCGGCCAGGACCTGGTAGGCCGGGCGGCCCGCGACATCCAATTCGGCACAGAGTCGCTGGTCGAGGGCTGCCAGGGCGGCCCTGTCCCCCGCTGCCAAGGCCCGGTCGATTTCCGCCTGCACGCCTTCCGCGCGCTCATCGAAATAGCGGGGCGCTTTCAGCGACAGCGTCGCCGCGCCATCGCCGATCACGAGCACTCCATACGGCTCGGTCTCGGCATCGAGTTCCGCGCGCAAGCGTGCGCCGAATGCCACACACTCCGCCGCCGAGGACTCGGCATCGATCAGGCGGGCCTCCGCAACCGCATCCGGAGCCACTTGCGCACGCAGCCATCCTGCGATCAACACAGGCAATGGCAGTTCGGGATCCGGCTTGCCAACCACCCCAGACAAACCGACCCGTACGTCCACTCCGTATCCCCGGAATGTGCCGACCGCATCCGCCCCGATCACCCGATTCGCATGGTCGGAACCGACTACGATCCAGCGAGATGCCCGGCTCGCCAGCTCCGCCGCGGCGGTCAAAACCGCAGTACGCAGCACCGCCACGTCGCCATCGTTCGCCGCGCCTGCCGCACCCCCGAGCTCGGGTACCAACGCGGGTGGAGAAGGGATCAGCGACGCAACACAGAACACGCCGTCAACCGTAGCGCTACCGTGCCTCACCAGCCCCACCCCGCCCGGGTCGCCGCGCCGCCGAGGTGGCCTCAAAGACAGCATTTCCCATCTCAGCCTGGTTGAATGGGAAGAGCTAGACGGATGAGCTAGAGCGTAACCAGGCAGCCGTGACGCGCGGCAGGGACGAGGAGCGATGACCGAGAACAGCGGAAACGAAAAGGCTACCCACCCGGAGTCGAGCCCGACGCCTACTCCCGGCGCCGCTGCGCGACCGTCTCCGGCCACTGCCGCCGGCCCTCGCCCGGGCCCCCCGGCCCACAAACCGGAAGCCCCGAAACCCCACGCCATCAAGCCCAGTCCCGGCCCGGCGCACCCGCACCCGCATCCGGTGGTCGTCCCCGCCGCGAGCGACCCCAGCCAGTGGGGACGGGTCGACGAAGACGGCACCGCCTGGGTCAAGACCGCCGCCGGCGAGCGCGAGATCGGCTCCTGGCAGGCCGGTGACGCCGCCGAGGGGCTGGCCCACTTCGGCCGCCGCTTCGACGACCTGGCCACCGAGGTGGCGCTGCTCGAGGCCCGCCTGGCCGCCGGAACCGACGCCCGCAAGACCAAGGCCGCCGCCACCGCGCTTGCCGAAACGTTGCCAACCGCCTCCGTAATCGGCGATCTGGACGGGCTCACCCAGCGCCTGCAGGCCATCATCGAACACTCCGACGAGGCGGCCGCGCACGCCAAGGAGGAGAAGGAACGCTCCCGCCACGAGCAAACCGAGCGCAAAGAAACCCTCGCCGCCGAGGCCGAGCAGATCGCCTCCGAATCCACCCAGTGGAAGGTCGCCGGCGATCGCCTGCGCGAAATCCTCGACGAGTGGAAGACCATCCGCGGCGTGGACCGCAAGGTCGACGACGCCCTGTGGCGACGCTTCTCCAAGGCCCGCGAGGCCTTCAATCGCCGCCGCGGCGCGCACTTCGCCGAACTCGACCGGGAACGTGCTTCCGCCAAGACCAGCAAGGAAGACCTCTGCGTGCGCGCCGAGGAGCTGTCCGCCTCCACCGACTGGTCCGGCACCGCCGCCGTCTTCCGCGACCTGCTCGCCGAATGGAAGGCCGCGGGCCGCGCCCCCCGCGAGGCCGACGAACAGCTCTGGAAGCGCTTCAAGGCCGCGCAGGATGTCTTCTTCGCGGCCCGCAACTCGGCCGCCTCCGAACGCGACCACGAGTTCGAGGCGAACGCCACCGCCAAGGAAGAGCTGCTCACCCACTACGAGAACATCGACCCCGAGGCAGGCCTCGACGCGGCCCGAGCCGCTCTGCGAGACCTGCAGGAAAAGTGGGACGCCCTCGGCAAGGTCCCCCGCGAGCGCATGCACGACCTGGAGGCCCGCCTCCGCGCCGTCGAAAAGCGGGTCCGCGACGCGGTGGACGCCCAATGGCGTCGCTCCGACCCCGAAGCCATGGCCCGCGCCGCCCAATTCCGCGAGCGTGTAGCCCAATTCGAGGAACAAGCCGCCAAGGCCCAAGCCGCAGGCAAGACCCGCGACGCCGAAAAGGCCCTGGAACAAGCCAAGCAGTGGCGCGAATGGGCCGAAGCCGCCGAAGGCGCAGTCAGCCAGCGCTGAGCAGGTCCACCGAGGGAGCACTGGTGGCGGAATTTCCCCCATTTCCCCGCCACCAGTGCTCCCTCAGCGCTATCTGGTCCGTGATGTCGGGACGCTCAGTGGCTCAGCATCGCCCTACTGGATGCCGCAACTGGTGAGGGAGCACTGGTGGTGCGAATCCGGCGTTTTCGCCGCTATGAGAGCTCCCTCGGCGACCTTGTTGGCTGTCGCATATTGCGGAATCCGTAGTGCCGCAGTGGGTGCTGGTGGGCTTGGGGGCGGGCGGGGTGGAATTGCGGGCGACTTCGGGGTGCCGCCCTCAGTAATGTCGATGCATGGCACCAAACCGGGAAACGCTCATCTCTCATCTGCTGGCGACCGGAATGGCGGGGCAGGTGGCCACGCCACGGGAGAACAACCGGCTGCACTATCAGCTGATGGCGGAACGGGATCCGCACTACATGTTCGGGCTGGACCTCGGGCATGAGTGGACCGCGGACCTGGTGCTCGACCTGATGGCGCGCAAGGTGGGCGTCGACCCCCGGCTCAACTTCCGGCATGGCGTCGACACCATCGATCCCGAACTCACAGTGGACGCCCTCGACCGCTACGCCACACGCTTCGGCAAGGCCCTCCGAGAACGCCAACGCGTCCTCTTCGCCACCGGCCACCCACGCACCCTGGCCCGCCTCTACCAGCAGTTGGCCGCAGCCCTGGAACAAGCAGGCGGCACCATAGTCGAGCCTCCCCCCGGCCTGGCCTACGACGGCCACACCCGAAAAGGCCCCCAGCGCTTGACAATCGACTACTCCCTCCGAGTAGCAACCCTGGCGGCCCCCAGCGGCCCCATCCACACCCACTCCGACAAACCAATCCGCCTGGTACTCGAAGCCCTGACCCACACCGGCCAACCCCTGCCCGATCTGGTTGTGGCCGACCACGGTTGGTGCGGCGGTGCGGCCCAAGCCGGTCTGGACGCCATCGGCTTCGCCGACTGCAACGACCCAGCCCTGTTCGTCGGCGAAGAGGAAGGCACAGTATCCGTAGCCGTCCCTCTAGACGACGGCATCGACGCCGAACAGTACGACCTCCTAGCCGAATACATCCTCACCCGCCCGTAATAACCAAAAACCGCCCGGACAAGAACCCAAAACCAAACGAGCACCCGCAAATGCCCCCACGCTGAAACACGCCGAGTGGGACATGAGCCTGGCGTATCCGGACAAATCCCCGGCTCATGTCCCCCTCAACGAACAGGCCAACCCGACACCGGCCCGGCCCGCGCGTGTTGGTGCCCGGTTCGTCTGATTCCCTTGCCAAGCAAGCCTTCGAGTGGCCCCGGGCCGGGCTACCCGGCGTGTCACCAGCGGGAAGTCCCCCGCGCCTGCGCATCCCAGGGATGGAACACGTTCAGAGGGGACATGAGGCTGGCGTATCCGGACAAATCCCCGGCTCATGTCCCCCCTCAACGAACAGGCCAACCCGACACGCCACGAGCCAGCCTCGGCTCGGGCGCGCTACGCGCTCGAATCGCCGGATTCCCTTGCCGGGCACACGTTTCGACGACTTCCACGGCGACGGGTTGTCTCGAGTCTTGTGTCTTTGGGTTTTGTTTTTTGGGGTTGGTCCCGGAACGGGACCACAACCTTCCAGCCAGGCTGGGACGAGAGGGGACGGGTCCTGGCTGGGGAGCCAAAGCCGGGTACGGCAGGCGAAGCGACCACGCTATATCCGTACTGCCGTGCGCTTGGGGCACGAGCGACCGAGTCGGTGTTTTTGACCGGTGCGGTTAATGAAAGCGATGGCCGAAGGCCGAGCCGTGCCAGGTGGTGCGATCAGTTGTCGCCGAACAACTTGCGGCGGTCGGCCTCCTCGGCCGCCGCAGCGGCAATGCGGCGCTGCTCCTCAGCGGCGAGATGGACGGTGGTGCGGCTCCAGACCACGCGAATCCAGTGGAAGGTCAGGACCATGACCGCGACGGTGGCCAGGATCAGGCCAATGCCCGGACCCGCGCCCTGATAGTTGCCGAGGCCCGGTGTATTGCGATGCCAGATGGAGAGCACGCCGAAGACGCTGGCGATGGCGGACCCGGCGACGGCGATCCAAGCCAACACCCAGCGGCGAGTGATCAGAGCCAGCAGCGAGAAGCCGATGCCGAAAACGACGACGAACCATTCGAAGACGCGGGACGGCAGGCCGATGTGCTCGGTCTGGGCGGCCACGTCGTAGAGGATGACATCGAAGCCGCGCGCCTTACCCGCATGCGGGAGCACGAGCGAGAACAGCAGCGCGAAGACCGAAACCGCCACGACCATGGCCCGCACACCCGGGTCGATCTCACCGGCGATCTTGCGTTCGACCGCCTCGAGGTCGTCCCGGAATTGGTCGAAATCCTGGCTGTTCTCGGCCGCCTTCATGGTCTCCTCGTTCGCATCGTTCGTCTCGGCTGCCGGTTCGGCCGCCGAATCGGATTGTGCTGCTTCGTTTTCCGGATTCTCCGGCCGATCACGAGCGTCGTCCGGTCCGGTGGGCTGCTGCTCGGTCATTCGCGATGGTCTCCGGTCGTGCGCGGGTGGCGCGCCTTCGCCGCCCGGCGATCGGCCGGGCCTCGCAGCGCAGTCTCGCGACCCATCATGCTCCGCGCCCGAATTCGGCCAGGAGGCGCATACGAAACCGGCCACACAACCCGCTCGGAACTGCCCTCGGGCCGACAGTCTCCCCAGTCATTCCGGTGTGGTCTTGGCCGGAAATCCTCCGAGTGTCGTGGATCCCGACCAAAGGCACGCCAAGATGACCGGCTGGACCTCCGTAGGAGCGTTCAGTCTTGCGCGGCACCGGAAACCGTCACGCTCCGCATTCGGAACCACAGCCGGATGCCACCGTTTCCACGACAACGGGTGCGCCGATGCGCGGGAGCCCGAGGCCGATGCCGATGGGCGGGGTCTTCGGGGTGACGCCACGCTCGTGCGCATCACCGGCGCGGGTGCGGCGGTGCGAGCGGACCGGACCGTCGGCGATCAAGTAGTGCGGGGCCGCACCGGTGACGTCGACGGTGACGACATCGCCCGGGCGGATCTCGCTGCCCGCGGGCAGGTCGGCGGTCGGGCGGAAGTGCACGAGGCGTCCGTCGCGGGCGCGGCCGCTCATGCGGGCGGTGGCGGCGTTCTTCTTGCCCGCGCCCTCGGCGACCAGCAGTTCGACCTCGGTGCCGATGAGCGCCTGGTTGCCTTCGAGGGAGACCTGCTCCTGCAATTCGATCAGCCGGTCGTAGCGATCCTGGACCACGGCCTTGGGCAGCTGGTCGGGCATGGTCGCGGCCGGGGTGCCCGGTCGGATCGAGTACTGGAAGGTGAAGGCGCTGGTGAATCGCGCCTGCCGCACCACATCCAGGGTCGCCTGGAAGTCCTCCTCGGTCTCGCCAGGGAAGCCGACGATGATGTCGGTGGTGATGGCGGCGTGCGGCATGGCCGCGCGGACCTTCTCGATAATGCCGAGGAACTTGGCGCTGCGGTACGACCGGCGCATGGCCTTGAGCACGCGGTCCGAGCCGGACTGCAACGGCATGTGCAGCTGCGGGCAGACGTTCGGCGTCTCGGCCATGGCCTCGATGACGTCATCGGTGAATTCGGCCGGGTGCGGGGAGGTGAAGCGGACGCGCTCCAAGCCCTCGATAGTGCCGCAGGCGCGCAGCAGCTTGGCGAATGCGCCGCGGTCGCGCTCCTCGGTCGGGTCGGCGAAGGAGACGCCGTAGGAGTTGACGTTCTGTCCGAGCAGTGTCACCTCGGTGACGCCCTGATCGACCAGCGCCTGCACCTCGGCGAGCACATCGCCCGGGCGGCGGTCGACCTCCTTGCCGCGCAGCGCGGGCACGATGCAGAAAGTGCAGGTGTTGTTGCAGCCCACCGAGATCGACACCCAGCCCGCGTAGGCGGATTCGCGCTTGGCGGGCAGCGTGGACGGGAACGCTTCCAGGGCCTCGATAATCTCGACCTGGGCTTCCTCATTGTGGCGGGCCCGCTCCAGCAGCACCGGTAGCGAGCCGATGTTGTGCGTGCCGAACACCACGTCGACCCAGGGGGCCTTCTTCACGACCGTGTCGCGGTCCTTCTGCGCAAGGCAGCCGCCGACCGCGATCTGCATGCCCGGGCGGTCGGCCTTGATCGGCGCGAGGTGGCCGAGGGTGCCGTACAGCTTGTTGTCGGCGTTCTCGCGGACCGCGCAGGTATTGAAGACGACCAGGTCGGCGGTATCGCCGTGGGTGGCCTTCACGTAGCCCGCATCCTCGAGCAGACCGGACAGCCGCTCGGAGTCATGCACGTTCATCTGGCAGCCGAAGGTGCGGACCTCGTAGGTCCGTGCCTCGTCCGCAACAACATCGTGCTCGTCAACCGCGCTACGTGCTGAAACCTGCCCCAACGAATTCACTCAACCAGGGTAATGGCTGCACGAGAGAGCCCCTAAACCCCATCCTCGTGGGCAGTTCTCTTTCCGGCCCGAAAGTGACTCCCGTCTCACGAGCCACTCCCCTGTCAACCCAGGGTTACAGACGGGTGTCGAGTGGCGGCACAAGCGTGCTCGGCAAGACCAAAGACGAGCATTTCGGGCACGATCCCTCTAAGGTCACTGGTCATGACCGACGCTGCCGTATCCATGACTAGTTCCGCGCCGATGATCTCGATGCGGAATGTGGACAAGCACTTCGGCTCGCTGCACGTTTTGCGTGACATCAATCTCGAAGTGCCCAAGGGGCAGGTCGTGATCGTGGTGGGACCCTCCGGATCCGGCAAGTCGACACTGTGCCGCACCATCAATCGGCTGGAGACCATCGATTCCGGGGAAGTCGCGATCGACGGGGTGAAACTGCCCGACGAGGGCAAGCTCCTCGCCAAGCTGCGCGCCGACGTGGGCATGGTGTTCCAGTCCTTCAACCTGTTCGCGCACAAGACCATCATCGAGAACGTGATGCTGGCTCCCGTGAAGGTCCGCAAGGTCGGCAAGGCCGAGGCCCGCAAGCACGCCATGGAACTGCTGGATCGGGTCGGCATCGGCAATCAGGCCGACAAGTATCCGGCCCAGCTCTCCGGCGGCCAGCAGCAGCGCGTGGCCATCGCCCGCGCGCTGGCAATGAACCCGAAGGTCATGCTGTTCGACGAGCCGACCTCCGCGCTGGACCCGGAAATGGTGTCCGAGGTGCTCGAGGTGATGGTGCAGCTGGCCAAGGACGGCATGACCATGGTCGTGGTCACCCACGAAATGGGGTTCGCGCGCCGGGCGGGCAATCGGGTGCTGTTCATGGCGGATGGGCTGATCGTCGAGGACACCGATCCCAACTCCTTCTTCACCGCGCCGAAATCCGAGCGCGCCAAGGACTTCCTGGGCAAGATTCTCAGTCACTGACCTCCTTCAACGAATTCTGTATGAGAGAAAAGGACTTCCGATGAGGTTCAACCACGTGCTCCGTTTCGCGGCCGGAGCGGTCGCCCTCGCGGTGGTCGCCACCGGGTGCGGCGGCGGCAGCGATAAGACCGCCAGCCAGCATGCCGCCGACGGCAAGCTGACCATCGGCATCAAGTACGACCAGCCGGGCCTGGGCCTACGCAATAAGGACGGCTCCTTCAGCGGTTTCGACGTCGATGTCGCCAAGTATGTGGCCGACAAGCTGGGCGTGAAGCCGGAGAACATCACCTTCAAGGAAGCGCCGACACCGCAGCGCGAGACGCTGATCCAGAACGGGCAGGTCGACTACATTGTCGGCACCTACTCGATCACCGATAAGCGCAAGGAGAAGGTCGACTTCGCCGGGCCGTACTACCAGACCGGGCAGTCGCTGCTGGTGCGCTCCGACAACACCGATATCACCGGTGTGGAGTCGCTCAATGGCAATAAGAAGCTGTGCTCGGTGAAGGGCTCCACCCCGGCGCAGAACGTGAAGGACAAGTACGCCAAGGACGTTCAGCTTCAGGAGTACGACACCTACTCGCTGTGCGTGGAGGCGCTCAAGTCCGGCTCCGTGGACGCGGTCACCACCGATGACACCATCCTGCGCGGTTTCGCGGCGCAGTCGCCGGGCGCCATGAAGGTGGTCGGCGCGCCGTTCACCGTCGAGAAGTACGGCATCGGCGTGAAGAAGGGCGACACCGAATCGCGCAAGAAGATCAATGACGCGATCGAGGCCATGATCACCAGCGGCGCGTGGAAGGCCGCACTGGAGAAGAACTTCGCCGGAACCGGATTCGAGATCCCGGCACCGCCGACGGTCGACCGCTACTGAGTTGATATCGCGGGCCGGGTGAGGAATTCGCCCGGCCCGCATCATATTTCGATCGGAGGGACGCGGACGCCGTGTTCGACTTGATCTCGACCTATCACACCCGGCTACTCGACGCGTTCTGGGTGACCATCAAGCTCACGCTGTATTCGGGCTTCTTCGCGTTGATTCTCGGCACCATTGTGGCGGGTATGCGAGTTTCGCCGGTGCCCATCGCGCGGTGGCTCGGCACGTCGTACGTCACCATCTTCCGCAATACGCCGCTGACATTGATCATCGTATTCTGCTCGGCAGGCCTGTATTTCAATCTGGGCATCAAGCTCGCGGGCGCGGGGCCAACCGAATTGGTGGACAACAACTTCCGCTACGCAGTTCTCGGATTGAGTATTTACACAGCCGCTTTCGTCTGCGAATCGCTGCGCTCCGGTATCAATACGGTGCCGCTCGGCCAGTCGGAAGCCGGTCGCTCCCTGGGCTTCTCATTCCTGCAAAACCTGCGATTGGTGGTGTTGCCGCAGGCCTTCCGCGCGGTCATCGCCCCACTGGGCAGCGTGTTCATCGCCTTGACCAAGAACTCCACCATCGCCTCGGCGATCGGTGTCGGTGAGGCGGCGCTGCTGATGGCCGAGATGAACGAGAACGAGGCGGCGGTGCTGGCCATCGGCGCCATCTTCGCGCTCGGCTTCGTGATCTTGACCCTGCCCACCGGCCTGCTGTTCGGCTGGCTGGCACGACGATTCGAGGTGGCGCGATGAGCACGGCGTCCGTTCTCTACGACGCGCCCGGACCCCGCGCGAAGCTCCGCTACCGCCTCTACTCGGTGCTGGTGGTGGCGGTATTCGCGGTGGTGCTGTGGTTCCTCTACTCCGGCCTCGACAGCAAGGGACAGTTCGCTGCCGAGAAGTGGAAGCCCTTCACGGAATCGCAGATCTGGACCACGTATCTGCTGCCGGGCCTGAAGGGCACCGTTGTCGCGGCGGTGCTGTCGATCGCGCTCGCGCTCGTGATCGGCATGATCTTCGGCATCCTGCGGATGTCCGATCATCGGTGGGTGCGAATCGTCGCCGGAACCATCGTGGAATTCGCGCGCGCCATCCCCGTGCTGATTCTGATGATCTTCCTGTACGCCTTGTACGCGCAGAACAACATCTTCCCGTCCGACCAGCTCTCGCTGGCGGCGGTGGTGACGGCGCTGACCATCTACAACGGCTCGGTCATCGCGGAGATCGTGCGGTCCGGCATTCGGTCGCTGCCCAAGGGACAGACCGAGGCCGCGGTCGCGCTCGGTATGCGCAAGAGCCAGATGATGATCACCATCCTGCTGCCGCAGGCGATCACCGCCATGCTGCCCGCGCTGGTGTCGCAGATGGTGGTGGCATTGAAGGACTCCGCGCTCGGCTACCAGATCAGCTACCTGGAGGTCGTACGCTCCGGCGCGCAATTGGGTGCGGCGGAAAGCAACCCCATCCAGTCCCTGGTCGTGATCGCCATGATCATGATCGCGCTCAACTACACGCTGACCGTGGTCGCGACGCGCCTGGAACGCTGGCTGCGCACCCGCAAACGCGGTTCGCGCACGGTAGTGTCCGCTACCAACCTGACCGCCCCGCCCGGTATGGACCTCACGCTCGGCGCGAAGTGACCCAGCCGTAACAGTTCCCCCCGGCCCTGGAGAAATTCTTCTCCAGGGCCGGAATTGTTTTTCCGCAACGCCGAATGTCGGCAGACCAGCGGACAATTCGCTGATCGACTCGCATACTGGCGTTCATGAGCGAGTACGACAGGGGCCGAAAGCAATTCACACTGGGCCTCGGCCTGGTCGCCATCATCACTCCCCTCGCCGCCATCATCATGGCGATCGCCGCGGCCGTGGGTGCGTTGCTGGCGGTCGAGGGCCGAAAACGCATGGCCGCGGCACCCAATCCCAACACCCCGACCACTGCCCAGTCCCCACCCCGCCTAGCCACCCAGCGCCCACTATCCCGAGGCGAAAACCGCGGCCCGCGCCGCAACCACGGCAGCCGCCGCCCCGGCGGCATAGCTCACATCAGACACACCAGGTCATAGGCATAAACGAACTCATCCGCCCACGCGGCCGAATGATCACGCTCGTACGCGTGGAACAGTCGCCGCCGCACCACATCCCGCTGTAGCCACGCCGTGACAGCGTCGCCACCGCGGGCGAAAAGGGCCCCGTGCACCAAGAGCGCGAGATGCCGGTCCGGGGCAGATCCCACGAGGACGTCCCACGCGTCCAGAAATCTGTCCGGAACGATGCCTGCGGCCGCGATAGCCCGAAGGAATTCGCTCACATCTGTGAACCCCCCTGTCCGCGGCGGGAACTCGGCCAATAGCGCGCCCCACACCGCATCCAGGTAGTCGTCAATCGCCCGCTGCTCATCCGACGGCCAGTCGCGCCACTCGAATTGCGGCAGCTTCGCCAGAACGATCTCAGGGTTCAGTTCCTCGGAGACGACCAGGCGCTCGAGGAGAAGCGGGAGCAGCGCTTTCACATCATTGCGGTCCCCCACCGTATTCCCGAGCTTGATAGCGAGCGAAAACAGACCCAGCTCATCAACCCGAACCGGTGGACCACAGTGCGGACAACGGTCGAGCACAGCACGCCTCGGATACGGCTCGAAGGCCCGGGCAAGCCCCGCTACAGCACTGACGATGTCATCCCCCACGTCACCATTCTTCCATCGCCCCGAACCACGGGTGCTGGCGGCTCACGAGGCTGGCGGGTGCCGCCGTCGGCTCACAACACTGGCGGGTGCCTCGCTTCGTCCCTCGCCACTCGGCTAATGTCCGGCCAGCTCGGCGACGACCGGCGCGAACCTTTCGGCGAAGTCGGCGCCGATGATGAAATAGGAGAAGCCGAGTTCCTCGCGTCGCCGCAGGATTTCCTCGACAGCAGCCGCCTGATCATCCGGAAGGTAGGCCAGTGCGTCCGCCGCGCGGAACGCGGCAGTATCGGTGTCGGGAGGTGCCATGTGCGCCCCGACCTTGTCGCCGATCACCGACACGGCGAGCGCGAGCTCGACGTCCCCGGCCGTACGGAACTCGCGTGTCAGCTCCTCGACCTCACCCCGAGACTGTTTCCCCAGCGCGAAGGTGACCGTGTCCGCGACCTCGGCCGCCAGCGCCCGGGCCTTCGGACCAAGTACGGCCATCGCCACCGGCGTGTGCAGGTCGGGGCCATCGAGATCCCGCAACGTCTTGACGGTCTCACGTACCTGAGCCAGCCGCTCGCTCGGCGGTTGCACGGGCAATCCCTTGTCGCGCAACTCATCCTCGATGCCCGGCCTGCCGGTGCCGATGCCCATCTCGAAGCGCCCCTCGGTCAACAGCGACAACGAGTGCGCCTCCCACGCCGTCATCCACGCCGGACGAAATGGGGAGGCATACACCCACGTGCCCACGCGCAGGTCGGTCAGCGCCGCAACGGTGGCCAGCATGGGCCCGGGCGCAGGCTGCGTCAGCGGAAAATCGGGCACAAGCAACGTCGAGTACCCACAGTCCCCAATGCGGCGCACGCGATCCCGCCACGTCGGCAGGTCGGTCATGAGCGGGGCAACAACCCCGAACCGAATCGGCTTCGTCATACCTGAACTCCTGTCATTCGATCTACCCAGAGCTATCGACGACGGACCCACCCAAAACTAATCGGCGCACCCGAACTCGGGTAGCACACGCGTCGCAGCGGTGAGGGAGCCGTGGTGGAAGGAAATCGGGCGAAATCCCGCCACCACCGCTCCCTCACCAATCCACGATCTAGGCCATGAGCCTCTTCCCCTACTTTGCACTCTCTTCACCCACGCAATAGCCCGCAATTCGGTGGGTGGAGCGGAGGGAATGTGGGTGAAGTCAGGTGAGGTCTTGTTCTGCCAGCGCGGATTTGACGACTGTGTAGGCGGTGGAGGGGTTGTAGCCTCGGCGGGCGAGCATGGCGACCAGGCGGCGGATGGCTTTCTCGCGGTCCAGGTCTTGGGGGAGGGTGCGGAGTTTGCGGCGGACCAGCTCGGTGGCTCGGGATTCCTCATCGTCCGAGGTGATGGTGGAGAGGGCCTCTTCGGCGTCTTCCTGGGGGACGCCCTTGCGGCGGAGCTCCATTGCCAGAGCTTTTTTGCCTTTACCGGAGTAGGTGTGGCGGGAGTGGACCCACTGTTGGGCGAAGGCGGCATCGTCGATCAGGCCGACTTCGGTCAGGCGATTCAGGGCACGTTCGGCTACCTCGGGAGAGAAACCCTTGGTGGCGAGGCGGTCGGCCAGTTCATGGCGGCTGCGTGCGCGGTCGGTGAGCAGGCGGAGGCAGACGTCCTTGGCTTGCGCCTCGGTGCCGCCGCCGGGGAGGCCGGATTCCGCTGTGTCATCGCCTGATTCGGGGCGGCGCGAGCGGCCGCGGCCACCTCGACGGCGCGAGTTTCGATCGCCGAAGGACGACTCCTCGGCTTCGGGTTCGGCACCGGCACTGTCAGACGACCGTTCGCCGTCACCGGGGGCGGTGGGCGCTTCCTCTCGCCACCGCCCCGGCGAGCGGCGCCGCCCGGAGGGCGAACGACCTTGGGTACGGCCGAGTCTCGATGCCGGGGCGTCGAGATCGTCTTCCGTTGGGTTGAAGTCGGTCGAGTCGTGGCCGGGGAGATCCGCTGGGGCCGAGTAGCGACGACCACGTGAGCGACGACCTGTCGGTTCGCCGGTCTCCGGGTCGCGGTCGGTGGAATCGTCTGGCGCCGAATCGCGATCACGGAAGTCGTCGTCGGATCGAGTGGGTGACGAACCCTGGGTCGAGTCGTAGGGCGGTGAGTCATGACCGAACATGTTGTCGCTGGACGCGTCTCGGCCGAATAGATCGTGGTCGGCGGAGCTGCCACCGAACATGTCGTGGCTCGACGAGTCACCGCCGAACATGTCGTGGTCGGCTGAGCCACTGTTGGACCGATGATGATCAGCGGTGCTCTCACCGAACATGCTGTGGCTGGACGGGTTTTCGCCGCCGAACAGGTCGTGATTGGACGATTCTCGGCCCGCTGAGCGGCGGGTGGGAGCGGTGCGGCGCTTGGTGGAGCGGGACTCCAGGGCGTCGAGTTGACGGCGGAGTCGTTCGACTGCGTCCAAGCGGGGGCCGGTGGGCCCCGGCGAATCTTGCCGGGGCCCAGGGCTCTCGTTGGGCGTGACAGCCCGATCAGTCATCGTCAGAAGTCGGCCGGGGCCTCGGCTTCGACGGCGGTGAGGTCTGCGCCGATGCCGAGCTTCTCCTTGATCTTCTTCTCGATCTCGTCGCGGACATCGGGGTTCTCGAGGAGGAACTTACGGGCGTTCTCCTTGCCCTGGCCGAGCTGGTCGCCCTCGTAGGTGTACCAGGAGCCGGACTTGCGAATGAAGCCCTGATCGACACCCATGTCGATGATCGAGCCCTCCTTGGAGATGCCGACGCCGTAGAGGATGTCGAACTCGGCCTGCTTGAACGGCGGGGCGACCTTGTTCTTGACGACCTTCACGCGGGTGCGGTTACCGACCGCGTCGGAACCGTCCTTGAGGGTCTCGATGCGGCGGACGTCCAGACGGACCGAGGCGTAGAACTTCAGCGCCTTACCACCGGTGGTGGTTTCGGGAGAGCCGAACATGACGCCGATCTTCTCGCGCAGCTGGTTGATGAAGATGGCGGTGGTGCCGGAGTTGTTCAGCGCACCGGTCATCTTGCGCAGCGCCTGGCTCATCAGGCGGGCCTGCAAGCCGACGTGGCTGTCACCCATCTCGCCCTCGATCTCGGCGCGCGGCACCAGGGCGGCCACCGAGTCGATGACGATAATGTCGATCGCACCGGAACGCACCAGCATGTCGGCGATTTCGAGCGCCTGCTCACCGGTATCGGGCTGCGACACCAGCAGGGCGTCGGTATCGACACCGAGCTTGCGGGCGTACTCGGGATCGAGCGCGTGCTCGGCGTCGATGAAGGCGGCGACACCGCCCGCGGCCTGCGCATTGGCGACGGCATGCAGGGCGACGGTCGTCTTACCCGAGGATTCCGGGCCGTAGATCTCGACGACGCGGCCGCGCGGCAGACCGCCGATGCCGAGCGCCACGTCCAGCGCGATGGACCCGGTGGGGATCACGGAGATCGGCTGGCGCTGTTCCTCGCCCAGACGCATCACGGCGCCCTTACCGAAGCTCTTCTCGACCTGGGCCATCGCCAGTTCGAGCGCCTTGTCACGGTCGAAAGCCTGTGGTGCCATCGTCTGGTCCCCTTCTCAACGGGTTGTCTCATGCTGTGGTTGGCGCCCACGTTAGAGGGCGGCACCGACAAGTTCCGACGACGAGCTTAGACGAACAGATGTTCGATGCAAGCGACGCGCGGGGCGACACGCAAAACACCGCCGGGCAACCTGCCGCAATCGGACATCGCTCAGGGGACGACCGCGATCTTCTCGGCGTCGAGCAGCGTCTGCGACTGCTTGAACAGCCGCAGCGCGGGCGTCACCTCGACATCGTTGATGCCCGCCAGCGGCCCGAGCCGTTCGGTCACATAGCGGTAGAGATGGGAATTGTCGCGGCACACCACCGAGGCCAGCAGATTGGACGTACCGGTGATCGCCGCCAGATACGCGACCTCCCGATGGGTGGCGACAGCCCGCCCCGCGGCTTCCAGATCCCCGGGCCGAACCCGCATCCACAGCATGGCGCGCGCGGTGTAACCCATTCCCTCCAAAGCGAAGTCGAGGTCGTAGTAGAGCACGCCGGAGTCGATGAGCTCGGACATCCGCCGGGCCACCCGGGTGGCGCTCCACCCGGTGGCTGTGGCCAGCTGCGCATAGGGCGCGCGGCCGTCCCTGGCCAGAATGGCCAGCATCGCCTCATCCTCCCGCGACAAGGTGACCGGTGCTTCCGGGCCGCGAGGTTCCCACATGGCCGGGCGCGGACCGAGCTCACGCAGCTGCTCGGCGGTGAACAGATGGCTGTAGCGCGGCCACTCCTCCTCGAACGGGAACTGCCGAATCACCTCGTGCGCACTGAGTTCCAGCACCTGACTGACGCGCGGCAGCAGACGCAGCAGTAGCTCGTCTCGCCGTTCTGCGGATCGCGGGCGGCAGACGCACGTCACCTCGAATCCGGTGGCCAGCACCCCCACCCAACTCAATTCCGGTACCCGGGCCAGGGATTCGGCCAGGGCCATTGCCCGGCTCGGCGTCGTCTTGATCCGCAGTATCCATCGCGTGTGCCCGAGCGGCACCACGTTGACCTGGCCCGAGACGTGGATGATGCCGCGCGCACGCAGCGATCGATAGCGGCGCGCCACCGTCTGCTCCGAGACGCCGAGCAACCCCCCGAGCTTGGCGAACGGGATGCGGGCGTCGACGACCAGACCGTGCACGATCTGCTTGTCGAGAGTATCGAGGACAGAGGATTCATCGATGATGTCGTGATCCATTGGAGGAATCTAGCGCATCTGGGCCGGTGGCTATGTGGATACAAGCGTTGAGCGGATTGTTTATGACGAAATCGCTCACTCCCTGGAGGTTCTCATGCGGAAGTGGCTCCCACTTTTCGCCGCGTGCCTGGGCACGCTGATGTTGCTCATAGACGTCACCATCGTGAATGTGGCCCTGCCCGATATGGCGGCGGACCTGGATACCGGACTGTCCGGGCTGCAGTGGATCGTGGACGGGTACGCGCTGGCACTGGCCGCACTGCTGCTCGTGCTCGGGTCGCTGGCCGATCGAATCGGCGCGAAGCCGGTGTATCTGGCCGGGCTCGGACTGTTCACGATCGCCTCGCTGGCATGCGGATTGGCCGGGGACGCACCGGTTCTCGTGGCCGCCCGGGTGTTCCAGGGCATCGGCGGCGCGGCCATGTTCGCGACCACGCTGTCCTTGCTGCACGCCACCTACACCGGGCGCGATCGCGGAATCGCCTTCGGCACTTGGGGTGCGGTGGCGGGTGCGGCCGCCGGGCTCGGTGTGGTGCTCGGCGGCGTGCTGACCGATCTGCTGTCCTGGCGGTGGATCTTCTTCGTGAACCTGCCCATCGCGGCGGTCACGATCACCTTGTCCGCCATGGTGTTCCAGGCCTCGCGACGGCAGCCGGGACGCACCGTGGATGTGCCGGGCATGCTCGCGTTCACGGTGGTAGCGACCGGGGTGACCTTCGGCATCATTCGCGGCGGCGAGCACGGCTGGAGCGATGGCGGCGCACTACTCGCACTGGCCGCGGGCGCATTGGCGGCGGTGTCCTTTATTGTGATCGAATCACGCAGCGCCGCACCGATGTTCCCGCTCGCACTGCTGCGCAATGGCATGTTCGGCGGCACCCTGCTGAGCGCATCCGGGCAGGCGTTCGCGGCCTTCGCAGCGGCTCCGCTGCTCTCACTGTGGTTGCAGCAGCAACTGGGGTTGAGCCCGCTGCGCGCCGGGCTGGCCATGCTGCCGCTGGCCGTGGCCGCATTCCTGACCTCCGGCCTGGCCGGGCGTGTCCTGCACGACGTTTCGGCGGAATGGACGGTCGGCGCGGGAGTGATCGCGATCGGCGCGGGCTCGGGCCTACTGACCCTCATCGATGCCGGATCCTCTTGGACGGCAATCGTTCCAGGATTCGTGGTGATCGGCATCGGCGTCGGCATCAGCGCCCCGGCCTTGGTGTCGACGGGCATGGCGGCCGTCGCGCCGCAGCAGTCCGGAACAGCCGCCGGGGCGGTGAACACCGCGCGGCAACTCGGGCTCGCGCTCGGAGTCGCGGTGCTGGGCACGGTCTTCCGGAATACGGCAGGCGATGAGCGCAGGCTTGCCACCGCGGACTTCGTGCACGGACTCGATGCGGCCGTGACGGTGGCGGGGGCGGTCGGCGTGATCTTCGGCGCGGTGGCGTTCGTGCTATTACGTCGTGCCCGGACCGCGTCTGCCACAGCGACCGAGAGCCCGGTGCTCGTCGCCTGAGCGGCCGACCCGGAATTCCCGGTGCTCAGCGGACCAATATGAGAACGCCTGCCAGGATTCGATTCCCCGGCAGGCGTTTTCGCGTCCCGTCTGGCCACACACGCGGTCACCGCCGAACCGCAGCCTCCGCCGGACGTTCTCGCCCGATCTAGATACCGGGCGTGGTCACCGTCGAACCGCGGCATCAGGCAATTGCGATGGGTGTCCAATTGCGATGGGTGTCATCGAATAGGGAGCACCGCGTCCTGTTCGTCCTCGCCACGCGGGCCGAAGATGCGGCGTTCGGATTCGTCGATGGTGGTGTCGTTGATGCTGGCTTCGCGGCGGGACATCAGGCCTTCGGGGGTGAACTCCCACAGTTCGTTGCCGTAGCTGCGGTGCCATTGGCCGGATTCGTCGTGCCATTCGTATTGGAAGCGGACGGCGATGTGGTTGTCGTTGAAGCTCCAGAGTTCCTTGCGGAGGGCGTAGCCGTTCTCGGTGGACCATTTGCGCTTCAGGAAGTCGACGATTTCGGCTCGGCCGGTGAGGAACTCGTCGCGATTGCGCCAGACGGAGTCCTCGGTGTATGCCTGGGCGACGGTTTCGGGATCGCGGGTGTTCCAGGCGTTTTCGGCGGCGCGGACCTTGACCTTGGCCGATTCCAGGTCGAACGGGGGCAGCGGAGGGCGCATGGCGGGTCCTTTCGGGGAGTCTTGGTGACCTCCGGAAGCTCTAACCTGTGTAGATTGTTTGGCGGGTTAGAGGCTAATGGGGGCGGGATTACTCCGTCAACCTCCATAGTCGACTTGATCAGTTAGAGAGGAGGCGTTACGCCGATGACGACCGCTCGACAGTTACCCTCAGGCGTGCCCAATCCGCGCCCCCACCTCGGTGAACCGCTCGCCCTGGACCTGCTCAATACCCGCTGGATCGCCGCGGAAGGCCCCCAGGATCTGCTCACCGACGTGTCCGGACTGCGTCAATGGCTGACCGACAACGAACTCACGGCCGCCGCCGACGACAAAACCCTGAAGACCGTGCTGACCGCGCGCGAGGCCATCCTGCACACGGCCCGCGGCGAATCCACCGCCGACCTGAACACCGTCCTCGACCACGGCCGCATCCGCCGCACCCTCACCCCCACCGGCCCCGCCGACATCCCCGAAACCCGGCACCCCGAATGGTTCCCAGCCTGGCTGGCCGCCGACAACCTCCTGCACCTGCTCGCGGCCGCCCCCGACCGAATCAAACAGTGCGCCCACCCCGACTGCGTCCTCTGGTTCTACGACACCTCGAAAAACGGCACCCGCCGCTGGCATTCCATGCTCACCTGCGGCAATCGAGCCAAGGCCACCCGCCACTACGCCCGCAAAACCCACCCGCGCTAGTTGCCGCAGGCCTTCTCGACAGTTGCAGGCGTTGCAAGGCCTGCAACCGTAGAGAAGGTCTGCAAGTATGTTCGCCCTGGCGGACGGCGCTTCACCAACGGACCGGCGGTACATCGAATTCTGAGCACAAGGCACGCCACACATCGCGCGGGTCCACCCCCGACTCGATGGCCGCGGCCCCCGTCCTCCCCATCGACGGCAAAACGTGGTCGGTCAACAGCGCATCACCACGCGCCGTACCGAATTCGGTATGCAACAGCTCCTGAAACTCCGTCAATCGCACGGCCGGGAGCCTACGCCACACCTTCCGCCCCGAGCACAACCACCGCTTAGCCCAGGACGCCCCACAGTTTGGTGGCCCAATTCGCGCTGCTCGACAGACTGACAACTCACCAATCAAGATCAGGGAGCTCTGATGGCGCTCTGCGGTCCTCTTTTCCTCCACCAGCGCTCCCTGATCTTGAAAGACAAGGGGTGACGCCGCAGGTCCGCGCGAGGTCAGCTGGTTCGGGCGGACTCCCGAATGCGTCGCAGATCCGTACGGGTCGGGAGTCACGGCAGCAACCGGCGTACCCCCGGGCGCAGGACAGATCCGCGCAAAGTCCGAGGCCACCACGGCGCCGACCGCAGCGATCGGGTCAGCTTGCTCGGGCGGATTCGCGGGCGGCGTGGCAGATCTGTACCGGGTCGGAGGCCACGGCGGCATCGGCTGCGGCTGAGCGGGCGGCCTCGGTGAAGGCCGGGTCCACCAGGATCCGCTGGACTGCTTCGCGGACGGATTCGGGGGTGAGGGGGCGGATCAGGAGTGAGCTGCCTTGGCGGACGGCGCGATTCGCGAGTTCCCATTGGTCGCCGCCGCCGGGGATGGTGACGACGGGGACGCCTGCGAGGAGGGATTTCGCCAGGAGGCCGTGGCCGCCGCCGCCGATTACGACGGAGGCGTGGCGGAGGAGTTCGTCCTGGCGGCCCAAACCTGCTGTGGCCCAGGGCGGAAGGTCGGTGGGCACGGTGTCGAGGGTGGAGACGGCTACTCGGACACCCGCGCCGTCCAGGGCTTGCAACACCAGGTCGACCATTCCGGTGACGCCGGTGTGCGCCGTCGAGGGGGCGACCATGACCAGCGGCTCGTCGCCGGGAGGCAATTCCAGGACGTGGTCGGTCGGCTCCCACAGCAGCGGGCCGATCAGGTGCGCGTTCTCCGGCCAGTCCGGGCGCGGCACTTCCAGGGCGGGCAGTGTGGCGACCAGTCGGACTGTCGGCCCGGGGTCCTCCGCGGGCAGGCCGACACCCACCCGAGCCAGCTCCCGCTGCGCTTCGCCGCGCCGAATATCGCGTCCGGTGAACGTGCGCAGCACCGCATCCCGAGCCCGCCCGCGCACACCCTCCCCCGGCGCGAGCCCACTCCCGATGGGCGGCAACCCCTTGGACGGCAGATACAGCGGATGCGGCGAAAGCTCGGCCCACGGCACCTTCAACCGCTCGGCCGCCATCCCCCCACCCGCGGTCAACACATCGGATACCACCAGCTCAGGCAGCATGGCACTCAAATCCGGCAGAATCTCGGTCGAAATATGCGCCGCCCGTTGATGAATCCGCGCCCCCGCATCCTCATCATCGTCCTCGGCCCGAGGCGCGAGCCCCTTCAACCGCCGCACCGAGATCCCCGCATCCCGAGCCGCATCGAACCACCGCGGACTCGTGAACAGCACCGGCTCATCCCCCGCAGCCAAAAACCGCAGGCACAACGCGATCGCCGGAAACGCATGTCCCGGATCAGGCCCAGCCACCACCGCTACTCGCACGCGCACAGACTACTGCCGTCCCGCCTCCCCGGAACTTCAGCGCCCGGCTAAGAGCCGTAGAAACTTGTGCACGCGTCATGGCAGTCGCGGGCTGCTGCCATGAGGATGCAATGGCTGAGGGGCTTCGTGGGTGGGGGCTCAGCTGAAGTAGTAGAGCTCGAAGGAGATTGCGTGGGGGGCGGGGAAGCCTTCCTTGGGGCCTGCGGTCATGTTGATGACGTCTCGGGCCTGGTCCGGTACCGGGGTGGGGCTCAGGGCTTCGAGGTAGCGGTGGTGGGCTGTGAGGGAATCTATTGCGGGGGCGAGGGTGTCGGTGACGTCTACCGCGTGGCTGCCGTTGGGGACGCCGTAGACGGCTGCCCAGCGGGGGGACCAGGCGGGGAGGTCGGACAGTTCGGGGTGGATCCACTCGTTTCCGGCGTCGGAGACGGCGTCCAGGGCGGCTCGGCCCAGGGCTCGGTGGTCGGGGCTGTTGGCGTAGCCGCGGGCCCAGGAGTCGCCGAAGTTGAAGAGGATGACCATTTCCGGGCGGTGGCGGCGGATGGCGGCGGCCAGGTCTCGGCGGAGGGGGATGGATTCCTCGAGGCGGCCGTCGGGGTAGCCGAGGAATTCGATTTCGGTGACGCCTACGTGTTTGGCGCCGGCGCGTTCCTCGGCTTCGCGGAGGGGGCCGGATTCGGCGGGCGGGAGGCCCGCGATGCCTGCCTCGCCGCTGGTGGCGAGGATGTAGCGAATGTCCTTGCCCTGCCTGGTCCAGCGTGCGACGGCGGCGGCCGCACCGTATTCGATGTCGTCGGGGTGCGCGACGATGACAATGCCGCGGTCCCAGTCCTCGGGGAGCTGTTCCATGGGGTTATTCAACCTCACGCTCTTCGGCTCACAGCACCCCGAGTACGCCGACTCACAGCACCCCGAGTACGCCTTCGAACGCGGCCTCGGCGGCACCCACGAGTTTGAGATCGGCCCCCAGGCTGGACTTTTCGATGCGCACCCCGCCCAGCGCCCGGCTCACCATGCTGCGCCGCTGCACCTGTTCGCGGACACGGGCTACGGCGGCGTCCGGCAATGCGGTGAACAGGTCACCCAGCACGATCAACTCCGGGCCGAGGATATTGACCACATTCACCAGGCCCAGGGTCAGCCAATCCAGGTACTCGCCGAGCTTTTCGAGGCAATCGTCCTGCCGGGCACGCAGTTCCGCGACGATTCCACCGCGCGGCCCGTACTCGGGCAGTCCCAATGCCCGGCACAGCGCGGCCTCCCCCACTTCGGTCTCCCAGCAGCCTTCATTACCGCAGTGACAGGGGCGACCGCCGGGCCGCACCGTCATATGCCCGACCTCGCCGAGGTATCCGGCCGATCCGCGCAGCAACGCCCCCTGCGCGATCATCCCACCTCCGACACCCACATCCGCGGAGACGAACACCGCGTCGCCCGCCCCACGCCCTACTCCGCGCAAATGCTCTGCCAGCGCACCGAATTCGGCATCATTGCCGACGGTGACCGGCACTTCCAGCACGGCCGTCATGCGCTGCCCGAGCGCGACTTCACCCCAGCTCAGGTTGACCGCATTGTGCACATGCCCGTCGACGCGCCGCACCACACCCGGTACCGAGATGCCCGCCGCGACGGGGCACAGTCCCAGATCGGCGGCCAGCAGTGCCGCCGATTCCGCCACATGGGTGATGACCTCGTCCGGTTCCCGTTGCCGCCCATGCAGATTCCAGCTGTTGCGCCCCAAGATGTGCCCGCCGAACCCGACCAGCGCGATCCCGGCGTGTTCGGCCTGCACATCCACCGCCAGCACCACCGCCGCCTGCGGTTGCGGCAACACCAGCAAGGATGGCCGTCCCGCGCCGCGCGATAGGCGCGGGACTCGCTCCTCCACCAGTCCGGCCTCGGCCAGACCGTCGACCAGCATTTTGATGGTGGACCGGTTCAGCCCGAGCTCAATGGCCAGCGCCGCGCGGGTGGTGGGGCCTCCGGTGTGCAGTAGCCGCAGGAGGCTCGACCGGTTGAACCGGCGTACCTCGTCCGGTCGGGCGACGGTCATGGACTCAGCAATACCACTGCGGCGCTCACCGCAGCGCCACCGCCGCGCGGCGACGCGACAATGCGTCCACGCTCGCGGCGAGCAGTAGGACGAGCCCGGTCACGATGGAGACCACGGCGGCCGGTTGCTGAAGCAGCCCAAGTCCGTTGGAGACCACCGCCAGTACGGCACCACCGATCACCGCATCGGCGACCCGCCCGCGCCCGCCGAACAGCGAGGTGCCGCCGATCACCGCCGCGCCCACCGCGAACAGCAGCGTATTGAGCCCGCCCGCTTGCGGATCCACGGAACCGACCTTGGACGAGTACACGATCGCGCCGATCGCCGCACACGAGGAACTGATGACGAAAACGCTTGCCCGCAACTGGGTTACATTGATGCCCGCCCGTCGAGCGGCCTCGGCATTACCGCCGACCGCGTAGATGTGACGACCATAGGTGGTGCGCCGCAACACATAGGTCCCGGCCACCAGCAGTGCCAGCACGATCGGCACCACATACGGCACACCGGAGATCTGAATCAGCTTGCTCGGCGACCGGTTCACGGTGAGCAGCGCCGTCACCAGCACCGCAAAACCACAGAGCGCCACCACTTTCGCCACTACCAGCGGGGTCGGCGAGATGACCAGTCCGCGTCGGCGGCGCATGAAATGACCGCCCAGCGTGACCGCCGCATACCCTCCGGCCGCCACCACGCACAGCAGCCAGCTACCCACCGTGGACAGGTTCCCATTGGCGACCTCATCCAGCACATGCGAGGAGCTGATGCCGAGCACGCCGCCCTCGCCGATGAGTTGCAGGATCACGCCCTGCCAGGCCAGGAACAGCGCCAAAGTCACGACGAACGAAGGCATTCCGATCTTCGCGATGAGGAATCCGGTGATGCATCCGATGGCCGCGCCGACACAGACCGCCAGCAGCATCTCGACCCACGGATTCGCCTTGAACCCGATGACCGTGATCAGCACTCCGGCCAGGGAGAACACCACCCCGGGCCAGATCCGCAGCAATGCCGCCAGCAGCGCGGCCAGCAGTAGCAGGGCGTTGAAGATGTAGAACACCGTGGACCCCATGCCCGACAGCAGGTTTCCGTTCTCGACGTAATGCAGTGCCAGCACCGCACCGGCCACACCGGAGGCGGTCCCCGCGGAGAGATCGATCTCCCCCGTCAACAGCACGAACACGATGCCGATCGCGATAATGGTCTGCCCCGCGCCCTGTGCCAACAGGTTCGCGATGTTGTTGAGCGAGAAGAACACATCCGACATCAGCGAGAACAGCACGACGAGTGCGATCAACCCGAGTATGGCCGGTAGCGAACCGATTTCACCGGCTCGCAGCCGAGCCACATAGTCCCGCACGGCTTCTCGCGTGGACAGTGTCGCCGTATCGATCCCGAAGTCGGTGATCGCGGTCGCAGGGTCGGCGGGCTGCGCCGAATCCGAAACCTTGTTCATGTCAGTGCTTGCCTGTTCTGGATCAGAGATCTGCTTACCCACGACGTCCTCGCTCACAGCACGACCGCCTCGGGCCGAGCCAATCCCAGATCGCCGGAGCGTCCGGCGGTGATCAGTTCCACCACCTGCCCATGCGTGACGTCCGCGGTGCGCACCTGGGCCGCCATCCGCCCGAGGTACAGCACCGCGATCCGGTCCGCGACCTCGAACACATCGGCCAGGTTATGACTGATCAACACCACTCCCAGCCCCTGTTCGGCCAAGCGCCGCACCAGATCCAGCACCTGCCGGGTCTGCGCCACGCCGAGCGCCGCGGTGGGTTCGTCCAGCAGCACCAGATTGCTGTTCCACAGCACGGCCTTGGCAATGGCCACGGTCTGGCGCTGCCCGCCCGAGAGCGAGGCCACGGGCGTGCGCACCGATTTCACGGTGCGCACGCCGAGTGAGGCCAGCGTGCGCCGCGCGGCTTCCTCCATGCTCGCCTCGTCCAGCCGCCATGACCGGCCGCGTTCGCGCCCGAGGAACATATTGGCCACGATGTCGAGATTGTCGGCGAGGGCGAGGTCTTGGTAGACCACCTCGATGCCGAGCTCCGCCGCATCCTTCGGCCCGCGTAGATGCACGGGTTCACCCCGGAATCTCACTTCGCCGGAATCCGAAGGATGAATTCCGGCAACGCATTTCACCAGGGTGGACTTGCCCGCGCCATTATCGCCGACCAGCGCGGTGACCTCGCCCGCCGGCACGGTGAGGTCGACATCATGCAGGACATGCACCGGCCCGAAACTCTTGTTCAGGCCGGTGATCCGGAGCAGCGGCTCACTCATTCGAAAGGACCCTTCAGGAGATGCCGAGTTCGGTGCACGCGGC
The DNA here is from genome assembly GCF_040683015.1 of Nocardia sp. NPDC051030. Classification (NCBI taxonomy): domain Bacteria; kingdom Bacillati; phylum Actinomycetota; class Actinomycetes; order Mycobacteriales; family Nocardiaceae; genus Nocardia; species Nocardia sp. NPDC051030. The sequence goes on along the minus strand of NZ_JBFBCD010000002.1, from coordinate 569,353 downwards.
CTTGACGTCACCGGTGCACAGGTCGGAGGCCTTCACGAAGCCCGCGTCCGTCACCTTCTTCACGTCGGCGCGCAGCACCGTCTGCGGCTGCAGCAGAACCGATTTCACATCCCGCTTACCCTTGGGATCCTGACTCACGCCCTGCGCCAGCGCATCCGCGGCGGCGGTATCGCCCTTGGCCAGTGCGACAGCGAGTTTCGCGGCGTTCTCGGCCTCTTCCTTGATGGGCTTGAACACGGTCATGAACTGATCGCCGCGCAGTACGGCCTTTAGACCGTCGGCGGTGGCGTCCTGGCCGGTGACGGGCACCTTGCCATTGAGGCCGTTCTTCTTGAGCACGGTGATCACGGCACCGGCCAGGCCGTCATTGGCCGCGACCACGCCGTCGACCTTGCCGCCATTGCCGGTGAGGATCTGCTCGAAGGTGGTGCCGCCCTTCTGATTGTTCCAGTCGTCGATGGCCTGGCTGCGAACCAGCTTCAAAGCACCGGAATCATAAAGGGGCTGAAGCACTTTCAACTGACCCTGATGGAACAGGGTGGCGTTGTTGTCGGTGGGCGCGCCCTCGATCTCGACGACCTCCGCGCCCTGTTTGTCCTTGAGCGCACCGGCCAGCGCCGTGCCCTGGAGTTCGCCGACCTTCACATTGTCGAAGGACACGTAGTAGTCCGACGAGCCGCCGAGATTCAGACGGTCGTAGTCGATGGTGGGGATGCCCGCCTTCTTGGCCTTGGCCGCGACCGCGCCACCGACCTCGCTATTGATGGAGGCGATGACGAGCACCTTCACGCCCTTGGCGATCATGCCGTCGGCGAGCGAGCTGAACTTCTGGACATCGCCCTGCGCGTTCTGCACGTCGGCGTCGAATCCGGCCGAGCGCAAGGCATTCTGCAGCAGGGGCTTGTCGAAGGATTCCCAGCGGGCCGAGGTGGCGGTCTCGGGCAGGATGACGCCGACGGTGCCATTGCCGCCCCCGCCCCCGCCGCCGCCCGAGGTCGTGGACGAGTCATTGCTGCTGGAATTCGATCCGCAGGCCGTCAGGGCCAGTAGGCCGGACATGGCCACGGCGGCCGCGGCCAATCCTGGCCGGATCCGGCGGCGAGTGGAATTCGCAGGCGGGAGCGGGCTTTTCGTCCTCATCACGGTGACCTTCCGAGCTTCGGCCACACCTCATACACGGAGGGGTGATGGCCGTCACATCAATATGTTGTGGGCAACAACATATGTCAGGAGGTCACCGTGAAGGGGACATTTCGACAAATCGCTTCGACTACTCCGCTAGGGCAGCAGCACGATCTTTCCGCCCGGGTGTCCGCCGATCACCAGTCGATGCGCGTCCGCGGCCTCGAGCAGCGGGAAGGTCCGGCCGATGACCACTTCGAGCTTCCCGGCGGCCGCCGGATCGAGCAGCTCTCGCCAGGCATTGCCGCGAATCTCCGTGCCGGGATCGGCTCCTGGTCCGGCGCCGAGGATCTTGAATCCGTCGGTGGCGGCCCGGCCGAACGCGACAATGCTCGCGATCCGGTCGCGATCGGCGACCAATTCCAGGGAGACATCCACGGCCTCATCGGTGCCGACGGTATCGATGGCCACATCGACGCCATCCGGTGCGAGCGCCCGCACCCGATCCGCCAGGCCCGGGCCATACGCAACAGGGTCGACGCCGTAGCGCGCCAACTGCTCATGCCGCGACGGCCCCGCCGTGCCGATCACGCGTGCGCCACGCGCCACCGCCAACTGCGCGACCAGCGATCCCACACTGCCCGACGCCCCGTGCACGAGCACGGTGTCACCCGACTGCACACCGGTGGCCGCGTGCAGATGCACGGCGGTGCCGCCGGTCGAGAGCACGCCCGCGGCCTTCTCCCAGCTCAGCGCGGCAGGCTTGGGCACCACTTTCTCGGCACGGAGGGTCAAGGCGGTCGCGTACCCGCCCTCGGTGCGGGCGATGACCTCGTCGCCGACCCGGACCGGACCGGCAGGGCCGATCGCATCCGGACCCACCGCGGTCACCACACCGGATGCCTCCAGCCCCAGCCGGATCGGCAGGGCCTTCGGATCGGTGCCGAACGCACCGCTGTAGCGCTTGGCGTCGAAGGGATTCACGCCCGCGGCGCGGATTTCGATGGTGACCTCACCCGGTCCGGGAGCGGGAACCTCGACCTCGATGGGAGACAGCACCTCGGGTCCGCCGTATGCGGCGGCAACAATCGCAGTAGCCATGCCCCGGCGAACGGACGGTGGCGGCCGATAATTCCCGCTGCTCGGCGTGGCAGCCCACAACGGCGAAAAGCCGCCCGGCGTCCCTCAGGACCCCGAACGGCTCGCTGCGAAAGTCGCTGCTACAACTTGCTGATCGGCGACTTGTCCTTGCCGGACACCGCCTTGTACAGCAGGTAGAAACCGAAGACGACAAGGCTGATCATCAGGATCGGGAAAAGACCCTTGATCAGCCAGCCGATGACCGCGAACGCGATCCACACGACCGCGACAATTCCGATGATCTTCCAAAGCATTCCGTGCCTCCCGTAGCTCTCGGAACGCTGTCAGCGCGATCCGACTCCTCCATACTGGCCGCTGCGCGAAGGAAAATCACCTGGTCAGCGCCAATATCGGGGTAAGTTCAGGGTTGTCCCCTACCCCGCCCGCACCGATCGAGATGCCCGCAACACCGCCGCGTCACCTCAGCGCACACCCACCGGGACCTCCCGAACCCACAGCGCGCGCCACCCGATCCGAGGCCCGCATCAGTGCCGACCCGGTGAGCGCCGATGCCACCAATGGTGTTGTCGCGCAATGACACAACCGATCGGAGCCAGGTAAGAGGTTCTCTACCTACGGGTTTGCCCGATACCGGCTATCGGCGAGATCGGTGAGCGCCTGCGCCCACCCGTCCAATCGGTCGGCGGCGTCGCGCAAATGCACCATCGCCCAACCGAGATCATCGGCCACCGCAGCACTCTCCGGCACCGCCAGCACCCGAGCCGCGGCCCCCACCATGCCCTCGAACTCCACGACCCCACCATCGAGCCGCACCGACACTGCCCGGACATGCTCGGTCAGCGGCGAATTCGCCGCCCCCATCGCGCCCGCGGCTTGTTCCATGGCAACCAGATCGGCCGCCAGCGCATGCAGCGCCGCCGCACCCGAAGTGGCCGTGGCCAGTGTGTCCGCCAACTCATCGGCAGGCAGCCGACCCGACCGCGCAATCTGCGCCCCGAGCCCATGCAATGCTCGCTCGGCCCGAACCAATCGGGCAATCGAAGCCCGTGCCGCCGACCGCAAAGGCGGCAACTTCCGCGGCACGAACGCCGCCTGCGGCAAGGGCTCCCGCCGCTGCTGCAAATACCTGCGCGTAGTCACGGCGGTCCCGGTAACCAGCGCCACCGCGCCACCTCCGACCACCACAACCGCCCACGCCGGAGCCGAAATCAAAACCAGCCCAACAGTTCCCGCGGTAGTCAGCCCCGAGGCCGTCCCCAACCGCACACTCCTGCGCCGAATCCGCCGCCGCTTACGCAACTCCCGCTCCCGCGGATCAGCCCACTTCCGCACGGCGACCAGCGCATGCTCCCCCACCACCCGCAAGGTATCCGGCAGCCGCTGCGCCAACTCCTCCGGCTCAACCCCAGCCGGAGCCAACGCTTCCCGCACCACCCGAGCAGCCTTCCCCCGCTTCCCCCGCCGCGTGGTTTTGCCCTCGGGAACAGCTCCCGCACTGAACTCTGGCCCAGCCCCGCCGGGGAAACCCGCGTCGAACCCGAACCGCGGAGCACCGCCCGACCCCGAAGCATCGAATGTCGCCCCGGAGGTTCCTTGCCTGGCGTCGGCACCGAAAGCCGCCACCGGATCCCATACACCACGCGATCCAGCTGGACCCGCGCCCGAGGGCGATCCACCGAATTCCGAAGCGGCGGGACCGGTCCCGGCATAACGCTGCCCATTCGGCGGTGAGGCAGGAAATCCGGGCGGAGTCGCACCGGGAGGCGCCTGCGCGCCACCGTCGTTCGAAGGCTCGGCGAATCCTGCTGGGGCACGCCCTTTCCCCTTGCGGGGTGCTGCCTTCGGCTGCGGTGAGGGAGCTTGATAGCCCGGCTGGGTCGAACCAGGAGCAGGCATGTGGGCGGTGCCGCCGTGTGACAACGTGCCCGGGGTGTACGACGCGGTTGCCTCACCCGGCGACGCGTCCGGGGGTTGGAGACCGGCCACCGGCTCCCCCTGCGGTGGCGCGGCTTGGGTGTGTGGCTGCCCGCTGGGCGAGGTTGTGGGCGTCGGCTGGCCCTGCGGCGCAGCGGCACTCCCGCCGGGCTGCGCGGAATCCGGCTCGGGCGAGCCGGATTCGGGGGCGGGCTGGGTGAGGAACGGTGAGGGGAAGCCCGGGACAGGTTCGGGCGCGGAGCGCGAACGAAGGCGGAAACGCGCAGGGGAGGTCGCGGAACGGTCTTCAGCCCGCGATCTCCCCATCGTGCAATGCCTTTCGGGTACTGCTCTTACTGCTGCTGAGCCTGGCCCTTGTTCATCTGGGGCTGGGCCGGGTTCGGGACGGCCTGCTGCTGGGCGTTGCCGCCGGCGGGCAGGGCGTCGCCGCGCATGGAGGCGCGGATCTGCTCGAGACGGTTGTGACCGGCCATTTGGACGCTGGCCTGCTGGACATCCATCATGCGGCCCTGGACCGTGTTCTGGGCCAGTTCGGCGGCACCGAGGGCATTGGCGTAGCGGCGTTCGATCTTCTCGCGCACCGCATCCAGGCTCGGGGTGGTGCCGGGGGCGGACAGGGTGGAGTCCATCTGCTGTAGCGAGGCCGAGACCTGCTCCTGCATCTTGGCCTGCTCCAGCTGCGAGAGCAGCTTGGTGCGCTCGGCGACCTTCTGCTGCAGCAGCATGGCGTTCTGCTCGACGGCCTTCTTGGCCTGCGAGGCGGCCTGCAGCGACTGGTCGTGCAGCACCTTCAGGTCTTCCACCGACTGCTCGGCGGTCACCAGCTGCGCCGCGAAAGCCTCGGCGGCATTGGTGTACTGGATCGCCTTCTCGGTGTCCCCCGCGCCCGCCGCCTGATCGGCCAGCATGACCGCCTGGCGCGCATTGGCATTCAGCTTCTCGACCTCGTCGAGCTGCCGGTTCAGCTTCATCTCCAGCTGACGCTGGTTCCCGATCACCGACGCGGCCTGCTGCGACAGGGCCTGATGCTGCCGCTGGGCTTCCTCGATGGCCTGCTGGATCTGAACCTTCGGATCCGCGTGCTCTTCGATCTTGGAATCGAAGAGGGCCATCATGTACTTCCAGGCCTTGACGAACGGATTAGCCATCGATTGATCCCGCCTCCATATGACGTGTCGCGCGCGCCCGCGCGACATAGTGCGCGACCGTCACGCACCCCATGTTTCCCTGTCTCCACTATGCGGCAGCCGTGCCAGAGACCGTGCTGTCACGAGCGACCTACAAGCAGTCGCTAGCGGCAGCCGCACGACGTCTCAGGCAGGAAGCCTACAGAGAATTTATCCCTTTCGGCTCCACCGCACAGCGTTCACTTGGCGGCCACCAGCACCAGCCGATCCGACCGCGGGGCCGGAATGACAATGCGGGGGCCGAAAGCTCCATCTCCACGACGAGGCAGGTCCCCGTCGCCGCCTCGCGGAGTGACGCCGGTCGCGGCGGCCGCGAGGGCGGTATTCGCCTTCCCGGCGGGCACCTTCACGGCGGGCTTGGTACCGGTCACGGCGCTCGTGGTCAGCTTCTCCGTCTTGCGCGCGGCCACCTTGTCGGCGTCGGCCATTGCCGCGCTCACATCGAAAAGCACCTGCGCCAGTGGCACATCCAGGGCCTGGCAGATGGCCGCCAGCAGCTCGCTGGAGGCCTCCTTCCGGCCGCGTTCCACTTCCGACAGGTACCCCAGGCTGACTCGTGCCGAGGTCGAGACCTCACGCAGTGTCCGGCTCTGGGCGACCCGAGCACGCCGCAAGCTCTCCCCGATGGCTTCTCGCAGCAGCGTCATCTCGTTCTCCTCACACTCGTGTCGCCGGACCCAGCGTTTGACTGGACAACGTCCGGCGTCGGCCGCGCGTTCCCGGCTCTCTCACCCGCCCCTGATACTCCGGACGAGCTCGGTGACCGCGGCACGGACCGCACCCACCCTGATCGTCCACCGGTCTCCCGACAGTTTCAACCGGATGACCTCCGTGCCCTCCGGACCGGCTATTCCCAGGAATACCGTGCCGACGGGCCTGCCGTCCTGTGGTTCGGGTCCGGCGACGCCGGTCAAACCGATTCCCCAGTCCGCTCCGCAACGCTGCCGAGCGCCGACAGCCAGCTGCTCAGCGGTGGTTGCGGCGACCGGACCGTCGGTGCCGAGGGTGTCCGCGCTCACACCGGCGAGGGACTGCTTCAGATCGGTGGCATAGACGATCAGTCCACCCCGCAACACCGCCGAGGCACCCGGAATTCCCGCGATGGTGGCGGAGAGCAGGCCCGCTGTCAGCGATTCCGCGGTCGCGACGGTCTGCTGGGCGGCATTCAGCGCCCGGACCAGGTCGGCGGCGGGAATCGTAGCGGTCAGCGGATCCATCGATACGGATGAGGCGAGTTCGGACGCTGCAGGTTCGGACGCTGCGGGTTCGGACGCTGCGGGTTCGGACGACATGGCCCGAACTTCAGGCGGCACGGCTGCCACTCGGCGAACCGAACCACATGCGGGCCGCCTGCACGACGTACTCCAGGCCGGTGACCACGGTCAGCGCGACGGCCAGGTACATCAATGCCATTCCGGCCGTGGCGAATCCGCCAGAAACGGGCAGCAACAACACAGCGATCGCCACCGACTGCACCAGGGTCTTCAGCTTGCCGCCGCGGCCCGCCGGGATCACGCCGCGGCGCACCACGGCCAGGCGCAGCAGGGTCACGCCCAGTTCGCGGGCCACGATCACGATGGTCATCCACCAGGGCAGATCGCCCAGCATCGACAATCCGATCAGCGCGGCACCGATCAGCGCCTTGTCCGCGATCGGATCGGCCAGCTTGCCGAAGTCGGTGACCAGGCCGTATTTACGGGCCAGCTGCCCGTCGATGCGATCGGTGATGGCCGCGACGCCGAACAACGCCGCCGCGCCCCAACGCCAGTTCGTCTCGTGCCCACCGGCCGCGAACAGGACCATCAGGAACAGCGGCACAATGACTATGCGCAGCACGGTCAGCACGTTCGCGATATTCATCAGCGGCACCGCCGCGGTCTCGACCGGGTTCCCTTCGGATCGGGAAGTGGCTGCGAATCCGGATCGCGCGGGACCGGCATCCGCCCAGCGACCCTCTACCTCATCACGCTGCACCGTCACCAGAGCCCCCACCGGCCGTGGCACCGGCCATGGTTTCCGGACCATTCCGGTATGCGGGGGGACTGGATGTACGACACACCACCAAGCCTATCGGTACCGGGGCCGACTACTGTGCACCCCATGACAACACGGGTACCTCACAGCGGTTCGGTCGGCGGCGAAACGGCTACTCAGCCGGTCGTGCGCCGCGCCCGAACCTCTGACGTGCCCGATATCAAGCGACTCATCGACATCTACGCCGGCAAGATCCTCCTGGAAAAGAACCTGGTCACGCTGTATGAGGCGGTCCAGGAGTTCTGGGTGGTCGAATATCAGGGGCGGCTGGTCGGGTGCGGGGCGCTGCATGTGCTGTGGGCCGATCTGGGTGAGGTGCGCACGGTCGCGGTGCATCCGGACGTCAAGGGCACCGGGGCGGGGCGGCTGCTGGTGGAGCAGCTGATCTCCGTGGCGCGCGAGATCGAGCTGCGGCGGCTGTTCGTACTCACCTTCGAGGTGGAGTTCTTCGCGCGGCACGGGTTCGCGGAAATCGAGGGCACGCCGGTGACCGCCGAGGTCTACGCCGAGATGTGCCGCTCCTACGACACCGGCGTCGCCGAATTCCTCGACCTCAGCTACGTCAAACCGAATACGCTCGGCAACACTCGAATGCTGCTGACGCTCTGACATTTTCACTCTCCCCATCCCAAGTCTGGAAAGCACTCACATGCCGATCTTCGCCGTGCACTACACCTACTCCACCACCACCGCCGATGACCGCCTCGCGAACCGTCCCGAGCACCGCGGCTTCCTCAACAACCTGGTCGACGAGGGCATCTGCCTCACCAGCGGCCCCTACCCCGACGGCACCGGCGCCCTCATCCTGGTGCGTTCCGAGGACGGCGACACCGTCGCCAAGCTGTTCGACGAGGACCCGTTCGCCAAGCTGGGCTTCGTCGAGGCCCGCCGCATCGTCGAATGGCTGCCAGTAATGGGCGCTTTCTCCGACTAGCGCGGACCGCGAGCGCTCAGCGAGATAGCAGGGGCTCAGCGAGATAGCGCGGGCTCCTCGGTCCGACCCAGTTGGGGCTGTTCGGTCCGACCCGGCGGAAGCTGTTCGGTCCGACCCGGCTGAGGCTGTGAGGTTATCGGCAGCCGAGTGCCGGTCGAATTCGATCGGCGGATGGTGTCGAGCAATCGGTGCATGTGCAGACCTCGCTGGAAGCTCGGTGCGGTGTGTTGTCCGGTCCGAATGTCCTCGGCCACACGGCGGTAGAGCCGCGCCACATTGCGGGCTTCGCCGGGCAGCTGCTGGGCGGGGTGGTGATCGGCTTCGGTTATGTCGCGCCAGAGGCCGCCCGGGCCTTGGGCGCCCAGTAGGCGCAGGTCGCACATCTGGATGCCGCCGGGGGCGAGAGGTCCATCGGAGATGATGGCCAGATCGCCTTCGGTACCGGAGATTTCGATTCGGGTGCGGCCATTGGCGAGCTTGGCGTCGTGGATATGCGCCGAGACCACGGCCCCGCTCGCCAGCCGCGCATTGAGCAATAGCTGGTCGGGGCTCGTGACCGGCACCCGCTCCCCCGTTTCCTCGATAATGTTGTGCGGGTTGCGGATCGACAATTCCGCTGAGACTTCGACAATGCCGCCGAGCAGGTATTCCAATGGGTCGAGGGTGTGTCCGCCCGCGACCTCCAGCAGCCCCGCACCATTGCCCGCATCGAGCGTGTACGCGGCCCAGGCGGGGATTCTCCGGCCCGCGCCCTTGCCCCGCGCGGAATAGACTGTCGCCGAAAGCACCTCTCCCACATACCCTTCGGCAATCAACCGCCGTGCCTGTTCGATGGCGGGCGCGAAGCGCGCCTGTAGTCCGACGATATGGTGAACGCCCGCGGACGCGGCGTGCCCGGCCAGCGCTTCGGCCTCTTGGGTGGTCTGCGTGAGCGGCCATTCCGAATAGACGTGCTTGCCCGCGGCCAGCGCCGCGCGAATCAGTTCGGCATGCGCCGGGACCTTCACGGTGATCACCACCAGGTCGACCTCCGGATGCTCGGCCAGTTGCCGGGCATCGGTGAACGCGTGTGCAGCGCCGAATAGCCGCGCCGCCTCCCACGCGCTCTCGCTCCGGCTGGTCCCGACCGCCGTGAGCTCGAACTCCGGCAACGCACGCAAGGCCGGAATATGCGCCCGCGCCGCCCATCCGCGTTCCGGGCTGGCCCCGAGGATTCCCACCCGAATCGTGTCCGACATCCGCCACTCCCTTCGCTAAACGGACTCTCTTGGTCCGGTTTCGACGATAGTCAACCGGACTCGCGAAGTCCACTTATTGCTAAACTTCGCGCATGAGCGCTGTCGACCGCCTGCTGTCCCGCGAACCGGGCACGCCTCCCCGAGCCGACGCCCGCCGCAATCTCGAACGGCTGGTCACGGCAACGCGCTCCGCCGTCGCCGACACCGGAGTGACGGTCACCGCCCAGGAGATCGCCCAGCGCGCGGGCGTCGGCAAAGGCACCTTCTACCGCCGCGTCCCCTCCCTGGAGATCCTCTTGCAGGTGGTGCTGGAGGAGGTCCTGGAAGAGGCAGTCGCCGCCGCCGACAACGCCCTGGACAACCCCGACCCCTGGCTAGGTTTCACCGATTTCGCCACGATCTACGTCCGCCTCCGCGCCGAAAGCTGCGGCGTCAACGAGGCTTTGGGCGACATCGGCGCCTACGACCTGGACGAATTCATCACCGCCCTGCAAGACCGCCTCCGCCGCCTCGTCGAACGCGCCCAGACCGTGGGCGCCATGCGCGCCGACATCTCCTGGCAGGACACGGCTTTCGTGCTCGCGGGCGCCGCCACCGACCCCCGCACCATCGGCGTGCAGGCCACCCCCGACCAATGGAACCGCAACCTACGCCTGATCCTCGACGGCCTCGCCACCCATCGCTGAGCACCATCGGGGGCTAGCCTCGACCGGTGCGATTGAATGAACGGGAGTCCCTGAAGCGATTCCGCGCGGCCCGCGTCGCCCGGCTCGCCACGGTGAGTGCCGCCGGGGAACCTCACATCGCGCCGGTGACCTTCGCCGTCGGACCCGACCCGGCGAATCCGGTGGTGGTCATCGCGATCGATCACAAACCCAAGACGACCATGAATCTTCAGCGGCTCCGAAACATCGCGGCCACCGGCAGGGCGTCGATACTGGCGGATGTCTACGACGATGACTGGACACAGCTCTGGTGGGTGCGACTGGACGGTTCCGCCCGGGTCCTCACCGAAGAGACCGAGCGTGCGGAGCCGGTCACCCTTCTCCGCACGAAATACCCTCAGTACCAGCAGGATCCGCCCACCGGACCGGTTATCCGGATCGACGTGGAATCGATTACCGGCTGGTCCTACTCCGGCTGACGCGCGGGTCTGCACCGATCGAGACAAACAGTTGCCATGTAAAGTTTCACGGCGTGGCGGATACCGAGAGCGAAGTCGGCAACAATGTGGGCTACCTGGTCTGGCGGCTGTCCATGCGCTGGCGCGCCTCCGTGGACCGGGCGCTGGAGCCACATGGGCTCACGCAAGCCCAATACTCTCTACTGGCACCGCTTTACGGCATGACCCGGGATGGAAGTCGGCCAAGTCAGCGACAGCTGGCCGACCTCACCGGGCTCGACGCGGTCTATGTCTCCAAACTGGCCCGCGCGCTCGAACGCCTCGGCCTCGTCACCCGGGCCACCAGCTCGACCGATCCACGGGCCGTCGAGCTGTCACTCACCGAGAGTGGTGTGACAACCGCCCGGCAGACCATCGACCTGGTCTACGGCCTGCGCGAGGAGCTGACCGCGCCGCTCGGCGGCAATGACGGCGCTCGCACGACAGAGCTCGCGGCCATGCTCCGCGAACTGCTCGGCACATCCGAGGGTCAATAGGCCCGCACCGCAACACATCCGAAGAGTCTCACCAGAACTCCGATTGCTCTGGAACTAATAATCGAATGGGTTGGTTGCCGCCGAACTGGTCACGTTTCTACGCTGACCGAGGTCTCGCGCACCGGCAGGGTCAGGCGACTACGGAACGTTGTGGGACGCCGATGTATTCGCTGAGGGGGCGGATGAGGGCGTTGGATTCGCCCTGTTCGATGATGTGGGCGGTCCAGCCGGTAATGCGGGACATCACGAAGATGGGGGTGAAGGCTTCTATATCGAAGCCGAGGAGGTAATAGGCTGGGCCGGTGGGGAAGTCGAGGTTGGGTTTGATACCGGTGGCCTCGGTCATGGTGTGTTCGAGGATGTCGTACATTTGGACCCATTTGGCACCGTCGGTGGCGGCGGCGATGTTCAGGAAAGCCTGCTTCATTGTCGGGACCCGGGAGTCACCGTTCTTGTAGACGCGGTGGCCGAAGCCCATCACTTTTTCCTTGTGCGCCAGCTTGTTTCGCATCCACTGCTCGGCCAGCGCGGGATCGCCGATCTTGAGCATGTCGTGCATGACGGCTTCGTTCGCACCGCCGTGCAACGGGCCCTTGAGCGCGCCGATGGCGGCGGTGACTGCGCTGTAGATGTCCGAGAGGGTGGAGGTGACCACGCGGGCGGCGAAGGTGGAGGCATTAAAACTGTGCTCGGCGTACAGGATGAGGGAGACTTCGAATGCTTTGACCAGCCCGGGGGCGGGAACCTTGCCGAAGCACATGTTCAGGAAGTTCTCGGCGAAGCCGAGATGTGAGTGCGGTGGGATGGGATCCAGGCCGTGGCGGCGGCGGTGGTCGGCGGCGACGATGGTTGGTAGGACTGCCATCATGCGGAGTGCCTTGGCGCGGTTGGCTTTCGGGGAGTTGTCGTCTTCGAGTGGGTCTTCCGCGCCTAAGTAGCTGATCGCGGTGCGGACCACGTCCATCGGGTGGCAGTTGTCGGGGAGTTTGGTTACCAGGGATAGCAGCGAGCGGTCTGCGCGACGGGAGGCGCGCTCCTGCTGGGTGAACCGTTCGAGCTCGGCATTGGAGGGTAGTTCGCCGTACCACAGGAGGTAGGCGACCTGTTCGAAGCTACAGTTGGCCGCTAGATCCTGGACCGCGTAGCCCCGGTAGGTCAGCGAGTTGGTTTCCGGTACCACCTTGGAGATCGAGGTGGTGTCGACGACGACGCCTGCGAGACCTTTGTTCATTGATTCCCTCGCAATGTGAAATTGAAGATGTCGGAATCGAATTCGTTGTATCGCTCGTATTGGAGGAGTTCGTAGAGGCGGCTGCGATGCTGCATGCGGTCAAGCAGCCCGGATTGTGTTCCCGTCTCGAAGATTTCGCGCAGCCCGACCTCGGCGGCGTACATCGCCAGGCGCAGTGTCGATACCGGGTAGATGACCGCGTTGTAGCCGATCGACTCGAGCGTCTCGGCTCTCAGCAGCTCAGACTTGCCGAACTCGGTCATATTGGCCAGCAAGGGAATTGAAACGGCGGACCGGAACTTCTCGAACTCCGCGGCGGTGTTCAGCGCCTCCGTGAAGATCAGGTCCGCGCCCGCGTCGGCATACGCCTTCGCGCGTTCGACGGCCGCGTCGATGCCCTCGATCCCGGCGGCGTCGGTGCGGGCGCAGATCACGAAATTCGGGTCGCGCCTGGCGGATACGGCGGCGCGCAGGCGGCGCACCATCTCGTCGGCGGGCACCACGGCCTTACCGTCGAGATGGCCGCAGCGCTTGGGATTCACCTGGTCCTCGAGATGACAGCCCGCAATGCCCGCGTCCTCGAGGACGGTGATGGTGCGGGCCGCGCTCATGGGCTCACCGAATCCGGTGTCGGCGTCGATGAGCACCGGCAGGTCGGTGACGCGGGCGATCTGCTGACCACGCCCGGCCACTTCGGTGAGGGTGGTGAGCCCGATATCGGGCAGTGCGAGATCGGCGGACAGCACGGCACCGGAGACGTATACGCCTTCGAAGCCGATCTCCTGAATCAGCTTGGCCACCAAGGGATTGAAGGCACCCGGGAGGCGTTGGATCGTGTCCGACGCCAGTCCGGCGCGGAAGGCGATGCGCTTGTCGGCCGCCGAGGTGGTGGCGGCGAGTAGCCCGGTCATCAGAAGATCCCCCTCGGCGACTTCGGCGAACGCGAGAGAACCTCATCGGAGACGGTGAATGTCAGCTGCGACAGCTCGGCGGCCGACAGTTCCGGAGTGCGTTGCGCGACATCGAGGAACCGATCCTGCTCGGACGGTGCGATGACGCCCTCGGCGAGTGTGCGGAACTTGGCGATGTACTGCTCGCGGGCAAAGGGCCGCGCGCCCAGCGGATGCGCATCGGCGACCGCGAGCTCGTCGACAATCACTTCACCACTCTTCAGCGTGACCTCGGCGCGCGCGCCGAATGCCTTCTCGTTCGGGTCGGTCGAGTGGTAGCGGCGCGTCCACTCCGGATCCTCGGCGGTGGAGATCGTGTTCCACAGCGCGATGGTGTCCGACCGCTGGGCGCGCTCGGGCGCGTAGGAGCGTTCGTGATGCCAGGTGCCGTCCTGCAATGCGACCGCGAAGATGTACATGACCGAGTGGTCGAGGGTTTCGCGAGAAGCCTTGGGGTCGAACTTCTGTGGATCGCCCGAGCCGGTGCCGATCACATAGTGGGTGTGATGGCTGGTGTGCAGCACGATGGACGCGATCTGGTCCAGATCACCGATCCGGTCACGCATGCGCCGCGCCAGGTCGATCGGGGCCTGGCTCTGGTATTCGGCCGAATGCTCTTTGGTGTAGGTGTCGAGGATGCCGCGCTTGGGTTCGCCCGGGCCGGGCAGCGGCACCGAGTACTCCGCGTCCGGACCGCGCAGCAGCCAAGCGATTACGCCGTCCTCGCCCTCCCAGATCGGCGAGGGTGCACCCTCGCCACGCAGGGCGCGATCGACGGCCTCGACGGCCATCTTGCCCGCGAACGCCGGGGCGTAGGCCTTCCAGCTGGAGATCTCGCCCTTGCGGGACTGGCGGGTCGCGGTCGTGGTGTGCAGGGCCTGGCCGACGGCCTGATAGATCGTCTCGGTGTCCAAGCCGAGCAGGGTGCCGATACCGGCGGCGGCCGACGGGCCGAGGTGAGCCACGTGGTCGATCTTGTGCTCATGCAGGCAGATTGCGCGCACCAGATCGACCTGGATCTCGTAACCCGTTGCCAGACCACGGATCAGGTCGCGCCCGGAGCGCCCGGCATGCTGGGCGACGGCGAGGATCGACGGAATATTGTCCCCCGGATGCGAGTACTCCGCGGCCAGAAACGTGTCGTGGAAGTCGAGTTCGCGCACCGCGACACCATTGGCCCACGCCGCCCACTCCGGCGAATAGCTGCCGCCTACGCCGAACACGGTCGCACCCGGCTCATACGGGTGGGTCAGCGCCTGGGCCCGCGCATTGGCGACCGGGCGGCGAGTGACGGACGCGGCGGCGACCGCGGCATTGTCGATGATCCGGTTGACGATCATCTCCTCGGTCTCCGGCGCGACTTCCACCGGATCCGCCGCGACCTCGGCGACCCGCCACGCGAGGTGCTCCTCGCGGGGGAAATGCTCGGCGGAGCGGTGGGTGCGGACAAGGTGGTTCTTCACGGTCAGGGTCCTCCAGGGCTCGTTTCACCGGTACTCTTCGCACGCTACGCAGCCTGGTTGTCAGCCGAAATACCTCGCAAATGCCTATTTTTGCGGAAGCAGACCTGCGAATTTGCGAACCTTGCGACACCTCCCCCCGCGGCGGCCTGAGAGCACCGATGACTTTCGCGGTGCGATCGCCTCTGTATATGTAGGAGGTGGTCGCGATGACCAGAGCGGTCGCAGTACAGGACCAGGCAACAAACGATCTACTCGCGAGCGCGATTGCCGCGCACGGTGGTTCGGACCGGTGGAACCGGATCCGGACGATCCGCGTCGACGCCGCCATTACCGGGGCCTTCTGGCAGGTCAAGGGACAGGGTGAGGCGCTGAAGGACATCCGCTTCGAGGTGGATACCACGCGGGAACGGCTGACCATGGACTTTCTCGGCCGAAATCGGCGCTCGCTCTTCGAGCCCGACCGGGTCGTCCTGCAACACTCCGACGGCACGATCATCGACGCGCGTGACGATCCGGAGCGGTCGTTCGACGGCCACCAATTCCAAACGCCTTGGGACGACCTGCATCTCGCGTACTTCACCGGGGAAGCACTCTGGACGTACTTGAATACGCCGTTCCTCTTCGCCCAGCCAGGTTTCGCCTGCGAGGAGATCGAGCCCATCGAATCCGACGGTGAAACCTGGCGGCGCCTGCACGTGACCTTCCCCGACCACATCAAGACCCACACTCGCAAGCAGGTGTTCTGCTTCGTCTATCTCGACGCCTGGCGGGCATACGACGGGTTCGAGGGCCGGTCGTCCTTGCGCACCTGGCTCTACCGCATCGCGACCCGGGCGTGTTTCAAAGCGCTGAAGAAAAGCAGGCGCAGGCCGCTACCCGCCGATCTCGGTGGCCCCGAGGCGAACCCGGAGGCCAGGCTGGTCGAGCGAACGCCGGAGGTGTTGTGGCTCCAGCCGATACCCGACTTCCTGTTCACCGCCACACCGGCCGACCCGGCGACCATCGTGATGCAACGACAGACCATGCGGCTCGCCCTGATGGGGGCACTCCAGCAATTGCCACCGCGACAACGAGCTGTGCTGATCCTGCGCGACGTACTGCAATGGCGGACAACCGAAGTCGCGAAACTCCTGGAGATGACGACAGCAGCCGTCAACAGCGCGCTGCAACGAGCGCGAACCCAAGTCCCTCTCAGCGAGCAGCCTGACCGACCCGGCCGAACCACGGCAGCGAGCCCTGCTCGACCGCTACGTCACCGCATTCGAAACCGCCGATGTCGATCAACTCGTCGCGGTATTGACCGAGGACGCACGCTGGGAAATGCCTCCGATAGCAACCTGGTTCGAGGGCCGCGACACCATCCTCGCCTTCCTGGCCAAACAGATGCGGGTGATCGGACCGGCCCAACTGATCCCCACCTCCGCCAACGGACAACCCGCTTTCGCGATGTACATCCGCGACCCCGACGGTGCACGCCGCCCCCACGCATTGCACGTCCTGACGATCACCCCCGCGGGCGTCAGCGGAATCGTCGCGTTCCACGGGTCCGCGCTGTTCCCCCTATTCGGACTCTGATCGCCTCCGGCGAAGGCCCGCGTTTTGTGTGCCTGTGGCCCATTGCAGCTCGGCTGGGCGGGCGTCCAGTCCGTGCACCGGGTCGGCAATAATCAACTGCTGCTTGAATTTCGGCGATGTGGGGGTAATGAACACTTTCGGATGCGATCGGTGAAACCTGACGAGCGGACCATAGGGAATAATCGCCAGCTCGCGCGGTCCGGTAATGTCATCGCAGTTCATGTTGTGCTCCAGCGCTTCACTCCCTGGTCTACCTCGATCGAAGGAGAAGATGCTCACAATGAAAACGAATCGGCACATCGCGGCTATTGCTTGCGCAGCCGCCACGGCAATGATCCCCGTGGTGTTCCTGCCGCCCTCCGCACATGCTGAATCGTGCAGCGGTGGACAATTGCACTTCGCGAGTTCACCTATCGGAATGAACTCAGCCCCCGTGAACGGAACCTTCAATGGCACCGTGAACGGCTGCGGTATCAAGAACTTCCAAGGCGACTTCACCGGCACCGCCAGCTGCTGGGATACCCAGGTCAATATCAATGGCCTACTGACCTGGGACGACGGCCAGACCAGCACGGTGGCCGGCCCGTGGCATGTCCCCGGCGGTATGGCGCCTCCCCCGGCCAGCAACACCGTGCCCATCACTGGCGGCAAGGACGCGGGCGGGACGATCACGGCCACCCAGGCCGGTATCGACGCCGGCGCGGTCGCGGGACCGTGCATGGGCGGCGCCGCCCGTGATATCACCGTCCAGCTCACCAGCCTGCAGACGAACTAGATCGACCACGCGCGGGGCCCGTTCCATGGAACGGGCCCCGCGTCAGGTCTTCAGTTGAAGGAAGAGCAGGCTATTCCGATTCACGGGCCGCGATGGCGGTTTGGATTCGTCGCAGCGTGCGGAGGGCCTTCTTCGCGGCGACGCTGACCACGCCATCGAAGACTGTTTGGCCGCGGTCGTTGGCCATCAGCCGTTCCAATGTCGGCACGGCGCGATCGTCACCGGTCGAGCCGAGTGCGACGGCCGCCCAGTAGCGCTGATCCGCGTCGCCGTTCTCGGCCGCCTCAACCAACCTCGGGATGATGTCGGGCGTGAATCTGGATAGCGCGCTGGCGATATAGCCGATGCGGAAGTACTTGCGGTTCTCGAATTCGTCCCAGAGCGCCGCGAGGGCCGCATCGCCGCCGATCATGCCGAGGGCTTCGGCGGCGCGTTCACGCATCCCGGAGATCGAATCGCGCAATAGGGGCGCGAGCTCCGGCACCACCGACTCGTCGCCGAGTACGCCCAGTGCGATCACCGCTTGATCCCGGGCCATGTCCTGCGGATGGTCCAGCATGGCGACCAAGCCGGGAACGGCCTCGCGGAAGCCGAGCGCCGCGCATCCCATCGCGGCCCAGGCCTGGCAGTTGTATCGAGTGTCGGCGAGTGCCGCCAGCAGTGGAGCCCGCAGCGAATCGTCTCCGAACACCGCCGCGCGATTCAATGCCCGGCTGTACAGCGCCCGGTGGTAGTCGGGATAGTCGCGGACGAGCGCTCGCAGCGCTTCCCCTGCCGACGCGTCTCCTTCGGCGGCTCGATCCAGCAGCGCCCGCAGATTCTCCTCGCGGGTGTCGAGGTCGCCGTCTTTGAGGGATCGCGTATCAGCTGGGTTCACCGCCCAACGGTACCTGGCTCATGATCACGAACCCGGCGGCGGAAGGACCGGGGGGCGATCGAGGATGATGGCCGAGGCGCGGGCGCGGACTTCGTCTCGGGTCCGGCCCTGGTGGTCGACGGTGATCAGCCGATTGCCGATGGCCATGCAGAATGCGAGGAGGCTGCGGGCCTCGACCTCGTCCGGGTCGGAGCAGAAGGTGCCGATCATGGTGCGCAGCAGGTCCATTCGCACCTCATCCACCCGGAGCAATCGCGCGGCCACCGACTCGTCTCGCCGCGCCCAGTCGCGAATCGCCAGGTCGATCGCCAGCATGCGGTCGTTGGAGAGGGTCAGCCGCCCGGCCAGCACGACCTTGTCCCGCGGATCGGCCTCCTGCTCGACCTGTTCGAGCACCTCGTCGACGCTCTCGCGCTCCCACTCGGCCAGCATCGCTTCCAACAGCGCGTCGCGATCGGCGAAGTAGCCGTAGAAGCCGCCCTTGGTCACGCCGAGCGCCTTGGCCAGCACCTCGACGCGCACCGCGTCCACGCCACTGGCGGCAAGGGTTTGCAATCCCTGCTCGATCCACGCCTGACGTGGAGTGCGGGGCACGCCCACCGGTGACTCCTCTCGCCCGAAACCCGTCGATACGGTGCCGTCGACACGGTATATCAGAGCGTCGCTGGACCGGGACCACGCACTCCAGGCCCGAAACCGCTGGGCCGCACTTCGATCAGAGCGGGGATTTGACGCTGCCCCGGGCGCTCAAGGCGCGGATCGGTGCGACCAGCCAGTGGTAGACGGGCCGCACTATCCGGCCGGGAAGGTAGCGATTGCGCTCCTCGTGCCACACCCGGGCCCTGGGGTGGCCCGAAATGGGTGACAGGCGGTCGGCGGCCGGGGGTTCGGAGGTATGAAATTCGATGTGGCACAGGTGTTTTGTGCTGATGAACCCATATTGGCTGGGGCTGACCAGTCGCAGCGGTGCGCCATGGTTGCCATCGAGCGGGCGTCCCTCGAGACGGTCGGCAATGAGCACGTCCTCGGCCAGCGCGTCCTCGAGCACCACGATCGACTTGAATCCGTCGAGCCCTTCGAACACCACATGACTGATGCTCGCGCCCGGCTCGATCAGGGGCTCGACCCGCGTGCGGTAGAGCACCTCGAATGACGTTCCCTCCCACAGCAAATCGGTGGCCGACCACCCCGCGACACAGTGAAAGTCGGCCTTACGTTCCTGCCGCGGCAGCTGCGCGAGATCCTCCAACGACAAGGTAATGCTCTCGGTGAGCGCCCCGCCGATCTCGATCACCGGATCGGCAGGCACGGCCGGAGGTGGATGGTGCAGATGCGTCCCGAACCGCGGAAATCCCTCGGCGGCGCGCTGACCTGGGGGAAGAGTCATAACAATCCTCCTGTTATACGGTGCCGTATAACAGGGAACCTACTCCGAGCCCACCTCGGCGTCCAGCCCCGGATTCACAGCTCGCCCTTGACTTTCCTGGCAGGAAAGTGGAGTCTTACTTTCCAAGTAGGAAAGTGGGGAGACCATGGAAAATGTCGAACCGGACCAGGCACGAGCCGCATTGGACGCGGTTGAGCAGGCACGCCGCCGAGTCGCCGAGGAGGTTGGGCTGCCGCGCGGATACTGGTGGGCGATGGCCACCGCCTGGGTAGTACTCGGCGCGATCGGGGATCTCGGGCCGGGATGGCTGGTACTCGCCGCGACGCTGATCTTCGGGGCCGGGCACTCGTACGTCGCCTCGCGGCTTCTCGACGGTCGTCGCCGCACCGATCAGGTGCGGGTCAGCGCGGCCGTGGCCGGACACCGCACCCCAATTGTGGTGGTGGGCATGCTGATCGCGCTCGTCGCCCTCACCGTCGGCGTGGCGATGGCCCTGGACGCGGACGGCGACCGCAGCCCCGGAATCTGGGCGGGCATTCTGGTGGCCGCGATCATAGGATTCGGCGGCCCGGAAATCCTTCGCGTCCTGCGGCATTGGTTCCGCGCGTGACCCAGCCCCGCTTCGACGAACTCATCCACCCGAGCACTCGACTAACCCTGGTCGCAACCCTCGCAGCCGCCGACTGGGCCGAGTTCGCCTACCTCAAAGACCGCCTGGCCCTATCGGATTCGGCCCTCTCCAAACAGCTCGCCACCCTAGAGGACGCCGGCTACATAACCACCGAACGCCGCCTCGAAGGCAGCCGCCGCAAGGTCCGGGCCCAACTGACCAACCGCGGCCGCGAAGCCTTCACCGGCCACATAGCCGCCCTACAGGAAATCGTCGCCACCGCAACACCGGCCAACCCACCCACCCCATCCTGATCCGAACCCCTTGCCGGAGACCGGGATCCACAACCGATCACTTCGAATCACACAGAACAGGAGCTCGACATGGGCATCTTCCGCAAAACGAAGCGCGACCCCGAACCCCCGCCCGCCCAGCAGCCCCCACCAGCACAGCCCACCCCCGACCAGGAAGCCAAGCGCCGCCGGCGGCGCCGCCTACTGGGCGGTGCGTACACGGGCGGGTGGAGCGGAAGCTGAAGTCTCGCAACGCGAGGCGGGGAGCCGAGTGTCGTTCGTCATCGACCAACAGGTTTCCTTGGAGCCATACGTGATTCGCGGCATCGAAGTACGCGGCACCGCCGAAGCGCTCGACGACGAGGAGCCCCCGTTCGAACCCCAGGAGCGCGCGATCATCCGAATTCACCCCGACCGAGTCATCTCCTGGGGCATCGACGGCGACTCCTTCGACTTCGCCAGCCGCACCCCCGAGTAGTCAGGCCACGAGCCACCCGACACTCAACGGTTCGAACGCGCGGGTTGCAGGTGGACGAGTCCCCTTGCCATGCCACGCCGCCGCACTCACCGAAGCACCAACGCGAGTGAACAAACGTTCTGCCACTTGCATTGAAATCATCAGCGTTCAGTGATGAGATCTCACAGCTGGTGTTTATTTCAGTGCACGAGTGTTACGCCTCAGGACATGGCGGAACGGGGTGCTCGACCGAAGGTATCGCGTGGGAGGCTGCTGCTCCTGCGGGCTCTCAGACATCTGTTCACCCCGCTGCGGCCCGACGACTACCTCGAGATGATCAATCCGCTGTGGACGACGCGGGAGTTGCGCGGGCGGGTCGAGAAGGTGGTCCCGGAGGGTGCGCAGGCGGCGTCGGTGTTCATCCGGCCCGGGTACGAGTGGGGTGGGCATCGGCCGGGACAGTATGTTCGGCTCGGGGTGCTCATCGATGGCGTTTTCCATTGGCGCGCATACTCTTTGACCTCGGATCCGGACGCGGCCGACGGGCTGATATCGGTGACGCCGAAGGTCGTGGAAGACGGCGTCGTATCGCCCTACCTGGTGCGGGAGATCCAGCCGGGCGAGGTGGTCCGGCTCGGTGAGGTCGAGGGTGTGTTCACCCTGCCCGAACCGACACCCGCAAAGCTGCTGTTCCTCAGCGCCGGAAGCGGCATCACACCGATCGCGAGCATACTGCGCAGCCTCGATCGGCGCGGGGCGCTCGGCGACATGGTCGTCGCGCATTCCGCGCGCAAGGCCGAGCAGGTGATGTTCGATGCGCTGCTGCGGGATCTGGACCGCCGCCATCGGAGTCTGCGGCTCGACATCCGGCTGACCGGCGAACGCGGCAGGCTCACACCCGGCGATCTGGACACCTTATGTCCGGATTGGCGTGAACGCGAGGCATTCTGCTCCGGCCCGCCGGGGATGCTCGACGCTCTCACCGAGCATTGGAACGCTCACGGCAACCCCGACAAACTGCACATGGAACGGTTCCAGCCGCTCATCGGCGGCACGGAGCACGGCGGGCAGGGCGGGCTCGTGCACTTCCAGCGCAGCGGCATCGACGCCGAATGCGACGGCGGCACACCGATTCTCGTCGCCGGAGAACAGGCGGGACTGGACCTGCGCCACGGCTGCCGCATCGGCATCTGCCACACCTGCATCGGTGTCCTGCGCTTGGGCAAGCTGCGCGACCTGCGCACCGGAGAGGTCAGCGAACCCACCGGTCAGGCCGTGCGGATCTGCGTAAACACCGCCGAGGGCGACATCGACATCGAACTCTGAAAGGACCGACATGAAGACGGCATCCAATCCCCTTGCGCACCTCAGCGATCGGCAACTGCAACAGCTCGCCGAGGAATGCGACGCCATCCACGCCGAGGTCTACGCCGACCTCGGCGACCGCGACCGCCGCTACATCAAATCCGTGATCACCACCCAGCGCCAGCTCGCCGTCGCGGGCCGGGCACTGCTGCTGGGTTCCGTCTCTCCCCCGGCATGGCTGGTCGGCACCGCCTGCCTGGGGATGGCGAAGATCCTGGAGAACATGGAGATCGGCCACAACATCATGCACGGCCAATGGGATTGGATGAACGACCCCGACATCCACTCGACGGTCTGGGATTGGGACACCGCCTCCACCGCGGAGGCATGGAAACACTCCCACAACTACATTCACCACACCTTCACCAATATTCGCGGCAAGGACAAGGACCTCGGGTACGAGATCATGCGGATCGACCCGAACCAGAAGTGGAGTGCCTTCTACCTCGCCCAGCCGTTCTACAACGTGCTGCTCATGGCCTTCTTCGAATGGGGAGTGGCCTTCCACGACATGGATATCGAGGCCATCCGCGCCGGAGACAAGCCGATGCCGGAAGTCTGGCAGGATCTCAAAGGCATCGCGGGCAAGGCACGAGCGCAGATCACCAAGGACTATCTCGGCTGGCCGCTGGTGAGCGCGGCGGCGTTCGGCGCGGCACAGCTCGTACTCCGCAACCGATTGCCGCAATCCTCGACCTCACGAATCAGCAAGGGACTGAGGAAAATCGGCGGTGGCCGCCGCACCGGCACGGTCACGAACCTGCTCGATCGGCTGCTCCCTGGGATGGAACGCGCCTTCCTGGCCACCGTCGCCGCGAACTTCACCGCCAACATCATTCGCAATGTCTGGGCGCACGCCATCATCTTCTGCGGCCACTTCCCCGACCAGACCTACACTTTCAGCCAGGACGAGGTCGCAAGCGAGAGCCGCGGTGGCTGGTACGCCCGGCAACTGGTCGCCGCCGCCAACATCGAGGGCAGCCCGCTTTTCCACATCATCAGCGGCAACCTCGGCTACCAGGTGGAACACCACCTGTTCCCCGACATGCCGAGCAGCCGCTACGCCGAAATCGCGCCCCGGGTCAAAGATCTCTGCGAACGCTACCAACTCCCGTACAACTCCGGATCCTTCTCCCGCCAGTGGGCCATGGTCCACCGCACCATCGTCCGTCTCGCCTTCCCCGGCGGCGAACCCCGCCCGAAACCCGGCCCCTACCACCGCGAAACCGACCCATTCACCCCGAACGGCCACAGCGAATCCGACCGCTTCCGCAACCGGATACCGGCCGGTGACAAAGCCTGAGAACGGTCGGACGATCAACTGGCTGAAATGGTCGAACAATGACGGACCATGAACCGACCGAACTGAATCTCGAAATCGCTCGCAAGATCTACCCGATCGGCCACCACGTTACGGGCACGGTCTCACAGATCCCTCGACCGGGAACCATCGGCTTGTTCGTCGACCTGGGCCAGCCACCATGGGGATTCGTGGACGTACTCCACCTTCCAGACTCTCCGGATCAGTGGCCGGCCCTCGGCACCATCACCGAGTTCGAGGTCGTTCACCACACTCATCACGGCTACCAGGTCAGGCTCGTTCCACTCGACCCCGCCTACCGCGCACGTCCTCGAGCACCGATAGACGAGCAACGGCTACGCGAGGTGAAGCGCCTCCTTTCGGGCGATCAGACGTAGCCACCCCACGGTCGCGAAACTGTTCAATTCTGCAGTGCACGACGTACGGCTCGGCCTCGGATCGACACGGCCAGTTGACCTTCCGCCGCGCCGTGCCGGCCGATTCAGTCAGCACGGTCAGCGGCTAGTAAGGGACTGGTGTCAGGATGTCGCGTTCGGAAAGCACAGCAGCGATCACGTCCGGCCTGAACATGCACTTAGACCCATGAACAGTCAGAAAACTGACCGGCAACAGAGGTTAGTGCATGAATAGGCCGGTAATCCGGAACTTGGCATTACCGCGCACTTGAGTCCACTGGAGCCAGCAACTACGGTGACCGCCGACTAACACGACGAACTATCGACATATCGGCGGAAATTCGCAGCTCATGACGGGTTTGCATTGTTGTAGATGCTGTACGTGCCGCCCCGAGGGAACCACATGCCCGTAGCTCAACCGGATAGAGCAACTCCCTTCGAAGGAGAAGGTTGGGGGTTCAATTCCTCCCGGGCATAACACCTTTCGATGAAGCGTGGCGTAACGGCAGCACGGCGGTATGCTTCCTGGGCGACCACGGGAGTCCGGC
The DNA here is from genome assembly GCF_040683015.1 of Nocardia sp. NPDC051030. Classification (NCBI taxonomy): domain Bacteria; kingdom Bacillati; phylum Actinomycetota; class Actinomycetes; order Mycobacteriales; family Nocardiaceae; genus Nocardia; species Nocardia sp. NPDC051030. The sequence continues at coordinate 544,896 of NZ_JBFBCD010000002.1, read as the reverse complement.
TCGATGCCTGCCACGATGAAATCGGCCTGCCGACCCGATAGCGCGGACATATAAGCAACTGTCTGCACCAATGGAGCCGAGTCTGAGATATCGGATCTCGCCTTCACTCCGGTGATCAGCAAATCCCCAAACCGTCACAAGCAGACAGCCAATGGCCAAGGCCATGAGCACCCATGTTTCCCAGGCCATTTCCTCAACTCCCCACGTGTGGGAAATCCGCGGGGATCAGGTGTCTGGCTTCTACGAGCCTCAGTTTGGCTTGGCGTTTACGGTCGCACACGGAGACCAGACAGTCGAGGTGCTGCTCCTGCATCACCAGGTGAGTTTCGGCGACCGTCATCACCGGTAGCGCGTGATGGTGCCGGGGTGGAAGGCCGTACATCGTTGACTCCCCTTCCATTTCAGATTCGGAAGTATCCGGCGAGTCGTGCCCCTGGTCGCCCGATACCCGTCCATTGCACACCCGCGCGGGCTACCGTTGGAGAATCCAGAACGGATAACACGGGGCAAGTCAGCCACTCTCCTTCTCGGGCCGCCCCGCAACGAAGCTCTCCATAGTCCGCAGTACCGGATAGTGAGGCTGACGAGATGGCGACCGGATCTACGCTCGCGCGACGCGCGCTGGGACGACAGTTGAAGCGAATTCGAGAGCGGCACAACATCAGCCAGTCAGCGGCCGGACGAGTGATCGGCGTATCCCAGCAGACGATCGGGCGTATGGAAGACGGCCAACCCACGAAAGTGTCCGATCTGTACATCAATACGCTGTGCGATGCGTATCAGACTTCCGGCGAGGAACGCGGAATGCTGTTGGGGCTGGCATTGGAAGTCCGCACCGCACAGAAGTCCGAGGGCGGGTGGTGGCGCGCGTACGCCGACGAGATTCGGCCGGGCGTGAACCACTACATGGGCCTCGAAGAGGCGGCGCGCAAGCTCGCCATTTGGAAGGTCACCATCGTCCCGGGGGTCCTCCAAACACCGGAATATCGCCGCGCCATGGTGTGGATGGAGCGCCCCGAAATGCCGTCGGAGCAAGTCGAAAAGCTCGTGGAAGTAACCATGCGCAGACAGGAACGGCTGGCCGAACCCGACTTCGCCGTCGACGCCATTCTCAGCGAGATGGTGCTCCGTGATCAGGTCGGCGGGCGCGGAGTCATATCCGCACAGCTGCAACACCTTGCCGAAGTCGGCCTACGGGAGAATGTTTCGGTCCGCGTGGTCCCATACGACGCCCCGACACACCTCGGTTCACGGGTGGGATCCTTCGTGCTGCTGGAGTTCCCCAAGCTCCCCGCGACCGGGCTCATCGAGCCACCGGTGATCTACGTCGAGGAGTACGCGGGCGATCTGTACCTGGAACGTGACACCGAAGTTTGCCGCTACCGCGACGCCTTCGCCGAGATCAGCCGTGTAGCGTTGGACCAGGACTCGACCAGGGAAATCATCCTGAAGATCGCAGAGGAGCACGCCGCGTGAACGTCGATCTGTCCAAGGCCCGTTGGTTCAAGAGCAGCCGAAGCAGTGGTCAAGGCGAATGTGTGGAGGCCGCTCACCTCGTGGACGGTTCGGTAGGAATCCGCGATTCGAAGCTCGGGTACGACAGTCCTGTGCTCGTGTTCGAACCGGCAGCCTGGGACACCTTCAATCGCGCGGTGCAGATCGGCCGATTCGATCTCTGACCCTCACACTCTCCCCGCCCGTAGCGTGAGCTGAGTGGAACTTCTCCCCCAGCGCCGGGCAGATCGGCTGACATACTGTGGTGCGGTGACCGAGCTTTCGGTCACCGCCACGGTGCGCGAGGATCAGGCGGTGGGGACCGGCGGGTTGGCCAGTTCGGTGGCGAACTGAAGCAGGGCGACGGTCGCGACCGGGCCACCGACGAAGATCGTGCCGGCCACCGCGCCGATGGCGCCGAGCGCCGCACCGGTGACCAGACAGCCGCCGATGCCGGCGGGTACGGCGAGGGTTCCGATGGTTACCGCGCCCGCGCCGGCGCCGACCAGGAGGCCACCCGCGATACAACCGATGGTCGCGCCGATGGCGGTGCCGATCAGGCTGCCGATCGCCACGCCGACGCCTACCTCGTTGGTGAGGTTGCTCAGCGCCTGGTTGAAGTTCGGGTTCGCGGTGGCGTCGATTTCCTTGGCGGTTGCGGTATTCGGGACGGCGGGGGTGGCGGTGGCCGGATCGGTGCTCGGGGTCAGGGTGACGGTGTTGCCGTCGATCGCGGCGGCGATCGGGAAGGACTTCCCGGCCAGTTCGTAGCTCAGCGGCAGCGAGACAACGGGCTTACCCGCACCGTCGATGATCTCGAACCGATTATCCTTGGCCGCAAACGAACCCCGGTCGGTGGAGACGACCACGGAATGATCGGCAAGGCTCGCCTGGTAGTGAATTCCAGGTGCGATTTCGGCGGTCACCGGGGTGTCGATCGATGGCACCGGCTGCGCGTACGCCATATTCGCGGTGACGGAGGTGACGGACAGGGCAGCGGCGGCGAAGACAGCGGTCGCCGCAATAGAACGGAACTTCATCAGATTCTTTCTTCGTGAGCTTGTTTCGGAATTGAGCGCACAGCGACGCCGAAGCGAATGCGGCAGTCGCACAGCATGTTTCATGCTGCAGTGGGCATCTCCATGCAATGCCGGATGCTTTCCGACGCCAATCATGAGCGCCCGACTCCAGCAATGTCAATCCGCGCTGAGCAATAGTGACGCGCACCGCAGAACGCCTCCGCGGCACGAAAACCATTGGGCCGTAAAAACAAAACGCAAAGGCGTAAAGGATTCATATGAATGGGCCAGCCAGCGTGAGCGAACTGATTGCTCCACGCCGCCGGTCGAGTGCGGGCGCACGAATCGCACACCGGAGCTGCAGCGTTCGCCACGTCGGCGCCCCCGTAGTAACCACCTTTCCGCTGTGGACCGCCCCCCTCTACTGTGTGATACAGTCTAGTGGTACTCGGTACCACCGAGTAGCGTGATCCGACAAAAGGAGGACGCCACGGAAAACTTGACGGAGATGCTGAAGGGCACGCTCGAAGGCTGCGTCCTCGAGATCATCGGCACCGATGCGACATACGGCTACGCGATTACGCGCCGGCTGAACGAACTCGGCTTCGCGGACGTCATCGAGGGGACGGTCTACACGATCCTGGTGCGTCTGGAGAAAAACGGGCTGGTCGATGTGTCGAAACGACCGTCGGAAGTCGGCCCGCCACGCAAGTTCTACGCGCTCAACGACGCGGGGCGTGAAGAACTCTCCACCTTCTGGACGAAATGGGAATACGTCTCGTCGCGCATCAACGAGCTGAAGGAAAACCATAAATGAGCTTCTGGGAGAAAATCACCGGCAGCGACCTCACCAAGGAATACAAGGCATTCGAGGCGCGCGCCGAAGCCCTTCCGGCCGAACACCTAGCGGCATGGGAGCAGATCAAGGTCCGGCTGTCGCCCTACTCGGACATCACTGGCCGTAACTTGATGCCGATCCTCGACGGGGCGCTCGGCCTGCTCGAAGAGGCCGCGGCGGACGGTCAGAGCGTGCACGAGGCATTGGGTGATGACGTCCAGGGCTTCTGCGCGGCGATCGCCGGCGAAGAGGGAGCCAAGGACTTCCGCGACAAGTGGCGCGAACAATTGAACAAGAACATCGCCCGGAAACTGAGCCGGTCAGGAGGATAACGATGGGCATCCGCGACATCATCGAAGGCAAACGCGAATGGCGAGCGCACGTGGCGCGAGTCAAGGCGCTCCCGCCCGACTATCAGATCGTCTACAAGGAGATCCAGAAGTACTACTTCAAAATCGGCCCGGTCGGCCTGGTCGATGGCACCCTACTCCCGGGAATTCTCGACTTCTTCGAGGAGGGCGCCGCGGAAGGCAAAGGCGTCCTGGACCGCATCGGCGACGACGTCGCGGCCTTCTGCGATGACCTGATCAAGGACTCGCCCACCCACGCCGACATCTATCAAGAGTCGATCAACAAGAAGATCAGCAAGAAATCGCAATAGTCCCCGTTGCCCGCACGAGTACCGAGCGTCGCGAATTGAACCCCAGCGCGACCGGATTCGACAGAGCGCCAGGCGCGGGTGACGAGCGAGACCGCTACGACGCCGCAGTCATGGTTCCGACTCGGGTTCCAGCTCAGACTCAGGTTCCGGCTCAGGCTCGGGTTCCGGCTCAGGCTCGGGTTCCGGCTCGGGCTCGGGTTCCGGCTCGGGCTCGGGTTCCGGCTCGGGCTCGGGTTCCGGCTCGGGCTCGGGTTCCGGCTCGGGCTCGGGTTCCGGCTCGGGCTCGG
>NZ_JBFBCD010000002.1:165419-540500 GCF_040683015.1 Nocardia sp. NPDC051030 | reverse complement strand
CGGGTTGTGGCTCGGGCTCGGGTTGTGGTTGTGGTTGTGGTTGCCAGACAGAATCCGGTAGGGGTTCGGCTGCCTCGAACGGCTGGATCGGTGGCAGGCCGAAATATCGTGGGGTGTAGGGAATCTTCGACGTGGTGTCGGGGAATTCTCCCGTCGGGTTCGACGGGTTCGGTGTCTGTATGTCGGCAGCCTCGTGTGACTGCTCGCCGGAGGTGGAGTGCTCTGGTCGCGGCGTGGTGGCGGCATTCGGCACCCCGGCCCGGGTGTCGGTCGTCTCCGGCAGGTCGGCTCGGAGGTCTCGGCGCAGACCGAGGAACTCGTCGATCTGCTTCTGGAGTTCGATCCGGTGGGCGCGGAACTCGTCCGGCCGCAGGCCCGCTCCTTCCAGCGCGGCTGTCCGGTCCGCGAATTCGTCGGCCTTGCGTGCGAAGACGTCTTCCGCGGCTCGCCGCATCTGCCCGGGACTCATACCTTCCGGATCAAGCCCGAGCCGTCGCAACTTCGGCTCGGGTCCGGAGTTCTGCTCGGGCCGGGCTTCGGGCGTCGGGTTGGACGAGCCCGCGGCCGGTGTGGTTCCGGCGTTGTACTGCTGGAACACGGCGCGCAGGTCGCCGCGCAGGGCCAGCGTGTCGGCGATCTGCCGCTGGATGGCGTCGCGGTGGGCGAAGAATTCGGCCGGACGTAAGCCTTGATCGGCGAGATCGGCTGCGGCGGTCGTCAGTTCGTCGAGGCGGCGTATGACGGCGTCGGTAGAGGCGCGCTCCAGCTCGCGCGGGCTCATGCCGTCGGGATCGACGCCGAGAGAGCGGACGGTATCGCGGGCCGGAGTAAGCGGATCCGGAGCGTGGGGAGTCGGAGGCGGAGCATGCTCGCCCACGCCGTGAGGGGCGACGGAACCGTCACTGCCCGCCTGCACGGGAGTCGGTTCCGGTTGTGTGGCAGCCACTTCGGCTTCCCTATGACCGGCGGAGAGGTTCGATTCGCCAGCCGCTCTACCCGCGCTGGAGTCCGCCACGCCCGCGCGTGATTCGCCACCAAGCCGTGAGCCCTCACCCGCCGCGGCCCGGTTCTCCCCGACGACGCCGCGCGGCTCCGAAACGCCTGAGCGGCCATCGCTTCCCGCAGGCCGCCCGTCGGCTCCGACTGCAGCACGGTCACCACGACTCACCGCATGCGGTGCACTGCCGTCCATGGTTCTCACCGAATCAGAGCTTCGCCGCGCGGGACCGCCTTCGGTTGTGGGCGAATGGTTTCCGATCGGGCGTTCGGCGGAGACATGCGACGCCGCCAGGTCACCCGCACGCGGAGGATTGCTACTTTCGCCACCGCTTTGCGGCCGCGGCACGCTGCCGTCACCGGCACGAGCGGGCGCATGCACGCCGTCTGTCGCACCGCGCACGGCCGAGTTCGCCGCGTTGAACGGACGCCCACCCGGCCCGCCCGCGTTGGGGGAATGGCGGAATCCTTTACTGCCGCCGGTCAATACGCCGTAGGCTCCGCCGCTGGTCAGGATGCGAGGGTCCCAGGTCCAGCCGTTGGCGATGCCGCCGGCACCCCAGGCAGCGAGGCCACCGGCGATACCGGAGCCCGCGCCGACGACCGCGCCTTTGAAGGCGTCGCCGAAACGTCCGCCGGGCAGCGGAATTTTGCCTGCCGCTTTGCCGAGCAGGGAGCCCGCCGGGCCGCCGACGGCCCCTGCCGCAGCCGCGGTGTAGGCCGTGGTGCCGACTCGTTCCCAGTCGATGTCTTTTCGATGGCCCGCGCCTACCTGGTACGCCTGGATCGCCACGTCCTGTCCGGCGCCCAGCACGGTGCTGAATGCCACATGTTTTGCCGCGAATTTGGTGAGCGCCGCGATACCGGTCTTGGCCGCGAAACGCGCAATCGCGCTCACCGCACGTTCCCCGAGCAGCCGGACGGCGACCCGGGTGGCCGCGACCGCGAGCGTTTCGGCGAGCGGGGCGGTGGGCGGGAACAGCCAGGCGGCGGCGATTTCCACGGCCAGCATGCCGAGCGAGGAGATGATCAGGATCTTGGTGTATTCGATCTCGGTGGCCAGGCCGTCGGCGGATTCCGCGACGTAGTCGAGGATTTCGGCGAGGTGCTCCAGCGATTCCGGGCCGTATTCCAGTTTGTCGAGCGCCTTGGTCATGGCTTCGATGCCATCACCCCACGGATAGGCGCCGATCGTCGCTCGCTTCGCGGCGCGCAGATCGGGCAGGAGTTGGCGGAGTTCGGCCGCGGCGGTGCGCCAGTCGCCGCCGATCTCCCACATCTTGTCTTCGTCGCCGTCAGGCCAGTCCGAACCGGCGATCCAGCCGAGCCATTCCAGCTCGCCGGGAATATTGATCGACACCGTGCGGACGCGCTACCGGAAGTCGTTCGCGCTGCGTGTGTCGGTGTGCGCCAACAGGTTCGCGGCGAGGTATTGGCCGTCGGCGTAGGAACCGATCGTCTCGGCAGTGTTGCCGATGCCCTCGGAGAGATTCTTGTGCGCGGCCAGGTAGCCCTGATCGCCGTCGGCGAAGGTGCTGCCGTATCCGTCGCCGCCCCATGCGTTTCCCTTGGCGGACAGCGACTTCTCGAGGGTGCCGAGTATTCCGTCCACCCGGTCGCGCAGGTCCGCCATCCGCCCGGCCGCGCCACGCAGCTGTTCCGGCGTCACACCAACCTTCGGGGCCACCGTGCACCTCTTTCCGTCCTCGATCGGATCTCGACAGTGGCACACGAACAATCGCCGCGAGAACAGACGCGAGCGCGAATTGACATGTCCCTGATGGGGTTTACGTGGGCTCTTGACGAAATCTTTTCAGCGGCACCGGTCTCAGACGGCTCGCAGTTGCCGCGTCAGCAGCCAGAACAGGTCGAGATTGCCCACCAGCTCCGACGGATATGCCTGCAACAGAACTGTTCTCCCGCCTTTGACGCCCCACGCGGCAACCAGCCCCTCGTGCACCGTGATCTCCCGCACCTGGTGCCACAGCACCATCAACTCCCCACCCATCGCGGTACGGGAAAGCCGGAAAGGCCCGAAGTCCAGTCTGTCGCCTGCTTCGAGCCGCGCCCTGGCCCCCGGCAGTTGCGCGGCCACCACCGCGTGCAGCAACGCGGGCCCCCACTGTTCCCGGCCCGTCAGACCAACCGGGATAACCACGTCGTCGCCGTATTCGCTGCCGACTCTGTAACTCAACGACACCTGTTCCGGCACACCACCTTCGGCGATCGTCCCGACGCGTCGCCACACTCGCATGCTGTCGAACCGGAACGCGCGCACTCCGCGCCGGGAGCTGACCACGATGCCGTGCTCGTACCAGTCCAGTCGCGCCCCGTGATTCGACCTGAGCAGGCCCGCCAGCCACGGCACATCCCACAGCATCAGCCGACCACCCAGGACCATCGCCAGCACGGTTCCGAGCACACCCATCAACTCGATGCCCGCCGCGAAGCCGACCATGGCCATCAGCACGCCCATGGTCACCACGACTCCGGCCGTCAGGTATATCCGCGAATCCGGCTGGACCGCACCGTATCCCCGGAAATGCTGCCCGAGTCCCGCTCGTTCCGCGACTTGGCATGATCGCGCCGAGAACTCATTGTTGTCACGCACACCTACCGCAGTAATGCATCCAAGGACGCCGAGTCGAGTAGGCAGCCCGAAAGTGTTTCGTCAATTCGAGGGTTCGTCAGTTCGGTCCGGTGATCCCGCGCCGGACTTCACCGGGACTGTGGGTGACTTTGGACGGGTCCCGGAGGTGCGACGAGTGCAGTTGGTAGGGCACGCTGGTGACCATCACGCCGGGTTCGAACAACAAGCGCGCCTTGAGCCGTAGCGAACTCTGGTTGTGAAGCAGGTTCTCCCACCAATGGCCGACGACGTACTCCGGGATGTAGACGCTGACCACATCGCGTGGGCCGGTTTGGCGGACCCGGTTGATGTAGTCCAGAACGGGACGGGTGATCTCCCGGTAGGGCGATTCGACGACCTTCAGCGGGATGGGGATGCCTTGCCGTTCCCAGTCCCGGACCAGCATCCGGGTGTCCGTGTCGTCGACATTGACGGTGATCGCGGTGAGCGTGTCCGGGCGGGTGGCGCGGGCGAATTGCACAGCGCGCTGGGTGGCCTTGGTCCAGCCGGAGACCAGCACGATGGCATGTACTCGCCCTGGCAGAGTCGGGCTGTCTTCGGGGTCGACGGCCAGTTCGGCGCGCACCTTCGTGTAATGGCGGTGGATGAGGTACATCACTGCTACCAGCACCGGCATGGCGATCACGACCAGGTAAGCGCCGTGAGCGAACTTGGTGATCATGACGACGACCAGGACGACACCGGTGAAGCAGGCGCCAACCGCGTTGATCAGCCTGCTGCGATGGATGCGCAGACGCTCGACCGGGGTTGCCGCACCGCGTAGTTCGCGATTCCAATGCCGCACCATGCCGGCCTGGCACAGCGTGAACGAGGTGAACACTCCAACTATGTACAGCTGGATGAGCCGGGAAGTCTGCCCGTCGAAGGCGTAGATGAGCACGCTCGCGGCGACCGACAGCAGGATGATCCCATTGGAGTAGGCCAGCCGGTCACCGCGGGTGTGCAACTGGCGGGGCATGTACCGGCGTTGGGCCAGAATGGAATTCAGCAGCGGGAAACCGTTGTAAGCGGTATTGGCGGCCAGGATCAGAATGAGCGCCGTAGTGACCATCAGGTAGTAGAACGGGAGGCTGCTGCCGCCGAACACCGCCGCCGCGATCTGGGCGATCACCGTCTTCTGCGCGTCGACATGGCAGTCGCCGGGGAATCCGATGAGATCGCAGGTGTTCTCGGTGACCCGAGTGTGCGAGATCATTGCCAGCGCCGTCACGCCCGAGAACATGAAGATCGCGATCAATCCCATCGCGGTCATGGTGCGAGCCGCATTGAGCGCCTTCGGCTTCCGGAACGCAGGCACCCCATTGGAGATAGCCTCCGCACCCGTCAACGCGGTGCAACCCGACGAGAATGCGCGCAGCGCAAGGAAAGCCACCCCCGCCGAACTCAACCCGACATGTTCGGCATTGATTTCGTAGTGCGCGCTCTCGGCCACCGGCGCGTGTCCGAACACCGCCTGGCTCAAACCGATCGCGACCATCACCATGACGCCGACCACGAACCCGTAGGTCGGCACCGCGAAAGCGCGACCGGATTCACGCACACCGCGCAGATTCATCGCGGTCAACAACACGATGAACCCGATATCGACCAGCACCCGATGCGGATTCAGATCGGGAATCGCGGAGACGATATTGTCCACGCCCGCCGCGATCGACACCGCGACCGTCATCACGTAATCCACCAGCAGTGCCGCCGCGACCACCAAACCCGGTATCGCACCGAGGTTTTCGGCCACCACCTCATACGACCCGCCACCCGACGGATACGCCTGGACCACTTGGCGATACGACACCGCGACCACCGCGAGCAGCAACACCACTCCCCCGGCCACCCACGGTGTCAAATACAGATAGCTGAGCCCACCAAGAGTGAGGATGAGCAGAATCTCCTGGGTCGCGTAGGCGACGGAGGACAGCGGGTCGCTGGCGAAGATCGGAAGCGCCAGTCGTTTCGGAAGCAACGTCTCACCGAGCCGATCGCTACGAAACGGTCGCCCCAAAACCACGCGCTTGGCGATGTCGATCGGTGAAACCACGATAAGTCAGAGTAAGGCGGCCGAAAGCCTGCCGATACGCTCCCGGCCGTAGAGAAACCGTAAAGAATTGCCATATCACCGGCAAGAACCCATAAACCCACTGTGACCTGCGGTTTAACAGATTTAGCGTGGTTTGCTCACCGGCTCACTCCTCGCTCGACTCGGCCAGGATGTCCTTCGCATCCGAGTTGCCGCTCGCTGCCAGCCGCCGCAATTCCTCGACGTCACCACGCTCTTCCGCGAGCTGGACGAGTTCGTCGACCGCGTCCGAGCTGCCCCCAGCCGCAAGCCGCCGCAATTCATCCATATCGCCCCGCTCGACAGCAAGTTCGACGAGCTCGTCGATCGCATCGGAGTCACCGGCCGCGGCCCTGGAACGAAGTTCGGTCAGATCGGAATCAGACATGATATCGAGCCTATCCCCGGGTGAGCTCCCCACCGAGCCACCACACCAATCGCCAAACGTGTGGAGAAGGTTCCAAGCCCAGAGCCGAACCACCAGCGGCACCCGCTGTCGAAGCTGAACCCGAGAGGGCGGCATCGAACCAGATCCCACCGAATGTCGTAGTACTCGAGATTCGTCCATTTCGGAGGTCTGCTGTGCGAACACCGCCCGCGTCGGCACCCACCGCATTGCTGCCGCTGCTCGCGCTGACCATGCTGGGTTGCACTACGTCCGAGCATCCGGCAGTGCCGATAGCCACACTGCCGCTCACTTCGGTCGCCCCGAGCACATCGGACGCCTCCACGATTCCCTCGCCGACCACCAGCGCCACCACCGCCCCACCCGACTTCAGCCACCCCGGAACGGATCTCGCCGAGTGCTTCGACGGCACCTGCACGGTCGCCTTCACCGGAACAGCCACCCTCGCACTCGATATGGCCAAGCTCGGTTACTCGGGAATGGCGCTCACCATAAAATCCCCGGAAGTCATGCAGATCGCACTCTCTCCAGCTTCCGCAGGGCTCGACATGTCCATAGCCGCAGGCAGCACCGCGAAATTCAAGCGCTCCGACAATCCCACGATCACCGTGCAGTGGAAGTCAACCGGCGATACCAGCGGAATCGCCGACCTGTCCTTGTCTCGAGCTTGACCGACACGACGATCGTGCGCGGCGTGGTCACCGCGCACGATCGTTGTTCGCTACCGGAACCGCTACCGGGTGTAGGTGTGTTGTGGTGTCTGCCAAGTGGATTCGTCGTACCACTCGGCGTAGTCCGGGCGGTCATGATCCTTGCGGCCGGCTCGGCTCGGCCACCAGGCGCGGCGGCCTAGGAGGGCGGTCAGGGCCGGGGTGAAGAACATGGCCATGACGAAGGCTGAGATGGCGATGCCTACTGAGATGGCGAAACCCATTTGGGACATGACCGTGCTGCCTGCGAGCATCATCGAGGCGAAGGTGCCTGCGAGGATGACGCCGGCGGCCGCGATGGTGGGGCCGGTGTGGCGCAGGCTCAGCGCGGCGGCGGTGCGGGGGTCGTTGCCCTGCTTGGATTCCTCGCGTAGGCGGGCCACCATGAGGATGTTGTAGTCGGTGCCGAGGGCCACGACGAACATGTACATGATCACCGGCAGCGAGAAGATCAGGCCTGAATTGCCTTGGGCCTTTTGGAAAACCAGCACCGCAGCGCCGAGGGTGGCGGCGAAGCCGAGGCCGACCGACGCCATCAGGTACCAGGGCGCGACGACACTGCGCAATAGCAGCGCCAGCACTACGGCGATGAGGATGGCCGCGACCGGGAAGACCACCTTGTAGTCATGCTCCATGGCCGCCTTGAAGTCGACGAAGACCGAGGTCAAGCCGCCGACGTAGGCGACGGTGCCGGGCGGGGCGGCACGGTGCGCGGTGTCGCGCAGCGGGCCTCGGACAGTATTCAGGGCCGCGTCGGATTCGGGCTGATTCGTCAGTGTCACCTGGAATTCGGCCACCTCACCGCCGGTGGACAGACGCGGCTCGCCGACCTGGCCCACGCCCGGGGTGCCCGACAGCGCGGCGCGGAAAGCGCTCAGTTGCGCCGCATCGACCGGGGCGTCCGACCGCAGGTAGACCAGTGACGGCTGGGTAGCGCCCGCGGGCATGCCCTTGAGCAGTTCCTTACCGTAGATCGAGGATTCGGCCGTGTCGGAGGTGGAGCCGGAGCTCATGTCGAAGGTGGGGTGGAAGCCGAGTCCGGCGATGCTCAGGGCCACCAGTACCGCACCGGAGGCGACGGCGAAGAGGGCGGGTCGCTTCCCGAGACCGCGGCCGAGCGCGGCGAACAGCAGGCCCTTGGGCTCGCGCTGCCACGCCTTGGAAGGCCAGAACACCTTGGTGCCCAACTTGGAGACGATGGCCGGGACCAGGGTCAACCCCGCTAGCGCGGTCACCGCGACGGCAATGGCCAGGGCCGGACCCAGTGCCCGGAACATTCCGAGGGTGGACAGCGTGAGCGCCATGAACGCGATGATCACGGCCCCCGCGGCGGAGGCGATGGCCTCGCCGACCCGGGTCACCGCGCTGATCATGGCGGTCTTGGGATCCTCACCGGCGCGCAGGCGTTCCCGGTAGCGGAACATCAGGAACAGGATGTAATCGGTTCCGACGCCGAACAATACGACGGTCAGCAGCGAACTGACCGAGCTGTCGACCTTCAGGTCGAACGCCTTGGCGACCATGGCGATCAGGCCGCCGACGGTGCTGGAGACCGCGCCGATGGTGATGATCGGCAGCAGCGCGATGACCGGGCTGCGGAAGATGATCAGCAGCAGCACCAGGATCAGCGCGACCGTGGCCACACCGATGATGGCCATGCCCTTCTCGGCGGATTCGGTCTGGTCCAGGGTCTGCGCCGCGGTACCGGTGATACCGGCCTTCAGGTCGGTCCCGTCGACCCTCTTCTTCAGTTCGTCGCGCAGCGTCTTCACCGCGTCGGACTGGAGTTTGTCGCTGGGATCGGTCACCTTGGTCATCTGTACCGCGATGACCTGGATCAGGCGGTTCTCCGACGGCGGCGTGACCTGAATTCCGGTGATGCCCTTGATATTCAGGCTACTGAGGTCGCTGGCGACGGCGGCGAGGGTGGCCGTGTCCGTCGCGGCGAGCGGAGCGCCGTCGTTGCGCTCCAACACGATCAGCGCGGCGGGCGTCGAATCATCGGGAAAAGCTTGCTGTTGCAGCTCCATCGCCTGCACGGATTCGTAATGAGAAGGCAGGAAAGCAGATTGGTCGGTGGTGGGAGTGAGTTTCGGCGCGAGGCCCACCACCGCGATGGTGGCGAGCAGCCAGAGGGCTATCACCTTCCACGGGTGGTTGACGGCAATGCGCCCGAGTAGAGCGAACATTGGGGTTTTCCTTTCCTGGTCGCGGGCCACGGTCGCTGTGGCAGCCCGGGCGGAGTCGCGTGCTTCGTTTCGGGATCACTGTCACCGGTCGCGCTGCCATGGGGCTGACACGCGGCTGACACGGAGTCGGGCCGAGCGTCAGTGAGTGATCAACCGCCGGTGATTCGGGCGGCTACCCCTAGCCTTCGTGTTTCCGCAGGTGAGAACAATGCGAAAGATCGCAACATCGGTTAACCCAGATGTTTACGAACGACTTTCGGCGACAACCGCCCCGGGATCAGCCCTCTTGGGCGGCGGCTGGGCAGGTTGTGCGCGAGATCCGCTGCTACCGTGGCGATTCCACAACCTGCGGCGACCAGGTGGTACTTGGTCAGCCAGTCGCGTGCGGTGTGGCCGATGGTCGGGCGGCCCGGCAGGTCGGACCAGACGCCGAGGAGGGGCTCGCCGCCGGTGGACGGGCTGAGGGTGAGCGGCACATCGGAGTAAGGGTGGGTCTGTTCGGAATCCGGAGTGGTGGTCATCGAGGTTCTCCGTCGCACCCCTGTCCGCGGCGGAACGCGCGACTCTGCTCGATCTATTGCAACGCATAGGCAAGCAGCCCTGAAATCAAGGAGGCGCGCTCAATATCAGTGCGCGGACGAGATCCGGGTGGCTTGTAGGGCGAGGTAGAGTTCGGCGGCTTCGACGGGGTGGGAGAAGCGGCGGCCGGTGAGGTCGGTGATGCGGTTCAGCCTGAAGCGCACCGTGTTTCGATGGCAGTACAGCTGGGACGCCACCGCGGCGGCGTCGGCGCCCAAGGCGAACCAGAGTCGCATGGTCTCGAACAGGACCGAGCGGTCGTGCTCGGGGAGGTCCAGGAGGCGTCCCAGAATTCGTTGCACCAGGCCCGTGGCGACCTCCGGCTCTCCGGCCAGCAGGACCGGGATCAGGGCTTCGTCGTACCAAACGACCTCACCGGTCGCCGAACCGGAAGAGGCGCAAGCCAATTCGGCCTGTCGTACCGCGCGGTGGGCGTCGCCCAGGTGGGTGAAGGCCGAGCTGATGCCGGCGCGGCCATGCAGGCGCTGGGCGATGTGTTCGGCTAGCCGGTCCACGGTGAACCCGTCACGCAGTGCGACCAGTCCGATCTGGGTCCCCGAACGTATCCGCCAGGCCGAACGCACGTCGACGACTCCGAGTGCCTCCCCGATGCCGGGAATCGCCTCCCCGACCGCGGGTTCGAAGCATGCGCTCACGACCACGTAGGTGGCGGCTGCGGGCAGGCGGAGCACTTCGGCGTGGTCGTTGAGGAGTCGACTCGCGGCGTCCCCGCTGAGCAGCCCGTCGAGGGCGGCGTCCCGGGCTTGGGCGTCTCGACGGGTGCGGTCGAGCATCGCGTGCCGGTATCCGGTGGTGATGGCTTCGGAGTATTCGTCGAGCAGATGCCACACCGCGGAGGCTCGTTCCACCAGCGACTGCTGGGCAGACGCCTCGTCGATCACGAAGGTGGGCAGTCGTTCCCACAGCACCCGGGTACCGATCCGGTATGCCCGCAGGACCGCCGAGAGCGGGACGGCCTGGTCGGCGCGACGGCGTCCGATCTCCACCGCGACCGATGCGCCCGTGCCGCGACCGGCGGTGAGGTGCTCGATGATGGCGACCAGGTTCTCCCGGGTGTCCGCCCGCAGCCGTTCCGGTGCCATGGCGTGGGTGCCGTGGTACGCCGGTTCACATTGCTCGATCTCCCCGGCCACCGCATCAACGAGGCCATCGATGTCGTCGGACAACCATCGGGCGATGGCGATCGTGACGTCATCGGGCGGCACGGTGGCGCAGGGCTGCGCATCGGCGGTCATCCCGCGGACACCGGGACGAAGGGCTGCCCTGCGGCCGGTGCACCACGAGCCGGTACGAACAGCACCCGGGCCAGGACCGGGGGCAGATACCAGTTCCAGCGACCGAACAATGAGACCGTCGCGGGCAGCAGCAAGGAACGAATGATGGTGGCGTCCAAGAGGATTCCCAACCCGAGACCGGTGGCCATGATCTTCAGATCGGTGCCCGGACCGATCGACATGGCGGCGAAGGACAGGAACAGGATCAGCGCGGCGCAGGTGACCAGCCGTCCGGTGCGCCCCATGCCTTCGATGACCGCGGTATCGGTGTCGCCGGTGTGTTCGTACTCCTCACGAATGCGGGCCAGGATGAAAACCTCGTAGTCCATGGACAGTCCGAACAGGAACGCGAATACGAGAATCGGAATCCAGACGGTGATCGCCCCCGACCCGGGCAAGCCGTAGATCGGTTGCGAACCGATGCCCGTCTGCCACATCAACACCATGGAACCGATGGCCGCCCCCAGCGAGGCCAGGTTCATCAGCACCGCCTTGAGCGCCAGCAGCGGTGACCGGAAGGCCCGTGCCAGCAAGAGGAAGATCAGTACCGACAGCACCAGCAGCACCCAGCCGAAGTGGTCGTAGACCGCGTGTTGGAAATCGGCGCGCGCTTGGCCCAGCCCGGTCAGGCCCACCACACCGTCGAGCCCGCCGACCTCCTGTCGCACCCGATCCACCACCCGGGTGGTCGCTCCGCTGATGGTCTGCTCGCGTGGAATGGCCACGATCATCGTCACATTCGGCCCGCTCCCCTCCAGCGGACGATTGAGACGCCGATCAGTCGGCTTGGCCGTGACCACCTGCCGGATGCCGTCGACGCGCGCGAGATCGGCCGCGATCCGGTCGGCGGAATCGGTGCGGGCGAGCACTTCGATCGGAGTCAGTGCGCCCGACGGAATACCGTCGCCGGTCAGTCGCTGGTAGAGCGCGTGCTCGGGCCCGCTCCCGGCCAGCGATTCGGCCGAGGCGACACCGAAATCCGCGCGTGCGAACGGAATCGCCAGTCCGATGAGCGCGGCCAGGCCGACCGTCGCGGCCACCACTCGCCTGCGTACGACCAGCGTGGTCCAGCGTCGCCAGCCCGGCCCGGCCGCGCGTTCGTCGCGGCGGCGCGGCCAGTCCAGTCTCGGCCCGACGGTGATCAGGATGGCCGGTGTCAGGGTGAGGGTCGCGGCCACGGTGACCAGCGGGATCAGCGCCCCGCCCAGCCCGACACTGCGGATCCACGGCACCGGCAACACGATCAGCGACAGCAGGCCGATGGCGACGGTCACACCGCTCATGACCACCGCGCGTCCGGAGGTCCGCATTGCCGCGAGGACCGCCGCGCGATTGTCCTTCCCACGCTGTCGCTCCTCACGCCAGCGGGTGACGACGAGCAGGGAGTAATCGATGCCGATTCCCAGCCCCACCAGTGAGATCAGGTACTGCACCACGAAGGACACCTGCCCGACGTAGGTCATGGGCAGCAGGAGCAGCAATGCGGCCGGAATGGAGACCAGCGCGGTGATCAAGGGCAGCACCGCCAGGAAGGACCCGAAGACGAAGGCCAGCACCAGCATTGCCCCTAGGCCCGCGATGCCCAATTCGAGCAGCACCCCGAATCCGATGCCGCTGCCCTTGCTGACCGCGAGGGCGTCGCGGCCGGTGACGCCGAGTGTCCACCCGGCCGGAAGCATGTGCCGCAACGGGTCCAGTTGCTGATCCGGCGGTACTGGAACAGGGGTTCGCGTGGGTGGATAGAAGACGTAGGCCAAGGCGGTACGACCGTCGCCGGTGACGAAGGCATCGGCCGAGGCGGCGGTTGTATTGCCCGCGTGGAAGACCTGCAGCGGGGTGTCGTACATGGTTGCGGTGGACAGCATGTCGAAGACGGCCGAGACGCGCGGTGCGTCGGCGGCGACGGTCTGCCCCTCGGGCACGGTGAGAGTGACGATGAGCGGCGCACTGGCCTCCCCCGCCGTGCCGAACGTCGAGACCAGTGCCTTCCCTGCGGTGTCACCGGGTTGGCCGGGCAGCGCGAAGTCGACCGACAGCCGCCCGGTCGTCGTCTGAGCCAGCCCGCCGCCCACGGCCAGCACCACCAACCACATTCCGATGACGAGCCAAGGCCGCGCCACCACCGCCTCGGCTAACCTGCGCACCGGAGGTCCCCCGTACTCGTCATGAATTACCTTGTGTCCGTTTTCTTCTCAGCTCGTCGGCCACTGCGCGGGAGCGGCGCCGGGGACGTCGACGCCGGGCCGGTCGCTCACGCGCTGCCCGGTGACCGTCGCGATGCCCGGCATCATGCGCGGTTTGGCGGTGCCGACCATCTGGTCGCCGTCGATGCGCACCATGATCATGAGGTTCAGGCGCATGGGCTTTTTGATCAGCTGTCGCCACACGAGGGCGTCGCCGCTCTGTTCGACATCGGTGACCTGGAAGCCTTCGCCGGTCTTGTAGCTGCGGGCGGTGCCGGTGAGCGAACCGTCCGAATGCCGGGTGATCTCGACAATGCCGTCGGCGTTCCCGACGCTCGATTCCATGGCCAGACGCCAAGTGCCGACGGCGTTCATAATGGGGCGCTCCTTTGGTTCAGGACTGTGAGAACTGTTGTGGTTCACCGGAATTCTTCCGAGAAGCTCGACTCGATCTGATCGATCAGCGGCTCGAGGCCATTGCGTGCGGTGAGCCGGTCATCGGTGCGCGCGGTGAGCACCACGCAGTCGTAGCGCCCCTCGCCGTCCTTGTACCAGGCGGGCAGATATCCCCGAACGGTGAAGCGCCGCTTCGGATCTCCCGCAGCGGTGCACAGTTCGGCAATGAGCTCGAGCTTGTCGGCGAGCACATAGACCGTGGCGTGCTCGATCGGACCGGGTGCCATCGGGAACCCGTCGAGCACTTCCCACACCAGGGCGCGTGCGTCCGCAGCGATCGCGGCCTCGATATCGCTGATGAACGCGGTGCGGCTGGGAGCGAACACCGAATACCAGATGCGGCCGTGCTCCGAGCGGTGTGTGAAGGCGGCCGCCCCACCGGGCGTGAGCACCGCGGGATACTCGCCTTCCACCGATTCGGCTGCCAGCGCCTCGATTTCGCGCTCTACCAGGCTGGCGGGCCGCACGATCGAGGACGGCGGCAGCACGCGCGTGGCCGATCGGTCCGGGTTGACGCACACGCCGATGAGGTGCTCTTCGCGGTCGCCCAGGAACATGTGCTGCCCGCCGTCCGCGCCGACCCAGCTGATGCGATAGCTCACTCGCGAGAACAACTGCCGCGCCCGCTCGGAGCGGGCGTAGCCGTAGATCAGCTGGCAATCCGGGCGGGCCTTGGCGGCGTCGATGGTCATATCGAACATGACCGCGAAGTTGCCGCGGCCACTGTATTCGCGTCGCACCGCGGCGCGGCACAGTTCGTAGGTGTGGTTGGCCGGTTCGGGGCGCCCGACCGACGCGCCGACGACGAGGTCACCGTCGAGCGCGATCACCCAGATGTGCTCGTCGGCCGCCAGGATGCGCCGGATCAGCGTGGGATCGGTGCATTCGGCGATCGGGTAGGAGCCGAAGTACACATCGTCATAGAGCTGCGCGATACCCTCGGCGTCCGCCGGTATGGCGAGCCGGAATTCGATGGCGCCGGAACGTGATTCGTGTCCGAGCGTGCTATCGGCGGTCATGCCGGGACCTCACTCTCGGCGAGTTCGGGCAACACGGTCACATGCCAGCCCAGTGGGCGGCGCGGGCTGGGCGCTGTCGCGGGCTCGGTGACCCCGGCCACCACCCGGAACACCACGCCGATCAACGCCTGCGAGCCGCCGAGCAAGACAGTGCGCAAACCCTGCATACGCGTGCCGATCTCGGCGCGTTCGGCAGGGTCGAAGACGTCGGCGTCGGGTGTCAGCAGCAACTCGGACTCGCACAGGAGCGCGGTGGTCGGATGAATTCCGATCCCGGCCGCGGTGGCGGCCAGCCACAGGCGCTGGAAGGCGCGGCCCGCCTCTACAACATCGCGGCGGGACTCGCTCGCGCAGGTGATCGCACCGACCAGCGAGGCGTTTTCGGCCCAGTCACGGCTGAATTGGAGTAGCGCGTCACCTTCCTTGCGCTCGTGCAGGAACCGCGCGACGCGCGGGCGGCGCAGCAGCCGCAGGGCGGTGCGCTCGGGGAAGGTGAGGTCGAGGTTCTCCACCGGCACACCGTCGAGGCGCTCGGGATGGTCTGCGCGGAAATAGAATTCGTCGAAGGCCTCGGTGTGCATGCGGTCCACCAACATCCGGAGCCGATTGCCCACGGCCACACCCTCGCCGTATTCGCGTTTCACCACCGGATCGCCGCTGAGCCACAGGGTCGCGCCGAGGTCCTGGACAACCCGGGTCAAGGCGGCCTGCTCGGCCTCGGTCAATGGGCGACCGGTGTCGCGGCTGCGTTGCGCGAAACGCTTGTCCAGTGCGTCGGCGAGGGCCAGTTCGGTGGCGTCGGGTTCGCAGCCGCCCGGCTCGAGGGTGACGCGGGTGTACACCTCGCTGGAGGGCCCGTCGGGGTCGTATTCGACGCGCACGCCGAATCCGCGTGCGCGGGCCGCCACCACAATGCTCTCGGTGACCACGCCCATGACCACCCGGTGGGCATTGCCGCGGCTGTCCATCAGCGGGTGTGACGCAGTGCGCTCGGGCGCGTGGGCGACGTCGATCACCCTGCCGCACACCAGGAATCGCCATTCCTGGGAGTTGCCTCCCGAGGGTGAGAGCATGGCCGACTCCAGGATCGCGCGCATGTCCTCGTCGAGGTCGATCATCCGATCGGTTGCGGTGATCTCGGAGTGGTACTCGGCGGGCCGCGGGCGGGCCGGGGCGGGCGTGAGTCCGATCCCATGGGGGATCTCGACGCTGCGGCGACCGGATCGCACCTGATGTCCGAGCAGGATCGACCGCACCGCGGTGGCCACCACCGCGCCGCCGTGCATCACTTCCGAAGCCAGTTGCGGCCAGGTCGCCAGCGTCCGGTCCATCTCGATCACCGAGGCCGCGATGCGGTCGGAGATGCCGTCCACGCCGATCATGGTCGCCATGGCGGCCAGCTGCACGTCGAGATCGGCGTTCTCGAGATCTTCGGTGGTGAGCCCGCCGAGGAGTCCGTGCATGATCGGGCGGTCGGGTTCCAGATCGAAGCGCTCGATGTCGAGCACGCCGCGATCACTGGCCTCCATCACCACGGGAATGCCACGGTCCCTTGCTCTTTCGCGCACGAGTAGCTTGACGAAGGGCATATCGCATTCCTCGACGACCAGATCCAGTGCACGGTCACCGCCGAGGAAGAAGTCGATACTGAGGTCGTCGATCCCGTCGTCGTATACCCGCACGTCGAGGTAGGGGTCGAGTTCGGCGATCCGGCGGGCCGCCAGTACGGCCTTGTTCACCCCGAGGTCGGCGACCGGTGCGCCGAGCCGGTTCAGGTTCGACAGGTCGAGCTCGTCGAAGTCGGCCAATTTCAGTGTGCCGCAAGACCGTTCGAGCGCGAGGGTCAGCGCGACCGCGCTGCCCACCGACAGCCCGATGATCCCGACGGCCTTGCCCGCGAGCCGCTTCTGCTCACGGGTGGTGAGTTTGTTGCGGTTGGCGGAGGTTCGGACCTCGATGAACTCGGCCTCGTCGAGAATGTGCACGAGCTGCCTGGTCCAGGGGTAATACACCCACGCGCCGTACTCATCCCGTGGGGTGTCGCCGAGCAGTTCGGCCACCACATCCTCGCGCTCGGCGAGCCGTCCCCGCGCGGGCGTGCGGATCTTGGCGAGATTCTCGAGCTGCGACAGGATTTCGTCGTGGTGTTCGGCAATGGCCCCGCTGCCCTCGAGCACTGCCAGCGCGGCGGCGTCGACGGGATCGGAGAGCCGGAAGATCGTCGGACGGTAACTCACTGGGCCACCTCGTGTTTCGGGCGGGCCAGAATGATCCGGTGCATCGGTGCGTCGATCAACGCGGTGCGTGTCAGGCCCGCACCGGCCAGCCACGCGTCGTAGTCTCGCAGCTCGTAGGTCGTGCCACCGCCGGTGACCAGCATGGACAGCGCGAACAGGGAGGCGAATCTGTCCTGCGGAGAATCGGTTTCCAGGCCTCCGACGAGAATATTGTCGACGATGGCGATCACGCCGTCGGGGCCCACGGCAGCACGGGCCTTCTCCAGCAACGTCGCGGCGCCACTGGGATTCACCAGATGGAAGATATTGGCGAAGACCACCAGGTCCCGATCACGGCCCCAGTCCGCGCCCCAGAAATCCGCGGCCCGGGTGTCGAATCGCTCGGCCACCCCCAGGGTCCGCGCCTGGTCGGCCGCGATGCGCAGGATATTGTCCGCATCGAGGCCGATGGCCGTCGCGGCCTCGAATCGGCGCAGCAGTAACTGGCTGTATATGCCTGAGCCGCAACCGATGTCGAGAATCTCGCGGGGCTCCCCCGAGCCCCAGCCGTCCCGGGACAGCCGATCGGCGAGCTTGTCGACAATGGGCGGCGCCCAGAAGTTGATGCCGGTGACCAGATCCTCGTACTGCTCGGCGGAGATGGCATTGTTGTCGATCTCGCCGTTCCCGCCCGAGACGCCATTGCGCACACTGTGGTCCAGACCGCGCCAGGCCGTCGAGGACACCGCGCGGTTGTAGCCGACCTTGCCGAGCAGGCTGAACATCGAACCACCCGTCAGGCACGCGATGACAGCTTCCTCGGCCGCGTACCGCGATTCGCCTTTCCGCGATTCCGTGCGGGTCACCCAGCCGTAGGCCACCAGGGCCTCCAAGAGCAATCGGACGCTGCGCGGATCCCCCGAAATCGACTCCGCCACCTCATCACTCGACGCGGGACCGGTGCGCAGAGCCTCGAACACCCCCAGCGTGCTCGAGGACTCCAGAATCGCCGGTTCCCATTGTGCGATCAACGCCGAATAAAGCTGATGCGCCGCCTCCACGCACCCTTCACCCGATATCTCCCCCAGATCGACCAGATGCCCGGACGCTATTCGCCGGCGGCCTGGCGGGGCCTCCGTTACTTCAGTCATGCACAACTCCAAATGTCCGAACAAAGATCGCGTATACATTCGACGCACCGCGGGGCGAACGGTCAATGTTCCCTCGCACATCGAAACTCCGTTATTCATTGTTGTGCCGTACAGAATGGCGCGGAGATTATTGATCCTCGACGAGATATCTGATTCGCCCCCCCTGCGAAGTAAGTGACACCAACTGGTGTCACTTTGTGAGAGCACTCTTACATAGACGTGACCTGCATCGCAACACCTGCCGTGGATACGGAAAAGCTCACAACTTGGCAAGGCTCGGTTGTGAGGATGGCCCATCTACATGGAGGGCGCCGCGGAAAGCGGCGAGTAGGCCGCGAACGCCATCACGGCCGCCTGGTCGTCGAGCAGCCAACGCTGAATTCGGTGTCCGGTCTTGGTCGGCGGGATCGACGTATCGGTACGAGAGTTCGACGTCGAGGACGGGAGTCTGCCGATGACTACTACACGCTGGTTGCTGACGTGCGGGGTGGTGGCGGGGCCATTGTTCGTGTCGGCCGTTCTCGTTCAGGCCGCGGCACGGGACGGGTTTCGGATCGGTCATCATCCGCTGAGTTTGTTGAGTTTGGGTGGGCTCGGGTGGATACAGATTGCGAACTTCGGGATCGCGGGGGCGCTGTATGTGGTTGCGGCCGTGGGGGTTCGGCGGGCCGTGCCGGACGCGGGGTGGTTGGCGCGGGCGGTGGCGGGGATCGGGGTTGGGCTGATTGTGGCTGGGGTGTGTGTGACGGATGCGGGGGCGGGGTTTCCGCCTGGGACGCCTGATCGTGCGCCCGAGCGTGTGAGCTGGCATGGGGTGCTGCATGAGGTCGGGTTCGGGGTGACGATCCTGTCGTGGCTGGCGTTGTGTGTGATTTGCGCGCGGCGTGGCCGGGAGCGGCGGGAGTGGGGGATGGTCGGGGGTAGTGCTGGGACGCTGGCGGTGGTGTTGGTGGTGGTTGGGTGGCCGGATATGGGGAGTCTCAGCGTGCGGTTGCTGGTTGCTACCGCGATTCAGTTCGGTTTTGTCGCGGTGGTGCTGTTGCTGTGTCCGAGAATGGGGGTTGGCTTCGACGTCCCGCATGAGTCGCGAATCGATGCGGCACCCGGAAAGGAGTGGTCATGAAGTACATGATTTTGAGTTTTGCCTCGCAGCGGGATTACGACGGGATGGCGGGCGGATCGGAGGAGACGCCGGGGTGGGCGCCGGAGGATGTGGCGGCCATGGTCGGGTTCATGGAGGCGTTCAATAAGGAGTTGGCCGATTCGGGCGAGTTGGTCGAGACGCGGGGGCTGGATGCGCCGGTGCATACGCGGCGGGTCGGTGCGAAGAATGGCTCGGTGTTCGTGACCGATGGGCCCTATGCCGAGACGCAGGAGGTGCTCGCGGGCTATTGGATCGTCGAATGCGAAAGCTTCGACCGGGCCACGGAAATCGCTGGGCGACTGCAGAAGTGCCCGGTGTCCGAGGCTGTCGCGGCCAATGCGTACGCCGATATCCGGCCGATCGTCGGCGGCGCACCCGATCTCGGCTTCTGAGGTGACCGAGCCGGTGGAGGATCTGCTGCGCGAGTGCGCGCCGCAGGTCCTCGCCGCGCTCGTGCGCCGGTATGGACACTTCGATCTCGCCGAGGATGCCGTGCAGGAGGCGCTGCTCGCCGCCGCGACACAGTGGCCGGACGACGGACTTCCCGACAATCCCAAGGCCTGGCTGATCACCGTCGCCGCACGCAAACTCACCGATCTCCTGCGCGCCGAACAAGCCCGCCGCCACCGCGAGGACACCGTGGCCCGCTGGGCCCTGCCCGAGGATTGGCTCACCCCGCCCGCCGACCGCGGCACCGCGAACAGTGACGACACCCTGGTCCTGCTGTTCCTGTGCTGTCACCCGGCGCTGCCGCCGCAATCCCAGGTCGCGCTGACGCTGCGCGCGGTCGGCGGTCTCACCACCGCCGAAATCGCCCGCGCCTTCCTGGTTTCGGAGTCGACCATGACCCGGCGCATCACCCGCGCCAAGGCCACGATCAAACAGAGCGGCCTGCCATTCACCCTGCCCGCACCCGCCGAACGCGCCGACCGTCTCGCCGCGGTACTACACGTGCTGTACCTGATCTTCACCGAAGGCTATGCCGCCACCACCGGCCCGACCCTGTACCGCGTCGAGCTGTCCACCGAGTCGATCCGCTTGGCCCGCATCGTGTTTCACCTACTGCCCGGCGATCCGGAAGTGGCCGGGCTACTCGCACTGATGCTTCTCACCGACGCCCGCCGCCCCGCCCGCACGGCCCCCGACGGCAGCCTGATCCCCTTGGCGGACCAAGACCGCACCCGCTGGAACGCAGCACCGATCTCCGAAGGCATCGCCCTGATCACCGCCGCCTTGCCACACGGCCCCGTCGGCCCCTACCAACTCCAAGCGGCCATTGCCGCCCTGCACGATGAAGCCCCCGACACCGCCCACACCGACTGGCCCCAGATCACACTCCTCTACGAACGCCTCATGACTCTGGCCGACAACCCCATCATCGCCCTCAATCACGCTGTAGCCGTAGCCATGTCGCAAGGCCCCCGCAAAGGCCTCGACCTCGTCGACGACCTGTCCACCGACGACCGACTCACCAACGACCACCGCCTACACGCCGTCCGAGCCCACCTACTCGCCCTCACCGGCGACCACGAAGCAGCCCGCACCGCCTTCCGCACGGCAGCCACCCTCACCACAAGCCTCCCCCAACAGCGCTACCTCCGCGCCCGCGCAGACGACACACACCGCTGAATTCGGTGCGCGGCCTGGGCCTACAGGTAGCCGGAGACGGTCACCGGCCAGATGTGCAACGTTGTAGCGGCCAAGTGCGCAGCTCCTTGGCGGCCAGATGTTCAGCAGAATGGCGGCCAAGTGCGCATGGTCCAGGAACGACTCGGTGACCGCCTCCGCACACTCCCCATCGAAACACTCTGGCGCGCTGCACTATAGGCAATCGATTCGGTGATCGCCACGCGGCCAGAACTTTCATACTGCTCTGAAGTAGGCGGAATTATTGCCTCGGCGATCGCTGAGTGCAACAGTACGATTCCCGATGTCAGTCATCTATCGGTACGACGTCGATCGTGAACATCTCGGAAGGGATCTTCGACCGATAGAGGGTCTCGATTTCCTCGTATGTCATCAGGAGCGGATGCGAGAAACTGATTGCCTCGCTTTGCCGCGTCGAGCCCTGCGGCTCGCCCTCGACGATGAGGTAGACGGGTGAGTACTCGTTTTGCGGATCGACCGGCTGCAGGGTGACCCCGGGTGCGACGCCTTGCTCGTACCAGCGGTAGTACGGGGC
This sequence comes from Nocardia sp. NPDC051030, assembly GCF_040683015.1. Taxonomy (NCBI): domain Bacteria; kingdom Bacillati; phylum Actinomycetota; class Actinomycetes; order Mycobacteriales; family Nocardiaceae; genus Nocardia; species Nocardia sp. NPDC051030. The sequence goes on along the minus strand of NZ_JBFBCD010000002.1, from coordinate 519,271 downwards.
CTGTGTGTAGTCGCCCTTATATGCCGCTTCTCCCATGAGGCAGAGCAAGAACTTCTCCATGTCGGGGAAGTTGCGCAACTCTACAACCGGTCGTCGGTCGTTTCTCTCGGCTTGGTCCAGTCGCCAGCCCTCCGCGGTCTCGATCACGTAGTGATGCATGCCTCCGATACCGAGGCGCAGCTCGCCGCGCTCCATGAAAGGAGGAGTGGCCAACCAGAAGCTGTATTCCGGAGTGGCCATCGGGATCGGTGGGCCACCGAGTTGCTTGCCCATCACGCGGACGTATGCCTCCTGCCAGCGGTACCAATCCAGCACGATGCGCCGCGCCGCCGAGGGGAACTTTCCCACGTCTACACGTACTTTCATTACCGTTCGACCCTTCCGCTAGTTCTAGGAGCCGGGCCTCAGGAACCCGCCGGGCTTGAGCAGCTCTTTGACATTGCCGGTGTTGCCAGTCTCGTCAAGGATCCGGTACTGGATTCCATAACCTGTCTCACCGAACCACGGACCAACTACCGACTGTTCGATCTTCCACCCCGGCGGAAGGGGGTTTCCGGTCGTCTCGTAAGCGAAATAGTCCTTGGTCGCGAGAGTGTCAGGTGGCAGGCCGCGGCCTGTCAGAGGAGTTCCCTCGGGCGACAGCCAACCTCCCCATTCCGATCCGTATCGGTCGATCTTCAGACCCGCGGGGAGGTCGACGATTTCCCGGGTGCCGGCAACGGCGTATTCGCCCGTTGCAAGATCTGGATACTTCCAGTTGTCGGGTACGCCGTACTTGGCGGCGTATTCCGCATCGGTCAGCTTCTCCCCGGACGGGTAGAGCTTCGGAGTTTGGGCCAGCGAAACGATCTTCGTGCGCGCGGCCTCAACCCAGGCCTTGATTTTCGCGAGCAATGGCTTGATTCGCTCGAGGAGCGGGCCGACTGTCTCGGTGGTGATTTTCGCGGCCTTGGTCGCGAGGGAACTGATGGCCGCAGCGATCCGGCGGGCCTTCGCGGCGGCGCGGACCGCCAGACCGGAGTTGCCGACTACCTCGGATAGGCCAGCGGTGACAGGGGCCAGCAGAGCGAACGCCGCCTCCCAAAGCAGAGTCTCTACGCCGAATTCGGCGAGTTCGTGGAGGATTGTGGAATGGGCTTCGTCGAGGTGGCCAGCGTATTCGCCGCAGGCTTCGCCGAGCGTTTGGCAGATATCCGCTAGGGCGGTGAGGTCGTCCTTGCGGTCGGTGAATGCTGCCAGCGCGGTGGGGATTTCTTGGGATTCCTGGTTGGCGAGGAGGGCGCTGGCTTCGCCTACCCGCGATGCGAGGAGGCGGAAATCGGTTGCGGCAGTGGTCCAAGCGGATTGGGCGGCGCGCAGCTCGTCCTGGTGCCCGTTGGGCCAGGCGGCGCCGACGGCATCTTCGACTATCGACCAGCCGAAAGGTTCCGGTAATCCGTCGCCCGCTGCCGAGAGCGCCTGGGATACCACGCAGGGGACCAGTCGTGCGGGCGGTCGCAGCGGTTCCGGGACGTCGCGGTAGTCGGCACCCGCTTCGGTGCGTTCGTGATTGTATGCTCCGCCGGTTATCAGGTCCGCGGTGCTGACACAGGCAGCCAGGAGGCGCTCGGAGGCTTGGAGGGCGAGCCCGGTGGCCTCATCGTAGGACTTGGCCCAAGCTTGGCCGATACTGTCACTGCCGGCCATCCCGGAATTAGCGTTGAGCACCCCGAGTAGACCGGTGTGGACATCGGTGGCGTCGGCGGCGATGGAAGCGAAAACCTCAGCGGCGCTGTGGTAGTCGCCTATCTGACACAGGATCAGCGGAACGGTTGGTGTGGGGCTCACGGCCACATCTCCGTATTCGCCGGGCCCACTTTTCCGTATGACTGCTGTGCGGTGTCCAACTTGGCCCGGAGTTCGGTCAGCGCGGTTCGCATCTCGTTGACGGCTCGGACACGCGCGTCGTGGACCTCACGGTGAGCGGTGGCGGACGCTCCGGTCCAGTTCACGTGCAAGTCGTCAACCGCGCGCTCGATCTCGGCGATCGCGTCCTCGATTGTCGACTCGAGAGCGGCGGTGGCATCGACCAGCCGACTCAATCCGACCAGGTCGACTCGGTATCCGGCCACTCACACCACATCCGGAAGGTCGAGGCTCGATCCCGCACCTTGGGTCGCCGCCACCCGGTTTTGGTCGATCACGGTGATCTCGTCGGCTACGCGACGCAGCAGACCGGCATCGGTGCGGAATGAACTGAGGATTTGCTGGGCTCCGTCCTCCCACTCGGCCCAGGGGCTCTCATGGGAGCCTGCCGCGGTACCGGTCCATTCGACGCCGACGAATGCGCGCACCGCACGCATGTGGCTGTCGAGTTTTTCGGTAAGTTCGGTCGCCAGTTGATCGAGGCCGTCGGCAGCGACCCGCAACTCGACCGGACCGGCCTTGATCTCTGCGCTCACGATCAGAAACCCTAGCGGCAATCATTCAGCATCTGCTATTGAGGTGGTTGGCGTCACCGTGAGCATGACTGTGCGCGAGGAGGCATTTCTATGGGCTGTGAGCAGGTGCGATGGAGTGCGGAGGCGAGCCGTCAGGTGCGGTGGTTCGCGGTGGGTGTGGTTGTGGTGGCGCTCGCAGGTGTAGTTGCGGGGTGTACGGGGGCTCCGGACCGGCGCGAGCAGGCGACAACACTGGTTCGGGAGATCGAGGCTATGCCGGGCGTCTCGAGTTTCAGCTCCGGATACAACAATGAGTTCGAACGTGGGGCCAATCTCGATCTACAGGTGTCGATGCCGGATGCCACCGCCGCGCAGATCGAAGCGGTGGTGACGCGGATCAATGACCTGAAAGGCACTGCGTTCGAAGACTTTCGGCAAACCGCCGACTTCCACGTGGGAATGCGACTCGACGTGAGGCGCGGCACGACGCTCGATCCCGCGCAGATCGCGGCGGACGCACAGCGAATCCGGGCCATCGCCGCCGCGGTGCCGAACGCACAGATCGATGCGAACCGCGGAGAGGGCAGACTCGCACTCGACATCCGCGAGGTCGACGACGCCCAGCCGGTACTGACCGCAACCCGCGACGCACTGGCAGCCGAACCCGCCAAGGTCGAGATCATCGCAAAGCAGCAGCCGAATATGTGGGGCGTGTCCTTCCCGTTCACCATCGAGCAGCAGAACCTGATCCTCGCGCAGCTATCCCAGCTGCCGCGCGGCGCGAACCCCTGGACCGTGGATGTCACCGGCGACTACCTCTCGGGACTTTCGGTGAATGTGGGAACCGGAGACTCCTATCGAGAGCTGATCGCGGTGATCGACGTCGCGCACCCCACCCCTGAACACCCACTCTGGCTGCGCTGGGCCGCCCGCGGCGCCGGTGAGATATTCAAGGGCAGTGCCGATATCGGCGGCTGCCGCGGCTACGGCGACTCCAACGGCGAAAAGCACCCCGAGCAGTACCTCACTCCGGATGCCGTCGCCCTGCAGCAGCGCATACGTGCCGAATACGACACCTGCGCACGGTAACTTCCGGGGGCTCGGATGCTCGAGCACGATCAACCAAATATTCGGTTTTCTAATCGGATACGTGCTGCTACCGTCAACTCAACGATTTCGAACGATACCGAGGAAGGGGACGGAATGACCTGGCAGCTACTTGCTCAGCGGCGACTCGACCGTGCCCGCACGCGGCGGGGCCTCGCGGTCGTATCGAACTTCCGGCAGCAGCGTATTCGCGGCGGCTTCCAAAGGGTCTGATAGCAGATCACTTTCAGGGCCGCATCCGCGAATTCGCGTCGGAGCGGCCCTTTTTCGTATGCCGATCCCTCGTAACCCAATTGGTAGAGGTAGCGGTCCCAGATGCCGTCGAGTGCGAGTTCGAATCTCGCCGAGGGAACCTACCCGAACACACCCCGCGCACCTCAGTGCCGAGTAGATGTCAATGGCGACATTCGCGCGGGGGCATATGCCCGTAGCTCAATGGATAGAGCACCTGGCTACGAACCAGGGGGTTGGGAGTTCGAATCTTCCCGGGCATACCAAACTTTCACGATGAGACGTGGTGTAACTGGCAGCATGGCGGGTTCTGATTCCGTCGGTTCAGGTTCGAATCCTGGCGTCTCAGCTCATTATTCGAGTTCGCCGAGCAGCTTCCAGGTACGGAGCTGATCTTTGGGGCCTGCCAGGTCGGTGGTCGTGAGTACGACTTCGGTGGCGCCCGCGTCGTAGTAGCGCTGGATTTCGGCGGCTACGGTCTCCTCGTCGCCGATGATCGCGAGATCGGCGGCTCGTTGCGCGCCTTCGAGTTCGATTACGCGACGGTAGGAGGGGACCTGTTCGTAGAACGCGAGCTGTTGCACCGCCTTGGCGCGCGTGCCCTCGACATCCGCGGTGACGACAGCCGGGACGAAGGCGACGATACGAGGAGCGGTCTCGGACGCCCGCGTGATCTCGGGAACGATGTGATTGCTCAAGGTTTTTGGGCCTGCCAGGTATGGCAGTGTGCCGTCGGCGAGTTCGCCGGATACTCGCAGGGCCTGCGGGCCCATCGCTGCGACCAGAACCGGGACTCGCGGTTGCGCCCCCGCCACGACCGTCGGAAGCGGTGGCGTGGCGGTGAACAGTTCGCCGCTGTAATCGGCGGTCCCGGTGTCCAGCAATTCCCGCAGCACGGTCAGAAACTCACGCAGGCGGGTGATCGGCCGATCGAATGGCACGCCGAAAGCGCTTGCGACAAGCTCCGATCCGACGGCCACACCGAGGTGGTACCGACCGTGCGTCGCCGCCTGCGCGGTCTGCGCCATCGACGAGATCAATAGCGGGTGACGTCCGAGCACCGGAATCGCGGAGGTGCCGACCTGCAGCTCGGGCACCTCCCGGCCGACGATCGCAGCCAGTGTCGGCGAGTCGTAATCCATTCGCTGCCCGAACCACACCGATCGCACGCCCAGCTCCGAGACGAGCCGGGACTGCTGCACGATCTCGTCGACGTAGTTGGTCGTATCCGCTCCGGCAAGGGCCAGTCCGAGTGTCATGTTCTGCGTAACGCCGCGACCTGCCATGTCCTTCCTGATGAGTCGGTATCAAATCACCACGATCACAACACTTTTCAAATCGTGATCGGGCGACCCTGGCTCTTCAGGTGTGCAGGGTGCGGCCGCCGTCCGCGAGGATGCGCTGGCCGGTAATGAAACTCGCATGTCGAGCCACTCCCCCTCGCAACGCTAACACCGAGGGGCACACCGGGAGCCCCAGAAATCGGGGGCATGGCAATCCTCGCCGGTCCAGCTGAGAATGATGCTCGAGGTGGAGGTTTGACCCATGTTCAGGAAGTCCGGCATCTACGCCGATCCGTCCGTTGAACTGACGACCGCCCAAATGCGTTCAGCGCTGATGGGAGCCAGGAAGGCTGCACGCGAAGCTCGCGGATCATTCCGAACGGCGGGCGGCCAATACCGGCGCTACCGAAAGACCGTGGGGGCAACCTACCTGGATTGGACTCGCTGGCACACGGAATACCTTCGCGAGTACCGCCGGGGTTCGGATTGGGTCTCGCCCGACAATCCCGGCGGCACCAGCGGAGCGGCCAGCCTCTCCAGCGGAGGGCTTTGATTCTGGTGGGGCTCAGCGCGTTTCGAGCGCCGTCGTACACGCCTGATCGGCGGCCGATAGGCGGATCTATCGGGACAGCGGCGTTCATCGTTATCATCGAACGGTGACCCTCGATGGTCGACAAATCGCCCAGTTCATCGAGGACGGATTCGTGTGCGTAGAGGCAGCGTTCTCTCGCTCGATCGCTCGACAGTGCCTCGAGATCATGTGGCCGGACACCGGGTGTGATCCGGACAATCCGACAACCTGGGCAAAGCCGATGGTGCGGTTGCCCGGATACGACGCCGAACCATTCCGTCGGGCGGCCCAGATGCCGGTCCTGGAGCAGGCTTTCGACCAGTTGGTCGGTCCCGGCCGGTGGGTGCGCAGGTCCGGGCTCGGCACCATCCCGGTCCGCTTTCCGCATGCCGATCCACCGGTCGACGACTACTGGCACTTCGAGGGCAGCTACATACCCGAGGGCTGGGCGGGCCACTCGTTCACCAACTACCGTTCCCGCGGTCGCGCCTTGCTCATGTTGTTTTTGTTCACCGACGTCACCGAGAGCGACGCACCCACCCGGATCCGAGTCGGCTCCCACTTGGCCGTGCCCGGCCACCTGCTTCCCTACGGCGAGGAAGGCATCGACGCCACCCGGATCGAGGAGACCGGAGTCCTGGAAGCCACCGCCGAATCGCCGCTCGCCTACGCCACCGGCCGCGCGGGCGATGTCTACCTGTGCCATCCGTTCCTGATTCACGCCGCCCAGGCGAACAGCGGTGACGCGCCCCGGTTCATGGCTCAACCCGCACTGGAGGCGACCGCTCCGCTGGAGATCGACCGCGCCGACGGTGCCTACTCGCCCGTCGAACGCGCCATCAGACTGGGGCTCGGCTACTCCGAATGATCCCGGACGAAGTGGGGAGTGCTGCGGATGTCGAGGCGGTAGGCGAGGGCGAGGCGGGCGGCGCCCCACGAGAGGGCCCCGATGAGGATCAGGGAACAGGCGAGGACGATCAGGCAGGCGCCGGTGTAGAGCCAGGCAGGGCGATCGAAGGTTCGTTCGCGTTGCAGCACGGTGATTTCGGCGAGGAACGGGCGGGTGAATTCGGCGGGGGCGGGGACAGCGCGGGCGTCGATCGCCGGATCGTCGGGGAGGCTGATCGGCAGGGCCGTGAGCGTGCGGCCGTCGTGCACGCGCAATACGGTTTTCCAGGTGCCGTAGACCGGGACCGGCACGGTGCTGACATAGTGGCCGGGAGCAACTTCGCGCAGGTGGTCGACCACCAGACCACGACCGGGACTGGCCGAGCCGGTGCCACCTTGCCAGCTCAATATCTGCACCCACTCCGGGTCCGACCCGACCGTGGTGGCGGGCGATATCGTGACGTCGGCGGTCACCATCCGGCCGCCGCTCACGGCGTCAGAATCGGTCAATTGCACTGCGGCCGTGGCATTTTGTGGTACTTCCGTGTGCAGGCCGTTGGCGGTGGCGGCGGCCGTGATCAGCACCGCGCCGACGACGATGCCGCGGCGCAGCGCCGGGCGAGGCAACGCCTCGCCGCGCAGCACCATGCCGAGCAGTACGCCGACGGCCCCGCCCGCCACGCCGACCGGGACCGCCATGGCGAGCGCTTCCGGCCACATTCCGGAGGGCCACGGATCGACGAACATCGCTGCTACCCATAGGTATTCGAGCCACAGCCCAATAGTGGCGACGGCCAGCCCGGTGACCGCACCCCACCACAGGGGTTTGGCGAGCAGCGGCAGCAACCCCATCAGCTCGACAACCACCGCCATGCCGAAGTACAGCGGGAACACATTGTGCGGGTCCCCGAGCACAGGGCCGACCAGGATGGCGATGACCCCGCGCACCAGCAATGCGAAGGTCGTCGCGACCAGTGCGCTGCCGCGGCCGAGGGTGTAGCGAGCCGCGATGAGGGCGACCGTGCCCGCGACCACCATGAGCATCGGGTGGAAGACGAGCCGGAACTGCGGCACCCCGAAATCGAATTCCACTTGGAACACCGAGAGCCCGATCAACAGACCACCGAACGCGAAGGCGCGGCCGAGCCACAGCCACACCCCGTCACTACGGTCCGGATCTGGACGGTCGAGACGGCCCTCGAATTCCAGGAGCAGCACGGCGACCAGCGACAACCCGGCACCGCCGATCAGCATGAGATGCGTCGGCCCCCACAGCGTGACGTCCTGCCCGAACAGCCGATGCCAAATGTCGTCGAGCGGAAACCCGATGAGCGCGTACAAGCCGGCGCCCGCCATCAGCACGCCGCCGACCGGTGCGTACCAATTCCGGGTGATGCGAATGGCGGCCGGGCCCGGCCTCTCCTCCAGTGGCAGCAGGATGGCCAGCATTCCCGCGACGAACAGGAAGAACAGTCCGACCATGATGAAGTAATGCGCCGGATTGGCCAGGGGCCCTGCGTCACGGCCATGTCCGATGTGCAGGCTCACATCCCAGATGAAACCCAGCATGGCCGTGAGGATCGTGGCGATGAAGACGGTCAGTGGCAGCGCCACCCACCCGGGCCGATTGGACCAGCGGCCGAGTCCGTCGGCGACATTCCCCAGCCAGCTGATCCGGTGGGTGCGGTGCAGATATCCGAGCGTGAGCACGGCTGCCGCGATCAGTATGGCCGAGCCGGTCAGCACCGCGACCTGGTCCAATGCGGCGCCGCCGCCCTCCGTGCCGTGCGCGGTCACCATGATGTCAGGGTTCATAGGTCGAACTTTCTCTGGAACTCGCAGTCTCAGTAACCGCGTGCCCAGAAGACCTCGAGGTATGCCTCGGTTCCGGATTTCGTCGGGGTGTCGACCGGCTCAGGTGTGCGGGGTGCGGGCTCGGGGAGTCAATCTGCCTGGGGTGCAGGGATACCCAGCTTGGTGGCGGAGACGTGGCGGTGGGCGATGAGGCGGGCGGCGCTCAGGGCCGCTTCACCGAGGACCGTGAGGACGACTACGCCGTCTACGACGTCCTCTCGGTCGGGGAAGCGCAGCACGTAGTCGACGTCCAGGTCGGCGACCTTTTCAGCGGCGTCGAGGTAGGTTGTCAGGGCCTCGGATACGAAACTCTCATAACCTAATTGGGACAGCCGGAGCGCCACCATGGTCAGGGTGTTCGCGGCGGGCGGCCAGAACGAGTCGTGGTCGATCCAGCCGCGACTCAGCAGCAAGGCTTCGACGGTGGCTCGGGCTCTGCGCCATTCCTCGTCGTCGGCGATGGTCTCGTGCTTCTGCAGGCTGTCCGAGACCACCCCGAGCAGTTTCCACATCGACAGGTCCGGTTCGTCGACCGCGGCGAGCACGTCGCGGATTGCGGCTACCGAGAGCCCGCCCACCTCGAGCAATGCGCGGATCAGGCGTAGGCGGCGCAGGTGAATCTCGTTGTAGCTGGCCTGGTTCGGGCTGGACAGCTCGCCGGCGGTGAGCAGTCCTTCCCGTAGGTAGTACTTGATCGTGGGCACGGGAACCCCACTGAGCTTGCTCAGCTCCGCGATCCGCATTGATCCTCCGTAGTTTTCGCGTACCTCTTGCCGCTCGAACATACTACGGATAGCATCACTATCCGATAGTAGATAGTAATGCTATCCGTTAGAGGAGGGGTCGCATGACCACCCATCAACTCGGCACACTCGCACGCAGAGCCATCCACTGGCACCGGCCGCTGATGATCTTCGCCGCCGCGAACGCGGTGCTCGCCGTGGTCGCGATCGTCGGCATGCTGGTCGGCCATCAGCACATCGCCGGTTCGCTCGCCTGGTTCAAACCGTTCAAATTCGCCATGTCGTTCGTGCTCTACTGCACCGCGTGGGCATGGCTTATTTCCTTGAGCACCAAGGGTTCTCGACTGCTGTGGTGGGCGGGAACGATCGCCGTGGCCACCGGCGCGATCGAGCAAGTGGTGATCGTCCTGCAAGTCGTGCGCGGCACCCGAAGTCACTTCAACAACACCACGCCGTTCAATTCGACGCTGTGGAGCGTCATGACGTTCTCCATCGTCGTGCTGTTCGTCGCCACATTGGCAGTCGGAGTGATGCTGGCATTTCAGCGCCTCGCCGACGCACCGACCACCTGGGCGATCCGGCTCGGTATCGCGTTATCACTCGTCGGCATGGGTGTGGCGTTTCTTATGCCCGGCAGACAATCCGGGGTCAAGGACGTTGCCGGGGCCCACACCGTGGGAGCACCCGACGGCACGCCCGGCATGCCGTTGACGGGATGGAGCACCACCGCGGGCGATCTGCGCATACCGCACTTCGTCGGCATGCATGCCCTGCAACTGCTGCCGCTGTTCGCAGCGGTTCTCACCCTCCTCGCCCCACGTATCCCCTTGCTGCGCAGTACGAGCACTCGATTGGGATTGGTGCTCACCGTCGCGGCCGGTTACGCGGGAACCCTCGCCGTGCTGACCTGGCAGGCCCTGCGCGGCCAGCCGCTGATCCATCCCGACGGCGCGACGCTCATCGCGTTCGCACTGCTGATCACCCTGGTCGCCGCCGGCACCGCCATCACCCTCGCGTCCACACCCGTCGCCACACCGGAGGTAGTTCGATGAGTCAGATATTCTCCCTCGCCTTCACGGTCACCACCCCGTTCTGGGCGCTGATGATCTTTGCCCCACACTGGAAATGGACCAAGCAAATCATCGGCTCGCCGTGGATCGTGCTGGCCCCGTTGACAATCTGGGCCATCCCGGCCCTACCGCACATCGGCCCGCTCTGGCGTGCCGTCACCGGCCCCTCACTGCAGGTACTCACCGATCTCGTCGCCGACCCGGCCGCCGTCACCTACCTGTGGACGCAGATCATCGCCTGGGACCTCTTCATCGGCCGCTGGATCTACCTGGACAGCCGCGAACGCAACATCCACCCGCTGCTCATGGCCCCCATCCTCATCTTCACAATCCTCTTGTCCCCCCTCGGTTTCCCCCTCTACCTCCTACTCCGCCCGATCCTCACCCGCCATCCGCAGAGCGCCGAATCACTGCAGACTGCCTGAGCGTCGGACAAGCGCCCGGCGGCGGGCCTTCGCCTCTGCGCACCAGGTTGTGAGCCTTACGCGTTGGCTGCCACGACGTAGTCGATGACGTGGTGCAGGTCCGGGTAGAGGCGGTGGGCCAGGGTTCGGGATTCGTCGGTGGGTTGCACCAGGTCGGGGATGAGGATGCAGCGCAGGCCCGCGGCGTGGGCGGCGCGCAGGCCGTTGGTGGAATCCTCCAGGGCCAGTGTGTCGTTCACTTCGTATCCGAGGGTCACGACTGCCTTCTGGTACGGCTCCGGGTCCGGTTTTCCGTTGACTACGTCTTGTCTGGTGATCACGGCCTCGAAGCGGTCGGCGAGACCGGCCAGTTGGAGGTGGTGGTCGGCCCGGACTCGGGAGGACGAGGTGGCGATGGCCTTCGGAATGCCTTGGCGCTCCAGTTCATCCAGGAGTGCGAGGGCACCGGGCTTGGTGGTCAGCTTCCCGTCGTCGACCAGTTGACGGAGGTGTATCTCGTGTAGTTCGAAGTACTCCTCCAGCGGGAAATCCGGGCCGTACGCGTCGGTGACCAGTTGGCGGCAGCGGTCCGCGGGAACGCCGATCATGGAGCGGCAGAGGGCTGGGGACATGGTGTAGCCGAATTCGGTACCCGCGCTGATCAGGGATTCCATGGCCAGGCGTTCGGAATCTATGAGGAGGCCGTCCATATCGAAGACGACCGCTCGCACCACCGTCATCGGTTGCTCCCTTCGAATTCCGGTGTCAGCCTGCGGCGAACCGTGGCATCGACGCCGTCACGCATGAGTTCGGCCAACGCGTCACCGACCTGCTGTTGCAGCCGGTCCAACTCCGGCAGCGTGCCGAAAATATCGGTGCGCTGCAAGAAACCGCGCGCGCACCGGTGCGGATCCCGGGAGTCGACCAGGGTCGCCAGCGAGTTCTCCCGCGGGTCGATCAGGTCCATGGCCGCCCCGGCGGGATGACCGAGGGTGAACCAGCGAATCCAGGCGGCGATCAGTAGCGCCGCACCCGGTGTGGGCCGACCGGCTTCGACGTTATCGCGCAGGGCGGCAACAACTCTGGGCACCATCTTGTCCGAGCCATTACGGCCGACCCTGGTCATGTCCTGGCAGATCGCCGGGTTGCGGAAGCGTGCCATCAACTCGTCCACGGTGCGGCGCAATTCGCTGGGCGGCAGGGACAGGGTCGGCCCCTGCTCGCGCAGCATGAATTGCCGGGCGAGCGCACCGAGCGCGGGATCTGTTGCCGCAGCGGCGATATCACGATATCCAGCCAGTGCGCCGAGGTAGGCGAGCAGCATGTGGGTGCCATTGAGCAGGCGGAGCTTGGCCAGTTCGTAGTCGGTGACGTCCTGGACGAAGCGCGCACCCGCCAGGTCCCAGCGCGGGCGTTCGCCGTCGAAGTCCTCGATGGTCCAGGTCATGAACGGTTCGGCGGAGACGGGTGCGCGATCTTCGATGCCGCCCAGCCAGTTTCGCGCGACGGCGGGATCGGCCGGGGTGGCGGGCTGCACGATGCGGTCGACGACACTATTGGGAAATTGGACATTGCGGGCGATCCAGTCGGCGAGGCCGCCGCCGCGCAGGGCCGCGAAGTCGATGACGGCCGCGCGCAGATTCCTGCCGTTCCCGGTCAGGTTGTCGCAACTGAGCACGACCGGCGGGGTGCCGCCGCGACGGCGCACCTCGTCCAACCCGTGCGCGAGCATGCCGATCGGTGAGATCGGTTGTCTCGGATGTTGCAGGTCGTGGCGGACCAGATCGCAGTCGGCATCGAGTCGTCCGGTGACCGGTGAGAGGCAGTAGCCGCTCGCGGTGACGGTCAAGGTGACGATCTTGATCCCCGGGTCGGCAATGCGATTGGGGACCCCGGTGCGATCCGAAGGCGCGTGCACGGCTTCGATAATGGTGCCGACCACCTCGACCCGCGCCCGCCCGGCATCATCGTGCAGGAGCGTGGTGTAGAGATTGTCCTGAGCCCGCAAGGCGTCGACCACCGCGGGACGAGCCATGGCCACCGAGGCGATTCCCCAGCGCCGATCCGACGTGGCGTCGATGGCATGCTGGGTCGCCAACGCCTGATGCGCCCGATGGAACGATCCGCAGCCGAGATGCAGGATCCCCGTCGTCAGGCTGCGCGGCGCGAACCCGGGTCTCGCCACCGAGTCGGGAAGGCGGCCGAGCACCGCCGAGGAGAGCCGTGGAACGGTCGGGGGTGGTGTCACTTCGAGTCGATTGTGCGGTGCGAGCGAAGAATTGGAGAGGACACGCATGCGAATGACTCCGTCTGTCCGAAATGTATTGTCGATCAGAAGCGTCGAATCGGCATTGAGTCAGGCGCACTTCGCACACTAAGCCCGCTCAGCGAGGTTTTGGTGAACAGCCGGTGCGGCAGCGTAAAGATCGACAATCCCCGGTCGAAGCCGGAAAACGTCAAGGAACCGTAAATTCGCACGTCAATCCGGAAGAATTCTCCGAGTAAATCGGACAACATTTTCCAGGAAACGTTAACCGGTGAGCTTGATCACGCGTTCGGATTACGCATTGTGCTCATTTGAATAGATTCTGCCCGATTAGATTCCACATTCACACGGACTGCCGCCGACGGTAGCCGACGACAGTCACTCAGCGTGAATTCACTACCGGCTGAGCAGGCCGGAACGGTCCCCCGAATATAGAACACGTTCTAGTGGAGATCGGACCGGCGGCCCCGGGTCGGCTCAGTGCTCGTGGTCGTCGTCTCCGTGCGGGTGGCCGTGGGCGAGCTCGTCCTCGCTGGCATCGCGAATATCGACGATCTTGACGGCGAAGTGCAGGCGCTGACCGGCCAGCGGATGGTTGGCGTCGATGGTCACCTCATCGCCGTCCACCCCGCGCACCGTGACGATCTGCGACTCCCCGTCCGGGGCCTCGGCATGGAATTCCATCCCGGCCTCGATCTCGTCGATCCCCTCGAACATCTCCCGGTCCACCGTGCTGACCAGCTCGGCCAGGTATTCGCCATACCCGTCCTCGGGCTCGATGACGACCTTCAGCTCGTCCCCGGCGACCTTGCCCTCCAGCGCCTGCTCCAGGCCCGGCACGATGTTGTCCGCGCCATGCAGGTAGACCAGCGGAGCCTCACCGACGGAGGTGTCCAGCACATCACCGTCGTCGTCGGTCAAGGTGTATTCGATGGAGACGACCTTGTCAGCGGCGATCGACATGGCGGTAACCCTTTCGCAGAGGAATGCGGACCGAGCAAATGTATCCGGCGGCCACTCGGGCCGCAGACACGGACTACTCGGAGTCACCGTCCGGGGGCGGTTCGTCGCCGCCGCCTCGGATGGTCCAGAGGAGGCCATCCAGTTCGTCGGGCTTGATGAGGACGTCTCGGGCCTTGGAGCCTTCACTGGGGCCCACCACGCCTCGGGTTTCCATGAGGTCCATGAGGCGGCCCGCCTTGGCGAAGCCGACTCGGAGCTTGCGTTGGAGCATGGAGGTCGAGCCGAATTGGGAGGTGACGACCAGTTCGGTGGCTTGGAGGAGGAGGTCGAGGTCGTCGCCGATATCGGCGTCGATGTCCTTCTTTTCGCCTGCCTTGGCGGCGGTGACGCCCTCTTGGTAGTCGGGTTCGGCTTGGGTCTTGGCGAATTCGACTACCGCGTGGATTTCCTCGTCGGAGATGAACGCGCCCTGCAGGCGGGTGGGCTTGTTCGCGCCCATGGGCAGGAACAGGCCGTCACCCATGCCGATCAGTTTTTCGGCGCCGGGCTGGTCGAGGATGACTCGGGAGTCGGTCAGCGAGGAGGTGGCGAAGGCCAGGCGGGACGGGACATTGGTCTTGATCAGGCCGGTGACGACGTCGACGGACGGGCGCTGGGTGGCCAGGACCAGGTGAATGCCTGCGGCGCGGGCCTTCTGGGTGATGCGGACGATGGCGTCCTCGACGTCGCGGGGGGCGGTCATCATGAGGTCGGCGAGCTCGTCCACGATGGCGAGGATGTAGGGGTACGGGCGGTAGATGCGCTCGCTGCCCAGCGGGGCGGTGATCTGGCCGGACTTCACCTTGCGGTTGAAGTCGTCGATGTGGCGGACCTTGTTGACCTGCATGTCCTGATAGCGCTGCTCCATCTCCTCGACCAGCCAGGCCAGCGCGGCGGCGGCCTTCTTGGGCTGGGTGATGATGGGCGTGATCAGGTGCGGAATGCCTTCGTAGGGCGTGAGTTCCACCATTTTGGGGTCGATGAGGATCATGCGAACCTCTTCGGGGGTGGCCCGGCCCAACAGGGACACCAGCATGGAGTTCACGAAACTCGACTTACCGGAACCGGTGGAACCGGCGACCAGCAAATGCGGCATCTTGGCGAGATTGGCGCAGACGAACTCGCCCTCGATGTTCTTGCCCAGGCCGATCAGCAGCGGGTGATGGTCGGCGCGGGTGGTGGGGGCCTTCAAAACATCGGCCAGGCGGACCAATTCGCGGTCGGCGTTCGGCACCTCGATACCGACGGCCGACTTGCCGGGAATCGGCGCGAGCAGGCGCACATTCTCGGTGGCGACCGCGTACGCGATATTGCGGGCCAGGGCGGTGATCTTCTCGACCTTCACGCCGGGGCCCAGCTCGACCTCGTAGCGGGTGACCGTCGGGCCACGCACGAATCCGGTGACCGCTGCGTCGATCTTGAACTGCACCAGCACCTCGGTGATGGCCTCGATCATGGATTCGTTTGCGGCGCTGCGCTTCTTCGGCGGATCGCCATCGGTGAGCAGGGTCAGCGGCGGCAGCTGGTAGTCGCCGTCCACCTCGCGGTCGGTGACGAACTCCAGTTGTTGCGGCTGCGGCGGCGGGGTCTGATCGACCGCGACGACCTTCGGGGCGACCTTGCGCGCCTTGGGTTTCGGCTTCTCTTCCTTGACGATGTCCTTGGCGTCCTGCAAGGGCGGCTCGCCGATGATCTCGGTGACCGCGTCGGAACCGCCGAACTCGTCGGGCGGATAGTTCTCCGACGGCGACTTGCCGCGCCGACGCCGGGTGCCGCCATTCGCATTGCGGTGCAGCGGGAAGCCGTCCGCGTCATAGTTGGACGGGTCGTAGAGGCCGGGTTCGTCGGAGTAGCTTTCGTATTCGTCGCCGCCGCTGTCGGTGCCGAAGATCTCGCGCAGCGCGTCCGGCACCTCCCGCACCGTGGTGCCGGTGAGCAGCAGAATGCCGAATCCGATGGCCAGCAGGAGCAATGGCACCGCGAGCCAGGCGCTGAGACCGTCGCGCAACGGCCCGCCGACCACATAGCCGACGAATCCGGCGGCATGCGCGCGACCGTGCGCATCGGCCGGAGCACCGGCGGCCAGATGCCACAGGCCCAGCACCGGCAGCCCGGCCAGCAGTCCGCCCAGCACCAGGCGGGGGCGGATCTCCGGCTGCGGTTCGGTGCGCATGAGAATCACCGCGATAGCCACCGCCACGAACGGCAGTGCCGCCGAAACGGATCCGGCCACCGCGCGCACGGCGGTATCCACCCAATGCCCGACCGGCCCGCCCGCCGATAGCCACACCGCAGCGGCGATCACGAACGCGAAACCGACCAGCCCCAGCGCGATTCCGTCACGCCGATGCCCATGCTCGATATCCCCCGCCCGACTGACCGCCCGCGTGGTGGCCCCCAGCCCGCGCGCCAACATATTCCAACCACTACTGACACCCCGCGTGACCACCGCCAGCGGCGCGGTATTAGACCGCCGCCGCGGAGCCGGGCGACGCCGGGCCGCAGCCGGTGCGGCCCGTCCCGCCCCCGCAGTGCGCTTTCGCGCAGCCGTGCGCGGAGCCGCACGCTTCTGGGACCGTGCCGGAGTCTGCCCCCGCGTCGATCCCGCTCGCGAACGTGACGTTGCGGTGGTGCGGGACTTACCTGCCATGATCCCCAGGCTAGCCGCAAACGCCCCATGCGGACCATCCGCAACACACGACCCAGGCATATCAGACATGAGGCGCTCACCACCCCGACCGGCCGAGACGCCCCGATCACGGCCACCGGCGAGAGCGGGTCAGCTGGCTGCGGATACGGGAATCTCGCGGTCGGGGGTGGGGTTTGGGGTGGGGCCGAACATGGCTGCCCATCTGGTCAGGGCGGCGTCGAAGTCGGGGATTTGGGTGGAGGCGGCTCGGTAGCATTCGGCGGCGTCGACATTGCGGCCGAGGCTGCGGAGGGCGGTGTAGCGGACCAGCCAGTTGTAGGTGTGGATGATGCCTACGTGGGCGCTTTCGCGGGTTGCTTCGGCGCGTTCGGCGTGTTCGGCGGCTTGGGCTAGGCGGCCGCCGGTCAGGTGTGCGAGGGCGGCTCGGGCGTGGACTACGGATTCGAAGCGGCCGCTGCCTGCACGGCGGGAGGCACGGAGGGCGGCGTCGAAGAGGCGGGTGCCCAGGTCGGCGTCGCCGTCGCTGATTACCCAGGCGGCCTCGGTGAGGGCCCACATGACGTTGCGGCGGGTGCCGGGATGGGAGTCGCCGACTACGGCGCGGGCGGCGGCGGCCAGGGAGTCGCGGTCGCGTCCGGCGGCTGAATATGCCCGGGCGAGCAGGGAATAGGCCACTCGGACGCATTCGGGGCTGGTGCCGTCGCGATAGTGGCGCAGCGCGGCCGCGAAGTGGGTGGCCGCGCGGACCGGGTCATTGCCGTGCAGGGCGAGGCTGCCCGCGCAGACGTGGCTGGAACCGGCGACCCACGGCTCGGTTTCGGGATCCACCTCGGCCAGTAGGCGTTCGACATTGCGGGCCGCGCGTTGCGGCTCACCGAATTCGGTGACCTGCGCGATGGCCAAGGCAAGGCGGGCGCGCTGGGCGGCCACCGCATTGCGGTCGGCCTCGGCGGCGGCGATGAGTTCTTCGAGGGCCTTCTCGATATCGACGGTGGCGTCGGTGGCCAGCATGGTCTCGGCGACCGTGAGCGCCAGATCGGCGGCCATGGCGCGATGATGCGGCCGTCCTCCGGCCGCCAGCCGGTAGAGCGTGACCAGATTGCGGCGCTCGACATTCAGGAATTCGCGGGTGGATTCCAGATCGGCCAGCCGGGTGCCCGGATGCCCCGTCGGGGCCAGTCGCAGTCGCAGGCCCGGATGCCGCACGCGCAGCACGGTTTTCATGGTGGCGAGGTAGTAGTCGAGCAGTCGGCCCAGGGCGTCCACCTGGGTGTCGACGCCGAATCCGACCGCGTACAGGCGCATCAGGTCGTGGTAGTGGTACCGGCCGCGACCGGTGGTTTCCAGCATGCCGCGATCCACGAGCTCCTCGCACAGATCCTCGGCGACGGGTTCCACCGTGTCCAGGACGGCGGCGGTCGCGGCCAGGGGCAGATCCGGCAGCGCGGCGGCGGCCAACAACCGGAAGGCGCGCGCGGCGGAGGCGGGCAGTTGCTCGTATCCGGCCCGGAATGCCGCGGCCAGCGCCAGGTCACCGACCCGGAAGCGGTCCAGGTCATGGCGTTCGGCGGCGAGCCGGTCCGCCTCGGACACGATGGTCCAGCGCGGCCGTGCCGCGACCCGGGCGGCCACGATCCGCACCGCCATGGGCAGCAGGCCGCACAGTTCGACAATGCGCCGCGTGGCCTCCGGTTCGAGGGCCACGCGCTGTGCGCCGACAATGCGGGCGAACAGTTCGACGGCCTCATCGGTTTCCAGCACGCGCAGGGCGGCCGGGCGCACCCCGGGTAGGGCGGTGAACGGCCGTCGCGCCGTCACCAGCACCGCGCAGCCGGAATCGCCGGGCAGCAGCGGCATGATCTGCGTTGCGTCGCAGGCATTGTCGAGCACCAGCAGCATGCGCAGCCCACTGACCGCCGTGCGGAACTGCGCCGCCCGCTCGGCCAGCCCGACCGGCACCTCGCGCGGCTGCACGCCGAGCGACCGCAGGAAGGCCCCGAGCACGTGTTCCGGCGCGGCGGGATCGGCCCCCGCGCACTGCAGATCGACATACAGCTGCCCGTCCGGGTATTGATCCCGAATCCGGTGTGCCACATGCAAAGCCAGCGCCGTCTTGCCGACCCCGCCCATACCGGAGATGGTGACGATCGGCGCGGGCGTGCCCGAGAGCACCGCGCACAGTTCCTTGACGAGTTCCTGGCGGCCGGTGAAATCGGAAGTGTCCGGCGGCAATTGGGCGGGCTTGGGCGCGATCACCGGAATGGGCGCGGTATCGGCGGCGAGCGCGGGCAGTTCGTCGGCCAGGATCTGCCGGTGCAATTCCAGCAGCGCCGGTCCGGGTTCGATGCCCTGCTCGGACACCAGCAGTCGCCGGATGCGCTGATATTCGTCGAGGGCCTCGGTCCGGCGCCCGGCCCGGTACATGGCGGTCATCATGAGCCCGCGCAGCCGCTCACTGTGCGGGTCCCCGGTGATCAGCGCCTCCAGATCGGCGATGGCGCGCGAATAGTCGCCGCGCTGCACGGTGATATCGATGAGGTCCTCGTGCAGCACCCGGTGCAGTCGCCGCAGCCGGGCCCGTTCGGCGGACGCCCAGGGGCCGGGCACACCGCTGAGCGGGTCGCCGCGCCATAGTCGCATGGCGTCGCGCAGCACCGCGTCGGCGCGATCGAGAACTCCTGCGGCGCGGGCCTCTTCGGCCTCGGCGCGGAGGCGGTCGGCGCGATCGATATCGATATCGATGGGTCCGTCCAGCCGATACCCGCGCGATTCCGAGGCCAGCTGGATCTCACCCGGCCGGGCGGACAGGTGCTTACGCAGCGCCCAGGCATAGTTGCGGAGCGCGCCGACCGCCGAAGCGGGCCGGTCGGTACCCCAGATGCCACCGATCATTTCCTCGACCGACAGGGTGCGTCCGCGCGCCCCGGCGAGCATGACCAGGGCCGCCTGCTGCTTGGGCGGCATGGAGGCAGCCGGAACCCCATCCCATATCAACTCGACCGGTCCGAGAACCGCCAGTTGCCAAGACATTGCGAACCACCTTCATCACACCACGGGTCGCTGCCGATCGCAGCGACTACCGTTCGTCGCACGAAAACTACCGTTCGTCGCGTGATCGTTTCATGATCGAGGTTTGATCTTCCACTCCACCTGGTACGACGGTCCCGGCTGGTGGGATCCTCACACGCTGCGGTCGAGTGCGTACACCGTGTGCACATCCTCCGGATCACCGGTGGCCTCGAGCCGGACCTCATTGCGGCCGAAGGCATGCAACAGCAGCTCGGAGGGCGGACCGGCAAGCACCACGGTGCGCTCCCCCGCCTTGTGCGCGACGGTCTGGCGGCCGTCCGGCGTGGCCAGCGCGACAGTAACCGGTGATTTGCGATATGCCATGCGCGCCAAACCGGTCAGCACCTTCCAGAGCCGGTCCTCATCGGCGGCGGGCAGCACCCGCGGCTCCCAGCCGGGCGTGCCGCGGCGCACGTCCTCGTGGTGGATGAACATCTCGGTGAGGTTCATGAGCGCGTCCACCGGGCGCAGATACCAGGGCGGGCCGCTTTTCACGGTGTCCAGCAGCTGCGGGAAGGGCCGCCGCGCCACCTTGCGCTGCACGTTCTCCAGGTAGGGCTCGAAGGGCTTCAGCATGATGCCGGGAGCGGCGTCGGGGCGGCGTTCGCGAACGATCAAGTGCGCGGCCAGGTCTCGCACGGTCCATTCCCCGCACAGGGTGGCGGCGTCCGGACCGGCGGCCGCCATTGCCTGGACCAGGGCCTGACGTTCCCTTTGCGCCATACTCATATGGGTACCCTAATCGGACATCAGGCCGGATGCATTACCCGAGTCTTAAGGGGAACACCCGGCTGGCGATAAGGCCTCCGATTGATCATGATTGCCATCGTGGTTTCGAAAGAACGAAGGGCAATCTCGTGAAGAAGATCCTCAGCGGCGCGGCCGTGCTGGTCGCGGTCGCCGGCACCCTGCTGGCCGGTACCGCGGCTCCGGCCAGTGCGGACGCTGTCTATAACGGCGCGATCGCCCTGTCCCCGTCCACCGGTCATTACGCCTATTCCACCGACTACGACAGCATGCCGGAGGCAAAGGCCGAGGCGATGCGCGTCTGCGGCTTCAACGACTGCCGAGTCGTCTCCTGGTTCTCCAATGGCTGTGGCGCGATCGCCTATTCGTCGCGCGCGGGCCTCTACACCTACGGCGCGGCCTACTCCCGGACGGAAGCGAAGAATCAGGCGCTGAACAAGAACCGGTCGGGCGCGACCATCATCCACTGGAGCTGCACCACCGGCTACCAGCTCTGATATCTGAATCACCAAGGGGAGACAGTCGTTGAAAACCAAGACGCCATTGCAGCACACCATCTTCCGCGCGGCCGCCGCGCTGGTACTCGCCGGTTCCGCAGTGAGCCTGGTCGCGTGCAGCTCCAGTGACACCAAGTCCGAGAGCGCCGCCACCACCTCGGCCGCGCCCGCGGGCAAATTCGAGGGCAGCATCGATCCGGACACCAATATGACCGGTGTGGCACCGTCCACCACGCCCGCGCCGAACCTGGCCAAGCCGACCGTGGCCGAGTTGAACGAGCGGATCACCAAGGCCTTCGATCCGTCGATCGACGCCAAGACCAAGGTGAGCTGGATCGAGAATGCCGGGCAGGACCCGGAATTGGTGGCCAAGCTGGTCGACGCCGCCAAGAAGAACAATGTCAAGATCGAGATCACCAATGTCCCGGATGCCACGGACGGCAAGATCAAGGCCGAGGCGAAGGTCACCATCGGCGGCACGCCGGTCGAGAATGCCACGGTCTCCTTCATCGCCGAGGGCACGGAGTGGAAGATCGACCACACCTACGCGTGCAGCATCGTGAAGACCGCGAAGCTGGATTCGGCTGCCTGCCAGGACAACTAGCGCCCGCGCGCAGCGAAAAAGAAATCCCCGGCAGCCAGGCTGCCGGGGATTTCTGGTCTGAGACGATCAGACGCCGATGACGGTCGGCACGATCATCGGGCGGCGGCGGTACTTCTCCGCCACCCAGCGACCGACCACGCGGCGCACGCTCTGCGCGATCCGGTGGGTGTCGCTGACGCCCTCGGTGGCCAGGCGCTGCAACTCGGATTCGACGAGTTCCTGGGCTCCGGCCAGCGCGTCCGGGTCGTCGGAGAAGCCGCGACCGACGACTTCCGGTGTGGTGACGGCCTTTCCGGTGGTGGAGTCGACGCCGACCACGATGGAGATGAAGCCGCCCTCGCCCAGGACCAGGCGGTCCGAGAGGGTGGATTCGCCGACATCGCCGACCGACAGGCCGTCCACGTACACCTGGCCGACCGGCACCCGGCCGGTGATCGAGGCAATGCCGTCGACCATATCGACCACGACGCCGTTCTCCGCCAGAATGACCCGCTCCTCCGGCACACCGGTCGCCGCGGCGAGCGCACCATTGGCCCGCAGGTGCCGCCATTCGCCGTGCACCGGCATGGCATTGGTGGGCCGCACCGCGTTGTACAGGTACAGCAGCTCACCGGCCGAAGCATGGCCGGACACATGGACTTTCGCGTTCTGCTGGGTGATGACCGTCGCGCCCACCCGGGCCAGCCCGTTCACCACGGTGAACACGGCGTTCTCATTGCCGGGGATGAGCGAGGAGGCCAACACCACGAGATCGTCCGGACGGATATTGATCTGGCGGTGATCCCCGCGCGCCATGCGCGAGAGCGCCGACAGCGGTTCGCCCTGCGAGCCGGTCGAGATGAGCACCAGCTTGTGCACCGGCAGATTCGCGGCCTGATCGATATCGACGACGAGATTGTCGGGCAGATCCAGGTAGCCGAGGTCCTGCGCGATCTGCATATTGCGGACCATGGACCGGCCGACGAAGCAGACCCGGCGGTCATACCGCTTGGCCACGTCGATGACCTGCTGAATGCGGTGCACATGCGAGGCGAACGACGCCACGATGACACGGCCCTTGGCCTTGCCGATCACATTGTCCAGGACCGGGCCGATCTCACGCTCGGGCGTGACGAAGCCGGGCACCTCGGCATTGGTGGAGTCGACCAGGAACAGGTCCACGCCCTCATCGCCGAGGCGGGAGAAACCGGCCAGGTCGGTGAGGCGGCCGTCGAGAGGCAGCTGGTCGAGCTTGATGTCACCGGTGTGCAGCACCATGCCGGCGGGCGTACGCACCGCGACCGCCAGGGCATCCGGGATGGAGTGGTTGACCGCGAAGTACTCGCAGTCGAACGGGCCGTGCTCCGTGCGGTCGCCCTCGATGACCTCGACCAGCTTGGGCTGCAGCCGGTGCTCGCGGCACTTCGCTGCGACCAGCGCGAGGGTGAACTTCGCACTGACGACCGGGATGTCGCGACGCAAGCGCAGCAGGAACGGCACCGCGCCGATGTGATCCTCGTGACCGTGGGTCAGGATGACGGCCTCGACATCGTCGATGCGATCCTCGATGGGACCGAAGTCCGGCAGGATCAGGTCGACGCCGGGCTGCTGGTCCTCGGGGAACAGCACGCCGCAGTCGATGATGAGCAGCTTGCCGTTGTACTCGAAAACGGTCATATTGCGGCCGATTTCGCCGATGCCGCCGAGCGCGAACACGCGCAGACCGCCCTTGGGGGCGGCGGGCGGGGCACTCAGCGCGAGCGGGTCGCGGCGGATCGGGGCGGAGTTCTCGGGACGGTCATTACGACCGCCGCCCTGACGGCCACGGCCGCCGCCACCACCGCTGCTGCCGCCACCGCGACGCGAACGATCCTGGCGCGAGCGCGCGGGGGCATCGTCCTGCCGGGACTTGGCGGGTTCGGCCTTGGCGGGTTCCGACTTGGGCGCGTCCTGCGCGGCCTTGGCCCGCTCGGCCGAGCCATTGCGGGCGCGAGTCGAGCGCTCGCGGACCGGGGCAGCCGATTCCGCCTGCGCCGCAACCGGTTCCGCCGCGGCCTTCGCTACAGCAGGCTTCTCGACGGCAGGCTTCTCGACGGCCGGGGCCTTCACCACGGGCTTCGGCTCGACGGGCGCACCCGCGGCGCGGCTCGCGGTCCGGCGCGGACGACGCTCCACGGGGCCGCTCACGCGAGCACCCCGGCAGCGCGCAAATCCACTGCCAGTTCGTCGAGTTGTTCGGTGGTCGGCATGAGTTGTGGCAAGCGTGGGTCTCCGGTTTCGATTCCGAGCAGGCGCAGTGCGCCCTTGGTCATGGCAACTCCGCCCAGGCGGGCCATGGCCCGGTTGAGCGGAATCATGCTTACATTGATTTCCCGGGCGCGTCGCACGTCCCCGGCGTTGTACGCCTGATGCAGGGCGCGCAGCCGGTCCGGCACCAGATGTCCGATGACACTGATGAATCCGACGGCCCCGACCGACAGCCAGGGCAGGTTGAGCACGTCGTCGCCGGAGTAGAAGGACAGTCCGGTTTCGGCGATCAGTTCCGCGCCGGCATTCAGGTCGCCCTTGGCGTCCTTGACCGCGACGATGCGCGGATGCTCGGCCAGGCGGCGAATGGTGTCGGTGGCGATCGGCACCACCGAGCGCGGCGGAATGTCGTACAAAGTCACCGGCAGATCGGTCGCATCGGCGATGGCGGTGAAGTGCGCGAGCAGACCGTCCTGTGTGGGACGCGAGTAGTACGGCGTGACCACGAGCAGGCCGTGCGCACCCGCACGCTGGGCATTGCGAGACAGTTCGATGCTGTGCGCGGTGTCGTAGGTGCCGGTACCCGCGATGACGGTGGCACGATCACCGACCGCATCCACGACGGCGCGCAGCAGGTCGAACTTCTCCGATTCGGTGGTGGTGGGCGATTCACCGGTGGTGCCGGAGATGGCGAGCAGGTCGACTCCGCCATCGATCAGGCGGGCGGCGAGAGCCACCCCGGCGTCGACGTCGAGCTTGCCTTCGGCGGTAAAGGGGGTCACCATCGCGACACCTACTGTGCCGGACGCGCGCAGCTCGATTCGCGTCGATTCACCGTTCGTCATAGTTGGAAAGGCTACCGCGTACCCGAAAAGGCATTTGCATCCTTATACCCGAACCGTTGCCCGGTCGATGGCGATTCGGTGCGGATGGCCGATCTTGACGGCAAAACTGTCCTTGAATGACATCACCGGTGACGTCACACTGGTGTCATGGATCTGAACAAGTACACCGCTCAACTGCGGGAAGACCTCATCGCGGCCGCCGCGCTCGGCGATGAGAAGACGCAGGCCACCGCCGCCGCGCTGGCGGCAGCCACCGAGAACTCGGCGCGGCTCGTGTTGCTGGCCGCCCTCTCCGAACTCGCCACCGAAGTGAGCGCCGCCGTCGGCGACCGCACCGTGCACGTCTCCGTCGACGGCACCGATGCGCGTGTGGACGTCCGTAAGACCGCGGGTGTCGAGGACGAGCACCCGACCTTCGAGGAGATGACCGGCGATATCAGCCGCGTCACACTGCGCCTGGTCGAACAGCTCAAGTCCCGCGCGGAGAGTGCGGCCGCCCAGAGCGGCCAGTCACTCAACTCCTGGCTGTCGACCACGGTGCAGGACGCCCTGCGCGACCAGATGAAGCGCGGCGGCCCGGGCCGCTGCGACACCCCCTGAAGTTTGCGGCACCCCCGAAGTTCGCAGCACCCCGGCGGCCCGGGGAGCTTTTTGGCCGGAACCCACACTGTGCGAGCGGATTCCGGCCAAGAGGACGCTGGAGTGACGGGGTCAGTCCGAACGGCGGGGAAGTCAGTCGGTGACGCTGACTTTGCCGTCCGTATCGATTTCCGTGCGGCGGTCGTGATCCGGAGCGTGGGCGAGCACGGTCGCGAGGACGTGGCGGCCGATCGGGAGCACACGGACCGTGACCGATCCGGCATTCGCGGCATCCAATTCCTTTGTGGCCGCGTCGATCACGCGCTTGCGGACCCATTCGGGCACGCCCCCGAAACCGCCGTCGTCGAGTAGCACCACCTCGACTCCGCGGAATCGCGCGCCGCGCGCCGCACCGCTGAGTTCATCGGTGACCAGCTGCGGAGCCCGGAGGCCGTCGCGCAGTTCGGCCTCCAGCAGGCGACATTCCTCACGCTCGAGTGCGCTGAGTTCCGCGCCCTCGGCAATGCGTTCCAGGATCGGCCGGGCGACCCGGTCCAAACGTGCCAGCTGACGGCCTCGTTCGCTTTCGGCGGCGGCCATGGTGGCATCGGCGGCGGCGCGGACCATGGCGTCCTCGCGCAGCAGGCGCAGGGAACGCTGCATGGGACGCATGACGGCTTGGAACACCGAGATGGCGGCCACCGTGCCGACCGGCACCAGCGAGCCGATCACCGTGCGAGCCTGCAAGTGGTCCTCGAGTCCGGCGAGCAGCAGTACGCCCGCGACCCCGGCCACGCCCGCCCAGGCGGTCCGAATTCGCCCGCGCAGCACCAGGACCGCGAAGACATAGGAGGACGCGAAGGCCGACCACACCGATTGCTGGGTGCTCGAATCCGCGGGGCTCATGACCGTCAGCGCCGTCGCCACCGGTGTGGCGACCGCGGCGAACACCGCCACCGGGATCGGCAGCGGATCGACCGGCACGGCCAGCACCACCGCGCCCGCGCTGAGCATGAGACCCATGCTCAAAATGGCTGCCCAGTACGGTGACTCGCCGAAATTGCGGGCCATATAGAGGGCGATGGTCGCCTCGAGAATCAGCAGGAACAGCCAGGCGGCATGGCCGCGCAGGCCGAGGAGATCGCGCAGGCCGAACCGGGAATCCAGTTCCGACATGCGGGTGTCAACGCGTACCATCGCCACCCCAGACCAGCGTGACGGTGGTGCCCTCGCCCGGCAGCGATTCCACGAAGGCGGAACCGCCGGCCAGTTGCCGCATGCGGCCGAGAATGCTCATGGAGATGCCGAGCCGGTCCGCGGACACGGCGGCCAGGTCGAATCCCGCTCCGTCATCGGTGAATACGATGCGGATGCTGCCCGCGCTGACGGTGGCGGTGACGGTGCGGCGCACCTCGCGACCGGGTACGGCGGCATGGCGCAGGCTGTTCTTCACGGCCTCGCCCAGGGCGGCGGCAATCGTGCTCGCCGAGTGCACGGGCATGCGCAGATCGTCGAAGCCGGGCCAGGTGCGGGTCGCGAACCGAATGCTCGGATTGATCTCCTGCACGGAAGCGCGCAGGAACAGCACCGCCGAGCGGGCGTCGAGCAGATCGGGATCGCGGTCGCTGCCGCGGCATTCGTCGAGCTGCTCCAGGGTGCGTTCGGCCTGGCGTTGCAGCACATCCGATTGCGCCCCGGCGCGCGAGGCCTCCAGCAGGGTGGACAGCACGGCATCGTGAATGAGCGCCGCGAATCGGGCGCGTTCCCGATCGCGGGCCTGTGCGGCGGCGGCCGCACCGGCCCGGCGGCTGGCGATGGCCGATTCCCGGTCCACTCTGGCCGCGGCCCCGGTGGCGGCGGTACCGCACCACACGAACAGTGCGGACAAACCCACTGCGCGCAGGAAGTTTTCGGTGATCGTGGCCGGTGAGAACTCGGCCACCGTGTACACGACGGCCAGCGCCGCCGAGGAGGTCGCCACCATGAGATAGGCGACGATCAGCCGGGTCGACCAGGCCAGCACGGCCGCCGTCACCGCCAGCGGCGTCACCCGATACGGCCACACCGTGGTGGCGTCCACGGTGTGCAGCTCCAGCGCAAACGGAATGGTGGCCAGCGCGCCCAGGAAAAGCAGTGCGGCACAACCGGATACCACCCGGATGGCGCGCGTCCCGGCCACCGCCGACACCACCGCCAGCACCGGATAACCGCCGAACGCCAGCAGCGGCGCCAGGATCACCCACCAGGTGGGGGCGAGCTTGGACTGTTCGGCGATCTCCGGCAGTTCGGCGCAGCCGACCAGCACCCCGGCGATACCGACCGAAATGCCGAGCCTGCGCATGATCCGGTCGTAGGCGGCCGTCGCCGGATCCTCCGACGCCACCGCCAGCCCGCCGCGCAGCCGTTGCACGAACTGGCTGACGGCTGGCATGGCACGCTCGGCGCGAGGAGCTGAATCGAGAGCGCTGGACGCGGTCATGCGCGCGGATGCCGCTCGGGAACGGGCAGCCACCCGTCCTCGACAGCCCGCTTGTAGAGATCGGTCTTGGTGGGGGCGGGACGTCCGGCGTCGGCGTACTTCTGCCGGATGCGGCCCAGATAGTCATTGACGGTCTGCTCCGACAGGCCGGTCATGCGCGCCACCCGGGACGCCTTCTCACCAGAGGCGTAGAGCTGCAACACCTGCTGCTGACGCGGGCTGAGCCCGACATTCGACAGTTGCGGATCACCGTCGATGGCGGCCGCCCAATCGGTGGTCACCACCTGTTCGCCCTGCGCGGCCCGCCGCACCGCGGCAACCACGGTGGACGCGTCCTCCGATTTACGAACCACACCCAGCACACCCGCGCGGGCCGCGGCCCGCACCATGAACGGATTGTCCGCGCCGGTGAACACCAGCACCTCGATCCCGCGCTCCCGCAGCGTGTGCACATTGTCTTCCGGTGAGGATCCGTCCGCGAGCCGCAGATCCAACACCACCAAATCCAATTTCGGCCCTGCGGCCAGCAATTCCGCCACCGTGCCCGCGGTGATCACCAACTCCAGATCGGCTTGCGGGGCCAACATGGCCGCAAGTCCGATCGCCACAGATTCGTGGTCTTCGACCAGTCCGATCCGGCGTATCCCCGAGTCAATCGCCTCCACGGCGGCCTTCACCTCTTCCCACTCCCGACACAATTCTCATGCAGTATGACGGTCGGAATGGCTGATATGTCAGCCACCAGAATTCGGGGGGAAAGCGGCTGCTCACATCCGAGGCCCTCGGCGCACCCTCTCAACTGCGGTGATAACCATCGCCGACGCAATGGCCGCAGCCGTGATCAGAGCCGTAATCCCCCACCCGAACCAACCCACCGCAGCCGCACCGAACGCCGTACCCGCACTGCCACCAATGAAGTAGACCAACATGTAAGCGCCATTGAACCGAGCCGGAGCGGCCGAATCGATCGCCAGCACCGTGCTCTGATTCGCAACCTGCGCTGCGAACAGCCCGGCATCGAACAGAGCGAGCGCGACGACCGTCGCGACCACACTCGGCAACGCGACCGCAAGCACCAGTGCGGCAGATCCGGCCAACGCCAGCCCGACGAGAATCACCCGCCGAGCCCCGACCCGATCGGTCCATGCCCCGGCGATCCGAGTCGCGACGATCCCGAGCAACCCGGCCGCCGCATACCAACCGATCCGCTCGGCCGAATACGAGAACGGCGGCTCCGACAGCGCGACCGCCACCCCGGCCCACACCGCACAGAACGCGAAGAACCACAACGCACCTCGCACGGCAGCGAGCCGCAGCGCGGGAAACCGGCGAAACAGGCCGGGCATGGACCGCAGCGTGGCCAGATATCCATTGGCCGATCCCGGCGACACAGCCGGAATCACCAGTGCCGAGGCCACGGCGATCACCGCGCATCCGGCCGCGAGCAACACCACCATCCCCCGCCAGCCGACTGCATCGGTGAGCCAGCCACCGGCAATCCGCCCAGCCAGGATTCCCGCCGAAATCCCCGCGGTCACCACACCCAATACCGTTGCGCGCCGCTGTGGATCGGCCAATCGCCCGGCAAGTGAACTGAGCGCCGCCCCAACCGAAGACGCGGCCCCGACCACCACCATGGCAACCCCCAACAGCCACACCGACCCGCTGGCCGCGCTCGTCACCAGCGCTCCCGCCAACACACCGAACTGCGCGAGCAGCAGCCGCCGCGGCGCGATCCGATCAACGAGCGGAACCAGCAACGCCAGCCCGAGCATGTACCCGAGCGGCCCGCACGCCAACGCGAAACCGACCGCCGACACCGAAGTCCCCAAAGACTCGGCCACGGTAGCGATCCCGGGCTGCAATGGATAAATCGTGGAAGTCCCGAACCCGGCCGCCACCGCCATGAACAAAACCACCGGCGCACCGACTACCGCGTGCGCTCTGACCTGCCTCGTATCAATTGCCATGGTTCCGACGCTATGCACCGAAACCCACTGACACCGGCGGCTTTCCGCCCTGAATAGGAACCCGGCAGCTACCCCATGAGCTGAGCGGCAACCGTCGCCCCGAGCTCCCAGCAACGCTCGATATCAGCCTTGCTCGGCGGCCCTGAAACGATCACCGGTGCCGCGGCCTTCTCCCAACCCAGCCCGGTGCTGATGCTCTCGACACCGCGTTCCGCACCTTCGGTTCCCTGATTCCCGTGCATGTAATACCCGTATGGGCGGCCTTTGGTCGAGTCCAGGCATGGGTAATAGAAGGTGTCGAATGCATGCTTCAAAGCGCCGGACATGTAGCCCAAATTGGCTGGCGTTCCGAGCAAATAGCCATCGGCCTCGAGTACATCGCTCGCGGTCACGCCCAAGGCAGCCCGCCGGACCACCTCGACCCCTTCGATCTCCGGATCAGTAGCCCCGGCCACCACCGCTTCGAACATCTCCTGCATATGGGGTGACGGCGTGTGATGAATGATCAGCAGCTTCGGCACGCAATCGAGGGTAGCGCGCGCATCTCGTCCGGCTCGGCCTTCGGCCATCGCTTTCATTAACCGCACCGGTCAGAAACACGACTCGGGACGCTCGTGCCCGAAGCGCACGGCAGGACGGATATTGCGTGGTGGCGTCGCCTGCCGTACCCGACTGTGGCTCCCCCATCGGGTGCCGTTACCTCTCGTCCCGGCCTGGCTGGAAGGTTGTGGTCCCGTTCCGGGACCAACAACCAAAAACCGAGAGATACAAGCCAAAAGACAAGGGCGCCCGGACGAGAAAGAGATGAAAAACCTCGAGCACAAGACTCGAGACGCCCAACCGGGGCCCCAAGGGCCGGGCAGCGGCGTGTCGCAGCGTGTCGGCCCGGCCTGTTCATCGAGGGGGGACATGAGCCGGGGTTTTGTCCGTTTACACCAGCCTCATGTCCCCCCTCGATGAGTTCCACCCCGCGCGCCGGGCGTGTCGGGCGGACGGTGGGGATATGCCGGGCATTTCGGGCCGCTCGTTGGGGTTGGTCTTTGTTCTTATCTCTATCTTGTCCAGGCGTCCTTGTCTTTTGTCTTGTATCTCTTGTCTTTTCGTCCTTGCCCTTGGTGCCAGCCCCAGCTCACGCCGGGTGCAGGACCAGGACCGTGATCTCACTCGGAGCGAAGACTCGGAGTTGCGGCCCCCAGAAGCCGGTGCCTCGGCTGGTGTAGAGCTGCGTGCGGTCGCCATGCCGGGACAGCCCCGCTACGACGGGCTGCTCCAGGCGGACCAGGTAGTGGAAGGGCCAGATTTGGCCGCCGTGGGTGTGGCCGGAGATTTGGAGGGCCACTCCTGCGGCTACCGCATCGGTGATTTGGCGTGGCTGGTGGGCCAGGAGGATTACGGGGAGGGCTGAATCGACGCCCTCGAGGGCTCCGGAGAGGTTGGGGCCGTGGCCTTCCATGCCTACGCCGGTGGGGTCGTCGATTCCGGCCATGATCAACTGCTCGCCATTGTGGGTGATCAGCTCATGCTGGTTATGCAACGGCTGCCAGCCGATGGACTGCATGTGGTCGATCCAGCCGGGGGCGTCGCCGAAGTATTCGTGGTTGCCGGTGATGTAGAAGCGGCCGAGGGTGGCTTCCACCTTGCCGAGGGGGTCTACCTGGGCGCGGCGTTTGATGACCGAGCCGTCGGCGAGATCGCCTGCGTGGCAGGCGATGTCGGGGTGTTGGGCGTTGACGACGTCGACTACTCGCTCCGACCAGCGGAGGCGGTCGAGGGC
This sequence comes from Nocardia sp. NPDC051030, assembly GCF_040683015.1. NCBI lineage: Bacteria > Bacillati > Actinomycetota > Actinomycetes > Mycobacteriales > Nocardiaceae > Nocardia > Nocardia sp. NPDC051030. Next base: position 487,992 of record NZ_JBFBCD010000002.1, on the reverse strand, counting down.
GGCGTAGTGGGTGTCGGTGATGACCACCATGCGGAGGCCGTCGAGTCCGGCTCCGAGACCCGGAATCGCCACATCGACTGTGCGGACTCGGGGTACGCGGCGGGCTTCGTAGATGCCCCATGCCACCAGGACGGCCGTGACCGCGAGGACGGTGATCGCGACTGTGTGGGAGCGGGTCGGATTGTCAACGCCCGCAATGATCAAGGCCGATCGGAGGATGACATTGCCCAGGGCGGACCAGCTGAACAGGACCCACATGACGCCGAGTGCGGTGTCTCCCACCATGGATGCGATATCCGACTGCTTCGGGCCGTGGCCGAGGAACATGGCGGCGGGCAGGCCCACGTAGCCCAGGACGGTGATCGCGGTTCCTAGCCAGAAGAGGGTGCTCGTGCCCTCGGTGGGGGCCGCCACCAAGGTCCACCAGGGGAGCAGGAACAGCACGGCCGGGATCGCCAGGGCCAGGAGCAGGCGGGGAACGTATTTCAAGGGGTCATCCTCGCTGACGCGTAGGTGGCGCACGGTGCAGTGCTTCTGAATGAAGAACCGGCGATCTGTCGACGATAGTCCCGGCTGCGGAAGGGGGCGATCCGAGCGGGTGTGGGCGGCGTCCTGGTAGGTTCCCGGCATGCCTCGCGGAGATGAGAAAGCTATCGGACTCGTTCTCGTCACCTATCAGAGCGCGGAGGATCTGCCGCCGTTCCTGGCGACCTTGCCGGGCGCGGTGGAGCCGTACACGGTCGAGGTGGTCGGCGTCGACAATGTCTCGCACGACGGGAGTGCGGACATTGTCGAGGAGTTCGGCGGGCGGGTTATTCGCAATCCCAGGAATGTCGGGCTGTCCGCGGCGATCAACCAGGGTGCGGCCACCACGAACACCGAATGGATTCTGGTCGCCAACCCGGATACCCAGCTCGAGCCGGGGGCGATCGCGGCCCTCGTGGATACCGCGAAAACGGATGATCGGATCGGCATGATCGGTCCGCAGATCCTGCGCTTGGACGGCACTCCGTATCCCACCGGCCGCCATTTCCCCTCCCTCGCGGTCGGCATCGCGCATGCCCTGCTCGGCGGCATCTGGCCCGGAAACCCCGCGACCCGAAGGTATTTCGGCAAAACGGTCACCACGGTCAGCGATGTCGACTGGATCTCCGGCTGCTGCATGCTGTTCCGCCGCGAGGCGTTCGATGCGGTGGGCGGGTTCGACGACCGCTACTTCCTCTACTTCGAGGAAACCAAGATGGCCCTCGACATGCATCGGGCGGGTTACCGGGTAGTCCTCGACCCGACCGTGGAAATCCGCCACCGCGAGGGCGGCAGCATGCGTTCGGCCCCGTACCGCAAGGTCCGCGCCCATCATCGCAGCGCGCTCCGCTTCTACTGCGACTACCACAAGGGTTCGCCGTGGCTGTTGCTCGCGCCCGTGGTCGCGGTCGGACTGGCGGTTCGGGGGCTTCTCGCGGTGGCTCGCACTGCCGTACTGCAGCGCGTGTCCCGTCGCTCCTGAACCGTGTGCGCGGCACGGTGATTCGCTAGGCTCGGGCGCGTGTTCGACTTGCGTTGCTCCCGCTGCGGTATCGATACGGGTGACTTCGTCGGGGGCATGGATCCCGGCGAATGGTATTGCTCGACCTGCCGGGATAACATTCCCGATATCGCATTGAGCACCAGTCGGATCGGCGGGTCGGTGTCGGCCGTTCTCGCGGGCAGTACCGATGAGCCCGACGTGCCGCCACCGCTGTTCCCCCAGTTCGACCACTTGCGGCAGGTCGTCGCGGTCGGTCACCGCGCGGTCGTGAATCACCTTGCCGTGACGGTGTTCTCGGCTGAATTGTTCGACGACGGGTTCCGCGTCCAGCTGCGCATCCAGGTGGAACCGCCACACCCCCAACATGTTCCAGGCGGGTTGACCCCCGACTACGACGACCCCGACGCGCCTCACGGCCGAATGCTTCAACTTCAATCGGGCTTCACCATCGTCGACGACCTCGGCGGCGAATACCAATGCCGCCCCATGCTCGGCGGCACCGTCAACCGCCAGGAGGGCGCACTGCACTGTGCCCCCGCCGTCGACCCCTTCGCGAGGGAACTGCTGATCCACGCCGACAGCCTGCTCTGGCACGACGTATTCCGCCCCGCCCGTGGATTTTTCATCGACAATGGCCCCTGGTTTTTCCGAGTCCCGCTGAACCGGTATTGATCCCCGCCCCGCATGGACCGCGCTACCCTCGAGCAAGGAACAAGGGGAGGTAGCCGGTGTCGCTGAGCCCAACTTCTGATGAAGTGATCGCGATCGGGGGCTGGCATCCCGCCCATGCGTGCGTACTCGCGGTGGGCGGCAATGGAATCTGGGCCGTAGCACTGGTCGACACCAACGGCGACGGCCGCGAAATCGACATCGACTACCTGCTCCGAGACGGTGACGGCCGCTGGCACTCCGGCACCAGCGTCGGCGCGATCTCCGACCAGCCCGGCGCGAACATAGGCGGCAGCCTGGACCTGGAAGGCCCCATCTACTGCTACGGCCGCGCCCAACGCCCCGGCCCCACCGAAGTCGAATTCGACGGCGAACAAATCCAAGTCACCGCCGCCAGCAATGGCTGGTGGGTTTGGGTCCGGCCCGCAGAGGGGTGATCCAAGATCAAGGAGCGATGGTGGTGGGATTTGTCCGAATTTCCCACCACCATCGCTCCCTCGGCGATCAGCTGCGCTGGTGGCGGCGCAGGATTGTGGAGGCTGTGGACGCTGTCAGGGACAGGGCGGCTGTTGCGGCGAAGGCCAGGTGGTAGCCCGAGAGCAGGGACCAGCCGGATTGGGTTGCGCGGGAGAGGATTACCGCGATGACTGCGACGCCGATGGCTCCGCCTACGCGTTGGAGGATGTTCACGAAGGCGGCAGCGTCGGGGAGTTGGTCGGGGCGGACTGCGGCGTAGGCGGCCGAGACCAGAGGCATGCCGGCCAGCGCGGTGGCGACACCGGCCGCGAAGAGGAGCAGTTGCACGAGAACGATATTGGCGTCCGTGCCGAGGAAGGCGAAGGGCAGTACGGCCAGCGCTACTGCCAGATTGCCGCCCACCGCGATGATTCCACCACCGAAGCGGTCGGTGAGTCGGCCGCCCAGCGGGAGGGTGATCGCGCCGCCCGCGCCGTAGGCGATGAGGGAGACGCCGGTGCGGATCAGGCTGTCACCGTGTAGGACCTGGAAGTACAGGGGTAGCAACAGCATCAGGCTGAACATGGAGGCACCGCTGAAGAAGCTCGCCGAATTGGCTGCCGCGAATACCCGGTTGGAGAACATCCGGATATCCAGGAGAGGGCGGGTGCGGGTTCGGCTGCGTGCGATGAATCCTGCCAGTGCGGCCAGGCCGAGCAGGACCGGCAGCCAGACCGTCGGTGCGGTGAACGAGCCGTCGATGCCGATCTCGGACAGGCCGTAGACCACGGCCGATACGCCGCCGCCCGCGAGGATCAGGCTCGGCAGGTCGAGGCCGCCGGTGGCCGCGCCGCCTTGCATGGGCAGATACCGCAAGCCCAGGCCGAAGCCGATCAGGCCGAACGGGATATTGATCAGGAACAGCCACTGCCAGCTCCAATTCGCCAGCATGAGACCGCCGATGGTCGGGCCGAGGGCCGGGGCGCCGACGACGGCGATGCCGACCACGCCCATGACGCGGCCCATGCGTTTAGGTCCGGCGGCTTGGCCGAGGATGGTCTGCCCGGCGGGGATCATCAGTCCGGCGGCCAGGCCTTGCAGGATGCGCATGGCGATCAGCCACCCGGCGGTCGGTGCGAACGCGCACGCCACCGAAGTGATGGTGAATGCCGCCAGCGCGCCGAGCCACACCCGCCCGACGCCGAAGCGGCGGCCGAGCCAGCCGCAGATGGTGAGCGAAACCCCAAGGGCGAGTAGGTATCCGCTGGCCACCCATTGAATCGTGGCGAGCGAGGCATCGAGGTCGGCCCCGATGGTGTGCAGGCCGATATTGACCAGCGAGGTGTCGAGCATCCCCATGATCGCGCCGAAGACCACCACGGCCGCGGTGCGCCAGACATGGGCGGGGATCTTGTCGGATTCGGCGGGGGCGGCAGTTCCCAACTCAGAAACAGTGCTGCCCGCGCCAGGAACGGTGCTGCCCGAACCGGGAGCAATGGTGTCCGTGCGCGCTTGCGTCATCGGACCCCTCCTTCAGTTGTACGTTGAGCTTCTCAATAGTGGACTCTAACAATGATTGAGTCACTCAACAATAGATATAATCCACAGGTGACCGAAGACCGCGAGTACCACCCCAAGGGCCTGCTGCGTTACCCGACCTACGCGCTCGGCAAGCTGCACAAGGCCATGCACGTGCAGCTGGACACGTCGCTGCGCGAACACTGGGTGCTCACCTACCTCGCGGAGAACGGCGACATCACCCAGCAGGAGATGGCCGACGCGCTGGCCATCGACCGCAGCGAGGTGGTCCGGCTGATCGACAGCGTGGAAAAGGCGGGCCTGGTCACCCGCAATCGCGACCCACAGGACCGGCGCAAATACCGGCTGGCCATCACCGCCGCGGGCAATCGACTGCGCGAAGAGACGAACGCCCGTATCCAAGAAGCGACAGAGGCGCTACTCTTCCGGCTCACCCCCGAAGAACAAGCCACGCTGCATCGGCTCTCGCTGAAGGCGCTCGGCTACGACGAGAAGGAACTCTGATGGCGGCCCGGCCGCGACTACCGCGGTTACCCCAGCTCACCCCGCCCGCACACGCTCGGCGAGGCTATTCGCAGCAGGAAATCCTGAACGAACTGCGCCGGCTGATCCTGGAAGGCAATCTGCCGCCGGGCACCGGCATGCCGCTCGGCGAGCTCGCCCGCCAATTCGAGGTCAGCGCGATTCCGGTCCGCGAGTCCCTGCAAACCCTGATCGGCGAGGGCCTGGTCGAACACCGCCCGAACTTCGGCTATCAGGTGACGCTGCTGACCACGGCCGAACTCCGTGAGCTGTACGTGGTGCGCGAACGCCTGGAATCCGCGGCCATGGCGGCGGCCGTGCACAATGCCACCAAGTGGGATCACGATCTCGCCAAGGAGTCGCACGCACGCCTGGAGAAGGCGGTGCTCGAGGAGGACGCGGTCGCCTATCACCGCGAGACTCGCAATTTCCATCTCGCCCTGGTCCGCGCCTCCGGCATGCCGCGCGTGGTGCACATGCTCGAATACGCCTGGAACATCACCGAACCGGTGCAGCCGATGGTGCACGTGACGACCTTGGATCGGGTCGTCCTGCATGCCGATCACAGCAAGCAGCTCGCGGCCTTCCTGGCCCGTGATGCCGAGACGCTATTGGCGGTCTCCGAGCAGCACAGCGCCCGTTTGAACGGCGTACTGTCACACCTGCCGACCGATATCGGCCTGTTCGCGGAGCCCGTGCCCGAGCTGAACGAGCCGGTGCAAGACGCAAATACCGGCGAGTAACAACATATATAGTTTCAGCAATACACGGGCAATACCCGCTCGATAGCGTCTCGCACACCTTGTGTTCCCAATGACGAGAACCCTACGAGATCGGATGTGCGACATGCCCGACACTGTTGCGCCACCGGGCGGTGTGCACACCGCGCCGGTGAGAACCATGCGAATTCGAGTCATCAATCCCAATACGACGGCCTCCATGACCGCCGCCATCGAGGAGGCCGCGCGCGCGGTCGCCGCGCCCGGGACCCTCGTCGAGGGCATCACGCCGACCATGGGCCCGGCTTCCATCGAAAGCCATTACGACGAGGCACTTTCGGTGCCCGGCGTGCTGGCCGAGATCGCGCGCGGTGAGGCCGAGGGCGTGGACGGCTACGTCATCGCCTGCTTCGGTGACCCCGGCCTGGATGCCGCGCGGGAGCTGGCACGCGGGCCGGTGCTCGGTATCGCCGAGGCCGCGATGCATTCCGCCAGTCACCTGGGACGCGGCTTCTCCGTCGTCACCACCCTGTCCCGCACCGCCGGGCGCGCCGCCGATCTGGCGGAGCGCTATGGCATGGATCGCTTCTGCCTCGGCATTCACGCGTGCGAGATTCCGGTGCTGGAACTGGAGGACCCCAAGGCGCGCACGGTGATCGCCGATGCCTGCCGGGACGCCATCCACGCCGACAATTCCGACGCCATCGTGCTCGGCTGCGCGGGCATGGCGGATCTGTGCGAATGGCTGACCGAGGAGATCGGCGTACCGGTCGTCGACGGTGTCGCCGCCGCCACGCTGACCGTGCAATCCCTGATCACCATGGGGCTGCGCAAGTCCGGCCGCGGCGAGTTCGCGGCCCCGCCGCCCAAGCACTACACCGGCCTGCTCGCAGAATTCTCGACCGATGGACAGGAGGCGCATTCGTGACCTTGCCACCCGATGTGTTGGCTGGTATCGAATCCCGTTTGAATGCAGTGGATTCGGAGTTGGCGCGGAACTACCCGGGTGACCGGGCCGGACAGCCGATTCACACCGCATATATCTCCGCCGCGGAGGCCACCGCGGACCTGCCGCACGAATGGGGTGCGGCGGCGGCCGAACTGGCGGAGTTGCACGGCGATCTGCTGACCGGGCTGGCCGGTTCGGAGGTCTTCGACCTGGCTCTGAATACGCTGCGGCAGCGGCCGATTCAGGATCTGCGCCTGGATTTCGAGGACGGTTACGGCACCCGCGGCGATGAGGTCGAGGATCGCGATGCCACCCACGCCGGTGAAGTGCTGGCCAAGCTGCCCGCCGAGGTGATCTCGCGGGGCATTCGCATGAAGGGCCTCACCACCGCCGAATGGCCGCGCGCGGTGCGCACCCTGGAGCGGGTGCTGGAGGGCGCGGGCGGGGTGCCCGCCGGTTTCGTGTTCACGATTCCGAAGATTCGCGCGGCCGAGCAGGCCGATATCGCCGTACTGCTGTGCGAGGCAATCGAATCCGCGCACGGCCTGGCCGCCGGATCGCTGAAGTTCGAATTGCAGATCGAGAGTCCCCAGGCCGTGATCGCCGCCGACGGCACCGCCACCGTCGCGCAGGCCATCCACCGCTCGGCCGGACGCTGCACCGGATTGCATTACGGCACTTACGACTACAGCGCCGCCTGCGGCATTTCCCCGCAGTTCCAGTCGCTGGAACACCCGGTGGCCGATCACGCCAAGGCGGTCATGCAGGCCGCCGCCGCGCAGACCGGCGTCTGGGTGTGCGACGGCTCCACCCAGGTGCTGCCCATCGGCACCGATGTGGAGGTGCGGACCGCGCTGGACCGCCATTTCCGCCTGGTCAGCCGCTCGCTGGAGCGCGGCTACTACCAGGGCTGGGATATGGGCGCGGGCCATCTGGCCACGCGCTGGCTGGCCACCTTCGCCTTCTATCGCGGCGCGCTCGGTGCGGCCGCGCCGCGCATCGGCCGCTACCTGGACCGTCAGGGCAGCGCCGTCGTGGACGAACCGGCCACCGCCCAGGCGCTGGCCACCGTGGTGCTGCGCGGATTGGCGTGCGGCGCTTTCCAGCCGGACGACGTGACCGCGCTGGTTCCCCAGGCCACCGTCGAGGTGCTGCACCAACTGCGTGAACGAAGGATCCCGGCGCTGTGATCCGCCCCCGCAAGTAATAGTTCCAAACCTCCCGGTATTCGCGGGAAGTCGAAAGGAGTCCGATGAGCGCCGATTCAACCGATTTCACCTTGTTGCCCGACCTGGCCGTTCGTTCCCTGGGCGGCGCGGTGATCTGGGCCAATGATGAATCCTTCGCGGAGCGGGAGAATCTCATACGCCCGGAGGAATCGACGTATCAGCCCGCGACTTTCGGCCATAAAGGTCAGGTGTACGACGGCTGGGAGACCCGGCGGCGGCGCGGCGACGAGGGTGCGCACCCGGAGTCGGATGACTGCGATACCGCCATCGTGCGGCTGGGTGTTCCCGGCGTGATCCACGGCGTCGTGGTCGACACCGCCTGGTTCAAGGGCAATTACCCGCCGGAGGTTTCGGTGGAAGCCATTGCGGTGGAGGGGTATCCGTCCGCCGAGGAGATTGCCGAGCTGGACGGCTGGGTCACCCTGGTCGAGCGCGCCAAGGTCGGCGGCGACAGCAAGAACCCCTTCCCGGTGGATTCCGCACGCCGCTTCACCCATGTGCGACTGCGCATGTTCCCGGACGGGGGCGTCGCTCGGCTGCGCGTGCACGGTGTCGCGAAACCCGATCTGCGCTGGCTGGATTCGGGCCCGTTCGATCTGGCGGCCCTGGAGAACGGCGGCCTGGTGGCGGACTGCTCCAACCGCTTCTACTCGCATCCGCAGAACATCCTGCTGCCCGGGCGGGCGCAGAGCATGGGCGACGGCTGGGAGACCGCGCGTCGCCGCAATCGCGACAATGACTGGGTTCAGGTGCAGCTCGCCGGTGAGGGCGTGCTGACCATGGTCGAGATCGACACCTCGTACTTCCTGTTCAATAGCCCGGGTGCGGGCGCGCTCACCGGAATTCGCGCCGACGGCACCGAGGTGGAGCTGCTCCCCCGCACCGTGCTGCGACCCGATACCCGGCACAAGTTCGCCATCGAATCCGACGAGGCGGTCACCCAGGTGCGCCTGGACGCCTTCCCGGACGGCGGTCTGGCGCGGCTGCGGGTGTACGGCACGCTCACCGCCGACGCGCGAGCACGCCTGCTAGCCGAGCGGGAAGGGGAAGTGGCATGAGCGATTTCGACCTCGACTACCCTCGGGACATGGTCGGCTACGGGCCGACCCCGCCGAACGCGCAGTGGCCCGGGGACGCCAATATCGCCGTGCAGTTCGTCCTGAATTACGAGGAGGGCGGCGAGAACAGCGTCCTGGACGGCGATGAGGGCTCGGAGACGTTCCTCTCGGATATCGTTCCCGCACAGGCATTCCCGGCTCGCCATCAGAGCATGGAAACCATGTACGAGTACGGCTCCCGCGCCGGACTCTGGCGGGTGCTGCGCCTGTTCGAGCAGCGCGATATTCCGCTCACCATTTTCGCGGTAGCCCGTGCGCTGGAACGCAATCCGGAAGCGGTGGCGGCGTTCAAGCGGCTCGGCCATGAGATCGCCTGCCACGGCCTGCGCTGGATCTCCTACCAGAATGTCGACGCGGACACCGAACGCGCGCATATGGATGAGGCCGTGCGCATCATCACCCGCCTCTTCGGTGAGGCGCCGAAGGGCTGGTATACCGGCCGCGATTCGCCGCAGACCCGCGAGTTGGTGGCGGCGCACGGCGGTTTCGTCTACGACTCGGACTCCTACGCCGACGACCTGCCGTACTGGGTCAAGGTGGGCGAGCAGGATCAGCTGGTGCTGCCGTACACCCTCGAGTCCAATGACATGCGCTTCTCCTCTCCCGCCGGTTTCGCCAATGGTGACGAGTTCTTCTCGTACCTGAAGGACGCCTTCGACATCCTCTACGCCGAGGGCGAAGCGGGCTCCCCGAAGATGCTGTCGGTCGGCCTGCACTGCCGCATCATCGGCCGCCCGGCCCGCGCCAAGTCCCTGGAACGCTTCCTGGATTACGTCCAGTCGCACGACAAGGTCTGGCTGGCCCGCCGCATCGATATCGCCGAACACTGGCGCAAGGTGCACCCGGCGAGCTGAAAATCCTCGCGAAAGCGGCCCGGAACCCGTGGGTTCCGGGCCGCTTCGCATGGTCGGGACTTTCGCGTCGACCTACGCCTCGGCGTTTCGCTCGGCGCGTTCCAAATCGACTGCCCGGCGCATGACTTCGCGGGCGCGTGTGCGGTCACCGGCGTAGTCGTAGGCGCGGGCGGCGCGGTAGTTGCTGCGCCAGTTGTCCGGGTCGGCTTCCCACTCCTTTTTCACCTGCTCGAAGAGTTGGTCGGCGGCCTCGCGTTCGAGGCGGCCGGAGGGGCGGCGGGGAAGATCGGAGGTGTCGAGTTCGAGGCCCTCGTCGTGGATGCGCCGCGCCAGGTGCTGATGCGCGAAGGCCGCCCGCACGCTGGTGGCGACCACCCACACGCCGAGCAGCGGGAGGATCAGGACGCCGATCCCGATGGCCAGGGCGGGGATCGAACCGTTCCGGATGAGGCTGAGCGCGATCCGGCCCAGCAGCACGAAATAGAAGCCGAGCGCCAGGATCAGGAAGGCGATGAGGCCGACCTTCTTGGCGACCTCCCGGCCGTTGTTCTCCCCGCCCGCGCTCATGCCTGCACCTCGCTGGCGCTTGGCTCCGGCATGCGCGTGGCGCACTGTCTCGTGGTTCGCTCGCTGCGCTCGCTCACAGGTCCAGCAGCGGGTCGATGCCCACGGTCAGGCCCGGACGCAGCGGCGTCTTGCGGACACCGAGCAGCACGCCGGGCACGAACGACGTCCGGTCGATGGAGTCGTGGCGGATGGTGAGCGTCTCGCCCTGGGTGCCGAACAGGACTTCCTGATGCGCGACCAGTCCGGCCAGTCGCACCGAGTGCACCCGCACGCCGTCCACATCCGCGCCGCGCGCGCCCTCGAGCTCGTCCTGGGTGGCGTCGGGGCTGCGGCCCACACCGGCCTTCTCGCGGGCCGCGGCAATGACCCCGGCGGTGCGGTAGGCGGTGCCGGAGGGGGCGTCCAGCTTGTTCGGGTGATGCAACTCGATGACCTCGACCGATTCGAACCAGCGGGCGGCCTGCTCGGCGAACCGCATGGACAGCACCGCGCCGATGGCGAAGTTGGGGGCGATCAGCACACCGGTCTGCGGGCTCTGCGCCAGCCAGCCGCGCACCTGATCGAGCCGCTCGGCATCGAATCCGGTGGTGCCGACGACGGCGTGAATACCGTTCTCCACCAGCCACTTCAGATTCGGCATGACCACGGCGGGACTGGTGAAGTCCACCACCACCTGCGCCCCGGCCTCGGTGAACGCCTCGAGCGCGTCGCCCTTGTCGACCTGGGCGACCAGCTCCAGATCGGCAGCCGCCTCGACGCCCGCGCAGATCGCCTGCCCGACCTTGCCGCGCGCCCCGAGCACACCCACCCGGATCCGGTTCGTGGTCACCTGAGTCTCCTCACATACTTCACATCGACGCCGTTCACGTACGGGTCGAGCCTAGTAGGTCGGCGATTCGACACTCGGAACACCCGTGACCCGGCCAATTCGCACGGTCATCGCGTAGGCCCGCGCGTCATTCCGGCGCGCCTTCGGCCGCAATCCCTCGGAATCCGGTCGAGAAGACATCGCCTCGGCAACCTCGGTAGCTGCGATTGTTCAGACCCCGGCCAACTTGCCGTCGGATAGGCGAGGTAGGCATCGCCTGTGAGAATTCGCCGTAGTACCCGAAGCGCGCTCGCCGCTGTCGCCGTGTGCGCCTCAGCCGTGGCCGCCGTCTCCTGTTCGTCCGATCCGTCGGCCGACTTCACCGCGACCATGGACCAGCCGCTGGTCATCAGCCTCGACGAGCTGCTGGCCAAGACCGGCGGCAGCGCGGCGGTGGCCATCGCCGATCCGCAGCACGGCAGCATCACCCGCCGCCAGGACGGTGCCATGGTGTACACGCCCGCCAAGGGCTACATGGGTTCGGACAATCTCACCGTCACCACCACCGACGCCGTGAAGCTGTACACCACCGATATCAAGCCGCTCGGCGATATCGGCGGAGTCGCCATCCAGGGCAGCGGATTCGGGTCGGCGTTCACGCCGGTGCCGGGTTCCAAGGATGAGTTCTACGGGCTCACCGACCGCGGTCCGAACGTGGACGGCAAGGGTAAGAACGAGAAGGTCGCGGCCGTACCGGATTTCACGCCGACCATCGCGAAGTTCAAGCTGAACGGCACCCAGGCCGTGGTGGAATCCACCATCCCGCTGAAGAATCCGGCCGGGCAGCCGTTCAACGGCCTGGTCGACCTCTCGGCCAATACCGGTGAGACCATGCGCGACCTGAACGGAAACGTGCTGGCCCCCACCGATCACGGCATCGACAGCGAGGGCCTGGTCGCACTGGCCGACGGCACCTTCTGGGTCTCCGACGAATACGGCCCGTTCCTGGTGCATTTCGACGCCAAGGGTTCCGAGCTCGAGCGGCTCGCGCCGGGACGCGGTCTGCCCAAGGAACTTTCGCTGCGCACCCCCAACCAGGGCATGGAGGGCCTGACCGTCACCCCTGACGGCAGCACCCTGGTCGGCATCATCCAGAGCGGCCTGAACGCGCCCGGCGTCACCTCGGCGCGTGAGGTGCCGATGACCCGCATCGTGACCGTGGATCTCAAGACCCGCGCGGTCAAGGAATTCGTGTACCCCTTGGAAAACCCGAAGGAGAAGCTCGCCGTCTCCGAGATCACCGCGCTGAGCAACACCACCTTCGTGGTCGACGAGCGCGACGGCAACAAGGCCCCCAAGGCCAATAAGAAGCTGTGGACCATCGACATCTCGAGTGCCACCGATATCGGCCCGCAGGCGAAAATCAATGGCGCACAATACGACCCGGACAAGGGCCTGCTGATCGACGGTAAGCCCGTCGAGGCCTACGTCGGCACGGTGCCCACCGCCGACGGCGTCGCCGCGCTCCAGAAGGCAGGCATCACCGCCGTCGCCAAGAAGTCCAACCTGGACCTGGAAGGCCTGCTCGACTCGCTGAACGCCGACGGTAAGTTCTTCGGCCACGACAAGATCGAAGGCGTCGCCACCACCGACGGCGGCAAGACCCTCTACATCTCCAATGACAGCGACTTCGGCATCGACGCCATCACCGGCGACCAGCCGCCGTACACCCTGAAGGCCAAGATGCTCCCGAACGGCCTGCAGGACTCCGGCGAAATCCTCATGGTCGACACCGCCAAGCTGCCCGCCAAGACGCAGACCAAGACGATCTCACTCACCGTGAAGTGACGCTCGCCCGGGTCTGAACACACTGCCCCGCCACGCCTCAGCGTGGCGGGGCAGTGCCCGTTCCGGACCCGAATGCCGTCAGTCGAACATGATCACCTGACGCAGCGCGTGACCCGCCGCCAGCTCGTCCATGCCGGTATTGATGTCCTCCAAGCGAATTCGCGAGGACACGAGACGCTCCACCGGCAGCTTGCCCGCCCGCCACATGCGAACGTATTCGGGGATATCGCGGGCGGGAACCGCGCCGCCGAGGTAACTCCCGACAATGGATCGCCCCTGAGCCACCAGCCCGAGCGGGGAGATGCTTGCCCGCGCGTCGGGGGCGGGCAGCCCGACGGTGACCGTGGTGCCGCCCGGGGCGGTCGCCGCGACCGCGGTCTCGAAGGCCCGGACATTGCCCGCGGCCTCGACCACGATCTCGGCCTGAATATTCTGCTCCGCGACTTCCGCGGGCGTGTACGCGGAGGTGGCGCCGAGTTCCATTGCGGCCTTGAGCTTGTCAGGCACGGTATCCACGGCGATGACCTCATGCCCGGTCCCCTGCCGCAGCGCGGCCGCCACCAGCACCGCCGCCATGCCGACGCCACCGAGTCCGACCACCATGATGCGATCGGCGGGCCCGGGTTTCGCCGAATTCAGCAGGGCCCCACCGCCGGTCAGCACCGCGCATCCGAGCACGGCGGCCACATCCGGCGGCACATCATCGTCCACGGGCACCACCGAGCGCCGATCCACCACCGCATGCGTGGCGAAGGCCGACACCCCGAGATGGTGGTGCACCTCTTGCCCGTCGCGCAACAGCCGCCGCCCACCGGCCAGCAGTTCCCCCACATTATTGGCCAGGCTCCCCGGCAGGCACGGCGTCCGCCCGTCGGTCGCGCAGCCCGAGCATTGCCCGCAGCGCGGCAGGAAGGTCATGACAACCCGCTGCCCGACCGCGATATCGCTCTCCCCCGCGCCCACGGCCTCGACCCGTCCGGCCGCCTCATGCCCGAGCAGCATGGGCACCGGCCGCACCCGATTGCCATCCACCACCGACAGATCCGAGTGGCACAGCCCCGCCGCCTCGATCTTCACCAACAACTCCCCCGGCCCCGGTTCGCCCAGGTCGAGCTCGCTCACGACGATCGGCTCGGAGTCCGCGAACGGCGCGGACGCCCCGATTCGCTCCAGTACGGCACCACGAATCCTCATGCGCCCGACGCTACCCCAAGGCACCTACCCAGACAGATGGATATCTGCTTCGATGAGTATCAGATAGGAGCACCATCGAGTGTTCATTGGTGCAGGCATTTCGCGAGTAACCGCCTGCACCAATGAACACTCGTTCTGCTTCAGCGGCCTGGGTTGTCCGAACCCCGGAAGCAGACTGTCATGTGGCGTTTGTCCCAGGTGACCCATACCGCACCATTGCCATCTCGGGGGCATCTCGCGCCGTCGGTGGTGTCTTCCAGGACTCCGGTCACCTGGACTATGTGCTGGCCCGAGGTGGTGCAATCCACCTTGGAGGGTTCATCCATAGTGGCTGTGTCGTAACAGAATCCGACTCGCCAGTCGAAGGCCAGGCATAGGTGGTAGATGAGTTTTCCGGCCTTGTCGTGGCGGCTGGTCTCGAGTTTGTACAGGTTTCCGGTGCAGGCTTCCGGACTGTTTTGCAGGACACGGTAATTCGCGTCGAGGGAGTTGCAGTCGGCGGGAGAGGGCGAGCCGGGCTTCGAGGTGGGTTTGCCGTCGGGGCCGGTGGCCTGTTCCATGGGGACTTCGACGCAGTCGCCGACCTTGAGCAGTGACATCGGGTCGGGCGCAGCGGTTTTGGTGGTGGTCGGGGTGGTCGGCACACCGGCTTGCACCAGGCCGGGGGCGGCGGCCACGGGGGTTCCGGCGATGGTGTCGCCGGTCATCGGTGATATCGAGGAGAGCAGGCCCGCCACCAGGGTTATCCAGCCCAGGATGGCAGCGGCGGGGATCAGCACCTTGGTGGTCCAAGTCCGTCGTCGCCGGGCTATGGCTACGCCGCCGAACAACGCGGACCAGGAAAGCAGTGCCACCGCCACACCGATAACGGCCCATTCGACGTCGTGCGTCCCCACCACATTCCCCTGCCTCGATCCCACTGCAAGTTATCGCACCGTGCGATATGGGACCAATCCGACAGAGTTCGGAGGGCCGTCGGGCCAAGATGGGGAGTATGCGGAACCTATGGCTGCGCACCGCACCGGTCCTGTGCCTGGCGCTGAGCTTGGCGGCGGGCTGCGACAGCGATACCGGATCGCCTCCCACACCGCGAGTCGTGGTGACGGCGACGGCTCCCAGCTCACCGAATGGCGTACCGGACCTCGGGACGGCCGAGGAGATCGCGCAAGGCCTGGATGTGCCCTGGGGGCTGGTTTTCCTGCCCGATGGCAGCGCGCTGGTCGCCCAGCGGGATTCGGGGGTGATTCTGCGGATCACGCCGGGAGCCGAACCCGAGCAGGTGTACCGGGTCCCCGGGGTGTCGGCGGCAGGTGAGGGCGGGCTGCTCGGGATCGCGATCTCACCGACGTACACCGACGACCACTATGTGTACGCCTACTTCACCGCCGCGTCCGACAACCGGATCGTGCGATTCAAGTTCGACGGTGATCCCGAGGTGATCTACTCCGGCATCGCGAAGGCCTCCACCCACGACGGCGGGCGCATCGCCTTCGGACCCGACGGGATGCTTTACGCCGGGACCGGCGATGCGGGGCAGGGCGCGCGGTCTCAGGATCCGGCGAGTCCCAATGGCAAGATCCTGCGACTGACTCCGGAGGGCGCGCCCGCGCCGGGCAATCCCACCCCCGGATCGCCCGTCTACAGCCTCGGCCACCGCAATGTGCAAGGGCTGGCCTGGGATCGGGCGGGCCGATTGTTCGCGGCCGAGTTCGGGCGCAATGACTTCGACGAGATCAATCGAATCGAACCGGGACACGACTACGGCTGGCCCGACGTGGAGGGGATGGGCGATACGAAGGGCGGGCAGTACACCAATCCCGTGGTGGTGTGGAAACCAGCGGACGCCTCGCCCTCCGCGATCGCCATTGCGGGTGACACGCTCTATGTCGCGGCGCTGCGCGGGACCAAGCTGTGGACCGTGCCGCTGCACGACGGCGCGACCGGGGAACCTCGAGCGGCACTGGTGAACACGTACGGTCGGCTGCGGACGGTGGTCACCGCGCCGGACGGGGCGTTGTGGGTGACCACCTCCAATACCGACGGCCGCGGCGATCCGCGCCCCAATGACGACCGGATCATCCGGTTCCCGGCCCGCTGAGGTTCAGACCGTCAGTTCGGGCGGGGCCTCGGCGGGCACCGGCGGCCATTGCGCGGGACTCACATTCGCCGGTTTGGTGTTCGGCGAACCGTCCCAATCGAAGTGCAGTCCGACCCAGGCCTTGGGCCGTTCGAAGGTGACCTCGCGGGCATCGAAGGCGACCCTGCGGAAGGAAATATTGCCGAAGAAGTCACCGCCGGTGAAGGCCACCGAGCGACCGCCGAAGATGGCGTCCGCGAAGGACACCTTGCCGTGGTATTCGGCGCGGGCGAAGGTGACCTCCTGGGTGAGCCCATTGCGCCATCGAGTGTGCGAGCCGAGCCGGGCGCAATCGAACACGCTGGCTTCGGCGTAGAAGCGGGAGGCGGTGAAAACCACTTTGCCGCCGACGAATTCGGCCGAGGTGAAGGTGACCCGTTCGCCGTCGAAGATGCAGCGTTCGAAGGAGGTCAGGCCCGCCGCGAACCGTGCGTTGGCGAAACTGCTGCGATCACCGGCGAAGCTGGAGCGGGTGAACCCGGTCCGCGCACCGGCGAAGCGCGCGCCTTCGAAGCTCACCGATCCGCCGAAGGTGACGTCTACGAATACGGTTCCGGCGGAGTCTCTTTCGGTCCGATGCACCGAGGTGTGCGCGAAGACCGCGTGATCGAATTCGGTGGGGCTGCGGAACATGGCCCCGCGGAAGGAGACTCGCTTGCCGAGGAACCGGGCTTGCTCGAAGCTGGTGGACCGGCCGGTGAAGCTGGCATTGGTGAAGCGGGTGTTATGCCCGGCGAAGATGACATGCCGGAAGTCGAGGTCTTCCAGCACCGCGTCGGAGAAGTCGAAATCGCAGGTGGACCAGGATGTTCCAGTGGCGGTCGGGCGGAGGTGTTCGGCGATCACCCGCACAATGGTGTCGCGGACTTGGCGGTCGTTCTGCCGGTAGTTGTAGACCCGCTCCACCGCGGTGCCGGAATCCTCCACCCGCTGGGATTTGGAGACCAGGTGGCTGCCGCCCTCATCCGGCACATAGGGCAGTCGCAGGTATCCGCACAGCACGTCCACGCACTGCTGCCGCCGGGCGGGGGCGGAGAACTCGTCGGCGACCCCGGCCAGGGCGTAGACGCCCGCAATCCGCACGGCCACATCGGTATTGCCGAGCTGGCTGGCGGCCGCACCGAACAATTCCGCGAATCGGCCGCGCTCATTGTCGCGCTGGCGCCGGTAGGCGATCACGAGTGCGACCGCCGCACCGACCCCGGCGGTCACCCATAGCGCGATCTTGGTGAGATCCAGCCGATTCGGCGTCTCCGCCTGCGCTCCCCAGGAGCGCCACAACAACCACCAGGTGAGCGCCGCAATGGCAAACCCACCGACCACAGCGATCAGCCCCGAGAGCATCAGTGCCGATCGGTGTGCCGTCCGGTTCAGCGTATTGCCGAACCTTCCCCACCGCCGCATAGCGGAAGGATAGCGATCACGGTCGCCGCGCGCACCGTATGGCCGGACTTCCGCTACCGCCAACACCTTTCGACCGAATGGGAATGGCCCGGGCCTGCGGCGTTGCGCCGCAGGCCCGGGCCGTATCGCTTTGTGAACTCAGGCTTCCTGCTTGTTTCGCACACCCAGGCCCGCGGCGCCGAGGCACGCCAGCGCCACCACGACCACGAACCACGGGAACACGGTGCTCAGCCCCCAGGTGGTGGCCGCCCAGCCCGCGATCACGGTCGGCAGCGCCATGGCCGTGTAGGCGAGCAGGTAGTAGGCCGACATGGTCTCGCCCCGCTTGTGTTGCGGCACAACATTGGACAGGTGCCGCAACGAGCCGCCGAAGCCGAGGCCGAAGGTGCCGCCGAGCGCGAATCCGGCCACCAGCACCAGCACCCAATTGCCGGTGTGCAGCGCCGGGATGGTGAGCAGCAGGGTCACCGCCATGCCGACATCGCCGATCACGGCCGCCCGGCGCGCCGGAATCCCACCGGCGAACAGCTGTGCCGTGGCACCGGCCAGTGCGGTCGAGGCCACCACCGCGCCACCGAACACCAGATTGTGGATGCCGGTTTCGGCCGAGGCCAGCGACGGGTACAGCGACAGCAGCACGCCCAGCACCGACCAGGCCGCCATCACGCCCAGTGCCGAGAACCAGAAGTCACTGCGGATTTCCTGCGGCACAGCCGGTTTGGCGATCCGGATCCGGCCCGCGGTGCGTGCGGTGTGCGGCTCGCGCAGCACCAGAATGCCGCCCGCGATGAGCAGGCAGAGCACGGTGATCACCACATACGGCGTGCGCAGCGGATGCGGCGCGTACTGGGCCAGCAGCGCCGAACCCAGAATCGCCACGGCCATACCGACATTGAAGGCCACGCCCGACAGCTGCCCGGTGCGCGCACCGTGCTTGGGCCGGAGATCCAGCAGCGCCGCCGCGCCCGCCACCACGGTCGCGCCCACGGCCAGGCCGTGCAGGGCCCGCGCCAGCAGCAGCATGGCCACATTGTCGGCAAGCAGGAAGACGACCAGACCGGCGATCATGATGCCGAATGCGCCCAGCAGCACCGGCTTTCGGCCCACCACATCGGAGATGCGGCCGGAGACCAGCACCGCGACCAGTGCGGCAATGGCGTAGACGGCGAAGACGAAGGTCGTGGTGAGCGGCGAGAAGTGCCACGACTGCTGATAAATCCCGTACAGCGGTGCGGGCGCGCCCGAGACCCCGAGCGCCACGCCGCTGGCGGCGAGCACCAATGCGTAGGCCCAGGTCTGGGTGCCCTGTTCGGCTCGGGTCGCGACCGCGGTTGCCGATGCCATCGACGCCTCCATCAGGTAAGTTTGATTAAGATCGAACCTGACCCTACCCCTAGTTCGATAATGGTCAAACTACTTACGGAGTGAGGTAGCTCATGCCCGACACCGAAGCGCGCGCCGTGGAGACCCCGCCGCAGGCCGTCACGGAGGCCTCCGCGTACCCGCTGCCGCGGTTCGCCCCGGTGGCCCCGCTACCCGCCGTGCTCGGCGCGCTGCAGGATCCGGTGCGCCTGGAAATGGTCCGCCGCCTCGGCAATGCGGGTGAGGCACTGCGTTGCAGCGCCCTCTACGAGACGGTCAGCAAGTCCACGGCCGCGCACCATTTCAAGATCCTGCGCGAGGCCGGTCTCACCGAACGCGTCATCATCGACGGCAATGCCTGTCAGCTCCTGCGCACCGCCGAGGTCGAGGCCGCGCTCCCGGGCCTGCTACCGGCCGTGCTCGACGCGGCCAATCACACATCGGAATGAGCGCGCGCCGGAGTCCGGATACGCGCTACCGTCACACGATGCGTATTCGTGCCGCCCGGCCCGACGAACTTCACCTTTTGCAAGGAATCGAAGACGCCACAGGCGAACCCTTCCGTGAGATCGGCATGCTCGAGATTGCCGACGATGCCCCGCCCTCGCTCGAAGCCCTGGAAGAGCATCGACGCTCCGGGCGCGCCTGGGTCGCCGTCGACGACAACGATTCCCCGATCGCCTACCTGATCAGCGAACCGGTCGACGACACCGAGCACATCGCCCAGGTCTCGGTGCACCCCGACGCCGCCCATCAGCGCATCGGCCGCGCCCTCATCGACCATCTCGCGGCGCTGGCCCGCCGCTCGGGCGTCGCCGCCCTGAGCCTCACCACCTTCACCGAAGTCCCTTGGAACGCACCGTATTACGAGCGTCTCGGCTTCCGCGTGGTCGAGGAGAAGGACCTCACCGCCGGCCTGCGCAAGGTCCGCGCCCACGAGGCCGAACTCGGCCTGGACCGCTGGCCCCGCACCGTCATGCGCCTCGATCTGCAACCCGTCCCGAGCGAGCATCCCGTACCGATGCACTAGGTGACCCGAGGGCCCGCGCCGCTCACTTCGCGGCGGCGCGAACGGCCTCCAATTGCGCCCGCAGCGCGTCGTTCTCGCCGCGCAACTCCTCCAAGGCGGCCTCGAGCCGCTGCCGGTCCGCGGCCGCGGTTCGCCGTTCCAGCGCAATCGCTTCGTCGAGGCGCTCTTTGGTGAACCGCGGCCGAATGTATTTCACGCAGTTCCAGTTGTAGGCCTCGACGGTGATGAGCACGGCGCGCTCGGCGATCTTCTGAATAGCCCCCGAGTAGACGCTCGAAAGCCGATCCACCAACTCCGCGTCCTCGGCCCGCTCCACCACCCGCGCGGTCCCATAGACCTTCAACCGCTCCCGCAGCGGATAGTCGATGAAAAACAGTGCCACACGGTCATTCTCGGCAAGATTGCCCACCGTCACGTATTGCTGATTCCCCGACAAGTCGACGAACCCCAACGTGTGCCCATCCAGCACCTGCACAAAACCCTTGGGCCCGCCCCGATGCTGAATGTAGGGCCACCCGTCCGGCGTAGCAGTCCCCAGAAAGAACGAATCCTGCCCTCGAATGAACCCCATCTCCCGCATTTCCAGCGCTTGCGGCCCCTCCGCCGCACCCCCCAATTGCGCCCCGTAATCCCGGAAACTCCCCGACGCCCGCTGCCGCTCCACCGCGGCGTCCGAGAAGGCGATCTGCGCATACCGATTCGACACGGCACTCCCTTCGACAACCCGCCTCGACGTTAACGCGCGACATCCCCGAACCCCGACAAGCGCGAGGTGTGATTAGCAACGTCACACCCGCCGCGGCCCGTACGCTGGAGTGATGACTGGTCCGCGCCGTCGATTCGTCAGCCGGGAGCAGTTCGCTCTCAGCTCACGCGACGCTCCGACCATCGACCTCGAGGCATTCCGCGTCGACCAGGACGCCGCCCTGGATAACGAGGCGGGCGGCCCTCAGTGCAGGATGCCCGCGCGGGAAGCGGCTTTGATCCAGGAGGGGAATTCCGAGAGGATGCGGTCGTAGAGTTCGGGGTCGCCGATCTGGTCGATGTCGTCCACGGCGAAGAAGCCGACATTGTCGACGCGGCGACCGGCCATGGTGTCGAGTTGTTCCAGGACGCCGTAGCCATTGCGGCTGCCGAGGCCGACGAACTGCCAGAAGATGGGTTCCTCGACCGCGGCGCGGAGTTCCTGTTCGATTTCGCGGTTCTTGTGGACGCCGCCGTCGGAGAAGAACAGGACCAGGGTGGGCACCGGCTGGGGTTCGCTCCGCACATAATGGCGGATCTGCGCGATGACCTTCTGCTCCTCGTTCTGAATGCCGATCTGGCGCATATCGACCTGTCCGGGTTGCAGGCGACCCAATCCGCGCCCCGGCAACATTCTCACCTGCCCGACCCGCACATGCAGTGAAATCCATTGCGGCAGTTGCGCGATGACAAGATCCGGCAATCTCGCGGCATTACTGGCGAAGGTCCACGCCTGCATCCACCCGTTCTCATTGAGCTGTGCCGCCACCGCCGCCATGCGCTCGACCACCCGGTGCACGACCTGCTTCTGATAGAGCAGGGACATCGACCCGGAGGCGTCCAGCACCAGGATCACCCGCGCCGTCAACCCCTGCGCGCCATGCTTGGCGAGACTGACCGCAATCTGTTCCTTACGCAGCGATAAGCGCTTTCGCATATCGATAGGCAGCTCCTCCTCCCCCTTGGTAAGCCGCGCGCCCGGAGCGCCGGAGACCGGCTGCGCGGGCTGGGCGTACGAGGCAGGGGGCGGAGGCGGCGCATACTGCGCGGGCGGGGGCGCATACTGCGCGGGCGGTGCCGGGAATTGCGGAGGCGGCGGGGCATATTGCGCAGGCGGCGCAGAGAATTGTGTGGCAGGCGGCGGGGCAAATTGCTGCGGCGCGGGCGGGGGCGGCGCTGAGAATTGCTGCGGCGCGGGCGGAGGCGGCGGCATGTGTGACCGCGCGGCTTGTTGCCCCGGGTCATCCACGGTGATCCCGAAATCCGTTGCCAGTCCGGCCAATCCGCTCGACCATCCCTGCCCGACGGCCCGGAACTTCCAGCCCCCGCCGCGCCGGTACAACTCCCCGCACAGCATGGCCGTCTCGCCCCCGGCGGCAATATCGAATCGGGCGATCTCGAACCCGCCGGACGCATCCAGCAGTCGCAGATTCAGTCCCGGCACCTGCCCGAACGTCCCGCTGCCCGCCGAGGCGCACAGCGCGATCCGATCGATATCCCCTTCCACCCCTGCGAGATTCACCTCGACCCCGTCGAGGCTCCCCTGCTTTCCGGCATAGCGCACCGCCCCGCTGGCATGCCCGGGCTGGTTGTAGAACACGAAATCGGCATCGGTCCGCACCCGCCCGGCCGAGGTGAGCAAGAGCGCCGACGCATCCAGATCCGGCACGCCGGGCCCTCCCGACCACCCCAGTACGGCACGGACAGCGGCAGCGGCGACGGGGACATTGGCCCCTTTGCTCAGACTCGTCACCCTCATGAGTGTGCCTCCATATCGCCCGCCGCGATACCGGGCCGATCCGCCAACCTGGCCGAATACGTCCGTGCACCAGCGAAAACGGCTCCGATACAGCACTCGAATGACGTGTCTGATTTCCGCCGGTGCCGGGCGCGCGGCTCGGGCAGATTGGTTGATGGAACACGAAGAGACAAGCGAAAGGACTTTCGATGAGCGTGTACACGAAGATCGACAGCCCGCTCGGCGAGCTGCTGTTGATCGGCGAAACCGACGCCGGGAACACCGTCCTCACCACTCTGGTCATGGCGGGCCACAAGGACTTCGCGGTGCGGGAGGAGTGGGTCGAGGACGCCGAGGCGTTCGCGAAGCACATCGCCCAGCTGCGCGCCTACTTCGCGGGTGAGCTCACCCGATTCGACTTCGACTACGCCAGCCGCGGCAGCGAATTCCAGCTGCGGGTCTGGCAGGCATTGGACGAGATCCCGTACGGCACCACCGTCACCTATGGCGAGATCGCTTCCCGTATCGGTGCATCGCGGGCAGCCGTCCGGGCGGTGGGCGCGGCCATCGGCCTGAACCCCCTGCTGATCATTCGCCCGTGCCACCGCGTGATCGGCGCGAACGGCTCCCTCACCGGTTACGCGGGTGGCCTGGAGCGCAAGCAGCAACTCCTGGAGCTCGAACATGCCGGGTAAATCGGCAGTCGTCAAGTCCGGCACCGGGTTTCGCACCGAATGCGAAACCCGGGTCGCCGGGCAGGATTGGGCAGCGCTGGCCCGTGAGCTCGACGAGCACGGGCACGCGCTCACCGGCCCGCTACTGAGCCCCGAGGAGTGCCGGGCCATCGCCGAGCTGTACGACCACGAACAGCTCTTCCGCTCCACGATCGATATGTCCCGCCACCGCTTCGGCTCCGGTCAATACCGCTACTTCACCCACGACCTCCCCGAAACGGTCCGCGACCTCCGAGCAGCCTTCTACCCGAATCTGCTTCCCATAGCCCGAGACTGGGCAACCAAGCTGGGCCGCCCCGGCACCTGGCCCGACCAGCTCGACGACTGGATAGCCCAATGCCACCGGGCAGGCCAATCCAAATCCGCCCAAATCCTGCTCCGCTACGGCCCCGGCGACTGGAATGCCCTACACCGAGACCTGTTCGGCGACATGATCTTCCCGCTCCAGGTGGTCATCGGCCTGGATGTCCCCGGCACCGACTACACCGGCGGCGAATTCCTCATGGTCGAACAACGCCCCCGCGCACAATCCCGAGGCGCGGCCATGCCCCTGCCCCAGGGCCACGGCCTCATTTTCACCACCCGGGACCGCCCGGTCCGCAGCACCCGAGGCTGGTCCGCCGCCCCCATGCGTCACGGCGTCAGCACCATCCGCTCTGGCCACCGCAGAACTCTCGGCCTCGTCTTCCACGACGCGTGATGTCGTGATGTACACCCTGCTCGGCCCGGACGGAATCCCTTACAGCAGTCCAACTCCCGGCATCCTCGGCGGCCACCGCCGCCTCAAAATCTACGGCCGCCTGGATTGCCCGTCCGCCCTACGAGCCCTCCCCCGAGGCCGCTACGCCACCCACCGCGTCTTCTTCCCAGACGAGCCCACCGCCCTATCCGCAGGCTACCGACCCTGCGCCACCTGCCTCCGCCCAAAATACTTGGAGTGGAAGGCAACCCACCCCAGATAGCACTTCACCCACATCCCCCGCACTTCACCCACCGAATTGCTTGCAATTTCGAAGGTGAAGAGAGGGAAATGTGGGTGAAGTCGATCAGTCCTCAGTCGACCAGGCGGCGGACCGTCGCGGGGAGATCCTTATTGCGACGGTAGGGACCCGCCACAGCCGCGCCGTAAGGGCGCGAAAGCAGCTTGGCCGCAATACGAGAGACCTCGTCCGTGGTCACCTCGTCGATGCGAGCCAGGGTTTCCGAAACGCTGCGGTGGTTGCCGTAGCTGAGTTCGCTGCGGCCGATCCGGTTCATGCGGGAGCCGGAGTCTTCCAGGCCCAGCACGAGACCGCCGCGCAGGGACCCCTTGGCGCGGGCGCATTCGGCGTCGGTGATGCCATTGGCCGCCACCTCTTCCAGGACGCCCCGGGCCAATCCGGCTACCGTGCCGAGGTTTTCGGGCTGGCAGCCGAGGTAGACCGAGAAAGCTCCGGTGTCGGCGAAGGTGTCGACGCTGGAGTACACCGAGTACGCCAATCCGCGTTCTTCCCGAATGCGCTGGAACAGGCGGGAACTCAGCCCGCCGCCCAGCACGGTGTTCAGGATCGACAGCGGCCAGCGCTTCTCGCCCTCATGCCGCCCGAAGGCCCGGGTGCCGAAGACCAGATGCGCCTGTTCGCTATCGCGGTGCATGCGAATCAGTTCCGGTCCGGTGCGCGGACGGAATTTGCCCTCGCGGCGGGGCGCGGGTTCGCGGCCGGGCTCCAAGCGATTCGCGAAGGCCCGGTGCACCAGTTCGACGGTGTGCTCATGCTCGATATTGCCCGCGACCGCGACCACCATGCGGTCGGGGCGGTACCTGCGCTGGTGGAACGAACGCAGTTGCGGGGCTTGCATTTCCTCGATGGTTTCGACGCTGCCGATCACCGGTCGCCCGATGGGGTGGTCGCCGAACAGGGCGGTGAGGAAGGCGTCGCCGACCATGTCCTCGGCATCGTCGTCGCGCATCGAGATCTCCTCGAGCACGACCTGCCGTTCGACGGCGACATCCTCGGCACGGCACAGACCGTTCAACACCACATCGGAGACGAGGTCGACCGCCATGGTCAGATCCTCGTCGATGACGTGCGCGTAGTAGCAGGTCTGTTCCTTGGCGGTGAACGCATTCAGTTCGCCGCCAACGGCATCCATGGCTTGCGCGATGTCCAGGGCGGAACGCGTGGGCGTCGCCTTGAACAGCAGGTGCTCCAGGAAGTGTGCGGCTCCGGCCACGGTCGGGCCTTCATCGCGCGAACCGACCCCCACCCAGACGCCGATGGATGCGGAGCGCACGCCGGGCACATGCTCGGTCACCACCCGCAGCCCGCCGGGCAGCACGGTTCGCCGCACACCGGTATCGGCAAGCGGGGCATCGGTCACGGGGCTCTGGCTCACGACCAGAGAAGAACCCCCTTGCTCCGCGATCGGGAGCAAGGGGGATTCCGACTTCTTCTTCGTCACACAGACAGTTTCTACTCGGCGCTGGCCTCGACCGCAGCAGAGGTCTCGGAGTTGTCCGCATCCTCGTCCACGGGCACCAGCGAGATCTTGCCGCGGTTGTCGATATCGGCGATCTCGACGCGCAGCTTGTCACCGACGTTGACCACGTCCTCGACCTTGGCGACGCGCTTGCCGTTGCCCAGCTTCGAGATGTGGACCAGACCGTCGCGGCCCGGCAGCAGGGAAACGAACGCACCGAAGGCGGTGGTCTTGACGACCGTGCCCAGGAAGCGCTCGCCGACCTTCGGCAGCTGCGGGTTGGCAATGGCGTTGATCATGTCGATCGCGGCCTGGGCCGACGGGCCGTCCGTCGCACCGACGAACACGGTGCCATCATCTTCGATCGAGATGTTGGCGCCGGTCTCCTCGGTGATCTGGTTGATCACCTTGCCCTTGGGTCCGATGACCTCGCCGATCTTGTCGACCGGGATCTTGATGGCGGTGACGCGCGGAGCGTAGGGGCTCATCTCGTCCGGGATGTTGATGGCCTCGGCCATGACATCCAGGATGGTGAGACGGGCGTCCTTGGCCTGGTTCAGCGCACCGGCCAGCACCTGCGACGGGATGCCGTCGAGCTTGGTGTCCAGCTGGAGAGCGGTCACGAACTCGGGGGTACCGGCGACCTTGAAGTCCATGTCACCGAAGGCGTCTTCGGCGCCCAGGATGTCGGTCAGCGCGACGTAGCGGACCTCGTCCTCACCCTTGTCGTTCTTGACGGTGTCGGACACCAGGCCCATGGCGATACCGGCGACGGGGGCCTTGAGCGGCACACCGGCGTTCAGCAGCGACAGGGTCGAGGCGCAGACCGAGCCCATCGAGGTGGAACCGTTGGAGGACAACGCCTCCGACACCTGACGGATGGCGTACGGGAACTCTTCCTGCGACGGCAGCACCGGCATCAGGGCACGCTCGGCGAGCGCGCCGTGGCCGATCTCGCGGCGCTTCGGCGAACCGACGCGGCCGGTCTCACCGGTGGAGTACGGCGGGAAGTTGTAGTGGTGCATGTAGCGCTTGGACTTCTCCGGGCCGAGCGAGTCGACCTGCTGCGCCATCTTCACCATGTCGAGAGTGGTGACACCCATGATCTGGGTCTCGCCACGCTCGAACAGCGCCGAACCGTGGGCGCGCGGAACCACCGCGACCTCGGCCGACAGCGCACGGATGTCCGCCAGGCCACGGCCGTCGATGCGGAAGCTGTCGGTCAGGATGCGCTGGCGCACAAGCTTCTTGGTGACCGAGCGGAACGCCGCGCCGATCTCCTTCTCGCGACCCTCGAAGGTCTCCGACAGGCTGGACAGCACGGCGAGCTTGATCTCGTCGATCTTCTCTTCGCGCTCATGCTTGCCCGCGATGGACAGCGCCTCGTTCAGCTCCGACTTGGCGGTGCCGAGCACGGCCTCGAACACGTCGGACTGGTACGGCAGGAAGACCGGGAAATCGCCGGTCGGCTTGGCAGCCAGGGCGGCCAGATCCGACTGCGCCTTGCACAGGCGGGCGATGAACGGCTTGGCGGCCTCGAGGCCCTCGGCCACAACGGCTTCGGTCGGCGCCTGGGCGCCCGCCTCGATGAGCGACAGCACGTGGGTCGGCGCCTCGGCCTCGACCATCATGATGGCGACGTCACCCTCGACCACGCGGCCGGCGACGACCATGTCGAACACGGCGCCTTCCAGCTGCTCGACGGTCGGGAAGGCGACCCACTGGCCCTCGATCAGCGCGACACGCACGCCGCCGACGGGACCGGAGAACGGCAGGCCCGCGATCTGGGTGGACGCCGACGCCGCGTTGATCGCGACCACGTCGTACAGATCCTTCGGATCCAGCGACATGACGGTCACGACGACCTGGATCTCATTGCGCAGACCGTCGACGAAGGACGGGCGCAGCGGCCGGTCGATCAGGCGGCAGGTCAGGATCGCGTCGGTGGAGGGGCGGCCCTCACGACGGAAGAACGAGCCCGGGATGCGACCCGCGGCGTACATGCGCTCCTCGACGTCCACCGTCAGCGGGAAGAAGTCGAACTGATCCTTGGGGTGCTTGGAGGCCGTGGTGGCCGACAGCAGCATGGTCTCGTCATCGAGGTAGGCGACCACGGAACCCGCGGCCTGCTTGGCCAGACGGCCGGTCTCGAAACGGATGGTGCGAGTGCCGTAGCTGCCGTTGTCGATAAGGGCGACGGACTCGATCACGCCGGGTTCGACCTCGACGGCCGAACTGGTAGTGGTATCGGACATTTTTCTCTTCTCAACCTCTCGTCTTCGCCGGATCGTGCGCGTACGTTGTGCGCGCGATTCGGCTGTCGTCAGCCGTACCCTGCATGGACGTGCAGCAACCCTCCTGGCTACTGCATGCACACCCGGTCCGATCCCCCTTGGAATGCGGCGACGCAGAGGCGGTCATCGATCGAAGCTCTCCGGCTGCGCTGGTTTCCTCTTTTACTGCTGCGCATCGAAAAGCCACTACCGAAGACCGACGCCACGCGACGGATGCATACGGCTTGTTTGTAGCAAACGTGCACGCTGCCAAGTCTCCCCATTAGGAAACTTCCGCTGCATGCACGAAAGGCCAACGAGGAGATTCTATGCCTCCCCGTTGGCCGGTTCGTCAACTACCTCGGGTAGTCGGGTTGTGTCGCTGAAATCAGCGACGCAGGCCGAGACGCTCGATCAGCGAGCGGTAACGGTTGATGTCCTTGTTCTGCAGGTACTTCGAGAGCCGGCGACGGCGACCGATCAGCGCGAGCAGACCGTGACGCGTGTGGTGGTCGTGCTTGTGCGTCTTGAGGTGCTCGGTGAGATCGGAAATCCGCTTGGACAGCATCGCGATCTGAGCCTCCGGAGAACCGGTGTCAGTCGGGTGCAGGCCGTACTCGGCCAGAATGGCCGACTTCTGCTCGGTGGTCAGAGCCACAGAATCACTCCTGATTTTTCAGTCCGCGCTCGAATTCCGGACTGTATGACGAACCAGCCTGGTTGGGCGCCGCCGCGAACCACAGCAAACCCGACGAACCAGGTTACCGGACCGCTGAGCAGGAGCGTTAATCGGCCCCGGCCAGGGCGGGCTACTCGTCGACGGATGCCGCGGTGAGCACCTTGCGGGCCTGCTCGACATCGCGGCCGATGGCCTCCACCAGATCCTCGATGGAGTCGAACTTGCGCATGCCCCGCAGTTGCTCGACGAAGTCCACCGCGCCGTGCTTGTCGTACAGATCGCCGTCGAAATCGAGAATGTGCGGTTCGACCGTGCGATTGCGGCCGTCGAAGGTGGGATTGGTGCCGACCGAGATGGCGGCCATGCGGCGCTCGTGATCGCCGTCCTCGTCCAGGACGGTGAACCAGCCCGCGTACACGCCATCGGCCGGAATCGCGGCATGCATGGTCGGGGCGACATTCGCGGTCGGGAAGCCGAGCCCCTTGCCGCGGCCGTCGCCGTGCACGACCACGCCCTCGATGCGATGCGGACGGCCCAGCGCCTCCGCGGCCGCGGACATATCACCTTCGGCGACGCACCTGCGGATATAGGAAGAGGAGAAGGTGACGGCATGCTCGCCGAGCAACTGCACCCCGTCCACATCGAAACCGAGACGCCCACCCAGCTCCCGCATGGTGTCCACGGTACCCGCGGCCTGCTTGCCGAAGGTGAAGTTGTCCCCCACCACGACCTCGGCCACATGCAGCCGGTTCACGAGCAGCTCCTCGACGTACTGCTCGGGCGTCAGCTTCATGAATTCTCGGGTGAAGGGCATCACCACGAACACGTCGATCCCGAGTTCGGCCACCAGTTCCGCGCGCCGGTTCATGGTCGACAGCTGCGCCGGATGCGACCCGGGCCGGACCACCTCGACGGGATGCGGATCGAACGTCATGAGCACCGACGGAACGCCTCGCGCCGCAGCGGATTTCACCGCACGGTTGATGAGCTGGGTGTGACCGCGGTGCACGCCGTCGAACACACCGATGGTGAGAACACACCGGCCCCACTCCGCGGGCATCTCATCGAGACTTCGCCATCTCTGCACACCGGAAGCCTACGCAAAGCGCGTCACAGACAGTATTCGGCGGTGTGGATCTTCACGGGAGGAAGCATCCTGGTCACCCAGTGTTCACCGAGTTCCAGCAGGAAGTGCACGGATACGACGGAGGCCGAGCATCGGCTCGGAGACCCCGAGGCGGGGCGAAACCGAGCAGAGGATGTCGGTGCCTTCTGTGACACTGACCACCGTGCCACGACAGACGTCGTTCCGGTTTTGTCTCGACCCAACGGTCGAGCAGCAAACGATGCTGGCACGACACGCGGGCGCAGCCCGATTCGCGTTCAATCACTCATTGGCAGTCGTGAAGACGGCCCTCGCTCGCCGCCGCCGGGATCCGAACAGTGCAGTGCCTTGGACCGGATTCGATCTGCTCGATCATTTCAACAAATGGAAGAAGACCGCCGATGCGGGCCGCTTATGGGCCGTCGACTCGGCCGGTGTCGCGGAATTGGCCGAGATCGGTCTCATCTGGCGCGGCGAAGTCGTCCAGCAGGTATTCGAGGAAGCCGCGAAGGACTGCGCCGCCGCATTGGATGGGTGGTCGGCGTCGCGTCGAGGCACCCGTCGTGGGAAGAGGGTGGGTTTTCCAAAGTTCAAGAAGAAGGCGACAGCGGCACCCTCGTTCCGATTGCGCAACAAGCATTCCAAGAACGGGATCGCGCGGATCCGGATCGGGGAACAGCATCCGCGTTCGGTAACCCTGCCGCAGATCGGGGTGCTCCGGGTGCACGATGACACCCGCCGCCTGTGCAGGCTGCTTGACAAGGGGCGCGCCCGGATCTTGTTCGCCACCATCACTTTCCGGGCGCACCGCTGGTGGATCAGCATCAACGTGGAAGCAGCCGACCTGCATCCGGCACAGCAGCATCCCGCCCGTCCGACCGATGACCACACCGGTTGGGTGGGTGTGGATGTCGGCCTGTCAGCTTTTGTGGTCGTGGCGACCGTCGATGGGCATGAGGTCGCCCGTGAATCAAACCCGCCGAAGGCCCTGGCAGCCGGGGTGCCCCGGCTGCGCATCCTGTCGAAGAAGCTGTCCCGCAAGCAGAAAGGATCGAAGAACCGCCGCGAGGCCGCCACTCAGCTTGCGCGCCATCATCACCATATTGCGAATGTGCGCAAGCACTACCTGCACAAGGTCACCAACGGGCTGGTCAAGACCCACGACCGGATCGTCATCGAGATCTTGAACATCGCGGGCATGCTGCGCAATCGGTACCTGTCCCGCGCGATCGGCGACGCCGGCTGGGGCGAATTCGCCCGCCAGCTCCGATACAAGGCCAACTGGCGCGGCGCACAAATCGCATCCGCACCACGCTGGTTCCCTTCCAGCAAGACTTGTTCGAACTGTGGGCGAGTAGATCCTGATTTATCGCTGGCCGATCGAGTCTATCGATGCCGACGGTGCGGGCTTGCCATCGATCGCGACCTCAACGCAGCGATCAATCTCGCTCGCTGGGGCACGCGCCAGAACGAAAACCAGATTCGAACCCCGGACCCCCAAGTAGGAGGCCGGGTTACCAACGCCCACCGACGGCCCGACTTGCCTCGTCACCCTGCGCGTGACACGGCAACCGGTTCGAATGACGTGGGAACCGACAGTCCACCCGCATCCGCAGGTAGGACCCGACGAAGCCCGAGAAGGGCCGTATCCGCGCAACACCAGTTGTCGGACACGCTTTAAGCTCGGAGACGTGCCCGGAAAACGAGACATCGCCACGCGCCGAGAGCTGGCCGATACGTCTGCACCTTCCGAACTGAATGGAACCGTCGCCACGGCGACGAGCATCGCTCCGGAACTGTCGTCGGTCGCCCAGGATTATTTGAAGGTGATCTGGACGGCGCAGGAGTGGTCGCAGGAAAAGGTGACCACCAAGCTGCTCGCCGAGCGGATCGGGGTGTCCGCGTCGACGGTGTCCGAGGCCGTGCGCAAGCTGGCGGATCAGGGGCTGGTCGAGCATGCGCGGTATGGGGCGATCACGCTCACCGTGCAGGGCCGCCGGGCCGCGATCGCCATGGTGCGCCGGCATCGGCTGATCGAGACCTTCCTCGTCAATGAGCTCGGGTACGGGTGGGACGAGGTGCATGACGAGGCCGAGGTGCTCGAGCATGCGGTCTCGGAGACGCTCATGACGCGCATAGACGCCAAGCTCGGGCATCCGGATCGGGATCCGCACGGGGATCCGATTCCCTCCGTGGATGGTGCGGTGCCGACGCCGCCCGCGCGGCAGTTGAGTGATTTCGGGGCGGGTGAATCCGGCACGGTGGCACGGATTTCCGATTCGGATCCGGCCATGCTGCGGTATTTCGATTCGCTCGGCATTGCCTTGGACACGCCGATCGCGGTGGTGGAGCGGCGGGATTTCGCGGGGACCATCGCGGTGCTCGTGGAGGACCGGACCATCGACCTCGGCAGTATTGCCGCCGAGGCCATCTGGCTGACCACGTAATACCGTCCGGGCTTTTAGATAACACGTTGGGTGATATTGCCCGGCTATAACAAACCGCTGGGTACAGTTTTCGCCATGACAGCCCTCATCGTGGTGTTGGTGCTGGTGGTTCTTCTCGCGGGTTACGCGATCCTCACATACAACGGACTCGTCGGCGCGCGGAACAAGGTCGACAATGCCTGGGCGCAGATCGATGTCCAGCTGAAGCGGCGGCACGATCTGATTCCCAATCTGGTGGAGACCGTCAAGGGTTATGCGACGCATGAGAAGGAAACCCTGGAACGGGTCGTCCAGGCGCGCAATGCCACTCTTTCCGCGACCGGTCCCGCCGAACAGGCCCAGGCCGAGAACATGCTGTCGGGCGCGCTGAAGTCCCTGTTCGCGCTGGCCGAGGCATACCCGGATCTGAAGGCGAACCAGAACTTCCTCAACCTGCAGGAAGAACTGACCGGCACCGAAGGGCGGATCGCCTACGCCCGGCAGTTCTACAACGACTCGGTCTACAAGTACAACACCAAGATTCAGAGCTTTCCCGCCAATGTCATCGCGGGCCGATTCGGATTCGCGCCGCGCGAATTCTTCAATACCGACGATGCCGAGCGCGGCCCCGTCACCGTGCAGTTCTGATGTTCGATGAGGTCGTATCCAATAAGCGCCGCAGTTGGGTACTGACAATCGGATTCGCGCTCTTCGTCGCGCTCGTGGCCGCGGCGGCGATCTATCTGGTGGGTTATGGCGGGCCGTATGTGGTGATCGCGGCGGTCGTGATTTCGATCGGGTCGAGCGTCGTCGCCTATTGGACCTCGGACAAGGTCGCGCTGCGGGTGAGCCGGGCCCGGCCCGCCTCGGTGGAGGAATTCCCGCAGCTGCACAACATTGTCGAGGGGCTATGCCTGGCCGCCGGAATGCCCAAGCCCCGGCTCTATGTGGTCGACGATCCGGCACCGAATGCCTTCGCCACGGGCCGCAATCCGGAGCACGCCGCCGTCGCGGCCACCACCGGACTGCTGGAGAAGATGAATCGCGATGAGCTGGAAGGCGTGCTGGCGCACGAGCTTTCGCATGTGCGGAACTACGACATCCTGGTGTCGACACTCGCGGTGACCATGGTCGGCGTGGTCGTGGTGCTGGCCGATCTCGCGGTGCGCATGCAGTGGTGGGGCATGGGGCGCAATACGCATCGGGATTACGACCAGAACCGGGGCGGCAATGATGGCGGGCTGGGCATCATCATCGCCATCCTCGGTTTCCTGCTGCTGGCGCTCGCGCCGTTGATCGCGCAGCTCTTGCAATTCGCGGTCGGCCGTCGCCGCGAAACCCTGGCCGATGTCTCCGGAGTCGAATTGACCCGCTATCCGCAGGGTTTGATCTCGGCCCTGGAAAAGCTGCGCGACGATTCGACCGTGGTGCACGCGACTACCCACGCCACCGCGCACCTGTGGATCGAGGAGCCCGCCGCGCAAACACCGGCGGCGGGCAAGATCTCCTGGATCAACCGCATGTTCTCCACTCACCCGCCGATCGACGAGCGCATCGCTCTGCTGCGCGGTATGTAGCTCAGACCAGGCGGTGACCGCCGTCCACGTGCAGGACGGTGCCGGTGATGAACTGGCTGCGCAGCAGCGAGAGCACGGCTGCCGCAATGTCTTCCGGCTGCCCGAGTCGTCCGGCCGGAAGGCGGTCGGCCATGGCGCGCAGGCGCTCGGCCTTGTCCTCCCAGGCCACCTTGTCCCAGGCCGTGGTCTGGACCCAGCCCGGCGAAACCACATTGACCCGAATGGGGCCGAGTTCGACGGCGAGGGCGCGGGCCAGACCCTCGAGAGCGGCATTCACCGAGGCGACCATCGCGCCGCCTGCCGACGGGCGGTAGGCGGCAATGCCGGAGGTGAAGGTGAGCGAGCCGCCCGGGGCGATCCTGGCGTGCTTGGCCAGCAGCATGGAGCCGATGAGCTTGCTCTCGACGATGCCGCGGCCGTTCGCGAAGTCGAAGTCGCGAATCGGGCCGTAGCTGCCGACCAGGTTGGCGGCGGTGCTGATCACGTGGTCGACCTCGCCGACCGTGTCGAACAGGCGGGCCACCTGCTCCTCCTCGGCGACATCGGCGGCAATGGCATTGAGCTTGCCATCGCCGAGTTCGCGCACGGCATCGGCCAGGCGTTCGGGCGAGCGGCCGACAATGGTCACCTCACTGCCCGCCGCCAGCAGTGCGTCGGCGATGGCCTGGCCCATTCCGGAGCCGCCGCCCACTACCACCGTGCGGCCGAAGTTCTCGAATTCGTTGTGTGTCATGCCTTTCAGCAAACCGGCAGCGGGCGTGCCGGTCCACGACGCGCTGTCGAATCCGCGTGAGCCGCGGGCTAACACCGCAGGTGGGGCTATCGGGCGGCCAGGAAGGTTCCCGCATGCAGGGTGGTGCCGAAACCTTCAGCGAATTCACCGTATTCGTAGAGGAGGTGCCCGCCCACAATGGTGGCGGCAACCGCGCGGTCATTGCGATTGACCATGCGATCCAGGCCCGGAATGCCGGGGAACGGGGCTTCGGCGTAGGCGCTGCTGGAGCCGTCGAAGCCGGTGGGGTCGATGACGGCGATATCGGCGCGAGCGCCCTCGGCCAGTCGGCCCGCGTCCAGGCCGTACCAGTCGGCGAGCTCACCGGTGAGCCGGTGAATCGCGGCCTCGAGGCTCATGAAGCCGCGCTGATGCACGCGTTCGAGCATGCGCAGCCCGAAGTTGTAGAAGGCCATATTGCGCAGGTGCGCACCGGAATCGGCGAAGCCGACCTGGAGCATTGGCGAGGTCTGCAACCGGTCCAGCACGTCCTCGCGATCATTGGCGATGACCGTGCGCCAGCGCAGCTTGGCACCGTAAACGACGGTGAGATCGAGCAGCGCGTCGGCGGGATGGATGCCGCGCTCGTCGGCCACCTGACCGAAGGATTTGCCGACCACCTTCACATCCGGGCAGGACACGATCTGCGCGTCGTACAGGTCCCGATTCCACACGCGCGGCCCATATTTCTTGGTGAGGTCCTGGCGGAACTGCCGACGATAGGACTCGTCGGCGAGCAGTTCGCCGCGCTTCATGACATCGCGAATATTGAGTGCCGCGACGCCGGAACCGAATTCCTCGAACACCACCAGGTCGACCCCGTCGGCGTACACCTCGAACGGCACCGGTAGATGCTGCCAGCGGAAGGCCGCGCCGCCCACGGTATTCGCGATCCAGGCCGCCCCGGTGGCCGCGCGAGCGGTCGTGCGATCGGCCTTGACGTCCATGCCCGCGATGAGCGTGGTCTTGAGCGGCTTGCGGAATCGGCCCGCGCTCTCGGCGAAATAGCGGGCGATCTCGGCGCGGGCGGTCAGGTTCGGGGTGCTCTGATGAATCCGATCACGCTGGCGCAGAATCTCATTGAGGGCGCGGTACTCACCCCAGGTGGCATAGGTCGAGGGCAGCTGGCGGGTCGGGAATCGCGTGCCCTCCAGTTTGGAGAACGAGCTGCGAATCGTGGACAGACCCAGGAATCCCGCGTCCAGAGCCTCGGTGAGCATGGCGCGCATGCGATTCAGCTCGGTATCGGTGGGCCGGGCCTCGGCATCGACCGCGCGGCCCAGGCCCATGACCGCCACCCGCATATCCGAATGTCCGAGGAACGCGGCCACATTCGCGCCGAGCGGGCGTGCTGCGAGGGCCTTCGTATAGGCGTGCGGCCCGTCCCAATCCTTATGCTCCTTGACCGCCGAATGCACCGCGTCCCAGGGCAATGCCTCCACTCGCGCGAACATGTCCGCGCAATCCTCGGCCTCGGAGTACACCGTGGACAGCGAGCAATTACCGAACACCACGGAGGTGACGCCGTGCCGGACGGACTCCCCCAGCCCGGGATTCCCGAGCACCTCGGCGTCGTAATGCGTGTGCACGTCGAGCATTCCGGGCATGACCCATTTGCCCGCGGCCTCGATGGTCCGGACTCCTTCGGGCAGCAGCTCGGCGCTGATCGCGGCGACTTTCCCGTCGGTGATCCCGACATCCGCTCGCCGTGGCGGTTTCCCGGTCCCGTCGAAGACCGATCCCCCGCGAATCACCAAGTCGCACCGTGTCATCGCAACCACCTTGCCGGTCAGGTATCTGGTACTGCCTGTACTCATTAGATGGTCGCATGCGATGACCGCTACGGCGAGAGTCGAGAGCCACCCGCGAGCGCATCGGTGACACTGTGCAGCACCGGGTTTCGGGCCGCCGCCCGACAGGCCGCCACATAGGTGATGACCAGCGGGCGCGGCAGCAATGGCCGCCACACCAGACCCGGCATCTCGGCCGTGCGCGTAGACCCCAGTCCGACCGCGTCGGGCCGCAGCGGCAGCAGGGACAGCATCTGCGCATGGCTCATGGCGCTGTCGCTGAGCGCCACGGTGGCCCCGCGATCCCGCAGCTGCGCCAGCATCGAGTCATGCAGTTCCGGCGCGGAATCGCGGGCGAACAGAATGAGCTCCCGGCCACGCAGATGCGCCGCTTCGATGGCTTCCAGCCCCGCGAGATCGTTCTTGCGGGACATGACAATCCCGAGTTCCTCCTCGGCGACCGGAGTCAGCGAGAGATGGTCGGGTAGTCGCACCGGCATGCGCAAGACGGCCAGATCCACCTCCTCGCGATCGAGCAGCCGCACCTGATCGGCGCTCGGCCCACCCATCAGCACCACCCGTGCGCCCGGCTGCCGGGCCCGCAACATGCCCTCGATCCGCGCGGGCAGCCAGCTCGGTGCCCCATTCACCACCCCCAGCCGAAAGACAGCGGTCTCCGGCTGCGCGATCGCGCGCGTATCCCGCAACGCCGTATCCGCGGCCTCCAGCACCCCGCGAGCCGCCTTCAGCAGAACCTCACCGGCAGCGGTCAATTCGACGCCCTGATTCCCGCGAATCAACAGCGGCCCGCCGACCTCCCGCTCGACCGCCCGAATCTGCTGACTCAATGTCGGAGTCGAAATGAAGAGCCGCTCCGCCGCGCGCCGGAAGTGCAACTCCTCCGCCACCGCCACGAAGTACCGCAATTGCCGCAATTCCACTCTCGCACTCTAGGCGGCTTGCCTGAGAGTGCGGAGACGACCGGTCAGAGGTTGGAGGGGCGGACGACCATGACGGAGGCGGCGCGTTTGCCGCTTTCCTGGAGCAGCGCGATGGCGTGGCCGGCGGGGTCGATGGCCGCGTAGACGCCGAGCTGGCCGATCGGGTCGAGCCAGCGGCCATTGCGGAGGTTGTCGGCCTCGGCCTCGGTGATGTCGCGGGTCGGGAAGGCGGTGCGGGCGGCCTCGTCGATATCGAGGCTGAGCATGGGTTCACCGGCCTCGGCGGCTACCGCCAGCTGGTCCAGGGTGCGGGCATGCTCGAGAGTGAACGGGCCGACCCGGGTGCGGCGCAGCGCGGTGAGATGGCCGCCGACGCCGAGCTTTTCGCCGAGGTCGCGGGCCAGGGCGCGAATGTAGGTGCCGGAGGAGCATTCGACCTCGACATCCAGGTCGACGAATTGTGTTTCGCCGGTGTCGATATCGCGGCGGGCCAGCACGTCGAAGCGGCTCACGGTGACGGGGCGGGCCGCCAATTGCACGTCCTCACCGGCGCGGGCGCGGGCGTAGGCGCGTTCACCATTAACCTTGATGGCGCTGACAGTGGCCGGGACCTGCTGGATGTCGCCGGTCAATTCGGCTACCACAGCGGCGATTTCGGCATCGGTGACGTGTCCGGCGGGAGTGGTGGCGGTGGTCTCGCCCTCGGCGTCGTCGGTCACGGTGGATTGGCCGAGGCGGATGGTCGCCGTGTACGCCTTGCTGGTCAGGATGAGCTGGCCGAGCATCTTGGTGGCGCGTTCCACACCGAGCACCAGCACGCCGGTGGCCATCGGATCCAGGGTGCCCGCATGCCCGATCTTCTTGGTGCGCAGCAGCTTCCGCCCCTTGGCCACGACATCGTGACTGGTCCAGCCACCATCCTTGTCGACGATCAGCAGGCCGCCGAGCGCATCGACCAGCGGAGTCTTCTTCTCGCTCATCAGCCCTCCACGATCGCGGTCAGGATCAGTCCGTCGGTGATCACCCAGCGGCCGTCGAAGAACTTCAGCGGCGCGCCGCCGTCGGTGGTCTGGCCGGGGATGAGCAGTTCGGTGTGGAAGGTGCCGGAGCCACCGGCAGCGGACTCGTCCTCGACGGTGAAGGTGATGTGCGCGTCCTCGAAACCGAGCCAGCGGCCGGTCAGGGGCCGCCAGGTCTTGTAGGTGGCTTCCTTGGCGCAGAACAGCAATCGATCCAGATGCAGGCCGGTGCCGGGCAAGGCCGCCCGCAGCCAGGTGCGTTCCGCGGGCAGGCTCACCGAATCCAGCACGCCGTCGGGCAACTGCTGATGCGGTTCGGCGTCGATGCCGACGGAACGGAATCGCAGCTTGTGCGCCAGCACCGCCCCCTTGTACCCCTCGCAGTGCGTGAGGCTCCCGACGATGCCGCGCGGCCATATCGGTGAGCCGTCCTCGTTCTTGCCGATGGCCACGGCGGGCTCGCCGAGCTCGGCGAGGGCCTGCCGTGCGCAGTACCGTGCGCCGATGAAATCACGCCGCCGCTTCTCCACGGCCCGCTCGATCAGATGCGCCTCACCCGGATGCGGCTTCAGGTCCTCCGGGTACGCCACCAGTTCGGCCGCGGCCACCCCGCTGGGAAGAATCCTGCTGATCAAGCGCGCCGACTCCGTCGCCGCGACTGCCCGCTCCTCGATGACCGCCTCCTGCTCGCACCACACCACTTGCCGCATCGAGACTACCGGCCCGGCGTGATCGCGAATGCCCGCGCATGCGGGTCCGGCGTTCGCCACGCGCACTTCCTCGATGATTGCTAGGCTTTTGCTGGTTCATGGCCATGCGCAGTCCGGCAACCATCGCGATATCCCTGCGGATTCGTGAGGCGAGGAGGCGGGGTAATGACGATCGAGTCTTCGAGAAATCGGACCGGGATGTCACCGGCCGAGTTCATCGGGCCATGTCGCACGATGAGCACGCTTCGAATCAATGGGCACGACTATTACGCGGTGCTGGAAGCGCGCACCAGTCTGCTCGACGCACTGCGCGAGCATCTACAGCTCACCGGCACCAAGAAGGGCTGCGATCAGGGCGGCTGCGGGGCCTGCACGGTGTGGATCGACAACCGGCGAGTACTGGCCTGCCTGACCCTCGCACTCGCCGCCGAGGGCCGCGAGATCACCACCATCGAAGGGCTGGCCGACGGTGAGGTCCTGCACCCGGTGCAGCAGGCATTCATGGAGTCCGACGGCTTCCAGTGCGGCTATTGCACGCCGGGGCAGATCATGTCGGCCGTCAAATGCATCGAGGAGGGGCACGCCGAATCCGATGCCGATATCGCCGAATGGATGAGCGGCAATATCTGCCGGTGCGCGGCATATCAGAACATTCGGGATGCGGTGCGGGACGGCCGCGATGCCATGCGCCAGGCCGAGGGAGAATTGCCGTGAAGCCCATCGCCTATGCCCGGCCGACCAGCGTCGAACAGGCCGTCAGCACCGTAACCGCCAGGCCGCGAACGGTTTTCCTGGCGGGCGGGACCACGCTGGTGGACATGCTCCGGATCGGCTCCATGGAACCCGACAATATTGTCGACATCACCTGGCTGCCGCTGGGCGGCATCGAGCACACCGCCGGTGGCGGACTGCGGATCGGCGCGCTGGCCAAGATGAGCGAAGTGGCCGCCGAACCCGGTGTGCTGGAACGCTATCCGTTCCTGTCGGTGGCGCTGTGGAAGGGGGCGTCTGCGCAGATCCGGAATATGGCGACCATGGGCGGCAATCTCATGCAGAAGACGCGCTGCGCCTACTTCCGGGAGCCCGGAACCGCCTGCAACAAGCGCGATCCCGGCTCGGGCTGCGCGGCCATGGACGGAATCCACCGCGGGCACGCGATTCTCGGGACGAGTTCGAATTGCTTCGCCACCCATCCCTCGGATGTGGCGATCCCCCTGGTGGCCCTGGACGCGACGGTCACCGTGTGGGGGCCGCGCGGGGAGCGGACCATCGCCTTCGACGACTTCTTCCTGCTGCCGGGGAACACTCCGCACGTGGAACATCCCTTGGGCGAAGATGAGCTGATCACGCGAATCGATGTGCCGCCCTTGCCATTCGCCAAGAATTCGCACTACCTCAAGGTGCGTGACCGTGAGTCCTACGAGTTCGCCCTCACCTCCGCCGCCGTCGCCATGAATGTCGCCGACGGCACGGTCGTCGATGTGCGGATCGGGCTCGGTGGCGTGGCGACCAAGCCGTGGCGGGCTCGCACCGCCGAGTCCCTGCTGATCGGAAAGTCCGCCACCCCGGCCAATTTCGCGAAGGCGGCGGCCGCCGAACTGGAGGCCGTCGACTCCTCGCATTCCATGAACGTCTTCAAGGTCGAGCTCGCCCAGCGCACCATGGTGCGCGCACTGGAAGCGGTTCGGCCGCAGGTGAATCCACTGGGAGGCACGCGATGACCGCCACCGTCCCCCGCC
Source organism: Nocardia sp. NPDC051030 (assembly GCF_040683015.1). Taxonomy (NCBI): domain Bacteria; kingdom Bacillati; phylum Actinomycetota; class Actinomycetes; order Mycobacteriales; family Nocardiaceae; genus Nocardia; species Nocardia sp. NPDC051030. Next base: position 447,352 of record NZ_JBFBCD010000002.1, on the reverse strand, counting down.
CGCTGATCGGCCGGGGCTTCGATCGGGTCGACGGCCGCGCCAAGGTGACCGGCGCCGCGCACTACACGGCCGAGATTCCACTGCCCGGCGTGGCACACGCGGTCCTCGTCGGCGCGCAGATTGGCAGCGGCACAGTGCTTTCCATCGATACCGCGGCCGCCATGGCCGCCGGGGCCGTCGCCGTCTTCACCCACGAGAATCTCCCGAAGGTCGCGGCCATCCCGCCGCTCTTGCCGTCCGGAATGGGCGGAGCGGCACCCGGACAGACCTTCTTCCCCATGCAGGACAATACGATTCACTACTTCGGTCAGCCCATCGCGGTGGTGCTCGCCGACACCTTCGAGGTGGCCCAGTACGCGGCCGAACTCGTCACCGCCGACTACGAGCGGCGGGAGCCGCTGATCGACCTCGCGGACGGCCGCGACGACCAGTACCAGCCCGAACGGATCTTCTGCGATCTGGTCCCGTCCGCCCAATCGCGCGGGGATTTCGCCGCCGCCGCGAAACAGGCCGCGCACACCATCGACGCCACCTTCCATTTCGCCGCAAACCACCACAATCCGATCGAATGCTCGGCGACCGCCGCGGTCTGGGACGGCGACACCGTGACGGTGTACGACGCCACCCAGGGCGTCACGGCAACCCAGGCCACCGTGGCCGCCTACCTCGGCATCTCCCCCAGCAATGTGCGGGTGATCGCCCACTATGTCGGCGGTGGCTTCGGAGCCAAGGCCATGATCTGGCCGCACGTGACACTCGCGCCCATGCTCGCCCGGGAATTGGGCCGACCGGTCAAGGTGGTGCTCGACCGGGAGCAGATGTTCTATGGCACCGGGCTGCGCGAGGAACAGGAGCAGCACGTCACGCTGGTCGCCGACGACGCGGGCACGTTCACCGGCCTACGGCACCACAAGCTGTCCGTCACTTCGCCTTTCGACGATTGGGCCGAGCTGTCACTGGGCGTGGCTGGGCAGGCGTACGGCATTCCCAACTGGGACGCGCAGTACAAGCTGATCCGCGGCAACACCATGACGCCCACCTTCATGCGCGGGCCCGGCGAGGCCTCCGGCATGGTGGCGATGGAATGCGCCGTCGAAGCCATGGCCGACCAGCTGGGCATGGACCCGATGGCCCTGCGGCTGCACAATCACGCCGCCATCGACCCGGAGAGCGGGCATCCCTGGAGCTCCGACGGTTACGTGGACTGCGTGAACCTGGCCGCCGAACGCTTCGGCTGGTCGGCCGACGCGTATCGGGACGGTCCCCGCACCGACGGGAACTGGCTGATCGGCTGGGGCATGGGTACCGCGGGGTATCCGGTCTTCACGCCGGGGCAGCCGCAGCGCGCGCACGCCCGGCTGCTGGCGGACGGATCGCTGATCGTGCAAGCGGGCACCCAGGATTTCGGCACCGGTGTCGCGACCACCATGGCACAGGTCGCCGGAGACGCGCTGGGCATCGAATTCGACCGCATCCGAGTCGATATCGGCGATACCGACTACCCGAATATCGCCGCGGCGGTCGGCTCCATGGGCGCGGGCATGATCAGCGCCGCCGTCCACACCGCGTGCACGGATCTGCTGGCACAAGTGGTTTCGCTTGCCGTCGAGGATGCGGATTCGCCGCTGCGCGGGTGCGCCCCGAGCGATATCGAGTGTGACGCGGGCGCGCTCCGGGCGCGCACGAATCCCGCTCTCCGCGAGGACTATTCGACCCTGCTGCAACGCAATCACCTGAACGATATCGAGGCTATCGGCACCTGGCAGCCGCCCGCCCAGGATGAGCCCTACGGCCGCATCAGTTTCGGCGCGCTGTTCGCCGAGGTGGCCGTCGATCCGGAGCTCGGACTGGTGCGAGTGCGCCGGATGGTGGGCGCGTACGCGCCGGGCCGGGTGCTCAATGCCAAGCTGGCGCGCAGTCAGGTGCTGGGCGGCATGAATTGGGGACTGTCACAGGCGCTCATGGAGGCCACGCTGCCCGATCCCCGCGACGGCAGCTGGGCGAATCCCTCACTGCTGGAATACCTTTTGCCGGTCAATGCCGACGCACCCGAGGTCGACATCTCCTTCGTGGAGGTCGAGGATCGGGTGGTCAATCCACTCGGGGTCAAGGGCCTCGGCGAACTCGGCATGGTCGGTGCGGCGGCGGCCATCCTCAATGCCGTCTCGCACGCCACCGGCAAACGCATTCGTGAGATTCCGGTGCGCATCGAACACCTGATCTGAGCATCAGTGGTGAATCGGGCCGTTCGTCTCGGCGAGCGGGCGGCCCGACGCACCCCCGGCCTCGGCAATGATCTGCGCGGCAATGGCCACCGCGGTCTCATCGGGCGTAGAGGCATTGAGATCGAGCCCGATCGGGCTGCGTAGCCGCCGTAGATGCTCGGGGCCGATACCGGCCGCGATCAGGCGTTCCATCCGATCGGTATGAGTACGCCGGGAGCCGAGCGCGCCGACGAATCCGATGTCCTCGATCCCCAGCGCCTCGGCCAGCATCGGCACATCGAACTTGGTGTCGTGGGTGAGCACGCACACGACGGTCCGGCCGTCGATGCGCCCGCTCTCGAATTCGGCACGCAGATACCGGTGCGGCCAATCCACCACCACCTCGTGCGCGGCCGGGAATCGCGCTGCGGTGGTGAAGGTTTCGCGCGCGTCGACCACGGTGACGCGATAGCCGAGCTGTGCGCCGAGTCGGCTGAGCGCGCGCACGAAATCATTGGCTCCGGCCAGGATCATGCGGGCGGGCGGTCCGAAACTCTGGACGAAGGCGCGCCGCGGCAGCACCGGCTCGCATTCGTCGGAGCCGACCGTGCCGGTGCGCCCGGCCCATGCCAGATGCAGTGCGTCGCGGCTGATCTCGGCGGCCACCGAGCTGTCGGCACTCCGGGATCGGACGAGTTGCCACGCGGGTGCGCCGGTCAGCGTGGTCACCAGGGCGACCGAGCGACCGTCGTCGATATCGTGGGACAGGGTCTCGAGGTCCGCGCACCGTCCCCGATCGACGGCCTCGATGAAGACTTCCATCTCACCGCCGCAGGTCAGTCCGATGGCGAACCCATCCGGATCGGCGATCCCATAGCGCTCGAGCACCGCGTGCCCGGTCGCCAGCACCGTGCCCGCCGATTCCACTACGGCCGCCTCGACGCAGCCGCCGGACAGCGATCCGATGACTTCGCCCGACCCGGTGACCAGCATGGCCGCTCCGACCGATCGGGGTCCGGCCCCGGTCACCGCCACCACGCGAGCCAATGCGACCGGGCCCTCCCGGACCCGATCGATCAACTGGGGCAGCACATCACGCACCCTGCCATCATCACAGTTCAGCGCCCGATATGCACGTTTCGCACGAAGTTGGCTACATCAGGGCAACTGCAGTCGTCCGGCCCGGCGATCAGGCCAATCCGCGCCGCTTCTGCGCCTGCTCACGCATCTGCATGGCCGCCTCCGCCATCTCCGGAGTGACCTTGAAATGGCCGCCCCACTCATTGAGCGTGTCCCCGTAATCCGGCACCGGCAGGATCTGGCGCAGCAGCTTGTCCGGCAGCCCGCGACGCTGCCACTCACGCGGATAACCCAGCGACACCTCTTCGAAGCGGACGCCGTCATACCAGGTCGTGCGGGGAATATGCAGGTGCCCGTAGACCATGCACACCACGTTGTAACTGGTGTGCCAGTCGGCGGTCAGCTCGGTGCCGCACCACAGGGAGAACTCCGGGTACCACATCATGTCGACCGGCTTGCGCAGCAGTGGGAAGTGATTGATCAGCACCACCGGGGTCTCGGCGGGCAGATCGTCGAGGCGGCGCTGGGTGTACTGCACGCGGGCGTGACACCAGGCATCGCGGGTGAGATACGGCTCGGAGGAGAGCAGGAATTCATCCGTGGCAACAATATTGCGATCCCTGGCAATGGTCAGCCCCTGCGCCTTGGTGGTGGCCCCTTCGGGCAGCCACGAATAGTCGTAGAGCATGAACATCGGCACCAAGGTGACCGCGCCGCCGTACTCCTCGGCACCCGCGCCTGTCCACACCGGGAACGGATCCTCGGGCGTGACCACATCCACGTCCCGGCACAGCGAGACCAGGTAGTCGTAACGGCCCGCACCGTGCATCTGCACGGGATCCTTTGCCGTGGTCCACAATTCGTGATTACCGGGCACCCAGATGACCTTCGCGAACTTGCTGCGCAGCGTCTCCAGGGCCCACCGGATATCGTCGGTCTTCTCCCCGACGTCACCGGCGAGGATCAGCCAATCCTCGGGTGAATCCGGCCGAATCGCCTCGACCACCGGTTTATTACCCTGATGCCCGACATGGATGTCGCTCACCGCCATCAGTTTCGGAAGCACCCAGTTCCGCCTCTCTGCTCAAGACCAGTTCCCGCAACAACGCCGTGTCATGCGAACCGCACCGTCATGTGAACTGCACCGGCCGCACACAGATTCCCATGCGGCATCGGACCCCTCGCGGGCAGGGAGTTACTACAGCCGTCAGCCCACCCAGCGATGAGTATCGGGGGCGAACCCTGCGGCCACGGCCAAGGTCCGCCGCTTAACAGGGCGCGACCGGGAGACGACAATCGCGCGGGAGGTCAGCCCACCCAGCGAATGCGGGCATCGGGGGCGAAGCCCGCGGCCACGGCCAGCGTTCCGGTGGCATCCCGCTTACAGGATGCGACCGCGAGATGACATGGGCGCGGCAGGTCCGCCGGAATCCGCGCGCCGCCGTCGATCTGATAGCGACTATTGGTGACCTTCCATTTGCGGGCCTGCGGATCATCCGGCTCGGTGGGCGGGGCATCGGCGCGGGCGACCAGCATCACCTCGGTGATGCCGGTGGGCCATTCGAAGGTCAGCAGGCCATCGCGGACGGTCAGGCGGGTGACGGTCGGCATGCCGCTGAGGTTCGGAGCGCCGGGCGCGGCGGGCGGAGCCACCTCCGCGCGCGAATCCCCATCGGAGCGGCGCACTTCCGAATTGCGGCCCGAGACCGAGGCCACCACGCCGTAGACGGGCACCGGCCCGGTGACCGTTCCCCCATCCTCGAGCGCGGTGCCGCGAGTGCGGCCGACCACGCGCCAGGAGCCGTCCGTCAGTAAACGGGTGACGCGGTACTCCACCTGCTCGGTGGCCGACGGCGTCCAGGTGATGACCACGGTGCCATCGGGTTTGCGGCTCGCCGTCACCTGTCCCGGAGCCGTGACCGGGAGTTCGGCCAGCGCCGCAATGGCACCGGCATGATCGGTGCACGCTTCGAGAACCGCCAGCAGAGCGCGCATGCGAGCCGCCGGTGGCGTGGCCGGGGCCGCCGCGAACTGCCGATCCGCGTCCGCGAGCGCCCCACGCGCCTGGGTGAGCAACTGTTCCAGCTCCGGACCGCTCCCGGCAGGGTTGGGCACATCGGAGGCCTTGCGCTGCAAGAACTCCAGATGTTCCAGCACCTCCATGAAGCGACGTCCGGCAATGCCGGAGGTGGCACCGCGCCAATGCGCGGCGGCCTCCGCGAGGATCCGATCCACCTCTTCGGCCATCGGCCGCACCGAGGTCATGCCGAGGCTGTCGCCCCCAACATTCCGGCGCGCCAAATCCACATGCCGTGCGGCCTCGCGAGGATGCCCGGCGCGCAAGGCAGCACGCGCCGCCCGCAGCGGCGCTTCCCAGGGCCTGGACTGCGGCCTGCTCCGATCGATCGTGCCGCCCGCGGTCGAACCGCCGCGCGAGGTGGAACCCGCGCCCGAGTCATTGTCACCACCGTAAGCACCGGCCCGCTGACCGCCTGCGGTCGAACCAGCGCCGCCCTGTGCCGGGCCCGATGTCCGACCGGTGGTGTCCGAGCCTGCGCGTGAACCCACTCCACCGGGACCATCCGTGCGCGTGGACGCACCTGAATTCCGTTGCGCCGAGCCGGAACCCGCGAGGTGCTCGCGCCCCTCCACGGTGGTGCCGAGCTCGTCGGTGAGGCCGATGAGCACCCGTTCGGCGGTGGCACGATCGAGTCCTGCCGCCATGCCCTCACCGAGGAGATAGTCGAAATCCGCTGCGACGAGGTGATCTTCGACCAGTACCGCGGCGGCCACTTGGGGGCGCAGCATCTCGGTCACGTCGTCGGTGACGGCCCGCAGGTAGTCGTCGACCGCGCTGCCACCGGCTTCCAGCAGATCGCTGATGTGCACCAGCAGCTCGTCCAGCACCACCCGCGTGCGCCCGGGCGGCAGTTCACGAGCGCGGGCCCGCAAGGCTTCCGCGCGTAAACGGATCTCGCTGGTCTCGCGGGCCTTGCTGAAATCCAGCCGCAGCAGTGCGAGCAGGGTCGGCACGGGATCGCCGGGTTGCAAGCGCTCGAATTCGGCGAGCAGCTTCCGAATCTGCTGCCGCCGTTGGGTACTCACACCCGCGGCGGCGGGCACCGGGGCGGCCTGCACCTCGTCGATGATCCGATGCCGCCGCACGCGCGCCGCGATTTCGGAGGCGGACAGCCCGCTCATCTTGCCGATGTCCTCCAGCCCGGGAACCTTCCCGGCCGGGATTCCGCCGTGCCGCTCGACGAGGCGGTCGATGGCGGTGTCGATCATCTCGTAGCGCTCGGCATCGCGGCGGGCGCGAATCTGCGTGACCCGCTCGGCTTCCACACGCCGCGAGGAGGCCGTGCGCAGCGGTGCGGACAGCTCATCGTGCTCGTCCACCAGCAGCCCGACCAGCACCCGATACTTCGGATGGTCCCGCTGCTTCTGCCAGAAACCCCAGACCTCCTCGACGCGCGCCGCGATCTCGGCATCGCTCAGCCGGGCGGCTTCCTCGAGCGGAATGTCATAGAGCTCGAACACATCCGAGTGCTCGATGCCGCCGCGGCGTTCCACGGCGGCGAGCACTCGCTTGCGATAGTCATTGGGGTCGAAGGCGCGCATGGGAATTCAGACGGTAGTCGCTCAGGCGGTTCGACGCCTAGTGCGCTGCAACTGATCCAGCTCGCGCGCCACATCCGCCTGCGACAGGGTCGCGCCGGTCTGCACCGACAGGGCCAGCGGCATGCGGGCGTCCACGTGGAAGCAGGTCACGTGCAGCACCCCGTCGAAGCCCATCTCGAAGGTCACCTGCACTTCACTGCCGGCCGGATATCCGGGCGGAATATCCCGAATTCGTCCCTCCATCAAGACTTTCGAATCCTCGGGACGAGTGGAGGCCGCCTGCCCCTGCTGTTCGACAATGGTCAGCTCGATCTGATCCTGATCGGCGCGCACGGTGCCGTAGGACTTGCGCACCTTGATCGGCAGGGTCTGGTTGCGATGCACCAGCCAGCTCGCGGACAGGCCATTGAACGGGTCCAGGGCGAGCACGCCGAAGCCACGCGACACCACGGTGTCGACCTGGATCTCCAGCATGCGGCGCACCAGGCTCACCGGCTGACCGAACGAGGCCGCCACCCGGGCGAGGGACTGCTCCAGCTCGCGCGGATCGGCGTCGCGCAGTTCCGCGCCGTCACGTAGTCGGCCGCGGGTCACCAGATCCGCGAGAACGAGCCGCTCCATTTCGAGCTTCTCGCCGTACAGGGCCGCGCCGCGCGCCACCGAGAGATCCGGATCGCGCAGTTCACCGAAGAGCCCAAGTTCCTTCTGTAGCTGTTCGGCCACCATCGGCATGCGCGAGGATCCACCGACCAGCAGTAGCCGGTCCACATGCTGGATGCCGCGCTGCCCGGCGGCGGTCACCACGGCCTTGGTCAGATCGATGGTGCGGCGCATGAGCGAGGCCGTCATGGCCTCCATCTCGGTGCGGGTCAGCGTGATGACGGCGCGTGCGCCATCGTGCGCGACAACCACTTCGGTGCTGTCGGCGGTGGTGAGCTCCATTTTGGCGCGCTCGGCGGCCAGCACCAGCATCTGCGATCCGGCCGAATCGTCCAGGGGATCCTCGGCATCCGGATTGGCGGCGCAGAACTGCTGGGAGAGATGCAGTGCGATGCGCTCATCCCAATCGGCTCCGCCGAGCTGATGGTCGCCCTCGACCGCCAGCACCGAAATGCGCCGATCGGCCAGCTCGATCACCGTGGCATCGAAGGTGCCGCCGCCGAGGTCGTAGACGAGCACGGTCTCCCGCGCCCCGCCCTTCCCGATTTCGACGCTGCCGTCCAGGCGTCCGAACCCGTAGCTCAGGGCCGCGGCGATCGGCTCGGACAGCACGCCCGCCACATCGAATCCCGCATAGGTGCCGGACTGAATCGTGGCCCGGCGTTCCTCATCACCGAAATACGCGGGCACGGTGATGACCACGCGCTGCACGGTCTCACCCCCGCCGAACTCCGCATCGGCCGCGAGACTCTTGAGGATCAGCGAGGACACCGCCGGCGCCGACCACATCTGGCCGTGCGCGGCGAACCGCCACTCCGCATCACCCATGCGCCGCTTCACCAGGGAGCACACATGCTCCGGATCCAGCCGCGACTGCCGCCGCGCACCCTCGCCGACCACATGGTCGTGCGCGGACGCGAACAACACCACCGACGGGACCGTCGGCTCACCATTCATACCGATCAGGACTTCGGGACGGCCGTCCGCGTCGATGCGCGCAATGGCCGAATTCGTTGTGCCCAGGTCAATTCCAAAGACCCCCATGGCGGCGATCGTAGCAGCCTGCACCGACCGCCGGGGCTATGGTTCGAGCATGACCGAACCAGCCGCAGCGACCGGCGATTCCGGCACCGCAGCCGAGCCCGGCATCGATGCCCCGCCCGCGCCGGACACCGAACCGGACACCGCGCAGCTCGCCGACCGGATCACCGAACGCCTCGACGATCTCACCCGAGTCATCGCCCGCCAGGCCGCCACCATCGACCGCCTCGCCGACGATGCCAAGGCCCGTGCACAACGCGAACGCGCGGGCGCGGACGTGCCCTTGGTGGTCGAACTGTTCTCCCTCTACGGCGAGGCCCGAGCATTCGCGTCGACGGCCCAGTCCGAGGCCGAGCAGACCGCATTCGACACCTTCGCCAACCGAGTGGAGCGCCTGCTCACCGGCCGCGGCGGCCAGGTGGTCGAACCGAAGCCCGACACCGTATTCGACGCCCTGACAATGGAAGCCGCCGACACGATCACCGCCGACGCTCCAGACCTGGATCGCACCGTCGATTCCATCGTCACGCCGGGCCTCCTCATCGCCGATCGCTCGGTACGCCCGGCGCGAGTCGTCGTCCGCCGGTACAAGGCAGCCCCCGCGGAAGCGGCTCCGGTGCAGGAGGACGACGCCGCCACGCGACAGCACCCGCCTCAATAGATCTGAGCGCGGGCAGAACTCCCGGCCGCCATCCCTGCACGCCCAGGGCCGGGATCTCCGATAGCGGCGCGGATTCCGGCGACGGCCACGCCGGAATCACGCGGGGGAGAACTCCGGCCGGACGCTCTGCTGCCGGATCAGTTCCCGTATTGCTTCGTCTCCGGGCGCTCGATCAGCAGCACATGCGCGGGCTCGTCGGCGACCGGCCGATGCTCGACTCCCCTGGGAACGACGAACATCTCACCGGCCGTGAGGACGACCGGCGACCGGCCCTCGAGCTCGATCCGGAAAGTGCCGTCCCAGCACAGGAACAGCTCGTCCTCATCGTGGTGATGCCACGGGAATTCGCCCAGCAGCTGGGCGACCCGCACCACGGTGTCATTGACGACCGTCAGATCCTGCGGCTGAAAGGGGCCCGACAGTGCGGCAATCGCGTCGGTGATGGAAACGGTTGGGGTGGCTGTCTTTTCGGTCATACCGGCAATCCTTCGCGTCGCCGACTCGCGGGGACAGAGCCAATCCGGCAGAATTGGTTTGGTCATGGAGCCAATTGATGTACCGGAACGGTTGGGCCGATGGTCCTCGGGCCGGGGACCGCTGTATGTATTACTGGCCGCCCGCTTACGCCAGCTGATCGACGATGGTGAGCTGCCGCCGGGCACACCGCTGCCTCCGGATCGGGTGTTCGCCGCCAATCTCGCGGTCGGCCGCAGCACGGTGGTCGCCGCCTACGATCTATTGGAGTCCGAGGGGCGGATCGTGCGCCGCCGGGGCAGCGGCACTCGCGTCGCCGGAGCACCGGCCTCGACTCCCGATACGACCAGCGCGCCGATGTTCCTGCACCTGCTGGAACCGCAGCCCGATGTGATCTCACTGGCCTGCGCCGCACCGGAGTGCCCGCCGACCGAGGTCACCGACGCGTACGCCGCGATCCTGCCCGTGCTGGCTTCCATGACGGCCGATATCGGGTACCACCCCGCCGGAATCCCGCAGCTGCGCGAAGCCATCGCCGACCGCTACACCCGGTTCGGAGCGCCGACGCACGCGGATCAGATCCTCGTCACCAATGGCGGGCAGCAGGCCCTCTCGCTACTCGCCCGCGCTCTGCTCCGCCCCGGCGATCACGTGCTGGTCGAAACCCCCACCTACCCAGGCGCATTGGAGGCGTTCCACGAAGCCTCGGCGGTGCTCCACCCGATGCCCTTCGGCCTGCCCGGACTCGCGGCGGTCGCTCGCGCGCATCATCCGAAGCTCGCCTACCTGACACCGACCTTCCACAACCCCACCGGCGCAATACTTCCCACCTTGCTCCGGCGCGGAATCGCGGAATCGGCCGAGGCAGCGGGCATTCCGCTTATCGCCGACGAAGTCGTGGCCGATCTCGGCTTCCCGGGCGAGCAGCTTCCCCGCCCCTTCGCCGCCGATGCGGACAGCGTCATCTCGGTCAGCTCACTGAGCAAGAACATCTGGGGCGGCCTGCGCATCGGCTGGGTCCGTGCGACCCCCGCACTCATCGCCCGCCTGACCCGCCTGCGCGCGGTCCACGACCTCGGCGGCAATATCCCCGCTCAACTGGCCGCCGCCGAACTGGTCCCGCAGATCGAATCGATCTGCGAAGCCCGTGCGGGACAGCGGAAGTCATGCCACGACCAGGTGATCGCGGCCCTGGCCCGCGATCTACCCGACTGGGTCGTGCCACCCGTGCCCGGCGGCCAAACGCTGTGGGTGCGCCTCCCGTACGGCGACGGCGGCTCCTTCGCGCAGACGGCGCTGCGCCACGGCGTCGCGATCCTGGCGGGCAGCGGGCTCGACGCCTCGGGCGGCAGCGAGGAGTACATCCGCATCCACTTTCGCCATCCACCGGATGTCTTGGCGCAGGCCGTGGAACGACTCTCGGCCGCATGGCGCGCCTATCACCCACCCGTGCGATCCACCGCCACACCGCCGCCTCTCGCCATGTGAGCCCAGAGTCCGGGTAATCCCCAAACCTTGTCGATTTAAGCGTTAACGCTTAATCTCGGCCCATGAGCTCCTCCACCGCGATCGTCACGGGCGCTGCCTCCGGAATCGGGCATGCCCTCGTGACGCGGCTACTCCAGCGCGGAGACCGGGTGTACGCGATCGACCGAGACGCGGAGCGGCTCAATGGCATGGCCTCGCCCGGGCCGGGCACGCTCACGACGGTGGTCGCCGATGTATCCGACCGCGATGCCATGGCGAAGGTCGTTGATCGGGCGGTCGCCGAGACCGGGCAGCTCGACCTCATGTTCAACAATGCGGGCATCGTGGTCGGCGGCGAATTCGCGGAGATGACCGATGCGGCGTGGCAGAAGATTGTCGACGTCAATTTCTGGGGTGTCGTGCACGGCAGCCACGTGGCCTACGCGCGCATGCTCGAGCAGGGCTCTGGACACATAGTGAATACCGCCAGCAGCGCGGGCGTCATGCCCGTCGCGCGGTCGACGGCGTACGCGGCCACCAAGCACGCCGTGGTCGGCCTGAGCACCTCATTGCGCATCGAGGCGGCCGAGCGCGGGATTCGAGTGAGCGTCGTGCTGCCCGGGGTCGTCGATACCGGAATCTTCGACAGCGCGGTCAATCTCGACGGTTACGACTATCGCCGCACGATCGACAAGCTGCCCTTCGCAAAGGTGAAGCCCCTCGACGCGGCCGACGCCATCCTGCACGGCGTCTCGAAGAACAAGCAGTACATCGCTTTTCCGGCCTACAACCGGATTCTGATCGGCCTGAACCGGCTCATGCCCGATGTGATGGCGCCGATAATCAATCGCGGAGGACGCAAATGACCACGCATGCCACACACCAGATCCGGACCATCGATGTCGGAGAACCGATCACCCGCTTCGCGCGCGGCTGGCACTGCCTAGGCCTGGCCGACACATTCCGGGACGGAAACCCGCACTCCGTACAGGCTTTCGGCACCAAGCTGGTGATCTGGTCCGACAGCAAGGGCGAGATACACGCCCTCGACGGCTACTGCCGACATATGGGCGCGGACCTCAGCTACGGCAGCGTCAAGGACGACAATATCGCCTGCCCCTTCCACGATTGGCGCTGGCGCGCTGACGGCAAATGCGCCGGAATCCCTTATGCCAAGCGGGTTCCGCCGCTGGCCCGCACCCGCGCCTGGATCACCTGCGAGGAGAACGGCCAGTTCTTCGTCTGGAACGATCCCGAGGGCAATCCCCCGCCGCCCGAGGTCGCCATCCCGCATATCGAGGGCATCGAAACCGACGAGTGGAGCGACTGGAGCTGGAACTCCCTGCTCATCGAGGGCGCGCATTGCCGCGAAATCATCGACAACAACGTCGATATGGCGCACTTCTTCTACATTCACTTCGCGTATCCGGTGTTCTTCAAGAACGTCTTCGAGGGCCACGTCGCCACCCAATTCCTGCATTCCAAGGGCCGTCCGGACGTGCACTCGAAGTCCAATTACTCGACCGAAATGCAACTATTGCGTTCGGAGGCAAGCTATTTCGGCCCCTCCTATATGATCAACTACCTGCACAATGACTTCGGCGACAACACGGTCGAGGTGGTCCTGATCAACTGCCACTACCCCGTGAGCCCGAACTCCTTCGTCCTGCAGTGGGGCGTCAGCGTCCAGCGCATCCCCGGCCTTCCGCCCGAGAAGTCCGCCAAGCTGGCCACATCCTTCGGCAAGAGCTTCGGCGTCGGCTTCCTGCAGGATGTCGAGATCTGGAAGCACAAGACCCGCATCGACAACCCCCTCCTCACTCAGGAGGACGGTCCCGTCTACCAGCACCGCCGCTGGTACGAACAGTTCTACGTGGATGTGGCCGATATCAAGCCGGATATGACCGCCCGCTTCGAATTCGAGGTCGACACCACCCACGCCAATGAGAATTGGCAGGCCGAGGTGGCCGCCAACCTCGAAAAGCAAGCGGCCGAGCAGGATTAGCGTCGACCGGGCTCAGGCCGCCCGCCGAGGCACCTCGGAACCGACCTGAGCCCACCGCCCCGACAGCGCCCGCCAGCAGACGGCGGCCAGTCGCAACACCATGAATGCGACCAGCCCCGTCCAAATCCCGCCGATCCCCCAGTCGTAGGCCAGCGACAGCCAGATCGCGGGCAGGAATCCGAGCAGCGCCGACCCGAGCGTGGCATTCCGCAAGAACGCCGCATCCCCCGCGCCCAGCAGCACCCCGTCGAGCGCGAACACCACGCCCGCGATCGGGATGATCCCCACGAAGAACCACCACACCACATGCGTGCGATCCAGCACCGAAGGATCATCGGTGAACAACCGTGGAATCACCCGATACCCCGCCGCGAACACCACGGCCAGCACCACCGCGAACATCGTGGACCACCCGGTAATCCGCCGCGCCAGCCCCTTCGCCCCTCGCGCATTCCCCGCTCCCAGCGCCGCCCCTACCAGCGTCTGCGCCGCAATAGCCAGCGAATCCAGCGTCAACGCCAGGAAATTCCAGATCATCAACACCAGCTGATGCGCTGCCACGGACGCCGCCCCGAACCGCGAAGCCACCGCCGCAGCCGAAACAAAGCACGCCTGAAACGCAAGACTCCGAGCAATCAAATCCCGCCCGAGCACCAACTGCGCCTTCATGATCTCGATATGCGGAGCCAACGGCACCCGCTCCCGAACCAACGCACTCACGAACAACCCCGCAGCCACCACCTGCCCCGTCACATTGGCGACGGCGGACCCCTCCAACTCCAGCCGCGGCGCACCAAGCAACCCATGCACCAAAACGGGACACAACACCCCCGAAAGTGCCAGCCCCGCAACCACATACATCAAAGGCCGCCGAGTCTCCTGCACCCCCCGCATCCACCCATTCCCCGCCATCGACAACAAAATCAACGGCACCCCGAACGACGCAATCCGCAACCAGGGCAAAGCCTCCCCCGCAATCTCCTCCCCACCCGCAATCCCCCGAGTAACCGGCCCCGCAAACACCTGCACCACAACCAGAATCGCAACCCCCACCCCCATCGCAATCCAACTGGCCTGCACCCCCTCCCCCACGGCCCCCCGCTCATCCCCCGCCCCATGCCGCCTCGACGCCCGCGCTGTCGTCCCATAACTCAAAAACGTCAACTGCGAACTGACCTGCGCCAAAATCAACCCCCCAACAGCAAGCCCCGCCAGCGCCAGCGCCCCCAACCGCCCCACCACAGCCATGTCGAACAACAAATAAACCGGCTCGGCAACCAACACCCCCAACGTAGGCACCGCAATCCCCAAAATCCGCCGAGCCCCCACACTCCCCACGTCGACAGGCCCCGCCACCCGCTCATCACTGTGCACCCGATCACAATCGCACACCGCACCGTCAACTCCTTTGATCCCGTCAGCCGTAGATGCCACGCCAGCGGCGAGGGAGCACTGGTGGCGGAAAAACGCCCGAATTCCCGCCACCACAGCTCCCTGATCTTGATCCAGCTCCCCTGCGCAGATGTCTGCCACGCCGCATACGTCTCGAGGCGTACGTCCACTGTCGCTTCTCGGCGGATGTGTGCCGGTGGCATGCCCACGCAGGCTGAGTTCGTAAGGAACCCAGCGCAATTGGTGGAGGAAACCATCTATGTCGACTACAGGTCTCGTATCGGAGTTGCGGCGTCCGCGGATCGCCGCGTTCGCCGGAACCTGCTACGTACTTTTTTTCATCGTGTCCCAGTTCGCGCCCGCGATTGTGGGGCAGCAGCACAATGGCCCGATCATCACGCCGTATTCCTCCGACGAGGTCGTCGCGCGCTACTTGGCCGAGACAAGCCATGACCTGATCGCGGTCGGAGCCTTCTGCCAGGGGATCGCGGCGATCGCGTTGTTGATCTTCGTGCCGTACGCGGCAGAGTATGCGCGCCAACAGGTTCCACACGGCCTGGCACCCGATCTGATTCGAGCCGCAGGCACGGTCGCCGCCGGGTTGTTGTTGCTGTCGTCCTCCCTGCAATGGGTCCTTTACCGACCCAGCGTCGCCGACGACCTGCACACCTACCGGGCCGTGCTGGACATGGTCTTCATCACCGGCGCCGCCCCGCAGGTCGCGACGACCGGACTCCTCGTCGGCGCCATCGCCACCGCCGCCCGCAGTGCTCGTGCCCTGCCCGCCTGGCTGAACTGGTTCGGGCTCCTCGTCGCGGCATTCTCGCTGGCATCGATGCTGTCGCTGCTGTTCGAGCCGGCCACCCTGTTCATTCCCCTGGGCCGGTATTTGGGGATGGTGTGGTTCCTCGTGCTCGCCGCGATGTTGTTGCTGCGCCGCACCCCCGCACGGACCGACGGCACTCACCCCACGGAACCTGTTGCGCGCCGGTGAGATTGCCGATCAAGGAGATCTGTGGTGCGTCGCTGGTTGTTATGGTCCTGGCTCGGTGTTCTCGGGCCGCTCACGGGTTCGCAGGCAATCGGTGGAGCCCTTCCGCCTCACCAGCGCCATCGTCTCGGTGGCTGCGATCGCCGTGTCCTTCGTGGCGCTGATCATCATCTCGGCGATCAGCGGGATGCGGGCCGGTCGGCGAAGTCTGGCGTACCGCGCCGCATCAGGCGGCGAATGACTGTTCACGCGCAGGCCGGTCGTAGGCCTTCGAGGATGTAGCCGACCAGCTCGGCGCTGGCGCGTACCTCGTCGTCGGGGGCGCCGAGCAGGTAGCGGTAATAGACTGGCCCGTACAGCATTTCGACCATGGCGCGGGTGGGGATGTCGTCGCGGATCTGTCCCAGGGCGATGGCGTGGTCCAGGCGCTGGCGACACGCGGTGATGCGGGGTTCGACAATGGTGTCGCGGACGGCGGCGGCGATGCGGGGGTCGGTCTGGGCTTCGGCGATCACGCCGCGGTAGATCGCGCCGATGTCGCCGGTGAGAGCCTTGGTGAGACTGGCGATCTGGGTTTGCAGATCGGCGACGATATCGCCGGTGTCGGGGAAATCGGTGGCGGGGTTCATCCTTTCGTTGACCGCGTCCAGAGCGACCGCCGCCTTCGACGGCCACCAGCGGTAGATGGTCTGTTTGCCGACTCCGGCCGCGGCGGCGATGGTGTCGACGGTGAGTTTCGCGTATCCGCTGCGCACCGATAGCTCGTAGGCGGCATCGAGGATCGCGCGGTGCGAGCGCGGGTTCCGCAGCTGAGGGTTCGGTGTGTTGGCCACGGGGCGAAAGCCTACCCCGAACGAGACAATTCGTCTCGTCTTGACGTGGTCCGATCGGCAGGCTAGCTTGAGGAGACGAGACGAATTGTCTCGTTCGCTTCGCCGCAGCTCACAGCCAGAAAGAAGCCCGCATCATGACCAGTTCCGTCCTGTCCACCGACATCACCGCCATCGACGATCGCTACCAGCGCGGCCTGGCGCTGCTGGCCACCGTCGGTGGCAACGCGTCCACCGCGGCGCTCGACCCCATCGCCGAACTCGCACCGGACCTGGCCCGCCTGACTGTCGAATTCGGCTACGGCGACATCTACGCCCGCCCCGGCCTGACGCTGCGCCAACGACAGCTCATCAATGTCGCCGCCCTCACGGCCATGGGCACCGCGGCCCCGCAGTTGCGCTTCCACATCGACGGTGCCCTCAATGTCGGCGTCACCCCCGCCGAGATCGTCGAGACGATCATCCACATCACCGTCTACGCCGGAGTCCCGGCCGCCCTCAATGGCATGGCAGTTGCCAAGGCCGCCTTCGCCGATCGCCCCGACGTGGCCGACCCGATCATCACCATCGGCCCCGCCGGTGAGGAGACCGCCCGTCAACGCTACGAGCGTGGCCTGGAAGGTATCGCCCGGATCGACGGCGAAGCAGGCGAGCAAGTCGTCGCCGCACTCGAAGGCATCGCCCCCGACCTGGCCCGGTACCTCATCGAATTCGCCTTCGCCGACGTCTATTCCCGCCCCGGGCTGGACCTTCAGACCCGCGAGCTCGCCACAGTCGCAGCCACCACCGCCATGGGCACCGCCGCCCCGCAACTACGAGTGCACCTACACGGCCTACTCAACGTCGGCGGCACCCGCGAACAAGCAATCGAAGCGATCACCCAAATGGCCGTCTACGCAGGCTTCCCAGCCGCCCTGAACGGAATCGCCGCTGCCCGAGAGGTTTTCGCAGCCCGCGACGCCGAGCACGCCGCCGACACCCACCACTGACCACGACTGGTCTCGATGGGCGTGACACCGGCTTACCCGCCACAGTCTGCGGCCAGTCGATCGAACTAATCGCAGATGACTGCACCAATTCCGTCGGAACGGTTGGCGTCCCGCGTCTTCCGCCGCTCAACAACTCGAGGGCCGGTGCCGGAGCGGGTGAGGGAGCACTGGTGGCGGAAAAATGTCCGAATTCCCGCCACTACAGCTCCCTGATCTTGAACGAGGTCACCGGCGTAGCGAGTTGATCTAGCTAGGCTGCGAGCCATGCGACTCACCCGCATCTGGGCCATCCTCGGCGCGCTCGGCTCCGGCTTGCTCGTCGGCGGCACCGCACTCGCCGTCTACAGCCGCTTCTTCGCGTCGACCTGGCCGCTGGACGAGATATGGATCCGAGGCGAGCGCTGGTTCAGGTCGGAGCCTGGCTGGAATGCCTCGGCTGTGCCCGGGTATTTCGCGACCGCATCGGTGTGTGTCGGCATAGCAATGTTGATCGCGCTGGTGATCCTCATTGTGAGGATCGACAGGAACTGGGACTCGTACGGAGACCTGACCGTTTACGTGGTGAGTGCCGTGTCGGCCACGCTGCTCGTGTTGTCGATCATGGCGATCAAGTACCCGGTGACCGAGTCTTACCACCGGCTCCAGCGCGAGGCCCCGCTGTTCGCGCAGTTACCCACAGCGCTGGCCGCCGCTGCGCTGGTGGTGGCCGGAACGATTCTGGTCATCGGAATCCTCTTGCGGCCCGACCGTATTCGTAGCCTGTCGCGGCGAGCCGTGGCTATCTCTGCCGTGGCCGGCCTGCTGGTATCGGTGACGGTCGGAGTCGTCGCGGTGCGAGCGGGCGACGATCGACGGAACGTCGATCACGTGACAGCTTCCCGTGTCGAAGCTCCCACGGCGCCGGATCGGCTCGGTTCCGAACGCTATCGGGTGCCGATATCGTTGGCTTGCGGCAGCAATAGCCGATGCTCCACCGACTTGGTGGCGGCGGGTGCCGGGTTCGTCATGGCGTCGACGGCAGGCCTGACCGCCTACGACGGGACGACCGGGGCACAGCGCTGGCACTATTTGCGCAAGAACACCGAGCCCGATCAGCAAGACGGCGTCAGCTATGTCGGTGATTCTCTCCAGTCGCTGGACGGTGGAAATATCGTCCTGGCCAAGTGGAACCAGCTGGGCTGGATCGCTTTCGACGCTTCGACAGGCGAGATCCTCTGGCAGAACTCGGATTTCATCCGGGATCTACAAGACCCGGAGCTGAAGTGGAATGTCGAGGGAAACGGTTACCGGTCCGCTCCGGGTCTTCTGACACTCGCAAGCCACGATCGCGTACTCGGATACGACCCTCGCACCGGGTCCCGGAAGTGGTCGGCAGATACGTCTGGACCCGAATGCCGGGGCAGTAGGAACAACTTCGTCGTCACCGCGACAGCAATCTACCGAACCCTGGAGTGCCGCAACCAGACCGAATCCTGGCTCACCGCGATCGCTCTGGACCTCCAGACCGGTGTCGTGGTCGGTTCCCGTGAACTCGAGCGGACATCGGATATGACCCATGAGCTGTACTCCCACATCCGACGGTATTCGAACACCGTCGCGATCGAATGGTCGTACCGAAACCGAATCGTCGTCGGAACCCCGGAGAAACTCACCACCGCTGTCACCATCAGCGACCGAGAGCACATTCCGCTTGCCGCCGACCCGGACGGACCGGACGTGGTGGTTCAAGACTCCGTTCGAGATCCGAAGCCCGCCTGGCATTTCAGCGTGCTCGACTCCGATAACGGCGCGGTGAAGTACGCACTACCCGGAATGCGGGGCGACAACGGCAGCAGAATCTTCCTGACCTCAGAGATTGTCGAAGCGGCGTTCTACTTCCCCGACGACGGCTCGTACCGACGTGAGATACGAGCGTGGAGTCGCACCGACGGCAGTCCGACGCTGACCCACCCGCTCCAACGCGACGACGCGAAATGCTCGTCACCAGGGGCTCTCGTCGCGCCCGGAGCAGTTCTCGTGGTCTGCGGCGAAGAACAGAGTGCCGAGCTGATCGGCTTCGGCATATCTCGTTGACACTCGAGGCAGGCTGTAGTGATGACCTCTCTTGAAACTGCCATTACTGCGGCCACGGTCTATCCGGATCGGGCGCGGGTTACACGGTCCGGTAAGGCGAATTTGGTGGCGGGTGAGCATCGGATACGGGTTGCGCCGCTGCCTTTGGGGCTGTTGCACGATTCGATTCGGGTTGCCGGGCAGGGGGAGGTGACTGTGCTTGGGGTGGATCTTGTGACCGAGCGGCAGCCGGCGGCCACCGATGAGCAGGTGGCGGGGGTGCTGGAGCGAATGCGGGAGATCGAGGGGGCGATGACCGAGCTTGCCGATGCCGACCGGGGGGCGGAGGCTCGGGTCGCGTTTTTGAAGCGGCTGGCGCAGCAGTCGGCGGAGCGGTTGGCGAAGGCCGATCAAGAGCGGGTGATCGAGTTCGCCGACAGTCTCGAGGCGCAGTATGGGTCGATTCATTCGGCGCGGCGGGAGCGGGAACGGGTGCGGCAGGAGCTCATTCGTGAGCAGCGCGCACTGGAGCGGCGACTGTCGGACCTGCGTGGCAAGAACCGCAGCGATACGCAAGTCGCGGTGATCACCGTGGAGGCGGTTCAGCCGGTGACCGTCGATCTGGAGATCTCCTACGTGGTGCCGGGCGCAAGCTGGAGCAGCAGTTACGATCTGCGCCTTGCCGATGCGGGACTCACGCTGCGCTGGTTCGGGCTCGTGCGGCAGAGCACGGGTGAGGACTGGCCGGAATGCCGGTTGCAGCTGTCGACCGCTCGCCCGGCGCAAGCGCTCGATGTCCCCGAGTTGAATCCGTGGTTCATCGGTGCCGCGGCACTGACCAGGTCCCGTTCCCGTCGCGGCGTGGATCGGGCCTTCTCCGCATCGGAGGAGATGGATGGCGCTGCGCCGATGATGCTCGGCGCCGCACCAGGCTCGGCGATGCCGGCGCCTCCTGCTCCGGTGCGCGAATCGGTCGCCACCGTCGAATACGGTGTCACCGCAGCGACTTACACGCCGCAACGCACCGTCGCGGTCCCGTCCGATGGCACGGCCCACCGCACCGTGATCACGGCTCTCGATCTCGAAGCGGAGCTGGATCACGTGACCGCCCCGGTCCAATCTCTGGAGGCAGTCCTGCGCGCGACCGTCCGCAACTCCTCCGACCACACCCTCCCACCCGGCCGCGCAGCCCTGTTCCACGAGTCCGAGTACGTCGGAGCCACCGACCTCGAAACCTGGGTCCCCGGCGAGGAACGCGAACTCGCCCTAGGCGTCGACGACCGCATTCGCATCGAACGAGAGTTGGTGCGCCGCAACGCGACCAAGGCCACGCTCGGCTCGACCCGCCGCACCGAGGTGGAGTACACGATCACGGTCGCCAACCACGGCACCCGCCCCGCCACGGTGACCGTCCTCGACCGCCTCCCGGTCTCCCGCGACGCGTCGATCACCGTCAAGGAAACAGCCGCCAAACCCGAGCCCGCCGACCGCGACGAACTCGGCGTCCTCACCTGGAAAACAAACCTCGAGCCACAGGCTCAGACCACCATCACCTTCGGCTACCGGGTCGAATCCGGAAAGGGCGTAACCGTTTTCGGCCTCGACTGACTCAGATCAGGTTGAGGGCTTCCAAGCCGTTGAACACGGTCTCGGCCGTGTTGTAGAGCTCGTGCATGCCGATCTCGGCGGGCTGGCGGGTAACCGGCTCCTGCATGGCGATGCCGGAGGCGAGGGCCGTGCCGCGCACGCTCTGGAACATGACGTAGCTCGTATTGCCCTGGCCGATAATCAGATCCGCGCCCTTGCCGAGGAAGTACAGGTGGAAGAAGCCCGCCAGATTCGCACCGTAGACCGACTGGAGTTCGTCGGTGATGTGGCTGGTGGTGTTGATCAGGGAATCGCCGATGGCAAGGAAGTCCCTGGTGTGGTCGATGCCGGTGTCCGTCGCGGCAATGGCCTGAGGGAAGTCGATGAGCAGGTGCGCGTCCAGGCCCGCTGCGGCGACTCGACCGGCCGAGCGGGACGGGTCGGCAGCCATCGCGTAGTAGCGCTGCCAGGTCGGGGTGACCGTGCCACCGGTCAGGTTCCCGTGCAGGTTCTCCAAATACCGGTGGAAGAACTCGGCGCTCACGGCGCGCGCCCACTGCGGATCATCGAAGCGGCCCGCATCCAGCAGCGGGTTCGCGTCGCGCAGGATATTGCGATAGAAGATCGCGAAGATCCCTCGCCGGTCCTTCTTGGCCGCGAAGATGTCGGCGATGCGCTCCATGCGCTGCTGACCTTCGTGCAGATCGGTGAGCGTGGCGGGATCCGAGAGGCGGATCAGCTCGGCCAGCTCGGCATTGTCGACCGTTGCTGTGGCGACTGTGGGCTGCTGCGGGTTGACCGCGGCCGCCGGGCCCGCCGCTACTCCGATGATTGCGGCCGTGGCCACGAGAATGCTCGCGATACGCGAAACGTGCATGGTGGTGCCTCGAACTTCCGATCAAAAACTCCTGAACAAGAACAATTGCCAAGCGGAGTTTGCCAGAGGTTCGCCGGATAGCAAAACCGGATAACAGCTGTTCAGGCGGCATGCAAACGCAGTCGAGACCGCCTGGCCGCACAATGCTTCCGGCACAGTCGGATACGGTGAACCACATGACGACAATGGCCGGACGGCAATACGGTGGCCGAGCGGTGACCGACCGTCTGGCCGAACGTCGGCAGCGATTCATCGACGCCGCGATCGCACTCTTCGCCGAACACGGGTACGCGAATAGCTCGCTGGCCGATCTGTGCGCGGCCGCCAAACTGTCCAAGCGCCAGTTCTACGAGAGCTTCGATTCCCGCGAGGTCCTGCTCTTCGCGGTCTACGACTTCATCCAGGACGGCGCCGCCGAGGCGGTCACCGCCAAAATGGCCGCACTGGGACCGAACCCGGACATCCACGAGGCCATCGCCGCACTCGTCTCCGCGCACCTCGGATACTTCGGCGCCGATCCGCACCGCGCCAAGGTCGCATTCGTCGAGGTCGTCGGGATCAGCGACAAGCTCGAGCAGTATCGCCGCGAACGGCGGCTGCGCTGGGGATCAATGCTGCAGCTCATGCTGAAGACGATCGGCGGCCCCGACTCCCAGATGCGATCCACCGCGGACCTGGCCATCAGCGCACTCATCGGTGCCACCAATGGCTTGGTGCACGAATGGCTCTTGACCGATCCGCGCCCACCGATCGGCAGACTGGTCGACATCCTGGCCCCCATGGCGGAGACCTTCATCATTCCGGCGGATCAGAGCCGATAAACCGACCCACCTATCAGCCATCGCGTTCGCCGCGATGGCTCCCGCGGTCTCGGCCAGCCCATACCCCACGTAACAGGCAGACCGAGACCACGGAAGAAATGGTCCAGGCGCACATTCTGAAACTGGCTGGGCTCACAACATACCTAGATAGCCCCGAGTCGTCTACCTGTGTCACATATGAGCGCGATTGTGTCGCGCGGCACTATCTGCTTAGATCTGCTATCTGAGACCAGTAGGTTTCACTCAGTTTTGCCGAGGAGCCGTTGATCGATGTCGATTCGCCGCCGCAGCGCATGGGCGACCGCCCTGACCGCCACCACCCTGGTGCTGCTTCCGTTCACCTCCCCGGCGGCCATCGCCGACCCGACGCCCGAGAACGGATGCACCGATCCGGCGGCCGGGCAGCTGTTCGATCGGCGCGGTCCCGCCGACGTCGGGATGGATCCGGCCGCGGTGAACAATGCACTCGACTTCGGTGCGAGCGCCGGTGGCGTGGCGGTCCAGATCTATCGGCACGGCTGCCTCGTCGGCGATCGCACGCCCACCGGCAATGTGCCGCTCCCGCTGGCCAGCGCCACCAAGGGAGTGACCTCGGTCGTGGTGGGACGGGCCATCACAATGGGATATTTCGGGCTCGACGATCCGCTCGTGAAGTTCTTCCCGCAGGCCGATCCGGCCCACGCCCAGCTGACCGTGCGCCAAGTGCTCAACCAGACGACGGGCCTGCACTTCAGTTGGACCGCCGATCTCGCTGGCCTGTACACAGATTCAGCGCTCCAGTCGCTCGCCTCGCCCGCGGACTACGCACCGGGCACCACCTTCCAGTACGCGCAGAACGTGATCGAACTGCTGGTCAAGATTGTCGAAACCACCACGGGCACCGACTTTCAGGGCTTCGCACAGCGCGAGGTGATGCAGCCGATCGGTATCGACCGCGGGAATTGGATCTGGCTGCGCGACCGCAGCGGCAATACCGCCGTCAATGGCGGACTCGCCATGCGCCCCTCCGACATGGCTCGACTGGGTCAGCTCATGCTGCACGAAGGACGCTGGGACAACCAGCAACTCATCGATGCGGACTACATCGGGCAGGCCCGCACCGGCACCGACGCCAACCCCGGCTACGGCCTGCTGACCTGGCTCAACTCCGGTGACACCTACAAGGGCACCGAAGTCCCGCGCGCCTCCAGCTACAACCACCCGCAATTCCCGGGCTCCCCGCGCGACATGTACTCCTTCGAGGGGGCGCTCGGGCAATTCATCACCATCGTGCCCAGCCGCGACATGGTGATCGTCCGCATGGGAATCCCGCTGCGAGTGGACCTCAGCAATCCGATCGCCCTGCTCACCGGCAGCGGGAATCCGGATACCAAGGAGCTCTACCACCGGATCACCGCGGCGGTCACCGATATGCCCGCGGAGCCCTACGTGAATCCGTACACGCTGCAGAACCCCGGCCTGCCGATCGAAAGCCTCGATGACATCGGGAAGGTGCTCGATCCGGTCACCGCCGCCGAAATCCTGCTCGGCGTCGGGCCTTTCGCCTCGACCAGCTGCAATATCCTGTGGTGCAACGGAAAACCCGTCCCAGTGGATGTCTTCCGGCTAATGCTCGATGTCGGCGGGCAGCTCGTGAACGCGATCCAGTCACTCGGCAATACGCCGCGCTGAGGTCAGCCGATCCGCCAGGTATTCAGTACGCGTTCAGCTCGCGCAGCAGCCCGGCGATCAGGTCCTCCGGAGTGCCGCCGGTGGAATAGCCTGCGGCATAACGGTGTCCGCCCCCGCCGAGAGCGGTCGCGACCTTGGCGACATCGACTCCCGGTGTGCCATCGGCACAATCGTGAGAACGCAGCGAAACGGTCCACTGCTCGGGCTCGCTGCGGGATTCCTTGAACACCGCGGCGACCTGCGCCTCGGAGGTGGTCCGCACCAGGTCGATAATGCTTTCGACCTCCTCGGAGCGGACCCCGGCGGTGTCCTCACGCCGGACGAAAACATAGACGAGCCCCGCACCGTCGGCGGCCTCGCGATCCAACTGCGCCGACGCCAACACCCGAGACAACATCGGCAGCCAGCCGAAGGGATGGGTGTCCATGAGCGTGCGAGTAATGCTCGCGGGATCGATACCGGTAGCGATCAGCCGCTCGGCAAGCGCATGCGAGCCGGGCCGCGGCCACTTGAAAGACCCTGTGTCCGTGACCAATCCGGCGTAAAGACAATGCGCCACAGCACGATCGATGGGCTCACCCCACGCATCGAGAACGCGCGCGATCAACCCCGCGGTCGATTCCGCGGCCTCGTCGATGACATTCACATCGCCGAATCGGGTATTGGATCGATGATGGTCGAGTACGAGGCTCACCCGAGCCCCGTCCAGCCGATCCCGCAAGGAACCGAGCCGCCCCGCGCTGCCGCAGTCCACGGCCACCAGCACATCGACTTCACGCGGAACCTCGCCCGGCGGAACCAGAAACTGGGTCCCCGGAAGCGACCGCATGGAGGCGGGCAACTCGGAAGGTTCGGCGAAGGAAACACGCACGGGAACCCCGCGCCGATGCAGCACCTGGGCCAAGGCCAGCCCACTGCCGATCGTGTCGGCATCGGGCTGCACATGGCAGAGCACCGTCACCGACCGTGCGGTGTCGAGCACCGACACCGCCGCGGTCAGATCGAACGGTTCACTCACCGGCGCGTCTCCTCCCCCGGCTGCCGCGAACGAAGATCAGTCTTCGTCTTCGTCGTCGGCCTTGTACGGGTCGGCCTCACCGGCGTAGGTGGCATTGACGGCCACCTGAGCCACCCGCTCATCCACCTCGCGCGCACGGGCCAGCAGTTCTTCCATCTGCTTGGCCGCGTCCGGCACGGTATCGAGCACGAACGACAGGCTCGGGGTGAACTTCACCCCGGTGCCGGCGCCGACCTTGGAGCGGAGAATGCCCTTGGCCTTCTCCAGTCCGGCCGCCGCTTCGGCGTAGTCGGGTTCGGTGTCGAGGGTTTCACCCATCACCGTGTAGTAGACGGTGGCCTCGCGTAGATCTCCGCCGACCTTGGTATCGGTGACGGTCACGAAACGCAGCCGCGGATCCTTGATCTCGCTATCGATGGCGGTAGCCACGATCGTAGAAATCCGCTTCGCGAGTCGGCGTGCCCTGGCTTGATCAACCATGGCCGTGCCCTCCTAACTCGTCTTTCAGTCTTCGGGTCCGAAGACGCGGCGGCGTACCGCTAGCAACTCTAACTCCGGACGGTTCGCGACGTGCCGTTCGCACTTGTCCAGCACCTCGGTCAGGTGATTCATGCCGTAACTCACCATTGCCACACCGAGCAACGTACGCCGATATCGGTCATGTTCCCCGCCCTCGGTCACACTCACGTCGAACCTCTTCAGGTCCGCGATGATCGGGCGGATGACGGAGCGCTTCTCCTTCAGTGATTGCACATCACCGAGCAAGATATCGAACTCGAGCGCTCCGAAAAACAGTTTTTCAGTCATATGAACGCGCCCCGGGAAATGCGCGTCGGTTACCCGGAAAGGGAAGGGGCACAGTCCTGCCGGGCCCACGAGGGACCCGGCAGGACTGTGTACTGCAACCTAGTCGCGCGGCTTTTCGCGGAGCTCGTAGGCCTCGATGATGTCGCCTTCACGAATGTCGTTGAAGGTCAACGTGATACCACACTCGTAACCCTCGCGGACCTCGGTCGCGTCATCCTTCTCGCGACGCAGGGAGGCGATGGTGACGGTCTCGGCGACCACGACATTGTCGCGGATCAGGCGCGCCTTGGCGTTGCGCTTGACCGAACCCGAGGTCACCCAGCAACCGGCGATATTGCCGACCTTGGAGGAGCGGAAGATCGCGCGGATTTCCGCCCGGCCCAGCTCGACCTCTTCGTAGATGGGCTTGAGCAGACCCTTGAGGGCCTTCTCGATCTCGTCGATCGCCTGGTAGATGACCGAGTAGTAGCGGATGTCCACGCCTTCGCGGTTCGCCAGCTCGGTCGCCTTGCCTTCGGCACGGACGTTGAAGCCGATGATGATCGCGTTGGAGGCCGACGCCAGGTTGACGTTGGTCTCGGTGACGCCACCGACACCACGGTCGATGACGCGCAGGCGCACCTCCTCGCCCACATCGATGCCCAGCAGGGCCTCTTCGAGGGCTTCGACCGTACCGGAGTTGTCGCCCTTGAGGATCAGGTTCAGCTCCGAAGTCTCCTTCAGAGCGGCATCCAGATCTTCCAGGGAGATCCGCTTGCGGCTGCGTGCGGCCAGCGCATTGCGCTTACGCGCATTACGACGGTCCGCGATCTGGCGAGCGATGCGGTCTTCCTCGACCACGAGCAGGTTGTCGCCTGCACCCGGTACCGAGGTGAAACCGATGACCTGCACCGGACGCGAAGGCAGCGCCGCGATGACGTCTTCGCCGTGCTCGTCCACCATGCGGCGGACGCGACCGTAGGCATCGCCGGCGACGATCGAGTCGCCGACCCGCAGGGTGCCGCGCTGGATCAGCACGGTGGCGACCGGGCCACGACCGCGGTCCAGGTGGGCCTCGATGGCCACACCCTGCGCGTCCATGTCCGGGTTCGCCCGCAGATCCAGGGTGGCGTCCGCGGTCAGCACGACAGCCTCGAGCAGGGACTCGATATTGGTGCCCTGCTTGGCCGAGATGTCGACGAACATGGTCTCGCCGCCGTACTCCTCGGCGACCAGACCGTATTCGGTCAGCTGCTGGCGAATCTTCTGCGGATTCGCGCCTTCCTTATCGATCTTGTTGATCGCCACCACGATCGGCACATCAGCGGCCTGCGCGTGGTTGATGGCCTCCACCGTCTGCGGCATGACGCCGTCGTCGGCCGCGACCACGAGGATCGCGATATCGGTGGCCTTGGCACCACGGGCACGCATGGCGGTGAACGCCTCGTGACCCGGGGTATCGATGAAGGTGATCAGGCGATCGAGCTCGTTGACGTGCGTCAGCACCTGGTAAGCGCCGATGTGCTGGGTGATACCGCCGGCTTCGCCCTCACGGACGTTCGCCTTACGGATGGTGTCCAGCAGTCGGGTCTTACCGTGGTCGACGTGACCCATGACGGTCACGACCGGCGGACGGAACTGCAGATCGTCCTCGTCGCCCTCGTCCTCGCCGTAGGTGAGGTCGAAGTTGGCGAGCAGCTCGCGGTCCTCGTCCTCCGGAGAGACCACATGCACGATGTAGTTCATCTCCGAACCCAGCAGCTCGAGGGTCTCCTCGTTCACCGACTGGGTAGCGGTGACCATCTCGCCGAGGTTGAACAACGCCTGCACCAGCGAAGCCGGGTTGGCGCCGATCTTCTCGGCGAAGTCGGACAGCGACGCGCCACGAGCGAGGCGAACGACCTCGCCGTTGCCGCGCGGCAGCCGCACGCCACCGGCGATGGGCGCCTGCTGGTTCTCGTACTCGGCGCGCTTCGCCCGCTTCGACTTACGACCCTTACGGGGAGCGCCACCCGGACGTCCGAACGCACCCGCGGCACCGCCGCGACCGCCACCGGAACCGGGACGGCCACCGCCGCCGCCACCCGGGCGACCGCGGAAACCACCGGGAGCACCTGCACCCGCACCGGCACCCGGAGCGCCGCCACCGGCACCCGGAGCGCCGCCACCGCGGTAGCCGCCGCCACCGCCGCCGCCACCGGGACGACCGGCACCCGCACCGCCCGGACCACCCGGACGAGCCGGACGGCCTGCGCCACCCGGACCGGCCGGACGCTGAGCGCGAGCGGGCATGGCACCCGGGTTAGGACGAGGAGGCATGGAGCCGGGGCTCGGACGCGGGCCACCGGGACGGGGACCGCCCTGGCCTGCTGCGGGACGAGGTCCACCCTGACCCGGAGCCGGACGGGGACCGCCCTGCCCCGGAGCCGGACGCGGACCACCCTGACCCGGACGCGGGGCACCCTGGCCCTGGCCCTGGCCCGGACGAGCACCGCCCTGAGCCGGACCCGGACGCGGGCCACCCTGACCCGGAGCCTGGCCCGGTCCACCCGGACGGGCGGCCGGACGCGGAGCGGGACGCTCGGGCGCGGAAGAGAAGGGGTTATTGCCGACGCGCGGGGCCTTCGGACCCGGCTTCGGGCCACCCGGACGCGGCGCCGGAGCGCCACCGGCCTGCTGGGCAGGACGCGGAGCCTGAGCGGCGGGACGCTGCTCGGGAGCCGCCGGAGCCTCGGAAGCCGCTGCGGGAGCAGGGGTTTCGGGGCGCACGGGGGGCTTCGGGGTGGGCGCGGGGCCCGGCTTCACGGCCGGTCCCGGACGCACGGCCGGAGCTTCTGCGGCGGCGGCCGGAGCCGGGGCAGCGGGCTGCTCCGACACGGCCGGGGTAACCGGCTTGGGGGCCGGTGCCGCGGGGGCCGGAGCGGCCGGACGCGGAGCGCCGGGACGCGGGCCTGTGGTGGCACCGGAGGTCGGCTTCGCTGCCGGGCGCGGGCCCTGGCTGCTCTGACCGGAAGCGGCGGCCGGCTTATTGCCGTTCGCCGGGGAGCTCTTCGACGCGAAGGACTCCCGAAGACGACGCGCGACGGGTGCTTCCACCGTCGAGGACGCCGACTTCACGAACTCGCCCTGCTCCTTGAGCCTTGCGAGTAGTTCCTTGCTCGTAACACCGAGTTCTTTCGCCAACTCGTGTACGCGGGCCTTGCCTGCCACTGCTCTCCTCACTAAGAGGTCGAGCGCGGCAGCCCGTCTTACGACTGGGCGCCCGCACGACCTCGACTAATTTCGATGGTCGATCATCGCTGGGACTTCACGGTGTGCTCATGAGTGCTCGTGCCTGTTCTCTACGTAATGCTCCAGGGCTGAGATATCCAGATGTCCGGACACTCGTAGTGCTCTGCCGAATGCTCGGCGCTTCACTGCGTTGCTCAGACAAGAAGAAAGGGGGTGCAACGACGCACCCCTTCCGGGCAGTCTGCGCTGCGGATCGGGAATGACCGCAAGTTCCTGCCCTTCGGCAGAAGCTTGTGCCACGACTCGCAACAGATCGGCGGCCAGTGCTTGCTTACGACATCCTATGCAGGTCCGCACGGGTGCTGATCTTGTTTTCACCCGAGCAGCGCGCAGAGAAGCCGGAGACTCGCACTGAGCCTGCGTCCACTCTACCGCTGCCACGTCCCGATCTCCGCATCCGTACCCCTTGGAAGTTATCAACCTGTCATCCGAGGGGTCTGTTTCACAAATCTTTTGATGACCGGCCGGACGACTCCGGCAAGATCAGCTCCGGTGCGCCTCGGTCCGAGCCGCTCCGGTCACATCAGGGGCCGCATCACTGCGAATGTCGATTCGCCAGCCCGTGAGACGGGCTGCGAGGCGGGCATTCTGGCCCTCCTTGCCGATGGCGAGCGACAGCTGGAAGTCCGGCACCACGACCCGTGCGGCACGCGCCTCGGGGTCCACGATGGTGACGGATACAACTTTCGAGGGCGAGAGTGCATTCCCGACGAAGGTCGCCGAATCCTCGGCGTAGTCGATGATGTCGATCTTCTCGCCGGCCAGTTCGCTCATCACATTGCGCACGCGCTGACCCATCGGGCCGATGCACGCGCCCTTGGCGTTCACGCCGGGCACGGTGGAGCGGACCGCGATCTTGGAGCGGTGTCCGGCCTCGCGGGCCACGGCCACGATTTCGACCGAACCGTCGGCGATTTCGGGCACCTCGAGCGCGAACAGGCGGCGCACCAGGTTCGGGTGCGTGCGCGAGAGGGTGATCTGCGGGCCGCGCGGGCCGCGGGAGACGCCGACCACGTAGCACTTGATGCGGTCGCCGTGCTCGTAGGTTTCGCCGGGCACCTGCTCGGCGGGCGGGATGACGCCCTCCGAGCCGTGCGCCTCACTGCCGATGCGGACCACGATGGTGCCGCGGGCGTTCATGCGCGCATCGCGCTGCACGACGCCGCCGACGATTTCGCCCTCGTGGGTGGCGAATTCGCCGAAGGACTTCTCGTTCTCGGCGTCCCGCAGGCGCTGCAGCACGACCTGGCGGGCGGTGGTGGCGGCGATGCGGCCGAAACCCTCCGGGGTGTCATCCCACTCGGAGATGACATTGCCGTCCGGATCGACCTCGCGGGCCATCACGCGCACGACACCGGTCTTCTGGTTGATGTCGATGCGGGCGGTGGGCTGGTGGCCCTCGGTATGCCGGTAGGCGGTGAGCAATGCGGATTCGATCGCGGAGATCACGGTCTCCATCGAGATCCCCTTGTCGGCGACAATCGCGCGCAAGGCTTCGATTTCGATGTTCATTCCACGATCCCTTCGGTCGATGAATCGGACGCAACTTCTGCCGCATCTGCTTCTGTGGCTTCTTCGGTAACTTCAGGTCCCTCCTGAGCTCCCGGCTGGGGCCGGCCGGGCGCTACTCCCCCTGCCAGTTCGAGCTCGGCGGCTCCCGGTGGCGAGAACTCCACCTGCACCACCGCGAACTCGATATCGGCCAGCGGCACCGTCACCCGGTGTGGCTTCCGCTTGCCGCCGAGGACCAGCGCCACCTCGGTGTCGGTGGCGGCTCCCACGCGGGCCTCGAAACGTGACTTGCCCTTCTCCTCCGGAGATTCGACGCCCGGGCGGAGCGTGACCTTCACCTTGCGGCCGCGAGCGCGCCGCCAGTGGCGTAGCTCGATCAGGGGCCGGTCGATGCCGGGACTGGTGACCTCGAGTAGGTACGGGGTATCGCCGAAATCGCCGGCTTCGTCGAGCGCCTCGGAAATCTGCGAACTCAATTCCGCGACGGCGTCCAGAGAGGCGGTCTCATCGCTGTCGACCGTCACCACCACCCGGGTGTGAGCTGTACCGGCAGCCGAAATGGCGACGCCTTCGAGGTCGAATCCTCGGCGTTCGACGAGCCCAGCTACTAACTGGCTCACCCTTTCCTCGGTCGGCAGCGGCATGTGGGGCGGCTCCTGGTTCAGTTGTGACGGGTTGAGTTGTCGGTATCGATGCGGGTGGGGCTTGGATCTACAAGTCGGCGAAATACCGCACCGAAGGTCTAGCGTAACGCGCTGAAAGAGTGTAAAGGACCAGCCGATGCTCTCGAGTTCGGCCCGGTCCACCCGAGCGCCGCGGCGGCGTGTCCAGGGACGACGCGCCCGCACCGGTGGCATATCGATCGAGATCACAGCCTATCCGACGGCCCTGGCGCGGCAAGCCTCCCGCGACGGCTGGCACCATGTACCCGTGCCCAGCAGTCAGAGCGGCCATCCGGCCGGTGTCGTGGTCCTCCGGGACCGAACAGTGGACCGTCGCGCCGTCTTCCGGTTGGCCGGTGGCGGCGTACTAGCCGTGGCCGCGCTCGGCGCGGTGAGCGCATGCTCGGAGGCCGAGGACACCGCGGCCCCGGATCCGCTTCTGCCGCTGGAGGAGTCGGCTCGCGTCGATGCCGCCATCGCGACCGCGGCCATCGCCACCACCCCCGACCGCGCGGGCGCACTGCAACTCATCGCGACCCAGCGCACCGCGCACGCCGATGCCCTGCGCACCGAAATCGACCGCGCGATCGGCGTTTACGGTGACGGCACCACCCCCAGCCGCCGCACCCCGCCGGTTACCCCGACCGTCCCGTCCGCCCCGCAGTCGATCACCGACCTCCGCACCCGCCTCACCCAGGGCCAGCGCTCGGCCGCCGACCTCTCCGCCACCCTCTCCGACTACCGCGCCGGACTGCTCGCCTCGATCAGCGCCGCCTGCGCCACCCACGCGGGGGTTCTGCTCGCATGACTACCGCCGATCAGCAGGCGCTCACCACTGCGTTGAGCGCCGAATACGCCGCGGTCTACGCCTACGGTGTCATCGCCGCCTACGCGAACACGGACCGCGCCAAGCTCGTCTCCGAATACGCCGCCGCCCACCGCGCCCGCCGCGACGCCACCGCCGACGCCCTCTCGGCCGCGGGCGGAATCGTCCCCGCCCCCTCCGCCGCCTACACCACCCCCTTCCCGGTGAACGACCCCATCCCCGCCGCGAAGCTGGCGGTCACCGTCGAAGGTGACTGCGCCATCGCCTGGCGCTCCGCGGTCGAACAGGCCACCACCGACGAGATCCGCCGCACCGCCATCACCGCCCTCACCGATTCCGCTCTCCGCCTAGCCACTTGGCAATCCATCCTCGGCACCACCCCCGCCACCCTCCCCTTCCCCGGCCAACCCTGACCGATAACACCGGAAGATATTCATAGCCCCGATAGCATTGCCGCATGTCGATCCCCGATATCGACCAACCACAGCTGCCGGAGTCCATGACCTGGGAGGAGCTCGAGCGCCTACCCGAAGAGATCGCCGGTGAGATCGAGCTTTGGGCGGGGCGTCCCGTTTGGGTTCGACGGGGCCCTGCGGAACATCAGGACTGCTCGGGACAGTTCTGGGCCGTCCTGCGCCGCTGCGCTCGCCAGAACCTGTCGATTCATCCCGAACCGTGCTGGCGTGCCTCGACCGAGACGAACGTGTTCTTCGGAGTTGACGGCAAATCCGACTTCGCGACTCCTCATTTCCTCGTCTACAGGTGTCTCGAACGGGAGTACCAGGATCTTCGTGCGGCCGACCTGCTACTCGTCGGCGAAGTGCTGTCTCCAGTCAATACCGCACGCAGCGGGGAGGCACGGAAAGCCCGCTACGCCGCCGCAGGGATCCCCTGGTACTGGGAAGTCGTCCTCGGACGAAACCCACGCCACATCAGCGCCGTTCGCGCATACGGCCTGGGGATCGGCGGCCACCTTCCGAATGGCATTGCGCCCCTACACCCTGCCAACTATCTCCTGGCGGGCGAATGGACCACCGCCGACAAAGGCATCGACTTCGACCACCCGTTCCCGATCCACGTTCCCTGGGCCGAACTCGAGTTCTGAGACGGGTTTGGCGGTACGGGGAGCGGGCATTCGGATTGGGTGCATCTTCGTGTTGTGACCTTGAATGTGTGGAATAGCCAAGGGGATTCGGGTGCGCGGGGTGCCGTGATCAATGCGGGGTTGCGCAGGCTGGATCCGGATTTGGTTGCCTTGCAGGAGGTGTTGTGGGAGCCGGGGGGCGGGCAGTTGGGTGAGTTGGTGGCGGGGACCGGGTTGCGGGGGACTCATCAGGCGGAGGTGACTGCCGGTGTGGCGCCGGGGGCTGACCGGTATGGGGGGAATGCGATTGCGACCCGGTGGCCGCATCGGATTGTGGAGACGCTTGACCTGCGGGGTGTGGGGGCGCCGGATGTGCCTTGGGAGACACTGGCCGCGCTCGTCGAGCTTCCGGGGGTCGGGGAGGTGTTGTTTCTTGCGCCGACTACCGCTTTTCGGATGGAGGCGGAGGGGGAACGGGAGCGGGAGGTGCTGGCGCTCACGGATCTTGATGCGCGGCATCGGACCGCGCTGCCCACGGTGATCGCCGGAGACTTCAATGCCGCGCCGGATGCTGCCTCGCTCCGGTATCTGACAGGGCGGCA
Organism: Nocardia sp. NPDC051030; assembly: GCF_040683015.1. Lineage (NCBI taxonomy): Bacteria > Bacillati > Actinomycetota > Actinomycetes > Mycobacteriales > Nocardiaceae > Nocardia > Nocardia sp. NPDC051030. The sequence goes on along the minus strand of NZ_JBFBCD010000002.1, from coordinate 413,148 downwards.
GTCGCTGGCGGGGCGGGGTGTGCAGTATCACGATGCGTGGGAGATCGCCGGAGACGGGCCCGGGTACACGTGGAGTGACGAAAACCCCAATGCGGCACAGGACATCGAGTATCTGGTGCGGCAGCCGCGGCATCGACGGCGGATCGATTACGTGCTGGTCGGGTCGCCGTATGCGCATCCGAAGGCGTATGCGCGGGTGCGGTCGGCCGTGCTCGCGTTCGATACTCCTTCCGGAGATATCTGGGCGAGTGATCATTTCGGGGTTGTTGTCGATCTCGACATCGGAATGCTCGACTGAATTCGGGCGGGAGTGTGAAGTCGTCCGCTCCGGTCGGAATTGATCGGTGATGCCGGTAGGGTCGGGTCGGCGCGGCTTTTTGCGTATCTTTCTGCCGCGCAATCCAATTCGGTGTGAGGTCTAGGAGAGACTGTGGCGGTCGATACTGCCCGGGAAGAAAAAGCGCTGCTGAATGTGACGAATCGCCTGGTGGATGCCTATGGCGAGGCGCATACGGTGGAGCGGGTCGAGGCCGTGGTGGGGGCGGTTCGGCGGCGATTCGATGGGCATAAGGTGCGGGAATTCGTGCCTATTCTGGTCGAGCGGATCGCGCGTCGGGAACTTGCTCCGGCAGTTGCCAATTCCAATATCGGGCACGTGAATATCGAGAAGACATCTGCAATTCCATTGGGGGACAATTCGAATTCGGGAGAAGGTAACCTTCCCGACACCTCGAGCAGGTTGAAGGCGCTGGCGCGCGATAAGCGGGTGCTGGGCGGAGTGGCCGCGGCGGTCGTGCTGGTGGTCGTGATCGCGGTGGCTACGACTGGGCGGGAATCGAATTCGGGACCGGTGACGGCGGGCCCAGCGCAGTTGACCACGGTGCGCGGGGTGGTGGGGTCGGAGAAGCTGGGGTTCTTCGAGGATCCGAAGGTGGCGGAGGCGCTCGCCAAGCATGGGGTGAAGGTCGAGGTGGATCCGGCGGGGTCGCGGCAGATCGCCACCTCAGTTGATTTGGGGCGCTATGACTTCGCGTTTCCATCGAGTGCGGCCGCGGCCGAGCGGATTCAGCGGCAGCGCGGAGTGAGCGGGAAGTACACGCCGTTCTCCTCGCCGATGGCCATCGCGACCTTCAAGCCGATCGCCGATCTGCTCGCGCAGGCCGGGGTCGTGAAGCCCGGGGCCACCACCACTTTCGATGTGGAGAAGTACCTGGCGCTGGCGGAGAAGGGCGTGCAGTGGGATCAGTTGGAGGGCAATACCACCTACCCGGTGCGTAAGAACGTCCTGGTCTCCACCACCGACCCGCGCACCTCCAACTCGGCCGCCATGTACCTCGCGGTGACCGCGTATGTGGCCAATGACAATACGATCGTGCGCGGCGAGAAGGCCGAAGACTATGCGGTGTCCCGCATTTCGCGGCTGTTCACGCGGCAGGGGTTCACCGAGAGCAGCAGCGACAGCCCGTTCAAGGAGTATCTCGCGGGCGGTATGGGTCCGACGCCGATGGTGTGGATCTATGAGGCGCAGTACGTGGATGCCGCCGCACACGGGCAGCTGAAGCCGGACACGGTCCTCATGTACCCGTCCCCCACCGTGCTGTCGCAGCACACGGTGGTGCCGCTCAACGACAATGGCGACCGCATCGGCAAGCTGCTGTCCACGGACCCGGAACTGCAAGGCCTGGCCGCCGAACACGGCTTCCGGCCGAGCGATGCGAGCCTGTTCACGAAGGTCGCTGCCGACCATCAGGTTCCGGTGATCCCGAACCTGATCGACGTGGTGGACGCACCGAACTACGACACCCTGGAGCATCTGCTCGACGGCGTCGCGAAGGCGTACAACTGACGAACAGAGAACGGGCCGCGCATCACAGTGTGATGCGCGGCCCGTTCTCGTCGGAACTGGATCAGCTGCGAACCTTCGCAATGATCGCATCGACGATCGCGTCGGCGGGGATCTCCTCGCTGGTGCCCGCGAAGCGGTCACGCAGTTCGGCCTTACCCTCGGCCCAGCCGCGGCCGATCACGACGACCAGCGGCATGCCCAGCAGCTCGGCATCCTTGAACTTGACGCCCGGCGAGGCGGTGCGGTCATCGAAAAGAACCTCGAGGCCCTGCGAGTTGAGCTTGGCGACAACCTCTTCCGCGCCGGCGCGCGCCGCGTCGTCCTTGTTGGCGATGACCACGTGGACGTCGAACGGGGCGACTTCCTGGGGCCAGCGCAGACCCTTCTCGTCGTGCATCTGCTCGGCGATCACCGCGACCATGCGGGAGACGCCGACGCCGTAGGAGCCCATGGTGAGGCGGACCGGCTTGCCGTTCTCGCCGAGCACGTCGACCTGGAAGGCGTCGGTGTACTTCTGGCCGAGCTGGAAGATGTGGCCGATCTCGATGCCGCGGGCGGCTTCCAGGACGCCGCGGCCGTCGGGCGAGGGATCGCCGTCACGGACCTCGGCGGCCTCGATGGTGCCGTCGGCGGTGAAGTCACGACCGGCGACCAGGCCGACGTAATGCTTGCCGGGCTCGTCCGCGCCGGTGATCCAGGCGGTGCCGGAGACCACGCGCGGGTCGACCAGGTAGCGAATGCCATTGGCCAGCAGCGCCTTCGGGCCAATGTAGCCCTTGATCAGGAAGGGGTTGGCCTTGAAGTCGGTCTCGTCGAGCATCTCGACCTCGGCGGGCTCGACGGAGGCGCCGAGGCGCTTCTCGTCGACCTCACGGTCGCCGGGGACGCCGACGCCGAGGATCTCGGTCTTGCCGTCGGGGTAGCGCAGCTTGACCATCACGTTCTTCAACGTGTCGGCGGCGGTGACCGGGCGGCCCAGGACATCGGCGACGCCCGCGCCATTGGCCCAGTCGACGAGGGTCGCGATGGTGGGGGTGTTCGGGGTCTCGTGCGCGACGGCCTCGGCCAGACCCTCGAGGGCGATCTCCGGCGGAGCCGCGGTGACCACGGCCTCCACGTTTGCGGCATAACCGGATTCGCGGCAGATCACGTAGGTGTCCTCGCCGGAGGGGCTGTCGGCCAGGAATTCCTCGGAGGCCGAGCCGCCCATGGCGCCGGCGGTAGCGGCCACGATCACGTAGGTGACGCCGAGGCGGTCGAAGATGCGCTGGTAGGCCTCGCGGTGGGCGTTGTAGCTCTTCTTCAGGCCGTCGTCGTCGAGGTCGAAGGAGTACGAGTCCTTCATGATGAATTCGCGGCCGCGCAGGATGCCCGCGCGGGGACGGCCTTCGTCGCGGTACTTGTTCTGGATCTGGTACAGCGTGACCGGCAGGTCCTTGTACGAGTTGTATTCGCCCTTCACGGTGAGCGCGAACAGCTCCTCGTGGGTGGGGCCGAGCAGCATGTCGGCGCCCTTGCGGTCCTTGAGCCGGAAGAGGGTGTCGCCGTATTCGGTCCACCGATTGGTGGCCTCGTACGGTTCACGCGGCAGCAGCGACGGCAGCGAGATCTCCTGGGCGCCGATGGCGTCCATTTCCTCCCGGACGATGTTCTCGACCTTGCGCAGCGTGCGCAGGCCGAGCGGCAGCCACGAGTAGACGCCCGGGGCGATGCGGCGCACGTATCCGGCGCGAACCAGCAGCTTGTGGCTGGGCACCTCGGCATCGGCGGGATCATCGCGCAGCGTGCGCAGGAACAGTTGTGAGAGGCGGGTGATCACGGCTCCACAGACTAGCCGCTGCGAACACGATGCTCACAAGGCATTACCGTGTTGCCTCGTGCTGGTGCTGCTGCCTCCTTCCGAAACCAAGTCCGACGGTGGCTCGGGCGGTCCCCTGAACCTCGATACCCTCGCGATGCCGCAGCTCACCGCGGTGCGCGACAAGCTGGTCACCGAGTTGACCAAGCTGGCCGCGAACCCGGACGCGTCGCGGTCCGCGCTCGGCCTCGGCAAGGGGGCTGACGCGGAGATCGCGCGCAATGCGGCGCTGCGGTCCTCGCCGACCCGCGCGGCGCTGGATCGATATACGGGGGTGCTGTACGACGCGCTGGACGCGCCGGGGTTCACCAAGGCCCAGCGCGCCAAGGCGGATGCGCGGCTCGCGATCGGGTCGGCCTTGTTCGGTGTCATTCGCGCGGGCGATCCGATTCCGGCCTACCGGCTCTCGGGCGGTTCGAAGCTGCCCGGCCTGCCGACACTGCAATCGGTGTGGAAACAGGTGCTGCCGCAGGCGCTGCGCGCGGAGACCGACGGGCAGCTGATCGTCGATCTGCGCTCGGGGACCTATCAGAATCTCGGCCGGATTCCGGGCGCGGTGACCGCGACCGTGCTGACCGAGCGACCCGATGGTTCGCGGACCGTGGTGAGTCACTTCAACAAGCATCACAAGGGGCTGCTGGCCCGCGCGCTGGTGCTGTCGCGGACCGAGCCCTCGGATCTCAATGGTCTGGCTCGGGTGGCGGAGAAGTCCGGCCTGCGAGTCGAAATCGCCTCGCCGACCGAACTTCTCGTACTCACCTGAGCGCTACTGCGTGCGCTGGTAGCCCCGGAACGCCGAGACGGCCCACCAGAATACCAGCGCCGCAAGGACTGTCAGATATCCGAGGTGGGCGGCCACGAACCCGGCGTCCACCCGGTCCGCGAGTCCGCTGCGCCCGATATCCACTGCCCACGACACCGGGTTGAACTTCGAGATGCCTTGCACCCAACCGGGCATGAGGCTGGGCGACATCATGCCGGAGGACAGGAATGTCGCGGGCAGGATGATCATCTGCGATAAGCCGATGAGGGCGATCTGACTGCGCGCCGTCAGGGCGATCGCCACCGATCCGGCACAGAAGATCGTCGCCAATACCGTTGCCGCGCCGAGCGCCAGCACTATTCCGCTGAGGCCGCCCGGATACCGTGCGCCGCCGAGGAATCCGATCCCGAGCACCAGCCCGGACTGGACCAGGCCGATGACCAGCTGGACCGCGAGCTGGCCCGCGATCACCGCGCTGCGCGAAATCGGCGCGGTGAGCAGCTGATTCATCACACCATTGTCGATGTCCTCGATGTATCCCGTCCCGGCCCAGACCCCGGAGTACAGCACGGTCATCATGAGCACGCCCGGCGTCAGGAAGGTGATGTAGCTGTCCGAGCCGAAGCCCGGAATGCTGCCGATCGATTTGAAGACCTGCCCGAACAGCAGAATCCACACGATCGGTTGCATCAATCCGATGGCGACACCCCAGGATTCGCGAATATTGTTCAGGCCCCAGCGCCGGAAGATCTGTCCCGCCGCGACCGGCCAGCTGGTGTCGTGGGCCTCGTAGGTGCCGATTGCCGCCAGGGTGCTCATGCCGCCACCTCCGCCGGAGCGCCATCGGTGGCATCGGCCCGGTAGGAGTGCCCCGCATAGTGCAGGTACACGTCATCGAGCGAGGGTCTGGATACCGAGATCGCACCGAAGGATATTGCGGCGGCATCGAATTCGTTGATGACCCGGCCGACTATGCCGGAGGGATCGTCGGTGCGGGCGAACAGCCGCCCGTTCGGCCCGTGCGTCTCCACGACCACATCGCGTAGCGCCGGAATCGATTCGCCCAGGGCGCGCACCGCATTCACATCCGGCTCGATGAGCTCCACGGTCAGGGTGTCGCCCTTCAGAGTCGACTTCAATTGTGCCGGAGTGCCTTCGATGACCGCGCGGCCATGATCGATGATCAGCAACCGGTCGGCGAGCTCATCGGCCTCGTCGAGATAGTGCGTGGTGAGCACGACGGTGAGCGCCGCCTCGGTGGCCAATCGCCGGATCTCGGTCCACATTTCGGCGCGGGCCTGCGGATCGAGTCCGGTGGTCGGCTCGTCCAGGAACAGCACCGACGGGGTGTGCACCAATCCGACGGCGACATCCAGCTTGCGCCGCATACCGCCGGACAGCTTGGCCACCTTGCGATCTCGCGCCTCGGTGAGCTGGAACTGGTCCAGGAGTCGTTCGGCGCGTTCGGCGGCATCATGGCGGGTGATGCCCCGCAATCGCGCGGACATCATGAGGTTCTCGAACGGTGTCTGCCGCGGGTCCGCGCCGGAACCCTGTGACACGTAACCGATACGGCAGCGGATCGCGGCCGGATCGGTGCCGACATCGAATCCGGCCACCCGGGCGGTGCCCGAATCGGCGCGGGCGAGGGTCGTGCAGATCTTGGTCGTCGTGGATTTCCCGGCTCCATTGGGTCCGAGCATCCCGTAGACGGTGCCGGGCGCGATGCTGAAGCCGAGGCCGTCGAGCGCGCGGACGCTCGGTTTGCGGCGGCCGCCGGAATAGGTTTTGACGAGGTCGAATGCCTCGACGGCGGCCGGTTGCGGGGATAAGGGCATGACTGTGGAAGGCATGGTCGTTCCTTGTGGTTCGGGAATCGAACGACCGCAGACCGACAGTTATGCTGTGAGTGCAGTTCGAGCATCGGCGGTCATCCGCCGGTCGTTCGGATCCGGTGACGGCTCGGGTGTTGGCGCACTCGGGCCGTTGCTGATTTCAGGTGAAGCTCAGTTCGGTGGTTTGGGCAGCCCCCATTTCTCCCAGAGTTCGTCGGCATGGTCTCCTGGTACGCCGTCGGGGAAGCGCGCCAGCAACTCATGCATCTGCCGCCAGATGTCCAAACCACCCAGTGCACCGGATTCGATGCGGGCGACGAGATCGGCGGCGAAGTCGCGTTCGGTCTCGGTCAGGCGGAGTTCGTAGGCGGCCTCGATGAGCAGTGCCTCCGGAAGCCAGGCCACGACGGTGTCGTACTCGGCGCGCATATCGGCGATCCTCTTGTCCAGCAGGCCGATTCGGCGATGCAGCAGCTGGGTGGCCTCGGCCGGATCCAGCACACCCATGAAGGACAGGGCCGCCGTGAACTTCGGATATTCCTTCTCGGGCTCGCCGAGCCAGCCGCGTACCCAGTCGGCCATCTCGGCGCGGCCGCTATCGGTGATCCCGTATACGGTGCGCGCCGGGCGATTACCGTCCTGCTCGGATCCCACGACCTCGATGAAGCCTTGCGCCAGTAAGGATTCCACGACCGCGTAGAGCGCGCCGAAGTTGATCCGCACGCTCGCCTCTTTGCCGCGCTGCTTGAGCGTCTGCGACATCTGATAGGGGTGCATGGGCCGCTCCCACACCAACACGAGGACAGCCAGCGAGAGCGGATTCACCCGTCGGAAGGCCCGCTTCTCGGCCATGGCTCGCCTCCTAAATACTCTGATCAGAGTAATCTCGTCAGAGCACGCAAACAAGAGTCTCGATCAGTGAAAACGGCGATTCCCCCATCCCCCGCCAGGTGGTCCACTGCTGTGATGGACTGCATTGCGATCGAGGAGATCCGCGCCCTCAAACACCGCTACCTGCGCACGCTGGACCTGAAGATCTGGGACGAGTTCGCCGACACCCTCACCGCGGATGCCAACGCCTCCTATGGATCCCCCTCCGGCAGCCGCCCGCTCGATTTCACCAGCCGCGACGAGATCGTCGGCTATATGAGCGAATCGCTCAGCGGCAATATCATCACCGTGCACGTCGCCAACCACGCCGAGATCTCGGTCGACGGCGAGACCGCCACCGGCAGTTGGCTTCTCGAAGACACCGTGATCATCCCCGACCACGACTTCCTCATCCGCGGCGCGGCCTACTACAACGACACCTATCGCCGCGAGAACGGTGTCTGGCGCATTGCGAGCACCGGCTACAAACGCATCTTCGAGGCCAAGATGTCCACCGGCGCACTCCCGGGCTTCGCCCTGACCGCCAATCGCTGGGCCCCCGTAGCCTGATCGGCATGGCCAGGAATTACGCCCAGTACTGCGCGATCGCCCGCTCGCTCGATGTCGTGGGTGAGCGGTGGGCGCTGCTGGTGGTGCGGGAACTCGTGGATGGGCCGCGCCGGTACACCGATCTACTGGCCGGGATTCCGGGAGTCACCCGGGACATGCTGGCGGATCGATTGCGAAACCTGGAGCGGGACGGTGTGATTCATCGCGCGGCGCTGCCCGATGGGTCGAAGGGATACGAACTCTCCGATCTCGGGCAGGAGCTCGGCCCGGTGCTGCTGACGCTCACGAAGTGGGGTTTGCGGGTGCTCGGCGAGCAGCATGAGGAGGATTCCTTCCAGGCGCGCTGGCTGATTCACCCGCTGCGGGCGGCGTTCCGGCGCGAACGGGCCGGGGATGGCGCGGTCACCATTCGCTTCGATACCGGCGAACAGCATCTGGATGTCGCGATCTCGGCGGGCGAACTATCCATCGTGGAGACCGGCCTCGAGGCTCCCGAGGTCCTGGTGACCGCGACCGCGCAGACCCTCGCGGAGTCCTGGTCGGATCCGGCGGCCCAGTCGGACGGGCGATTGCGGTTCACCGGCAGCCCGGAGGCGATTCGGAAGATTCAGAGCGCCTTCGGTTTTCCCGCAGCCTGAGCCGTACCGCGGACTCGGGAAAAAGTGGTTGGAAATTCCAACCTAGCTGGCTATAGTCTAGTCATGTCAGAAAACACGCAAGTCCACACCGGCCTACTCGAGCTGCCACTGCCGACCGCGGTGAATGTCGAACACGTCATGGATGTCGAGATCGACCTCGACGGCAACCACACCCTGCAGACCCCGGTCGCGTTCCGGATCATCACCGTCGCGGGAGGCGGAACCTTCCAGGGACCGCGGGTCCGCGGCACGGTGCTCGCGGGCGGCGGCGATTGGGTGGTGCTGGGATCGGACCGGATCAGCCGCCTGGATGTGCGCCTCACCCTGCGCACCGAGGACAACGAGCTGATCTACATGACCTGCACCGGACGCCTCGCCATTACGAACAAGGAAGCGGCACAACGCTATACCGAGGGCGACACCATTACCGGCACCGATCTGGAGGCCCGCGCGCAGACGCTGTTCGAAACCGGTGCGGAGCAATACGCCTGGCTCAACAGCACGGTCAATGTCAGCCTCGTGGAGATGTCACGCACGCGCGTCGTCTACCGCGTTCTCGCGCTCGTCTAGAACGGATAGCCATGTCCACCACAGATATTCGCGCCCTCTTCGACACCTATTCCAAGGCCTGGGCCGACCACGATCCGGACGCCATCATCGCCCTGCACTCCGCCGACACCACGTTCTGGATGCATTCGGGCGGCACTCCGGTCGAGGGCCTGCACCCGGTGCGCGAGGCCTTCGCCGGAATCTTCAAGCAGTGGCCACACTTCGGCTTCGAGGTGTACCGCGTGCTGATCGGCGAGGATCACTGGGTGCTCGACTGGGCACTGACCTCGGTCCGCACCGATCGCGCGGGCAACAGGCACCCGATCCGCTTCGACTGCGTCGATATCGTCACCGTGGACTCGGACGGCCTGGTGGCCCGCAAGGACACCTTCTTCGACGCGGCCCAGCTGACCCAGTCCGTCGCACCGCTCACCGCGAAAGCGAGCTGATCACCCGGCGGCGTGCCCGGGAAGCACACAGACCGCATCCAAGCCGAGCACGTGGTTGAGCCGCCCGAAGGCCAGCCAGGAGCCGAGACACATTGACAGCTCGACGATTTCGGCCTGCGTGTAGTGCTCGAGCATGCGGGCGAAGAACTCGTCGTCGAGACTGTGATGGTCCAGTGCGTAGAGCTCCGCGTACTCGGCGGCCAGGCGGACGCGGTCGTCAAAGTTCTCGGTGGTGCGCCAGTTGGTGACATCGTCGGCGAAGGATTCGTCGACCTTCTCGCCATTGCGGTCGGTGCGCCAATCCAGGCAGAACAGGCAGCCGTTGATCTGCGCGATGCGCAGCCGGGCGGCCTCGAATTCGGGCAGGCCCAGGGTGGTGTGGGCGTAGACGGCCAGTGAGAAGTTGGAGGCGGCGATGCCGATGCCGGGCACCATTTCGCCCCAGACATAGCCGATCGGATCCTTGCCCTCGGGGATGTCGATGATCATGGTTGACTCCTGTCGAGTGTGCCGAAGCGGAGGGGAATGTCCAGTGCGTCATAGAGTCCGGGATCGGCGTCGGTGAGCCAGTCGACGGCGCTCACCAATCTGCCTACGGCGGTGGCGTTTCCGCCCGCGGAGTGATTGCCGTCCTCGTCGGTGGCCTGCACGGTGATCTCGATGCGCGGGCGACCCTCGATGATCACGCGGTGCGCGCCCTCGCCTGTGGGCGGCATGGGCCAGTCGGTGGCGCAGGAGGCGTGAATGCGGGTGACGTGCTCGATGACGATGCGTGGCTCGCCGCCGATCAGGCCCTGCACCTCGAAGCGGATCGCGCCCTGGGTGCCTTCCTCGAATTTGCCCATGCGTTCGGTGGCGACGGTAGATTCGAGCGGGCGGCGCTCGACCACCTCGCGAATCTCCTCGACCTCGACGCCGAGGCCGCGCGCCATGAGGCGAATCTGCCCGCCCCACACCATGGTCGGAATGCCCGGCGCGAGCATGGGCGGCGCGTAGTCCATGGGCTGGCCCATGCCGACCAGCCAGCGCACCGAATCGGGCTGGTCGTAGGTGGTGTAGTCGAAGATCTCCTGGCAGCGAATGCCGTCGACGGTGCTGCCGAGACCGCTCATGAGCAGGGGCAGCACGTCATTGCCCCAGCCGGGGTCCACACCGGAGACGAACAGCGAACCGCCGCCTGCGGCAATGGCTTCGAGCACCTGCTCGCGCATTTCCGCGGGGGCGCTGCGGTGGTCGTAGAGCGGGTAGAGCGCGGGCGTGACCACGACGGCTCCGGCGCGAATGGCCCGGAGAATTTCGGCGAGCGCATCGTCGGGCCGAATGTCCCCGGAGGCCGCGTACACCACGGCCCGCGGCCCGGCCGCCAGCACGGCGGCAATGTCATTGGTGGCAGCCACTCCCAGAGCCGCGTCGAGCCCGGCCAATTCGCCCGCGTCGCGGCCGACCTTCTCGGGATTGTTGACGATGACCGCGGCGAGTTCCAGCCTGGGATGAGCCGCGACGGCGCGAATGGCGGCCCGGCCGACATTGCCGGTGCCCCAGACCACGGTGGCAATCATCCCGGGAGGGTAGCAAGTGCTTGGTTGGCTCGTGAGTGGTTTGCCCGGATCACTGTCAGCGCGAGGCCATACCCCGTAGGCGCTCGTCGAACACCGCCACCCAGTCCACCCGATCCAGGTCGTAATGACCCACGAAGACCACGTTGTACAGGTCGCCGCCCGCGCTGAGCAGACCGCTCTTGCGGTCACCCTCGAGGACCACGTGCACACCCTCGGCCCCCGCGACGAAGGTGACCTCGAGCTGCTTCAGGTTCGGATACAGGTGCGAGCGGCCGAATTCGATCTCCTGATAGAACGGCAGCTCCTGCGGGATCCCGCGCAGCAGTCCCCATTCACAGTCGGCGGAATGCAGGGGGAAGCCGAGTTCTTCGATGGCCGAGAGGATTACATGCTGCGCGGGCAGCGCGCCGATGCCGATCGGGTCGCTGTCACCGGGGTCGACCGCACCGGCGATCTCCACAATGGTGCGGACCGCGACCGCCATACCGGGCAACTGGCGGCCGTGGAAGAAGGTGATCGGCGCTTCCAGCGGGGTGTACAGCTCGAATGGAATCTCATAGGACGCACCGGGCGACAGGTATACCGGACCGTGGACGTCGGTGAGATAGAACCCGCGGGCGCGGTCGTACTCGTCCTCGGCGTGCTCGAATTCGACCCGGGTCACGAATTCGACCGCCACGCGCGAGATCTCCTGTGCGACACTGCCACCCCGCAGGCGGACGGTGCCGTGCACCGTGCCTCCGGGTTGGACGCCGGGCGTGTGCACTATGGTTTCGACCTCGGCTCCGCCCACCCCGGCGGCTGCCAATAACTTCTTGAACATCAGACCAGTGTGTCCCGGCCGTCTTGGCAACCGCTTGGTATGGGGGTCAGAGGCTTCAGCGCTCGGCGGCGTCCACGGCCTTGCGGATGCTGCCCGCGTCGGCGGGGGTGCCGGGGTGCGACCAGAACGGGGCGTCGGCCGCGTACGGCGCGCCGTAGACCGGGGTCTCGGGCTGGGTGCGCCAACCCTCGGCGAGCGGCCCGATATCGACCGTGTCATAGCCGAGGTCACTGATCAGCTGTGCCGCAGCGGCTTTCGCCTCGGAATCGTCACCCGCGATGGGCAGCGCGGTGCGATCGGCCGCACCGGCGTGGCGGGCCAGCACGGCGAGGTGCTCGAAGTAGATATTGTTGAACGCCTTCACGACGCGCGAGCGCGGCAGAAAGCGTTGCAGCAGTTCGCTACTGGTGGCGACGCCGGATTCGAGGTCGGGCATTTCGCCGTCCCGGCCCTTGGAGTAGTTGGTGGTGTCGATGACCACCTTGCCGACCAGCTGATCGGCGGGGACGGTCTGATGGACCCGGAACGGGATGGTCACCACCACGATGTCGCCCGCTGTCGCGGCCTCTTCCGGAGTGGCCGCACGGGCCTTGGGCCCAAGCTCTTTCACCAGGTCGGCCAGTGACTCCGGCCCACGCGAATTACTGAGTACTACGTCGATTCCCGAGGCAATGGCGAGCCGGGCAAGCGTGCCGCCGATGCGCCCGCTCCCGATCAATCCAAGCGTTGTCATGCCCGGCTGAACGCGGCGGGCCCGGCCGATGTTCCCGGTCTTGAAGTCGCCACAGTTCGTTCTCGCGGCCGCCGCACGCCGACGGCCGCGAGAACTCGCCGGATGGCCTAGGGGACGCCGATATCCTCGTTCCAGAGTTCGGGCTGGTCGGCGATGAACCGGGTCATCATGTCGATGCATTCCGGGTCATCCAGGACGGTGATCGAAACCCCGTGCGCGGCAAGCCATTCGTGGCCGCCGCTGAAGGTTTTCGATTCGCCCACGATCACCGTGCCGATGCCGAACTGCCGCACCAGGCCGCTGCAATACCAGCAGGGCGACAGGGTGGTCACCATGATGGTGTCGCGGTAGTCGGGGCGGCGTCCGGCGTCGCGGAAGGCGTCGGTCTCCGCGTGCAGGCTGGGGTCGCCGTCCTGCACGCGGCGATTGTGTCCGCGGCCGAGCACGTTTCCGTCGGTGTCGAACAGTGCCGCGCCGATCGGGATGCCGCCCTCCGAGAGGCCGATCAGCGCCTCCTCATAGGCGGTGACCAGCATTTCCTGTGCCGTCATCATGTCGATCATGCTGCCACCGCGACTCTCGGATCGTGCTCAGCGTTTGTCAGCGTTCGTGGGTTTCTTCCAGCACCGTGCGGCCGAGCAGCTGGTACCGCTCGGGCGCGTTGCGCTTGAGATAGGTCGCGTATCCGAGGCCTGCCAGTACGACCGCGGCCACCAGCCACGGCGTCGCCTTCAGCACCAAGGATCCGGCTTCGGTTCCGGCGGCGGTGTCCATGTTCATCACCAGCAGCAGCACCACGCCGAGCATGGCGACACCACCGACCAGCGGGGCCACGAAGGTCTTGAACCAGTGCCGCGTCTCCGGGTGGTTATTGCGGAAGTAGGCGATCACCGAGAACGAGCAGACCGCCTGCACGATCAGGATGGCCATGGTGCCCAGCACCGCGAGCAGCGTGTACAGACCGGCGTAGGGGTCCTTGCCCGCCAGCGCGAAGGCCAGCACGAGCACGGCGGCGAAACCGGTCTGCACCAGGCCCGCGATGTGCGGGGAGCCGTTCTTGGGGTGGGTGCGGCCGATCGTCTTCTGCAGGGACGGCACCGCGCCTTCACGGCCGAGCGCGTACAGGTAGCGGGCGGCGCAGTTGTGGAAGGCCATGCCGCAGGCCAGCGATCCGGTGATCATCAGCCACTGCATGGTGTCGACCGCCCAGTGCCCGACATAGGTTTCGGTCGGGAAGAAGAAGACGTTCATCGGATTGTCCGAGGCGGCGAGTTCGAGGGCCTTGCCCTGGCCGCTGCCGGAGATCGCCATCCACGAGACGAACAGGTAGAACACGCCGACGCCGAGCACGGCGATCATGGTGGCGCGCGGGATGATTCGCTTGGGATCCTTGGATTCCTCGCCGTACATGGCGGTCGATTCGAAGCCGACCCACGACCAGAAGGCGAAGAACAGGCCCAGTCCGGCGGACGCGCCATGGAAGGCATTGACCGGGTTGATCGGGTCGAGGGAGATGCCCTCGGGTCCACCGCCGTGGAACAGCACGGCCACGGCCATGATGAACAGCACGGTCACCTCGGTGCCGAGCAGCACGACCAGCAGGCGTTCGGCCACCGCGACGCCGAACCAGGTGCCCAGGCCATTGATGACCAGCATGACGATGGCGAAAATCCACCAGGGGACGTCCACGCCGATCTGATCGGACACGGTGTTGTGCGCGAAGCTGGAGAAGATGCCGATGAGCGACGGCTCGAACACCATGTACGCGAAGGCGGCCAGCAAACCGGCGGCCAATCCGGCGGTGCGGCCCAGGCCGAACGAGATGAATCCGTAGAACGCGCCGGTGGCGGTGATGTGCTTGGACATGGTGGTGAAGCCCACCGAGAAGATCGCCAGCACGACCATGGCGATCAAAAACGCCGCGGGCGTGCCGATTCCGCTGCCCGAGGACATCATGAACGGCACATTGCCGGTCATGGCGGTAATCGGGGCCGCGGTCGCGACCGCCATGAACACCACGCCGAGCAGGCCGATGACATTGGGTTTGAGCCGGGACACCTCAGCGTTCGACGTGTCGGATCCCCCCGAAAGTACGGTTGGCGCACTCGGTTCCATATGTGTAGCTCCTCTATCTTGGTCACTTGACCGTGGGAGGAATTGTGCGGGCTGGAATGTTGCGGAGATATGAAACGGAGTTACCAGCGGAAACCAAAAATGTGACTCAGGTCACTATCTTTACAAGCGTGGCCAATCCGGCTGCCGCGCTTTACGGTTCGTTCGATGATCTAGCTATGGTCGGATAGATCCAGTTGCTACCGTCGGGGCATGGACACTGTCATGGCTCGCGATATCTGGCGGGTGCTCGAACCGCTGCACTCGGTCACCTATTTCGCGCCCGAGTGCCGGGCGGCCAATAAAGCGGCCGGGTACCGCGGTTACTGGATGGGCTACTTCGGCACCCGCTCCGCCCCGCTCGGTCCGGTCGGGCCCGGGGTCGTCGAGGCCACCTTCTACAACTTCAATCCCGCCATGATTCGACGCGCCATTCCGGACGCCTGGAGTTATGTCCCGGCCGAGGTGGCGCTGACCACCCGCGTCAGCTCGGCGGCGGCCGCACTGCGAAACCTAGTGCCCGATATCGGCATTGCCGCGGGTGAGGCGCTGCCGGGACTGCACGCTGCGATCGCCGCCGCACCCGCCCCGGGCCGCTCGCTGTTCGCGGCGAACCGCGAACTCCCCGAGCTCTACGATCCGGTCGAAGCGCTGTGGCAGGCCGCCACCACCCTGCGGGAGCATCGCGGGGACGGGCATGTCGCGTGTCTGCTGGCCGAGGGGATCGACGGCTGTGAGGCGCATGTGCTGTTCGCCGCGTATACCGGCGGTCCGGGCGCGATGTGGCGGGAGAACCGCCAGTGGACCGAAGACGATTGGGCCGCGGCACAATCCCGTCTCGAACAGCGCGGATTGCTGACCGGCGACGCCATCACCGAGTCCGGGCGGGCCCTGCGCGAGCACATCGAGGCCCGCACCGACGCCCTGGCCCTGACCGCCTACCGCGATGTGCCGGGCATTGCCGAGACCCTCGCGGTGCTGACCCCGGTCGCGAAGGCCGTCGCACAGAGCGGCGCGGTCCCCTACCCCAACCCGATGGGCGCGAACCCGGCCTGAATCGACTCAGGTTAGCCAATCCAGCTCGGCGGCGACCTCTTTCGCGACCGCGCGGA
This sequence comes from Nocardia sp. NPDC051030, assembly GCF_040683015.1. Lineage (NCBI taxonomy): Bacteria > Bacillati > Actinomycetota > Actinomycetes > Mycobacteriales > Nocardiaceae > Nocardia > Nocardia sp. NPDC051030. The sequence continues at coordinate 397,431 of NZ_JBFBCD010000002.1, read as the reverse complement.
TGCGCCGGTGTAGCGGCGACGGCTCGCGTGGCAGCACCAGGCAGGTGGTCACCGTCGGCGCTCCGCGCAGGGGTCGCCAGGTGAGGCCGGACGGATAGGCGGACACTGCGGCTTCTCCGGCGAGCGACACCATCGTGCCGGTCCGCAGGGCGCGTTGCGAGCTGTCGAACGAGACTGCGGGCGTGACGAATTCCGGTGTCGGGATGCAGTCGCGGAAGAGCGCGACGAGTCCGTCGTAGGCCGCCGGATTCGCCGCACGCTCATGCAGCTGGATCCGGTAGGCGGCCATCTCCTCGATACCGATCTCGGACGCATTGGCCAGCGGGTGATCCGTCGCCAACCGCACGCCTATGCGCTCCTGCCGCAATGGAAATCGGCGCACTCCGTGGCCGGGCTGCTCGGCGCGGGTGATGCCGAGATCGATGCGGCCCTGCGCGACGGCGGGTGAGATTTCCGGGGTCGGCATCGGGGCGGCGGTGACGGCGAACTCGGGACAGCGCCGAATCAGCCCGTCCACCAGTGCCGGAGCGGTTTCCGATCCGGCGCTGAGGCTATATCCGATCCGCAGTGGCCCGGCTTCACCGGCTCCTGCGCGCCGGGCGATTTCCCAGGCTCGGTCCAATGCGGACAGCGCTGCCGGGGCTGCCTCGGCCAATGCCACACCGGCCGTGGTGAGTTCGACCGTGCGTGTGGTTCGAATCAACAGCTGGGTACCCAGATCGGACTCCAGCCGCCGAATCCGGGCACTCAAGGCCGGTTGCGCAATCCCGATCCGCTCGGCCGCGCGAGTGAAATTCCGCTCGGCCGCCAGCACCAGGAAGTACCGCAGACTCACCGTATCCGGCGCCACCCGACCTCCCGCCGATTGATAACGAACCGTTCTGAGTCTAGTCCGCATCGGTCTTTCCGCTACCCGCCCGGCCAGGCCTAACGTGCGACCATGCCCACAATCCAACTCTCGGCAGTCATCGACGTCCGCCCCGAGCACGCCGCCGAATTCGACGCGGTTGTCACCGCTCTCATCGCCTCCGCCGCCACCGAACCCGGCTGTCTCGCCTACAACTTCTGGCGTGATCCCACCGACCCGCACCGCTTCCTGCTCTTCGAGCGCTACGCCGACGAGCGGGCCTTCGAAGCCCACCGGGCGATCCCGGCCGTGCGGGATTTCGTCTCCGCTCTACCCGGCTGGCTGAGCGCCGACACCTACGTGGAGCTGGAGAACACCACACAGTTCGGCCGAATCCCCTTCGCCTGCAAGGATCAGTGACTCACCACACTCCGGGAACGAGACGCTTGGTGCCTGCCCGATAGTCCTCATAAGGGCGGCCCAGCGTTTCGATCAGTGCCTTCTCCTCCACGTCGATCCGGCGATACAGCGCGATCGCCGGGACCACGATCGCGATGGGGAGCGAAATCCAGTTGGCCGCAGCGAGACCGAACCCGACCGTCAGCAGGAGCACTCCGATGTATGAAGGGTGCCGAATCCACCGGTACGGGCCACTGTCGACCACCGCCTGATCCGCGTCCACCTCGACGGTGGTGCGAAATGCCTTGCCCAGCACGGCAATCGCCCAGACGCGAACGGCCAGACCGAACCACATCACCGCGACGCCGAGCACCACCCAGAAGCCGTAAGGACCCGGCAACCACAACGGGCTGTCCGTGGGTAGCGCGAACGCGATAACAGCAACCACGGCGTTGGCCGCCGCGATCAACACCATGATCGTCGCGCGGGTGCCCCCGTCGCGGGCGGTGGACCCGATCCCGCGCACCCGGTCCCGAACCCGCAACCCGATCTCCAACGCCAGCCACACCCATGTAGTGACAATGGCAATCCCCACGACCGTCTCCCTCTATCCCATTCCACAACCTGAGATCCCAACCCAATCACCAAGCGATCCACCGCACATCAGGGACGACCCTGACCCCCGATCAGACCGAGGGCGTACACCACTTCGATCCCCCTACGCCTGCATGTCGACATCACCGGCATGGACCAACTCCTGCGCATCCTGGCCCTCCGCGACATCCTCCGGAGTGAACCGCATCAGCAGCACAACCAATCCGGTAGCCACGGCGATCGCGGCACAGCAGAGGAATGCCAGCCCATACCCGCTCGCCAGCGTGGGCCTGGACGCCGCCGCAGCACCCACCGCGACCAGACCCACCGCGCCACCGAGGTTCTGAGCGACCTGCGCGAGCGCGGTGAGCGGCCCGATCTCGGACGCCTCGACGCCCGCGACGATCGACAGTGTCAGCGGAACCACCGCGAACCCCACACCGAATCCGACCGCCAATACGGGGATCGCGATGTCCGGGAAGTAGGCCGGTGTCCGCGCGGTGATCGCGGCGGCATAGACACAGCCCAAGACAATGACCGTGCCACCGGCTACCACCAGCCAGCGCGGCTGAACGCGCAGCGCCAGCTTCGAGGAAATCCCGGCCGCACTACCCAATCCGAGCGCGAACGGAACCACGGCCAGCCCGCTCCGCAATGGCGTATATCGCAGCACCCCTTGCAGATACAGGGAGATGAACACGGCCAGGCACATGATTACCGCTCCGGCGAGCACGGTGGCCACCAGTGCGGCCACGCGACTGGGATTGCCGAATAGGGCCAGCGGCAGTAGAGGATTCGAAGCCCGGCGCTCCACCGCCATGAATGCCACCAATGCCACGACGGCCACGATCGCGGGGGCGATCACTACCGCCCGCGTCCAACCAGCCGGGCCTCCGTTCACCGCGAATACGAGCAATGTGACTCCGACGGTCGCGAGAACCGCACCGGCGACATCCAGCTCAGCCCGCGTTCCCTGCGATTCCCGCAGGCACAGGACCGCACCGAGGCTCACCAGAACTCCGATCGGGACATTCACCAAAAACACCAGCCGCCAGGACATCTCGGTCAGGAGGCCGCCCGCGATCAACCCGGCCACCGACCCTGCCCCGCTCAATGCCGCATAGACAGCGAACGCCTGACTTCGAGCCTTGCCTGGCGCGTATGTGGTTGCGACCAACGCCATGGAGGCCGGTGCGGCGACTGCCGCGGCCAGTCCCTGCAATGCGCGGCCGACCACGAGAACCGCTGGGCTCCAAGCGATTCCACAAAGCAATGAGGTGAGAGTGAAGAGCGCTACACCTATTGCGAATACGCGCTTGCGACCGTAGGTGTCACCTAGTCGGCCGCCTAGGAGCATCAGGCCGCCGAATGCCAGGACGTAGGCGGTGATGATCCAGTTCGAGCTCGACTCCGAGAGGGATAGTGCCTCACGGATTTTGGGGAGGGCCAGGGCTACCACGGTGCCGTCCAGGACTACCAGCAGTTGCAGGCCGCCCAGGACGAAGATCGGGAGGCCCCAGACCTGGGTGTGGGTGGGGGTCGGCTTGATGGCCGAGGGGGAGGTCACGAGGACCGACGGTACCTGGGGGGCTGGGGATGTCAGGCGTGGAGAAAAGGAACAAATGCCGCGAATGGCTGTGGATGAATAGCCTGGTTGCGAACAACGAGATTGTCTGAATATGCGCAGATCAGATGCTGTATTCGCTTCTCTTGCTTGATCATTCGCGGTAGAATTAGCACATGAGTTCGAACAGGGAAACATTCACCGCATCGGGGGCCGGTACGCTGGCCACCGCGGTGAATGCCCTGCTCGACACCTCCCTCACCGCCCTGCCGGAAGCCGATCTCACCGCCCTGCTGCACGAGATCGAAACCAGCACACGCCAACTGGCCGCGCTCGGACACCGACTGCTCGTGGAGGCGTGTGAGCGGTCGCTGCCGCAGCGCGTGGGCGCGGGCTCACCGGTGCGGTTCCTGGAAGAGACCCTGCGCCTGTCGCACGCGGATGCGATCGCGCGGGTGAACGCCGCCAAGCATTTGGGCACCTGGCATGACGTGGCGGGGCGGGCGTTGGCGCCGATGTTGGCGCATACCGCGAACGCGCAAGCCGCCGGGGAGATTTCCGCTGATCATGCGCGGGTGATCGCGAAGATCACCGACCGGATCCCGCACCTGATCCCGCGTGAGGACCGCGAAGCCGCCGAGCAGATCCTGGTCGAGTTGGCGCGTTCGGCGTCTCCGGATGACTTGGTGAAGGTCGGTGCGCGGATCCTCGATCACCTGGACCCGGACGGCAAGCTCACCGACGACTCCGACCGTGCTCGCCTGCGCGGGGTGGTGATCGGGCGCCAGCGTGCCGATGGGATGTCCCCGATCAAGGGTGAACTCACCCCGACCCTGCGCGCGCTGCTCGACCCCGTGTTCGCGAAGCTGGCACGCCCGGGCATGTGCAATCCGGAGGATCCGCAGAGCCCGTGGGTGGCCGATGATTCGGTGCCGCGCGAGCAGGTCGAACAGGCCGCCAAGCGCGATCACCGCAGCGCCGCACAACGCAATCACGATGCGTTGCAGGCATTGCTGCGCCCGGAAATGGGACCCACCGAACTCGGCTCCCACCGCGGACTGCCGGTCTCGACGGTGATCACCATGTCCTTGGCCGAGGTGGAGTCCGCCGCCGGGGTCGTCACCACCGCTTCCGGTGGCACGGTGTCGATTCCGGCCGCGCTGAAGCTCGCGGAGAAGGCGCTGCCGTTCCTGGCCCTGTTCGATCATGCGGGCATGCCGCTGCACCTCGGGCGTGGGCAGCGTCTGGCCAACCCCGCGCAGCGGCTCGCGTTGATCGCTGCCGAGCGGGGCTGCACCCGGCCCGGCTGCAACGCCCCCGCCACCCTCACTGCCGTGCATCACGTTTCGGAGTGGGCCGACGGCGGAAACACCGACATCGAAAACTTGACGCTCGCGTGCGATCACTGCCACGCATTGGTCAACGACGGCCCGGACGGCTGGAAAACAGTGAAGCTGGGCAAGGATTCACCGTTCCCGGGCCGCACCGCCTGGATCGCACCGGCGCATATCGATCCGACCGGTACACCGCGCGTGAATCACCGCCACCACTCCAAAGAGCTGCTCGCCCTGGCGAAAGCTCGAATCCGGGTGCGTGAGGAACGCGATGCGCGTGCGGCGTGGTTCCACCGCCGCACTACCGCGCACCGCACCGCCGCGCTGGCCTGCGCCAATATCTGAACACCCTCCCAACGTCACCGCCCGTGACGCCGACACACCCTGTCGGCGGCACGGGCGTTCGTGGTTCGTGTGTCGGCTCGGCCTTCGGCCATCGCTGTCATTAACTGCACCGGTCAAAACCAGCGTCTCGGCCGCTCGTGTCCCAAGCGCACGGCAGTACGGATATAGCGTGGTGGCGCCGCCTGCCGTACCCGACGTTGGCTCCCCAGCCAGGAGCCGTCACCTCTCGTCCCAGCCTGGCTGGAAGGTTGTGGTCCCGTTCCGGGACCAAACCCCAAAAGACAAGAGATACAAGACAAAAGACAAGGGCGCCTGGACGAGAAAGAGAGGAAAGAACTCGAGAACAAGACTCGAGATACCTCAGCCAGGGACACAGGGGGCGGGCATCGGCGTGTCGCAGCGTGTCGACCCGGCCTGTTCATCGAAGGGGGACATGAGCCGGGGTTTTGTCCGTTTACACCAGCCTCATGTCCCCCCTCGATGAGTTCCGCCCCGCGCGCTGGGCGTGTCGGGCGGACGGTGGGGCCATGCCGGGCATTTCGGGGCTGCTCGTTGGGGTTGGTCTTTGTTCTTTGGTCTTTGTTCTTATCTCTTTCTTGTCCAGGCGCCCTTATCTTTTGTCTTTAATCTCTTGTCTTGTTCTCTAAAAGGCACCAACGGCGAGTCGAACGATGGTTCCGGGGTGAGGAACCGAGGATGGTGCGATGGCGATCGATTGGTCGTGGTATGTGCCGAGGTCACTGGTGGGGAAGGCCGTGCTTCGTGGCGTGCTCACCGCTAATCTCGCGGCGCCATTGGCTGCGGCCGTGGTCGCGAGCGTGTATAGGTTCCCGCTTCCGCTCATTGGTTATGGCTATGGCATCTCCAATGCCGTTAACGCGGCATTCGCGAGTCTCTTCTATCTCATCTTCGGCGGTGCACTGGTGCTCGCTGCCCTGGGAGCCGTGGGTGGCCTGGTGGCGGTTCGTATCGCGGCACCCGATGCCGGACGAGTCGCTCGCCTCACGACCGCCATGGCGATCGTTGTGGCACTGCTGGGCGCAACCGTGTTGGCCACGGCGGAATTGATCGTCGATGGTAGGTGAAAGACGCTCTGCGGGGGCTAGAGCTCGCCCGGGACGGTGAGGTCTCGGATTAGGAGGGCGGTGTGTAGGGAGGTTCTGGTTTCGCCGGTGTCCAGGTCTACGTCGAGGATTCGGGAGATTCTGGCTAGGCGGTCGTAGAGGGTGGGGCGGCTTATGTTGAGGCGTTTGGCTAGTTCGGTTTTGTTGCCTGCCAGGTCCAGGAAGTGGCGGAGGGTGCGGGTCAGGTCTGTGGCGTGGTGGATGTCGTGGCGGAGTAGGGCGGAGAGTTCGGTTTCGGCGAAGCGTTGGACGCCTGGTTCGTCGCGGATCAAGGACAGGAGGCCTCGGAGGCGGACGTCGCCGCTGCGGTAGAAGGGGCGGGGGGTTGAAGTGGTCAGGGAGAGGGCTACTTCGGCTACGTGGGCGGCTTGGGCTAGTTCTCGGGCGGCGTCCAGGAGGGAGTCGGATTCTGCGCTTACTCCTATGACGGCCTTGTCTATGCCTGCTACGCGGCGGATTTCGCTGAGGATGGCCGTGCAGACCGTGGTTAGGGACTCGTCCAGGTTGCCGGTTTTCGGGAGGGCGAGGATGAGGATTACTCGGTTGCCGTGGTCGGGGGCGGAGAGGGCTGTTGCCTTGGTCAGGCCTACTCCATGCATTGCCGCGTCCAGGAGAGCGGCGGTGCGGCGTTGGTGGGCTACGGGGTCGGATTCCGTTGCGGCGGAGACGTCTATGGCCAGGGGGAGGTAGCGGGAGCGGCGGGCCAGGCCGAGGGTGGCGGCCAGGGCCAGGGCGTCGCGTTCGTCGGTCAGGCGGCCGGTGATCATGTCGTCTATGAGGCCGGTTTGAGCCTGGCGGTGCAGGCCGAAGCGGTCTCGTTCGATCATTCGGTGCAGGGTGAGGGTTTGGGCTGCGCGTTCCAGGACCATGCGGGCTCGGGTGGTGGGGACACGGTTCGAGCGCAGGATGAGGCGGCCCCAGCGTTGGGTGTGGGGGCCCACGGGGACGACATTCGCGTCGTGGTCTGGGAGTAGGCGGGAGTAGGTCTCCCAGTGGTCCAGCAGGGTTGAGGTGGCGGCGTGGCGGGCTGTCAGGGCCAGGACTCGGTGGGTGAGGTCTTCGAGGACGACTGAGGCGTCGAGCATGCCTGCGGCGGTTTTGACGATTTCGGCGAGGGAAGCGCGACGGACGCTCAGGGCGGTGAAGGTTTCGTGGACGGTGCGGGCGAATTCGAGTTCGGCGTATTGGTCGGCCACGATGACGCGGTGTACTGCCTCGGTGACCTCTACGAAACGGACCACTCGGCCTAGCGCGATCACCGGCAGCTGGAGACGGTCGGCGGTCTCCCCCACTATCGGTGGTAGTTCGTGCACGTAGGTGCCCAGTTCCACGACCAGGCCCGAAACTCCGGCGGCGGACAGGGATTCCAGGTACTCGACGGTGGCGCAATCGCCGGTGGACAGGGCCTGGCCGGTGGTAAGAATCAGTTCGCGACCGACCAGCAGTTTCGCTACGTCGGGGAGTTCGCTGACGTGGACCCAGCGGACCGGGCGGTCCAGCGGGCCACCGCCGATCACCTCGGGCTGACCGGCGCGCACCACCGGCATCGCGAGGACATCGGCGACGGAGAGGAGCACCGACGAATCGTAATACGAAATCCGGAATCGCGTACAGATCGTCGGGGTGTAAATCGGCTGCCATGGCGCAGAGTGGGGAGCGGGCCACCGCAGTCCCGCCCCCGCAACCCCTCCCCGACGGGGCAGGCTCCGACCGCGCCCTCCTCAGAGGTCCGTCCCCGTCGTGCCGGCGCACGGGGGCGGACTTTCCTCTCGCGGCACCCGTCACATCCATCGAATCGAGGAGATATGCAGACCATCGCACACTGGCTCGACGGCAAGCCCTTCGCCGGCGACTCCAAGGCCACCGCACCCGTGACCAATCCGGCGACGGGCGTGGTGACCGGACAGGTCGCGCTCGCGAATGTCGCCGACGTGCGGACGGTCGTCGATGCGGCCGTGGCGGCCTTTCCTGCCTGGCGGGACGCCTCGCTCGCCAAGCGGACGCAAGTGCTGTTCCGGTTCCGTGAGCTGTTGAATGAGCGCAAGGAAGAACTGGCCGCGATTGTCACCTCCGAGCACGGGAAGGTGCTCTCCGACGCGCTGGGCGAGGTGAGCCGCGGGCTGGAGATCGTCGAATTCGCTTGTGGGATACCGCATCTGCTCAAGGGCGGCTATACCGAGAATGCTTCCACCAAGGTGGATATCTTCTCGGTGCGTCAGCCGCTCGGGCCGGTGGCGGTGATTTCGCCGTTCAATTTCCCGGCCATGGTGCCGATGTGGTTCTTCCCGGTCGCCATCGCGGCCGGAAATACCGTGGTGCTCAAGCCGAGTGAGAAGGATCCGTCGGCGGCGCTGTGGATCGCGGCGCTGTGGCGGGAAGCCGGGCTTCCGGACGGCGTCTTCAATGTGGTGCAGGGCGACAAGGTCGCGGTAGATGAACTTCTCGAGAACCCGGCCATCAAGTCGGTCTCGTTCGTGGGGTCGACGCCGATCGCCAGGTACGTGTATGAGCGCGGGACCGCGCATGGCAAGCGGGTACAGGCGCTCGGCGGCGCGAAGAACCACATGGTGGTGCTGCCGGATGCGGATTTGGATCTGGCCGCCGATGCTGCCGTGAATGCCGGATTCGGGTCGGCGGGTGAACGGTGTATGGCGATCAGTGCGCTGGTTGCGGTCGGGCCGATCGCGGATGATCTGGTGGCTCGGATCAGTGAGCGGGCCAAGACCATTCGCACCGGGGATGGCACTCGGGGCACGGATATGGGGCCGCTTGTTACCAAGGCGCATCGGGACAAGGTCGCGTCCTACATTGACGCGGGTGAGGCCGATGGCGCGACGGTCGTGCTCGACGGCCGCACGGTCGACGCCGACGGAGAGGCCGATGGATTCTGGCTTGGGCCTACGATTCTCGATCATGTCGGCACCGAGATGAGCGTCTACACCGATGAGATCTTCGGGCCGGTGTTGTCGATGGTCCGCGTCGACACCTATGACGAGGCGCTCGCGCTCATCAACTCCAACCAGTACGGCAATGGCACCGCCCTGTTCACCAATGACGGCGGCGCGGCGCGGCGGTTCCACAATGAGGTCGAGGTCGGCATGGTGGGCATCAACGTCCCCATTCCGGTGCCCATGGCCTACTACAGTTTCGGTGGCTGGAAGAACTCACTCTTCGGCGATTCGCATGCGCACGGCATCGACGGCGTGCACTTCTTCACCCGGACCAAGGCCGTCACCACGCGCTGGCTCGATCCGAGTCACGGCGGCCTGAATCTCGGGTTCCCGCAGAACCACTGAACGGAGCCTGTGATGACGCTACCGAACGGCCTTACCCCAGAAGCGGCCCGCGAACAGGCAGCCCGCGCTTATGAACTGGATCGTAAGCACGTCTTTCATTCCTGGTCGGCGCAGGCCTCGCTGAAGCCTATGACGATCACCGCCGCGCAGGGCTCCTATGTGTGGGACGGCGACGGGAATCGGCTGCTCGACTTCTCGTCGCAGATGGTGAACACCAATATCGGGCATCAGCATCCGAAGGTCGTCGCGGCCATTCAGGAGCAGGCGGGGATTCTGTGCACCATCGCGCCGCCGCATGCCAATGCCGCGAGAAGTGAAGCGGCGCGGCTGATCTCGGAGCGTACGCCCGGCGAGTTGAACCGGATCTTCTTCACCAATGGCGGGGCGGATGCCGTCGAGCATGCGGTGCGGATGGCTCGGTTGCACACCGGGAAGTACAAGGTGCTGTCGCGGTACCGGTCGTATCACGGCGGCACCGAGACGGCGGTCAACCTCACCGGTGACCCACGGCGGTGGCCGAACGATCACGGGAATGCCGGGATCGTGCACTTCTTCGGGCCGTTCCTGTATCGGTCGCAGTTCCATTCGAGTAATGAGGCCGAGGAATGCCAGCGGGCCTTGCAGCATCTCGAGCAGACCATCGCCTTCGAGGGGCCTGGCACTATTGCGGCCATCATTTTGGAGTCGGTGCCGGGGACGGCTGGGATCATGGTTCCTCCGGCGGGGTACCTCGAGGGTGTGCGTGAGCTGTGTGACAAGTACGGGATCATCTTCATTGCCGATGAGGTGATGGCGGGGTTCGGGCGGACCGGAAAGTGGTTCGCGATACAGCATTTCGATGTGGTGCCGGATCTGATCACCTTCGCCAAGGGGGTGAACTCGGGGTATGTGCCGCTGGGTGGGGTGGCGATCAGTCCTGAGATCGCGGCTACCTTTGATGATCGGGCTTATCCGGGCGGGTTGACCTACTCCGGGCATCCGCTCGCGACTGCTGCGGCCGTTGCGACGATCAATGCCATGGAGGAAGAGGGCATTGTCGATAATGCCGCCGATATGGGTGAGCGGGTGCTCGGGCCTGCCTTGCGCGAATTGGCGGAGCGGCATCCGAGTATTGGTGAGGTTCGGGGGCTTGGGGTGTTCTGGGCGCTCGAGCTGGTGAGTAATCGGGAGACTCGGGAACCGCTCGCGCCGTACGGCGGCACCAGTGCGGCCATGATCGAGACTGTCGCTGCTGCCAAGGCCGCGGGGCTGCTGCTGTTCGTGAACTTCAATCGGCTGCATGTTGTTCCGCCGTGCACGATTACCGAGGGTGAGGCCAAGGAGGGTTTGGCGATTCTCGACCAGGCCCTGACTGTGGCCGATAGTCACCTCGGCTAGCGCGTGTGGTGAAGCCGTGGTGAACTCGACGCAAACATAGGAGCGCAGTGAGTCAGCAAGAACTGCAATTCATCGGCGGTGCACGGCGGGCCGGGTCGGGTGAACTGTTGTCGATCACCGCACCGGCTAGCGGTGAGGTGATCGCTTCGGGGCTCGGGGCGGGGCCTGCCGATGTGGAGGCCGCTGTGGCGGCGGCCCGAGAGGCGTTTCCGGGCTGGGCCGGGTCGACTCCCGGTGAGCGGTCCGACATCATGCATCGGTGGGCGCAGGTTCTGCGGGAGCGGGCCGACGAGCTGGCTGCGGTCGAAAGCCGGAACGCGGGCAAGCCGATTCGGCTGGCGCGGGAATTCGATGTGCCGGGGACGATCGATAACACGGCGTTCTTCGCCGGGGCCGCGCGGAATCTGGAGGGGAAGGCTTCGGCTGAGTACTCCGGGGATCACACGTCGTCGATTCGGCGTGAGGCGCTGGGTGTGATCGGGTCGATCTCGCCGTGGAATTATCCGTTGCAGATGGCGGCGTGGAAGATATTGCCCGCTGTGGCGGCGGGGAACACGATCGTGCTCAAGCCTTCCGAGTTGACGCCGTTGACATCGCTGCTGTTCGCGGAGGCCGCTGCCGAGGCGGGCGTCCCGGCCGGAGTGATCAATGTGCTGACCGGCACGGGTCCTCTTGCGGGGCAGGCACTGGTCGCGCATCCGGATGTGGCGATGGTGTCGTTCACCGGGTCGACCGTTGTCGGCCGTCAGGTTGCGGCTACTGCGGCGGGTGCGGCGAAGCGGGTGCATTTGGAGCTTGGCGGTAAGGCTCCGTTTGTCGTCTTCGATGATGCCGACCTGGAAGCCGCGGCGCGTGGCGCGGTGGCCGGGGCGCTGATCAATGCCGGACAGGATTGCACGGCCGCCACCCGGGCTTATGTGCAGCGGCCGCTGTTCGACGAATTCGTCGGGCGGGTCGCCGATCTCATGGATCAGGTGACGCTGGGGCCGGTGGAGAATTCGGAAACCGATATGGGACCGCTGATTTCGCTGCCGCATCGGGACAAGGTCATCGGCATGGTCGATCGGGCTCGGGAAGCCGGGGCGAAAGTTGTTCGCGGCGGGCGCATTCCCGAGCACACCGATGCGGGCGGGGCGTACTACGAGCCGACGCTCATCACCGGTGCGGCGCAGGATTCCGAGATCGTCCAGCAGGAGGTCTTCGGCCCGGTGCTGGTGGTGCTGCCGTTCGATACCGATGACGAGGCCATCGCTTTGGCCAATGACACGGTCTATGGGCTGGCGGCTTCCGCTTGGTCTCGCAATGTGTATCGCACGCAACGAGCGAGCCGGGAAATCAAGGCCGGTTGCGTGTGGATCAATGATCATATTCCGATCATCAGCGAAATGCCGCACGGCGGTTACAAGGCGTCGGGATTCGGAAAGGACATGTCCACCTACGCATTCGACGAGTACACCAATGTCAAGCATGTCATGTCGGATATCACCGCGGCCGCGCACAAGCCGTGGCATGACGTGATCTTCACGGCCGATTAGCGCGCTCGCCAACGGCCCTTTGAGGGCGGATACCGATACCCATCGGCGTCCGCCCTCAAACGCATGTACGTAGCAGATCCTCATCGCGACAACTGAATTCGTTGCGTAACGCGGAATTTTCAATGGAATCGCTTGTTTCGTAACAGGTTTGTGGGAATATCACTTGGACGCCGCGGCAACGCTGCGCTCTTCGTTCTCCGTCCTGGTGAAGGTGCGACCCCATGAACAACGTGATATCCGCCCGGCCCACCCGCCGCGGCCTCTTCCGCGCCGGTGGCTTACTCGCCGTCGGCGGCGCGCTCGCCGCCTGCGGCACCAAGGGCTCGTCCAAGAATGGCGACCTGGCCTGCGACATCCCCGCCGACACCTCGTCGAGCGAGAAGAAGCTGAACTTCAGCAACTGGCCCGGCTACCTCGACGAAGCCCCCGGCAATGCCGAAATGCACCCCACCATGGCGGAATTCACCGCCAAGACCGGCATCAAGGTCGACTACGTCGCGGATATCAATGACAATAATGAATTTTGGGGCAAGATCGGCGCACAGCTGGCCTCCTGCAAGAACATCGAACGCGATATCACCGTCTTCTCCGATTCCACCGCGGTGCGCATCGTCCGCCAGGGCTATACGCAGCAGCTGGATCCGGCCAAGATGCCGAATTTCGTGAAGAACCTGCACCCCATGCTGCGCGGGCAGTCCATCGACCCGGCCAATAATCATCTGGTGCCGTGGCAGTCCGGCCTCGTGGGCATCGGCGTGAATACCAATGTAACCGGCGAAATCCGCACCCTCGACGAGCTTCTCACCCGGCCCGACCTCAAGGGCAAGGTCACCTGCCTCACCGAAATGCCCGACACCATGGGGCTCATGCTGCACGCCATCGGCAAGAGCGCCGCGCAGTTCTCCGACGACGATTTCGACAATGCGCTGGCCAAGCTTCAGAAGGCCGTGCAGTCCGGGCATGTGCGCAAGTTCACCGGCAATGACTATGTGCAGGATCTGGCCAAGGGCGATATCGCGGCCTGTATGGCCTGGTCCGGAGACGTCATTCAGCTCACCGCGCAGGATCCGAAGATCAAGTTCGTGATGCCGAGCGAGGGCCCGGTGCTGTACTCGGACAATGCCATGATCCCGGTGACCTCCGCGCACGCCGGCAATGCCATGGCGCTGCTGGACTACTACTACGACCCGGCCATCGCGGCGCGGCTCTCGGCCTTCGTCAACTACGTGTGCCCGGTCGCCGGTGCGCAGGAGGAGATGGCCAAGTTCAATCCCGAACTCGCGCAGAACCCGCTCATCTTCCCGACCGCCGAGGCGCAGAAGACCATGCAGGTCTTCATGTCGCTGACCGAGGCCAAGGAGAAGGATTACGAAGCGAAGTTCCAAGCCCTGACGGGGGCGTGATAATGAGCGATCAGGATCTGCGCATCGAAGGCGTCACCAAATCCTTCGGCGAGTTCACCGCGGTCGAGGATCTCACCCTGACCATTCCGGACGGGTCGTTCTTCGCGGTGCTCGGGGCATCCGGGTGCGGGAAGACCACCACGCTGCGGATGATCGCGGGGTTGGAGGAACCTACCAGCGGGCGAATCATGCTGGGTGAGAAGGACATCACGCATCTGCGGCCGTATCGGCGGCCGATCAATACTGTGTTTCAGAGTTATGCGTTGTTTCCGCATTTGAGTGTCGAGGACAATGTGGGATACGGGTTGCGGCGCAAGGGTATTGGGAAGGCCGCCGCGCGGACGCAGGCCGAGCAGATGTTGAAGCTCGTGCAGCTGGAGGGGTTCGGGGCGCGTAAGCCCGCGCAGCTGTCCGGTGGGCAGCAGCAGCGGGTTGCGCTGGCTCGCGCGCTGGTCAATCATCCCGAGGTGCTGCTGCTCGACGAACCGCTCGGCGCACTGGATTTGAAGCTGCGAAGACAGATGCAGGTCGAACTCAAACGGTTGCAGACCGAGGTGGGCATTACCTTCGTGCACATTACGCACGATCAGGAAGAGGCCATGAGCATGGCCGATTCGGTGGCGGTGATGAACGGCGGGCGGCTGGAGCAATTCGGTGCGCCGCAGGATATTTATGATTTTCCGGCTTCGGCGTTCGTGGCCAATTTTCTTGGGCAGTCGAATCTGATCGAGGCGACGGTGACCGGCAGTGGGGAGTCGGTGACTGTGGACGCGCAGGGGCATCGGCTGTCCGTGCCTGCTGAGCGGGCTCGGGTCAGCAGCGGCGAGGCGCTGCTTGGGGTGCGGCCGGAGAAGCTTGGTCTCGCAAGCGATCCCGATCAGGTTCCGGAGGGCCGGGCTCACATCACCGGCACTGTCACCGACACGATTTTCCTGGGTGTGTCCACGCAGTATCTCGTGCAGGCCGGCTGGGGTCAGGAAATGTGCGCGCATGTGCCTAATGCTGGTTCCGGCGAAACGATCCGGCCCGGGGCGCAGGTGGCACTGCACTGGAATCCGGAGCATGCCTTCCTACTCGGGCGGCCGTGATGGCGGCAGTCATTCACACCGGGATCAATACCGCACCGGTCACCACACCGCGTGGAAAGCGCGGCGTCACACCGTATTTGCTGCTGGCACCGGGCATGGTGTTCCTGCTGGTGTTCTTCGCGATACCCACCGTGCAGCTGCTCGCGGCCAGCATGTACGACCGTACGGGGTCCATCGAAACCGGGTATTCGCAGACGTTCTCGCTGGACAACTTCAGCTATGCCTGGAATCTGTATCAGCCGCAGATCTTGCGTTCGCTCGGCTATTCGCTGATCTGCACCGTGCTGTGTGTGCTGCTCGGCTATCCGCTGGCCTATGCCATCGCGCTCAAGAGCGGGCGGTGGAAGAACCTCATGCTGATCGCGGTCATCGCGCCGTTCTTCACCAGTTTTCTGGTGCGGACGTTCGCGTGGAAGGCGATTCTCGCCGATACGGGGCCACTTGTGAGTGTGCTCAAAGCGATTCATTTGCTCGGGCCGGACGGGCGGCTGCTGGCTACGCCATTCGCGGTGATCGCGGGGCTGGTTTACAACTTCCTGCCGTTCATGGTGCTGCCGTTGTACACCAGTCTGGACAAGCTCGATCCGCGGTTGCTGGAGGCTTCGGCGGATCTCGCGCACGGGCCGATGCGGACCTTCGCGCGGGTGACCTTGCCGTTGACCATGCCGGGCATTGTGGCGGGGACGCTGCTGACCTTCGTGCCCGCGACCGGTGACTATGTGAACGCGCAACTGCTGGGCAATACGAATACGACCATGATCGGCAATGTGATTCAGTCACGGCTGCTGGTGGTCAAGGATCTGCCGGTCGGTTCGGCGCTGTCCGTGGTGTTGATGGTGGCGATTCTCGTGCTGGTGCTGCTGTACCTGCGCAAGACCGATACGGATGAGGTGGTGTGAGATGAGCCGGTGGTTGCGCGCCAACGGCGTGTTGATTCTCGGAATTGTGATCTTGGCCTATCTGCTGGCTCCGATCGCGGTGGTGCTGCTGCTGTCGTTCAATCAGCCCGGTAGCCGCAATACGACCTATGTGCTGGACGTGCATGACTTCCACTTCACGTGGCACAACTGGACGAATATGTTCGACCCTGCGGGACTGCGGGATTCGCTGGTCATGAGCCTGATCATCGGGGCCCTCGCGGCGATCATCGCGACCGCGCTGGGCACGGGAGTGGCGTTCGCGCTGGCTCGTTATCGCTTCACGGGGCGCTCCGCGGTGCAGGCGCTCATCTTCCTGCCGATGGCGACGCCCGAGATCGTGATGGGTTCCTCGCTGCTGACGCTGTTCCTGGGTTTCGGTATCCCCTTGGGTTTCTGGGCTATTCTCATCGCACACGTCATGTTCTGCCTGTCGTTCGTGGTTGTCACCGTGAAAGCACGACTGGCGGGACTCGACCCTAGGCTGCAGGAGGCGGCCATGGACCTGTATGCGACGCCCGTGCAGGCGTTCCGGTCCGTAGTGCTGCCCTTGGTGTGGCCGGGCATCATGGCCGCCGCGCTACTCGCGTTCTCGCTCTCGTTCGACGATTTCGTCGTCACCAATTTCACGGCCGGCACGGATCAGACCTTCCCCATGTATGTCTGGGGCATCAATCTGCGTGGCATTCCGCCGCAGGTGAATGCGGTCGCCAGTGCCACCTTCCTGATTTCGCTGGTCTTCGTCATCGCCGGTCAGCTGCGCATGCGCCGCCGCTCGGACGATCGCGCCGCCACCAGCTGATTCACCTCTGAGCCGCCGGGTTCGGGTCACCTTTTTCGGGTGATCCACCGGCGGCTTTCGCACACCCAAGGACCACATATTCCCCCAATGGGGCTGGGCGGCTGGACCGCACAGCAAGAGAGAAGGAGTTGATCGGCCATGCAGGCCAAGGGAAGCAAACTGTGGGCGTCGGCCTTGTCGGAGGCAGCGCCGACGCCGTACTGGACCGACCGGCCGGACCGCCCCACCCCGCTCGAACCGCTCACCACTGCCACCGATGCCGATCTCGCGGTCATCGGCGGCGGCTACAGCGGACTGTGGACGGCGTTGCTGGCCAAGGAGAGAAATCCTGGCACCGACGTAGTACTGATCGAATCGGCCATGTGCGGGCACGCCGCATCCGGCCGCAATGGCGGCTTCTGCGCCGCCAGCCTCACCCACGGCCTCGCCAATGGCGTGGACCGATTCCCCGATGAGATCGACGATCTGGAACGGCTCGGCCGCGCCAATCTCGACGCCATCGAGGACGCCGTGAACCGCTATGGCATCAATTGCGATTTCGAGCGGACCGGCGAAATGGAGGTCGCCATCGCGCCGCACGAAGTCGAATGGCTACAGGAGAGCCATGATTCGGCCGTCTCACTCGGCTATCGCAGCGACCTTTTCGACGCCTCCGAGGTGCAGAATCACGTGCACTCGCCCACCTACCTCGGCGGCTGGTGGGACCGCGACGGCGTCGCCATGCTGGATCCGGCGCGGCTGGCCTGGGGATTGCGGCGCGCCTGTTTGGAATTGGGGGTGCGGATCTATGAAGGCACACCCGTGCAACGCATTTCGAAGTCGGGTAATGGTGCGCTGACACTGCATACACCCCACGGTGAGGTGCGTGCGCCGCGAGTCGCGTTGTGCACCAGTGCGTTCAATGGGCCGCTGGCGAAGGTCTCGCGGCATGTCGTGCCGGTGTACGACTATGCGCTCATGACCGAACCGCTGACGGCGGAGCAGTTGGACTCCATCGGGTGGAAGAATCGCATGGGGCTCGGGGATGCCTCGTATCGGTTCCACTATTACCGGCTCACCAGCGATAATCGCATTCTGTTCGGTGGGTATGACGCGATCTATCACTTCGGGAACAGGATTGCGCCGGATCTGGAGTACAACGAGGCCACGTTCGAGACTCTGGCCCAGCATTTCTTCCAGACGTTTCCGCAGCTGGACGGATTGCGGTTCACGCATCGATGGGGCGGGATCATCGACACTTGTGGTCGGTTCTGCGCGTTCTTCGGGTCGGCGTACAAGGGGCGGTTGGTTTATGCCGCCGGGTATACCGGGCTCGGCGTCGGCGCGACCCGCTTCGGGGCGGAGGTGATGTTGGATCAGCTGTATGGGCTGGATACCGAGCGCACCAGGTTGCGGCTGGTTCGTTCGCGGCCGCTGCCGCTGCCGCCGGAGCCTTTGCGGTCGGCTGGGATTCAGCTGACGCGCTGGTCGCTGGCTCGGGCCGATGCGCATCAGGGGCGACGGAATCTGTGGTTGAAGGCCATGGACTACACGGGCCTGGGCTTCGACAGTTAGACGATGACGGCCCGGCTTCCGCTGGAGCCGGGCCGTTCGTCCGCTCAGGCGTCGGCCAGACGCCAGTCCTTACCGATCGACCGGAGCAGCGCGGGCATGACCACCGCGCGCCGAAGAGGTTGGATGGCAGTCATATAGAACTTTCCGAACAGGCCGTTCGGCTTCACCAGGGAGGTCATCTGGCCGTAGTAGCCGCCGTTTCCGTCCTGGACCCAGCCGACGTGCATGAGCGCGTGCACCGTTCGATTGGCCATCTCGGCGACGTATTCGGTGTCGGTCAGGTACACGGCCTTGAAGGGGACCGACGCGAAGTCCGGACCGCGGGCGGACCGCAGATCCTCGGGTAGGCGATCTCGCAGCGAGGGGACGCGCGCGCCGACGGCGGAATCCGGCTTGTCCAGGCCGAGTAGCGCGCCGAGCTTGAAACGCAGGGTCAGCAGGGAACGGACGATCGGGTTGGCCACGTCGTCACCGGCGGTGAATTGAGTCACGAAGCGCGCCAGACCGTCCGGGCCGCCGGGGGTCGGCATGGCCCACACATCCTCGACTTCGAAGTCGGGCGCGATCTCATGGATGCGCCAGGGGCGGTCGGTGTAGGCGGTATCGGGGAGTCTCATCTGTGGACCTCCAGGCGTTCCGGTGCGAGCATGGATTGATGATCGATCGGCCGAGGTCGTTCTGTATTGAACGAAACGGCAATACCGTGTTCGCCGCTGTGGGTGACGAATTCACCTGTTATGCCGAGACTTCCAGCCCTGCTGGGATGCGGCATCAAAGCCCTGCATGGCAGGTGTTGCTGTCGTGGGACGGGCCGGTGACGGCGGTCGATGAGCGGGGACGGGTGACCAGCGGTGCGGGAGTGCTGGTTCCGCCTCGGCTGCGGATCGCGGATCGGAACGCGGGTGGGATCACCGTGCTGTGGATCGACCCGCACGGTCTTGTGGTTCCGCGGGAGCCGCGAATTCACGCGCTCGAGCGCACTCAGGTGCGACGGTTGCTCGCTGCTACCGACGGGGATCTCGATCCGGCGAGAGTGCGCGGGACGGTGCGACGGGTGCTGGGTGGGCCGGTGAGGCTGGATCCGCGGCTGCGGCGGGTGCTGGACGTGCTCGACGAGGACGTCCCTATAGAGGCGCTGGCCGACGTGGCTGGGATCTCGCCGCGGCGGTTACGGCAGTTGGCCGCACCGGCTTTCGGTGGGTCGCTCACCATGCTGCGGCGGTGGCATCGGCTGCGGGAGGCGGGGTTGCGGCTGCCGTTCACGGCCGCTGCCGAAGTTGCCGCGCAGACCGGGTTCTCGGATCAGGCGCATCTGATCCGCACGTCGGTGGCATTGTGCGGGCGCACGCCCGGCTCGTCGGCGGCGCGGCGCGCATGAACCTGCGAGGATTGCGGGCGTGAGCGATCTGAACGCAAACCGGGGAACTCCGGTGCTCGACGACATCTCCAAGAAGATCATCGCCCAGTTGCAGGAGGACGGGCGGCGGGCGTACGCGTCCATCGGGAAAGCGGTCGGGCTGTCGGAGGCGGCGGTGCGGCAGCGGGTGCAGAAGCTGGCCGACGCGGGGGTCATCCAGATTGTGGCGGTGACCGATCCGCTGCAGGTCGGGTTGTTCCGGCAGGCGATGATCGCGATCACCGTGGATGGGCCCGTGCAGCCGGTGGCGGATTCGCTGGCCACCATCGATGAGATCAACTACGTGGTGGTGTGCGCGGGGCGGTACGACATTCTGTGCGAGGCCGTGTGTCCTGATGACGAGGCCTTGTTGGATCTGGTGTCGAACCATATTCGGGCGCTGGCCGGGGTGCGGCATGCGGAGATCATGGTTTATCTGAAGCTGCGGAAGCAGACGTACAAGTGGGGCACTCGCTAATCAACAACACAGTGGCATTCAACGAAATCCGTTGATGATCAACTTGTAACAACGAAATCGGTTGCTGTGCTGGCTCTCGCATGGGATAACCGAAGGTACACACCACTTCGAGGAGTCCCTGATGACTGCCACCGCCCAGCCCCGATCCGTGACTCCGGACGACGCCTCGCGCGTCGTGCGGGATCACCTGTGGATGCATTTCGCGACACACAACGGGGTTGACGAAGCAGAAGCGCCGCTCATCGTTCGAGGGGAGGGCGCATATCTCTTCGATGCCCGGGGCAAGCGCTACCTGGACGGGCTCGCGGGCCTGTTCGCCGTGCAGGTCGGGCACGGGCGCGAGGAACTGGCCGAGGCGGCGGCGCGGCAGATGCGGGAACTGTCGTACTTCCCGCTGTGGGGGTACTCGCATCCGCCGGCCGTCGAACTGGCCGAGCGACTGGCGAATTCGGCTCCCGGGGACCTGAATCGGGTGTTCTTCACCGTCAGCGGCGGCGAATCCGTGGAAGCGGCATGGAAACTCGCGCGGCAGTACTTCAAGCTGGCCGGGCAGCCCACCAAGCACAAGGTGATCAGCCGGAATATGGCGTATCACGGGACTTCCATGGGGGCCTTGTCGATCACCGGGATTCCGGGTGCGAAGTCGATGTTCGAACCGCTGGTGCCGAGCACACAACGGGTGCCGAACACCAACTTCTATCGGGCCACCGAGCACGCGGATGACTATGAGGCGTACGGGCTTTGGGCCGCTGACCGGATCGAGGAGGCCATTGTCTTCGAAGGGCCCGAGACCGTGGCCGCCGTATTCCTCGAGCCTGTGCAGAACACCGGTGGGTGTTTCGTGCCGCCGCCCGGGTATTTCCAGCGCGTGCGCGAGATCTGCGACCGGCACGATGTGCTGCTGGTGTCCGATGAGGTGATCTGTGCGTTCGGGCGGCTCGGATACGCCTTCGGCGCAGAGCGTTTCGGCTATCAGCCGGACATGATCACCACCGCCAAGGGACTGACCTCCGGCTACTCCCCGCTCGGCGCGGTGCTGATCAGCGACCGGCTCATGGAACCGTTCCAGCGCAATGACACTCCGTTCATGCACGGCTCCACCTATGGCGGACACCCGGTTTCGTGCGCGGTCGCCCTGGCCAACCTCGACATTATCGAGAACGAGGGCCTCTACGAGCACGTCCGCACCAACGAAGACGTCTTCCGCACGACGCTGGAGAAGCTGACCGACCTCCCCATCGTCGGCGAAGTCCGTGGCGCGGGCTACTTCTGGGCCGTGGAACTGGTCAAGGACAAGGCGACCCGCGAACGCTTCACCGCCGAGGAATCCACCCGAGTCCTGCGCAACTACCTCTCCAAGGAACTCTTCGACAACGGCCTCTACTGCCGAGCCGACGACCGCGCCGAACCCGTCATCCAGTTCTCCCCACCCCTCATCTGCGACCGCACCCACTTCGAAGAAATGGAACAGATCCTGCGCGGCGCGCTGACGGGGGCGTGGAAGCTGCTCTGACCGGGTGCTGGTCCAGGCGGCGGGCGTGGGCGTGAATCGTGCTGTGCCACCCCGGGAATTGGGCGATTCCGGACCGATCGAGGTATTCCGAACACGATTTCGAGCACGGCCTCTAACGTGGCGCATGTAGTTCCTGCACTCCAAGCGTCGGTGTGGGACACGGTCCAACCCTCGCCACCTGGTGGCCGGGGTAGCCGTGACACACGTACACCCCGTACTGGCTGCCCAAACAGACAGTACGGGGTCTACGTAGACGCTATTCCGCAGTGAGCTCCGCGAGCTCGGTTGCCAGGTTGGCTCGGGCTGCGGACTCGTAGCGGGCTTGCGCGGTAGGGGTACGGAACAGGTGCTCCTGCTGTGCGAGGCCCTGGAGGACCGCGGCGCGGCCCGGCCGGAACAACTCGTCCGGAACATGGGCATACTCCGCACGGACCGCGGAAGTATATGCGGCGTAACCGGATTCGTCGGCGGCCAGAATCGCCAGGTCCGCGTCGCAGAGGACCGCGCCATTGTTGTCGCCCGGATCGGGATGGTGGCCTGCCGTGAGTCGGACCAGACGCGCCACCTCGGTCACCAGCTCCGGGTTGACGCCCAACGCAGGCAGCATGCGCTCCGCGAGCTGGGCGCTGGCTTCCTCATTATCGGACCGGTCCACGGCGTAGACGGCGTCATGGAAGAAGGCGGCGTAGCGGACCGCGTCGGCATCGGTTGCGTCGGCGGCCAAGTCGTCGATGACGGCGAGCATGGCGGCCAGGTGTTCCACGGTGTGGTATCGGCGGTGCGGTTCCCGATAGCGGTGCACCAGGTCCTCCCCCACCGCGCTCACCAGCGGTCCGGCCAGCTTTGTCCAGCGGTCCAGCAGGTCTGCGTCGAGATTCCCCATTTACGCAGTCTGCCGAATCGGGCGACCGCGCAACAGCCCTCGGCGGCAGTGCTTTTCACCACTGCGCCCGTTATGCCCCGGTTACAGTGAGCCATGCAGCCACGCCGTTGGACGCCACCCCAGGCCACACCCCGCGCCCGCCAAAAGCACAGCGTCCCACCGATGCCACCGCTGCGGCTGCTGAAGTTGCCGGGTGTCGGGCCGGAGGATGTGGTGATCGGGGCCGACGGGCGGGTGCTCACCGGGACTCTTGACGGGTCGATTCTGGCGGTCGATCCGGGGACGGGTGCGGTGGAACAGATCGGTCACACCGAGGGGCGGCCGCTCGGGCTGCACGTCTGCGGCGATGGCTCGCTGCTCATCTGCAATGCCGGGCAAGGGCTACTGCGGCTGGACAAGCCGGGCGGCACGATCGAGGTGCTGGTGTCGGAGGTGGAAGGCGAGCCATTGACCTTCCCCAGCAATGTGATCGCCGCCGACGACGGGACCATCTACTTCTCCGCGTCATCACGACGCTGGCCTGTGCAACAGTGGATGGCGGACCTGCTCGAACATTCCGGCACCGGCCGCCTGCTCCGCCGCGATACCGAAGGCCGGGTCGAAATCCTGGTCGACGGACTGGATTTCGCCAATGGCGTGGTGCTCGCGCCGGACCGCTCCTGCGTGCTGGTCGCCGAGACCGGCGCATACCGGATCACCCGCTATTGGCTGTCCGGCCCGAAGGCGGGAACCTACGACCGGCTCGTGGAGAACCTCCCCGGTTTGCCCGACAATATGTATCTCGGCAGCGACGGCCTGGCCTGGGTGTCGATACCTGCACCGCGAAACCGACTGCTGGACACCCTGCTTCCGCTGCCCGGCATCCTGCGCAGGATCTCCTGGGCGATCCCCGAACAGCTGCAACCGAAGCCGGAGCGGACCGTGTGGGCCATGGCCTTCGACTTCGACGGCACGCTTGTGCACGACTTGCAGCGCGAGGGAACCGATTACGCGATGGTCACCTCGGTCGCCGAACAAGAGGGCGTGCTGTACCTCGGCAGCCTCACCGAATCGGCGATCGCGGTGACGAGCGCGGGTTAGAGGGCGGACTTCTGGGCTTCGTCCTGGGCGTGCTGGGCCTGGGATACCTGGGCCGGGGTGTAGCGCAGGGTCAGGGCGAGGACACCCATGACCGCTGTGCCGATAGCGCAGAGCAGTAGGACGAGGGTGTAGCCGCTGCCCAGGGCGGCGATCTCCAGGGCATTCATATCGGTGACCTTGCCCGTGGTGCCACCCAGCGACAGGGTGCGCGAGAGGGCGACCGGGCTGAGGAGGCCGACGGCGAAGGGGGTGCCCATGTTCATGAACATCTGGCCGACCGCGGAGAGCGGGCCGATGTGGGACATGTCGACGCCGACCAGCACGCACAGAGGCAGGATCACGATGCCGAAGCCGACCGAGCAACCCACCACCAGCAGCAGGATGAGCAGGGTGGGGAAGTATTCGACGGAACCGTCGATGGTGGAACCGAAGTAGAGACTGGCCGACAGCACGGCCGCGGCACCGAACAACAGCCAACGCGGCTGAACGAACTGCACGGCCTTGGAGGCGATGGCGGTGCCGACGCCCGCGCCGAGCGTGAAAGGAATGCTCGCCAAACCGGCCATCAGCGGGCTGTAACCGAGCACATTCTGAATGAAGAGCGCCACGAAGAACGTCGTCGCACCCAGCACGCCGGAGGTCAGGAAGATGGCGATGAAGGAGATCACCCGATCGCGGCTGTCGAACAATGACCACGGCAGCAGCGGGTTCGCGACATGACGTTCCGCGAAGACGAAGACGATCAGCAGGACGAACCCACCCACCAGCGCACTGATGATGAACGGGCTGTCCCAACCCATTTCGGGTCCCTCGGTGGCGCCGAACACAATGGCCACACACGCCAGCGTGCCCAGCACGGCACCGCGGATATCCAGCGAGATGCGGTGGTGCACGGTGTCGCGTAGCTCGTAGATGGCGCCGACCACGATGAGAATGCCGATCGGGACATTGATCCAGAAGATCCAGCGCCAGTCGACCTGGGTCAGCGCACCGCCGACCACCAGACCGCCGACCGAGCCGACACCGACCATGGAACCGAGAATGGCGATGGCCTGATTGCGGACCGGGCCGGGCGCGAAGGTGGTGGCCACCAAGGCGAATGCCGTCGGGGCAGCAATGGCCGCACCCGTGCCTTGCAGCGCGCGAGCCGCGATCAGCCAGGCCTCGTTCTGCGCGGTACCGCACAGCGCGGACGCCAGCGTGAATAGCGCGACACCGGCGATCAGCATGCGCTTGCGGCCGAAGGAGTCGCCGAGCCGACCGCCGAGCAGCATGAGCCCCGCGAACGGGAGGCCATAGGCGGTGACGGTCCACGCGCTGCCCGCGCTGGACAGATTCAGCTGCTCCTGGACTCGGGGCAGCGCCAGAATCATGACGGTGCCGTCGAGCACCACCATCAGTTGGAGCCCGCTCAAGACGAGGATCGCGAGCCCGAACGCCCGCTTGGTCACCGGATACTGCATCGTCGCAGCGGGGTTATCGAGCACGCAGCCACTGTAATGGACACGAGCACGGGTCACTCGGCGGCGGGAGCGCCGGCGGTGAAGGCGGCGGTGGGGCCGATGACGACAATGGCGGGCGGGCGGATGGCTTCCTCGCGGACGCGCTCGGCGACCGTGGCGAGGTCGGCTCGCAGAATGCGCTGGGTGCGGAGGCTGCCTTCTTGAACGACCGTGACCGGGGTGTCGGCGGCACGGCCGCCTTCCATCAGGGCGGCGGCGAACTTCTCGATGCGTTCCACGGCCATGAGCAGGACGATGGTGCCGCGCAGGCGGGCCAGGGCGGGCCAGTCGACCAGGGAGTCCGGGTGGTCGGGGGCCACATGGCCGCTGACGACGACGAATTCGTGGGTGACGCCGCGGTGGGTTACGGGGATACCGGCCAGGGCGGGGACCGAGATGGCGCTGGTGACGCCGGGGACGACCGTGACCGGGATGCCCGCCTCGACGCACGCCTCGAGTTCCTCGTAACCGCGGCCGAAGACATAGGAGTCGCCGCCCTTGAGGCGGACCACGAACTTGCCCGCCTTCGCGCCCTCGATGAGGGTGGCGTTGATGTGCTCCTGGGCCATGGCGCGGCCGTAGGGGATCTTGGCGGCGTCCACGACCTCGACATCGGGGCCGAGTTCGGCGAGCAGCTCGGGCGGGGCGAGACGGTCGGCGACAACGAGATTCGCGCGGGCCAGCAGGCGGCGGCCGCGCACGGTGATGAGGTCCGGGTCGCCTGGGCCGCCGCCGATGAGGGCGACGCCGGGGGCGGCGGGGGCCGAATCATCGGTCACGACACCGGATTGCAGGGCCTCCAGGAAGGCCGTGCGGACCGCGGCGGAACGACGATGCTGACCACCGGCGAGCACGCCCAGGGTCATGCCGTCATAGCGGGCGGTGGCGGGGGTGACCGCGGTGCCGAGGCGGGCATTGTCGGCGCGCACGCAGAACACGCGGCGGCGCGACGCCTCCTCGACCACGGCGGCATTGGTTTCGGGTTCGCTGGTGCAGGCCATGGCGTACCAGGCGTCGGCCAGATCGCCGTCGGCATAGGCGCGCAATTCCAGGGTGATCTGGCCGGAGGTGGCCATGCCCTCGACGGCGGGAGTGGCCTCGCGGCTGATCACGTGCACATCCGCGCCGGAGGCGATGAGCAGTCCGAGCCGCCGCTGCGCGACGGTCCCGCCACCCACCACGACCACGCGGCGGCCACTCAAATCGAGCCCGACCAGGTAGTTCGGGTCGCCCACGGGCTGGTCTTCGGCTGCGGCTGACGTGTTCTGCACAGTTTTCGAGCCTACGGGTTGCGGGTGCGCGGTCCACAATCGCCTGGCTTCCGTTCGGCAACCGATATGGAGTTCACGGGAGGATGCGGGAGTCGGCGCGGTCCGCGTAACAGTGTCAGAACCCCTCGGCCGGTTTCCCCGGATCACCGAACGAAGCTTTCTATGCTTTTCGATTATGAAGCGCCGCGCCGTGTCCGGAATGCTTGCTGTGGTGGCGATTCTGCTGCTGCCCTTTGCCATCGACGCTACGGCCGCGGCCGATCCGTATGTTCCGGCTGCGGGGGTGGAGACGACCTACTCGGGGCCGGGGCCCTGGGCGGTGACGGAGGAGCAGGGTTTCGGCTGCTGCGATTCCACCGGGGCGGCCTATGACATCTGGTATCCGGCGAACTTGGGGGCGGGCGGGTTCCGGCATCCCATCGTCACCTGGGGTGATGGCACCAATGCTCATCCCGGGCAGTACACCTATCTGCTGAATCATCTGGCCTCCTGGGGATTCGTGGTGATCGCCACCGAGAACGCTCAGACCGGTTCGGGTGTCGATATCGCCGGCGCGGTGGATTACCTGCTGCAGCGTGCGGAGGATCCGGCCAGTCCGTTCCACGGCACGCTGAATCCGGATGCGGTGGGGGCCATGGGGCATTCGCAGGGCGCGACAGGGGTGCTCAATGCCCTGCGGCTCTCGGGCGGACGGATCAAAACCGCTGTGCCGCTGGAACTTCCCATTCAGATCTGGTGTGCGACGGGGTCCTGGTGCCCGGACACCCGGCGGCTGGTCGATGGGTCGGTGTTCCTGGTGAATGGCTCGGAGGATTCGATCATCGCGCCGTCGGAGCAGGCGTTGCCCACGCAGGTTGTCGGGTTGCAGTCGATTCGGGCTTACTACGAGGCGATTCCGTCGAGGATCCCGAAGGTGTGGGGCACCTTGGTCGGCCCGAATCACAATGACGTGCAAGGGCAGCCGGATTGCGCCCAGGCGTCGTGGCCCTGCACGACCGGTGTGTATGGCTATCTCGGGTATCCCACCGCGTGGCTGGCTGCCCGACTCATGAACCGCGCCGATGCCCGGCAGGCGTTCGTGCCGGGCTCGGGCGAGTTCTTTCAGGCGAATCCGAACTGGGTCAATCAGATCGGCGATTCCACCGACTGACGGCGGGACTCAGTTGAACCCGGGGTAGTCCTGGATGAGGTGAGTTCCGTTATGCCGCAGCGGCCATTGACTCTCATTGATGAGTTCGAGCGAGATGCTCACCGGACGGCCGTCGAGCTCACCGATCAGCACCAGCCGATCGGTGGCGGGACGATCGAAGGCGAAGGTCGCCACGGGCTTCCCGGTCTTGGGTGACTGCAGGACCACGGTGTTCGCAATGGTGTCGAACTGTGCCGTCATGGGCGCTAGCGCACCGTCCATACGCTGCGCGAAGGCCCGTTCGGGCTCCTCGAAAACAACTCTCCGCCAGCGTGTTTCATCCGTCAGCAGCGGTGGCACCGACTGGCCGTCCCGAGTGAACTCGGTGACCTGCCAGATGCCGTACAGCTCGGACTTGGGGCGACCCGGACCCCATTCGTGATATGCGCGATTGGCCATCATGATTTCCGCCGCACCGAACCAGCACAGCAGAGCCACCTGCGCGATGGCCAGTATGCGCAGCCCGCGCCGACTTCGCACCGGCTCGGGCGTGTCCGATGGTCCGGTTGCGCGACCGGTCAGGAATGCGGTCAGGCGGCGTAGTTCCGGCGCGAGCAGCACCAGGCTCAGCAGCAGGAGATGGCCCGACAGCAGTTTCACCGGAACGTCGAAACACATGTTCAGGATCCACACCTGGGCCATGCTCACCAGGCTGAGCAGCACCCCGGCCATGGCGGTGCGCGGCAGCAGCAACAGCACACCGGCGAGCACCTCCGCCGAGCCCAGCAGCATTTCGTATACCGGCGAGCTTCCCACCTGCATCCACAGCATCGAGGTGGTCGATAGGGAGCCGAGCGGCCGGAGCAGCATGCTCAGCGGCGGCTCGGGCATCTGGTTCGGAACCAGCTTGGCGAAGCCATAGAGCAGCATCTGCCCGGCCAGGACGAACCGGATGAAGAGCAGAAACCAGCCCGCGAGCCTGCGGTATTCGGTGCGCCGCCGGTCCAGGATGGTCCACACCAGCGTGCCGATGACCGAGACGACCAGGATGACGAAGACCAGCATCCACATATAGACCTGGTCGCCACTGCCGGAATCCGTCCGGATGGTGGCATCGGCGTCGAATACGGTGCGACCCACCCAATGCACCAATGAACTCGGCCAGGTCGCGTACTTGTACACCGCGTCGTCCGGCAGCCATTGCCTGAGCGGGCCCAGGAACGAGAACAGCGGCTGCGGGTAGATCAGGCAGAAGAGTCCGAAGTACAGAAAGCTGACGCGGAAGAGAATCCGGGTGGCCGGGTTCCACTTAGGTGCCGGTTCGCCTGTCCGCTGATCGAGATCCGGCTCGGCCACGACCGCACCCATACCTGTCCCACCCTCTCGTCGTCGAAATCGCTTTCTCAACAGTAGGAATCGCGTGATCCCCCGCCATCCAGGATGCCCCTGAGACGGCCCCTGACAAGAGATCGGCGAAAAATACATCCGGGGAATTACGTACTGGCACGAATGAATCCCCCAAAAGTTGGACAAGGCGCCATCCCGGTCACTGGAACTCGCGAAATACGTTCGCCGAATCGCTTCCCGACCCAACTAGAACGCGTTACATTTCACCCACTGTGCCAGCGGGAATCCGGCGCGCTTACCACATTCAGGAGGATCCACATGACGTCTGCCGACGCCGACCCGAACCAGCGACGGCAACTCACCATCTCGGAACGCGACCTCGATGTGCTCGCCACCGACCTGGCCGAGTGGCTCGCAGGCAAGGTCGAGGCCGACGACCATCCGAAGGTCGGCTCGATCACCCGCCCCCAGGCGGGCGGCATGTCCAGCACCACACTGCTGTTCGATGCCGAATGGACCGAGAACGGGCAGCCCGCCGGGGGATCCTTCGTGGCCCGGCTGGCTCCGGAGGACAGTTCCTTCCCGGTGTTCGAGACCTACGATCTCGAGACGCAGTTCAAGGTCATGGCCGGAGTCGCCGAGGCTACCGACGCGCCGCTGCCGCCGCTGTGCTGGCTGGAGACCGATCCGAGCGTGCTCGGCTCGCCGTTCCTCGTCATGCGACGGGTGGATGGCCGTGTGCCCGAGGACAATCCGCCGTATGTGTTCCTCGGCTGGCTGTTCGACTCGACCGCCGAAGAGCGGTATCGACTGACCCGCAACACGGTCGAGGTCATCGCCAAGATCCACACCATCGAGAACCCGGCCGAGAAGTTCCCCATGCTGGCCTGCGAGGGATCCTCGCTGCGCAAGCATTTCGAGGATCAGAAGGCCTGGTACAACTGGGCGCTCGCGAACGACGGATTCCGAATTCCCTTGCTGGAGCGCACCTTCGAGTACCTCGAAGCGAACTGGCCCGCCGATACCGGGGCCGACGTGCTCAGCTGGGGCGATGCGCGGCCCGGCAATATCATCTTCGACGAATACGCTCCGGCCGCCGTGCTCGACTGGGAGATGGCCGCGCTCGGGCCGCGGGAACTGGATGTGGCCTGGCCCATCCTGATTCACCGGTTCTTCCAGGACATCGCGACCCGCTTCGATCAGCCCGGACTGCCGGACTTCTTGCGGCGCAGCGATGTCGAGAAGCTGTACGAGGAATTCACCGGGCACGCGCCGCGGGATATGGACTGGTACCTCACCTATGCCGCGCTGCGGCACGGCATCGTGATGGCCCGCGTCAAGCGCCGCATGATCCACTTCGGCGAGGACACCGACACCGCCGACCGCGACGACTACGTGATGCACCGGCCGCTGCTGGAAGCTCTGCTCGACGGCACCTACGACTGGGATTGAGAGACAATGTCATTGATCGGTCCGCTGGACGAATACCCGATTCATCAGACACCGCTGCCGATGGCTCGCGTCGCCTCCAGCGACAAGAACTTCTACGATCGCAGCTACTTCAATGCCTCCGACCGTGACGGCGGCACCTTCCTGGTCACCGGGTTCGGGGTGTACCCGAACCTCGGTGTCACCGATGCGTTCGCGACCGTGCGGCGGGGCGATGAGCAGCGCGCGGTGCGATTCTCCGATGCGCTCGGGGACCGCAGCACCGATCTTCAGGTCGGCGGCTACCGGCTGGAGATCATCGAGCCGCTGCAGAAGATCCGGGCCATCTGCGAGCACGAGGATCTGTCCTTCGACATGACCTGGGAGGGTGCCTTCCCGATCGTGCAGGAGCAGCCGCACACCATCATCACAGGGCTGAACCGGCCGATCATCGATGCGCAGCGCTTCGCGCAGGTCGGCTCGTGGGCGGGCACCCTGAATGTGGACGGCACCGACTTCACCCTCGACCCCGCCGTCTGGACCGGCACCCGCGACCGCTCCTGGGGCATCCGCCCCGTCGGCGACTCCGATCCCGCCGGGCGCGTGGCGGACGAACCGTCCGAAGGCTTCTGGTGGCTCTACGTGCCGCTGCGCTTCGACGACTACTCCATTATCGTCATCGTGCAGGAGGAGCCCAACGGCTTCCGCACACTCAACGACGCGACCCGGATCTTCCACGACGGCCGCATCGAGCAATTGGGCTGGCCCCGAGTGCATCTCACCTACAAGCCCGGCACCCGCATCCCCACCGCGGTCCGCCTGGACCTCACCACCCCCGACGGCAAACCCCTCGAGGTCGAGGTGGAAGCAGGCACCTTCGTAGCCCTCAACGTGGGCAGCGGCTACGGCGGCGACCCCGACTGGCAACACGGCCAATGGAAGGGCCGCAACTGGTCCGAAAGCGTCCTCTACAACCTCACCGACCCCGCCATAGCCGCCCGAATCCCCTTCGGCGTCGTAGACCACGTAGGCAAAGCCCGCTGCGGCACCGACGAAGGCTGGGGCCTCTTCGAACACGGCACCATGGGCCGCCACGACCCCACCGGCTTCGCCAACTGGGGCTCCGTAGCCCCGTAGCCCCTCAACTGCGAATCCCCTCCCCCACAAGGCAATTCGCCCAGGCCGCCGAGCCCCGCCGACCCCAACCACCGGCCGGGCCCGGCGGCCTTTTCAAGATCAGGGAGCACTGGTGGTGGGAATTCGTCCCAATTCCCACCACCACAGCTCCCTCACCGATCGGGACCGCCCCAGGCGGACTGAATCCCGAGCGCGGTCTCGGCAAATCGCGGCCACTCCTTGGCCCGCTCATGCGGGATCGCCACCCAATCCTTGAACGGCCGCCCTTTCCCCGACGGGTCGAAGAGCTCAGCCCCCGGCAGCGACACCGGCAGACGCGAGCTCCTCAGCAATCTTGTCGAACAGGTCATCCGGAGCAGCCATAGCAGGGTCCTCTCCTAGCTGTTCGGGTCCTCACGACGAATCACAGCAGCAGCCACGGTAACTCCCCCAACCACAATCTTGGGGACCTCGAGCCACTCACTCCGAGCGGCAAGAAGGGCGGCGGCCTCGGCGACGCTGGACGTCCCGAGCGCCACGGCGGTGCGCATCGAGGGGTTGGGCACCGCCACCCCCGCCAACTCCTCCGGCGTGAATACGGTGACGGATACACCGAGCTGCTGCGCCGCCGCCACCAGCCCCGGCTCCCCCGCCCGCCGATCCACGGTCGTGAGTTGTCGAATAACCCTGTTCCCCACCACTTCTCGCACGGCGGCCACAATCGATTCGGCCGCCACCCCCGCCCGCATGCCCACTCCCACCGCCAACTCCCCAGCGGCCGACGCCGACCCTGCTCCACACTCTGGATCTACAGAGGACGCCCGGCTTCCTCTATTGCCCGCCTCGGGTGTGTTGCCGCCCAACGTCGTAGCAGTTGCCACCGACCGCCCGTCACCCGACGTAGCCAACTGAACTCGGTCCCGCGCTGCGACAACCAGCGCCGGTTCGCCCAGCTCGTCGGTCGTGGGCGACATGGCCAACTCGCCACAGGCCGAGCTCATCTGGATGGGATCATCAACCCCGTCACCAGACTGGGGAGGGCTGGGATGCGGCCAATCGTCGCCGGGTGAGGCGGGGCGCAGGGTCACACCGGGGCCTGGGTGTTCGCGTGATTGGCGGCGACGGAGACGAAACGGGCTATGGCGGAGGGGTTTCCGGCGGGGTGGGTGTGGAGGTAGGAGGCGTGGACGTTGTGGAGGGTTGTGCCTTCGCGGACCGTTTCGCCGGAGGGGGCACGCCAGGCCCAGGCTTGTGGATCTGAGGCGGGGGTGGTTAGGCGGGTGCGGTGGAATTCGTGGCCGCGGACTCGTTCGCCGGGTTGCCAGAGAGGGGAAGCGGTGAGGGCGACTGCGTCTCGGTAGCCGAGGGTCAGGCGGGGGCCGAATTCGGCTTCGGCGTTGATTACACCGGCCATTCGATGGCCGTCCAAGGAGCGGGTCAGGTAGAGGAGGCCTGCGCATTCGGCGTGGATGGGGATGCCTCGGGCCGCTTGGTCGGCTATCGCGGTCAAGAGGGGGGTGTGGGCGGCCAGGTCGGCGGCGTGCTCCTCGGGGAAACCGCCGGGGATTACCAGTCCGGCTGTGCCGGAGGGGAGTTCGTCGCGCAGGGGGTCGAAGACTGCTACGCGGGCGCCTGCCGCGGTCAGTAGTTCGCGGTGTTCTGCGTAGCCGAAGGTGAAGGCGGGGCCGCCTGCGATGGCGATTACGGGTGCCGTTTCCGTCGCGGTGCGGGCGGGGTCGGCCAGGTCGGCCGATTGCTCCGCTGCAACGGCGATCGCGGTGTGCAGTTCCTCGGCGGGGTCCCAGGATGGGCCTTGAATGTTTGACGCGGCCAGGGCGGCCAGAGCGGCCAGATCCAGGTGTGCGGCAACGAGATCGGTCATTGCTTCGACTGCCGAGTGGGCGGCGGAGCCGTGTTCGACTGCGGGGATGAGGCCGAGATGCCTTGAAGGGACTTCCAATTCGCTCAGGCGGGGTAGCGCGCCCAGGACCGGGAGGCCTACTCGGGCGCAGGCTGCGCGCAACACCTGTTCGTGGCGTTCGCTGCCGACTCGGTTGAGAATCACTCCGCCGAGGCGGATTCCGGTGTCGAAGGTGGCGAAACCGTGCAGGAGGGCGGCGAGGCTTTGGCTGTGGCCGCGGGCGTCTACCACCAGGATTACGGGTGCGCCGAGCATGGCGGCGATTTGGGCGGTGGAGCCCTCGGCTACGGGGCCGGTGTTGTTTTCGTCGATGCGGCCGTCGAACAGGCCCATGACGCCCTCGACCACGGCGAGGTCGCAGCCTTCGCTGCCGTGACGGTAGAGGGGGACCACGCGGTCCGCGCCGACGAGTACCGGATCCAGGTTGCGGCCGGGGCGGCCGGCGGCGAGGCCGTGGTAGCCGGGGTCGATGTAGTCGGGGCCCACCTTGAAGGGGGCGACGCGGTGGCCGGCTCGGCGCAGTGCGCCGATCAGGCCCGTCGCCACCGTCGTTTTGCCGCTGCCCGAGGCGGGGGCGGCGATCACGATCGCGGGCGTGCTCATCGCGCCGCGCTCGGTTCGGGGAGCCCGGCGGAATTGCTCGCGCGCATCACCATTCGATGCCGCGCTGGCCCTTGCGGCCCGCGTCCATGGGGTGCTTCACCTTGGTCATCTCGGTGACGAGGTCGGCGGCGTCGATGAGGGCTTGGGGAGCGTCGCGGCCGGTGATCACGACGTGCTGGTTGCCGGTGCGGTTGCGGAGCGTGTCGACGACCTCGTCCACGTCGACCCAGCCCCACTTGAGCGGGTAGGTGAATTCGTCCAGCACATAGAAGCGGTGCTCTTCGGCCTTCAGGCGGCGCGCGATCTCGTGCCAGCCGGCGAGCGCGGCCGCGGCATGGTCCTCATCGCTGCCTTGCTTGCGGGTCCAGGACCAGCCTTCGCCCATCTTGTGCCATTCGATCGCACCGCCGACGCCGGTGTCCTCGTGCAGCTTGCCGAGCGTGCGAAAAGCGGCTTCCTCCCCGACTTTCCACTTGGCGCTCTTCACGAATTGGAACACCGCGACATCGAAGCCCTGGTTCCAGGCCCGCAATGCCATCCCGAACGCGGCGGTCGACTTGCCCTTGCCGGGGCCGGTGTGCACGGCCAGCACCGGCAGATTGCGACGCTGACGTGTGGTCAGCCCGTCATCCGGAATGCTGTCCGGCAGTGGCACGCCCTGGGGCATCGTTGCGCTCCTTTTCTTGCCGCGCTGGGGCGCAGGCTTGGAACCACGGTGCCATATGGGTGTGGAGGCTCGGTTCCCGGCCTAGCCATGCACTTTTCGGCCCCGAATGGCGGGAAACTGCCCGCAGGCGGTCCACAGTGCATGAAAATCCCGGACCCACCCCACGACCCCGAGGGAGGCGGCCGGCAGATGGAGACCGCAGACTCACGTCAACGCGTGCACGAGTGCTCTGACTGCCGCGATCACACCTCGGAAGACCCCCTCGACCGCCACGTCAGCCACGGTGTCGACAGCGACATCCTTGGCCGTCTCCTTGGTCTTCTCGGACTTCTCGCTCTTCGTCTTCCACTTGTTGCGGCGAAACAATCTCATACCTATGCCACTCTGCTCGCACGGACCACACCCGCCACCATATCGCCGGTCAGTTCCGCCAATTGCAGGTAGCCGCCGCGCAATTCGCGGGACAGGTCGCGGGCGAGACCGAGCCGGATCATGCCGCGTTCGCAATCCACGACCATGGCGGTGACCGAATCACGAGCCAGCAGTCGGGCGGCGGCGCGAGCGCGCGGCACCGGGTCGCTGCCACCGGTGGCGCGGCCATCGGTGAGCAAGACCACCAGGGGGCGGCGGTGCGGGTCGCGGACGCGTTCACGCTGGACCACCTCGCGGGCCTTCAGAAGTCCCTGGGCGAGTGGGGTTTTGCCGCCGGTACGCATATCGGCCAGGCGGCGAACCGCGATGTCCACCGAAGACGTCGGAGGGAGTACGAGTTCGGCCTCCTGCCCGCGCACGGTGATCACGGCGACCTTGTCGCGGCGTTGATACGCGTCGCGCAGCAGGGCGACGACCGCGCCGGTGACGGCGGAGAGGCGGTCGCGGGAGGCCATGGAGCCGGAGGCGTCGACCACGAAAACCACCAGATTGCCTTCGCGGCCTTCGCGATACGCGCCGCGCAGGTCTTCGGCGAGGAACTCGATGGGGCCGGTGAAGCGGCCACGGGCGCGCTGGTGCGGGGCCGCGGCGAAGATCGTGCCGAGCAGGTGCAGGCCGGTGCCGGTTTCGGGGGTGGACCGCACGACTCGGCCCTGCCGGGTGCGGGCACGGGAGCGGCGGCCGGGTGCGCCTTCACCTACGCCGGGTACTTCCCAGCGCGGCGGTTTTGCCATCGACTGGGCGGGGGCGCCGACACCGCGTTCCCGCGCGGACTGCTTGTCGCCATGAGACTCCGGGCTATCCGATGCGTTGGTCGGTGAATCCTGCCCAGCCCCAGGTGGATTCGATCCATCGTTGGGGAAGTTCGGATCATCGCTGGGCGAATCCGGACCGCCACTCGGGAGATCGTGATCACCTCCGGGTGAGTCCACGCCGCCTCCCGGGGAGTCCGGTCCTTCGCCGGGCCCATCCGGATCATCGTCGGGCGCAGGCCCTTCCGACTCGGCTGAGCTCTGGTCCTGCGGTCCCGCATCATCCTGCGGGACCGCTTCACCTTTTCCCAGGTCGTCGGCACCGCCATCCACATCCGCGCGGGCAGCTTCCTCGGCCGCCTGCTCCATGGCCTGGTCCAGCTGTTCCTCGCTGATCCCCGGTTCATCGAACGGATCTCGCCGACGCCGGTGCGGCAGTGCGAGTTCCGCCGCCACCCGCACATCGTCCTCGGTCACCACGGGACTCCCCCGCCACGCGGCATGCGCTGTCGCGGTACGCGCCACCACCAGGTCCGCACGCATCCCGTCCACATCGAAAGCCGCACAGAGCGCGGCGATCCGGCGCAATTCCACATTGTCGAGCTCGACATCGGAGATCCGATCGCGAGCAGTCAGAATGCGATCCGCCACTTCACGATCCGCCGCGGCATAGCTCTTCGCGAACCCAGCCGGATCCGCCTCATAATCGAGCCGACGCCGCACCACGGCCATCCGCACATCCACATTCCGCGAGGCGACAACATCAACGGTGAGCCCGAACCGATCCAGCAGCTGCGGCCGCAGCTCACCTTCCTCGGGATTCATGGTGCCCACAAGCACGAATCGCGCCGGGTGCGAATGGGATACGCCATCCCGCTCGATGTGCACTCGCCCCATGGCCGCGGCATCGAGCAGCACATCAACCAAATGGTCATGCAGCAGATTCACTTCATCGACATAGAGCACGCCATGATGCGCCGCAGCCAGCAGACCAGGCTTGAACGCCTGCTCCCCATCCCGCAGGACCCGTTCCAAATCCAGCGACCCGACAACCCGATCCTCGGTAGCGCCGACAGGCAACTCCACCAACTTGGCCGGCCGAGCCCCCCGCTCATCCACCACAGGCGGCAACAACTGCGCCAGCGCCCGAACCACAGTCGACTTCGCGGTCCCCTTCTCCCCGCGCACCAGCACCCCACCGATCCCCGGATGCACCGCACACAGAATCAGCGCAAGCTGCAACCGTTCCTGCCCCACCACAGCAGAAAACGGAAACCCGGCTTCACCACCGGACGCCCCACCAGCCTGCACGGACCCGGAATACGCAGCTACAGAGGAAACCGACACGCCCCAACTCTATGCGCGCCACCCCAAACCCCCTCAGCTGCCCTGCACAGAACCCTCGCTCCCCCTCCGCCCTTCGCCATACGCGGGCCGCGTGAATGAAACCAGGCCGCCCCCTCGGCGAGCCCCTGCTCTCACGTACCGAGCCGAACCGTTCCCCATCGAAGCTGGGCCACGGCCATCCCGCACGGCGCAATCATGGTCGCCACGCTGCACCTTCGCGTGCAATCCCCGAAGCGCCCGCTGTGGGTTGCACAGCGGGCGCTTCGGGGATTGGGGGGATATGGGGATATGTCGAGCGGGTGGAGGGTCAGCCTCGGCGCATGGGGATGTGGGGGATGCCGTCTTCTACGTACTCTGGGCCGTCGATTTTGAAGCCGTGTTTGGTGTACATGTCGACGAGGTAGGTCTGGGCGTTGAGGCGGACTGTGGCTGAGCCTGCTTCGGCCAGGGCGGCTTGCAGGAGGCGGGTGGTGTAGCCGTGGCCTCGGGCGGGCGGGGTGGTGCAGAGGCGGCCTATGCGGAAGGACTTGACGCCGTCCTCGTGCTCTTCGAGCAGGCGGAGGGTGCAGATGACCTCGCCCTCGTCGTCGAGCCAGAAATGGCGGGTTTCGGGACCGAGGTCAAGGCCGTCGAGTTCCGGGTAGGCGCATTTCTGCTCGACGACGAATACTTCTACGCGAAGTTTCAACAGCCTGTACAGCGTCGAGGTGTCCAGATCCTGGGCCCACGACCTTTTGAGAGCAACCGTTGACATCATCGAGTCTTGCTATCACAACTACGCGTGAGATGAAACCCCAGCGTGCTTCGGCGTGTTGGCATCCTCCAGGTGAAGGGCCTTATTCGACCACTCCCAGACCTCCTTGTAGAGGGCCTGGTTCTCCGAGAGCTTGTTGCCCAGCGACGGCACCATTTCCTTCAGCTTCGGCTCCCACGAGGCGAATTCGCGGGGGAAGCAGCGCTTCATGACGTCGAGCATGGCGCTCACACAGGTCGACGCACCCGGAGACGCGCCCAGCAGACCGGCGATGGTGCCGTCCTCGGCCGCCACGACCGCGGTGCCCAGCTCGAGCACGCCGCCCGCGCCCTTGCGGCGGATGACCTGCACGCGCTGACCGGCGATGATCAGCTCCCAATCCTTGCCGTCGGCGCGCGGGATGAATTCCTCCATCACGTCCACCCGACCGGCCTGGTTCTTGAGCAGTTCGGACACCAGGTAGTTGACCAGGCTCATCTCGGTCACGCCGACGCCGAGCATGGAGAACAGGTTGTTCGGCTTGACCGACTTGAACAGGTCGGTCATCTTGCCGTCCTTGAGGAACTTCGGCGTCCACCCGGCGTACGGGCCGAACAGCAGACCCTTCTCACCATTGATGACGCGAGTGTCCAAGTGCGGCACCGACATCGGCGGCGCACCGACCGAGGCCTGGCCGTACACCTTGGCCCCGTGCTGGGCGATCAGTTCCGGGTTGGTGGCGCGCAGGAACAGACCCGACACCGGGAAGCCACCGAAACCGGAGATCTCCTTGATGCCCGACTTCTGCAGCAGCGGCAGCGCGCCGCCGCCCGCGCCGACGAACACGAACTTGGCATTGATGACGCGGCTCTTACCGCTGCGCAGGTTCTTCACCTTCAGCAGCCAGGAACCATCGGACTGCTTGGTCACATTGCGGACCTCATGCCCGAAGGCGATATCCGCGCCGGACGCGCCCAGGTAGGCCAGCAGTTCCTTGGAGAGCTCACCGAAGTCGATATCGGTGCCGGAATCGGTCCAGTTCAGCGCCACCGGATCGGCGAAGTCACGGCCCTTGGCCATCAGCGGTAGTCGCCGCGCGAACTCGTCGGCGTCATCGATGAACTGCATGCCCTCGAACAGCGGATGCCGCGACAGCGCCGCATGGCGCTTGCGCAGGTAGTCGACGCCGTTCGCACCGTGCGTGAAGCTCACGTGCGGAATCGGGTTGATGAAGTTCGACGGGTTCGCCAGCACACCATTCTCGACGGCATACGACCAGAACTGGCGCGACACCTGGAAGCGCTCATTGATGTCGATGGCCTTGGTGATCTCCACCGAGCCGTCGGCATTCTGCGGCGTGTAGTTCAGCTCGCACAGCGCGGAATGGCCGGTACCGGCATTGTTCCAGGGGTCGGAGCTCTCGGCGGCAGCGGCTTCGAGACGCTCGAAGACGGTGATCGACCAGTCCGGCTGCACCTGTCGGAGCAGAGCGCCCAGAGTGGCGCTCATGATGCCGGCACCGATGAGGACTACATCGGTCTTTTCAATCGTGGCAGCGTTCGGCACGGTGTTGATCGACTTCCTTGTCTTATCTACGGCAACCCAGCGGCAGTTAGGTTACCCGTCGTTCACCTTGGGCCAATTGTGCCCCGCACAACGTGGAAAGACCGCCACGAAAATCCCGAATGTGAGAGATACCTCCCGGCTGTGTCACAGCGGGAAGGGATTACCTTGGGTAGGTGACCTCTGATACGTCGTCCGCAGCCAGCTCGCCCGCTCCCGCCCAGGCCATCGCCGGGTGGC
Organism: Nocardia sp. NPDC051030; assembly: GCF_040683015.1. Classification (NCBI taxonomy): domain Bacteria; kingdom Bacillati; phylum Actinomycetota; class Actinomycetes; order Mycobacteriales; family Nocardiaceae; genus Nocardia; species Nocardia sp. NPDC051030. The sequence goes on along the minus strand of NZ_JBFBCD010000002.1, from coordinate 357,851 downwards.
AACCCGATGTGCTGGGCACGGACTATCAGCAACAGACCCTGGCGCTGGGGCCGGATCCGGACGGTGAGGGCGATGCCTTCGCCACGCTGATCCGCTACACGCCCGCCGACGCGCCGGTCGCGACACGCGCTGTCCTGTATGTGCACGGGTTCACCGATTACTTCTTCCAGGAGCACCTGGCCGAGCACATGGCCGCGCAGGGGTATGCGTTCTACGCGCTGGATCTGCGTAAATGCGGTCGCTCCACGCGGGCCGGGCAGACGCCGCACTTCGTCACCGATCTGGCGCTCTACGACGTGGAGCTGAACCGATCGCTGAAGATCATGCGCGAGGAGACCGGGCTGCCGGTGCTGATCATGGGGCATTCCACGGGCGGGCTGGTCACCTCGCTGTGGCTGAGCCGGGTCAATGCCTCGGGTGACGCTGCGGCGCAGGGCATTACGGGGCTGATGCTCAATAGCCCGTGGTTCGATCTGCAAGGGCCGTCGTACTACCGCTCGGTGGGCACGCCGGTGCTGGAGGGCCTGGGCCGGTTGCGGTCCATGATGCGGCTGCCGCTGGGCGAGATCTCGACCTACGGAGACAGCCTGCACCGCAATGCCTCCGGTGAATGGGATTACAACCTGGATTGGAAGCCGTTGGCCGGCTTCCCCGTTCACGCGGGCTGGCTGCGCGCCATTCGCCGCGGGCATCGGCGGCTACACCAAGGCCTGGATATCGGAGTGCCCGCCCTGATCCTGCGGTCGAAGGTGACCAAGTTCATGAGCAAGTACGGCCCGGCCGCCGATGTGGCGGATGTGGTGCTGGATGTGCGGCAGATTCAGAAGTGGTCGGGCTGCCTGGGTGATCGCACCAATATCGTGCCGATCGAGGGCGCGCGGCACGACGTCTTCCTGTCGTCGGAGGAGCCGCGCACCCAGGCGTTCAGCGAATTGGATTCCTGGCTGAAGTGGCTGGACGCCACCTCACCAGAAGCTGGTGCGTAGCACGATCTCGGTGGCGAGTTCGTGCCCGGCTTCCCCGGCCACGTTCGCGACATCCACCGGTACCAGCCGGAATTCGCCGTAGACGAAGCGGCTGGATGCCTCCGCCACAGTGCGCGGCAGGCGCTTGGTGGCCAGCAGGGTGGTGGGGATCTCCACCGGCGGGCAGGTCGCGTCCGCGATGGTGCCGTCCGCACCCGGTGCGGCGGGATGCCCGCCACCGGCGGCGATCAGGCTCATGAAGCGGCCGAAACCACGCGCGGCCAGCAGCCAGGCCAGGTCCGCACCCGTGCCGCAGCCGACCAGGTTGGCCCACGGCACCTTCAACTCGTCGAGGATGGCGAGGACGGTCTTGGTGTCCAGCCCGTCCTGCGGCTCGATGACGATGGTGTGCAGGTCCGAGGTCTGCAAGCGGGTGCAGACCTCGTCATATACGTCGGCCGGATCGCCCGCATCGGGGAGCAGGAGGACGTGGTGCCGGGACTCAGGTCCTCCGGTTCGCACGGTCCAGATGCGGTCACCGACCGTGATCCGCCGAGATTCCATACGGTCACGCTACATGGCGCGCGGAGGGTCCGAATGCGTCTCGGGTGAACTTATGTGACCGTCGTCACTGGTGAACAGTGAGCGTCGGCAGATCGACGGGAGCGCCGCGGGTGATGAGGCGCTCGAGGGCGTCTTGATCGAGGTGCTTTTCCATCAGGTCGGCCAGCAGATCGAGCTGTTGATTGCGGATATCGGCCACCGAAACGTCGTCGGCGACAAGGAAATCAGGGCGGTTCGCGTGAGCCGCTACTTCTCGGAGCCAGGAGCGGCGGAACTCGTCGGATTCCAGTGCGCCGTGCAGGTGGGTGCCCCAGATCGGGCCGCGCACACTGCCTTCGGGGGTGCCGTTCAGGTGCAGCCAGGGGCGGTCGCCGGTGGCGCGGACTCGGCCGTGGTGAATCTCGTAGCCGTGCACCGGGACAGGACCGGCGGTGCCCTCGGAGCGGCGCAGCACCTTCGGGTCGTCGAATTCGATCTCGAGGTCGAGCAGGCCCAGGCCTTCGACGGTGCCCGCGGCGGATTCGATGCGGTCGTCGATGGTGCGGGCGAGCATCTGGTAGCCGCCGCAGATGCCGAGGATCGGGCCGCCGGTCGCCGCTCGGGCGGTCAGGGCGTCGGCGATTCCGGTGCGGCGCAACCATTCCAGGTCGCTGACGGTGGATTTACTGCCGGGGAGGACTACGAGGTCGGCTCCGGCCAGGCGGGACGGGTCGGTGACCCAGCGGACCGCGACGCCGGGTTCGCAGGCCAAGGCCTCGACGTCGGTGGAGTTGGAGATGCGCGGGAGCCGGATGGCGGCGACGGTCAGCCAGTCGCCACGCAGGGGCGGGCGCGGGCGGCCGACGGGGGCATCGGCGATCGTGCCGAGCGAGTCCTCGGCGTCGATCCACAGCTCCTCGGCGAAGGGGATGACGCCGAGCGTGGGGCGGCCCGTCAGCTCGGCGAGCTGGTCCAGGCCGGGCTTCAGCAGATCCACGTCGCCGCGGAACTTATTGATGATGAAGCCGGAAATCAGCTGCTGGTCTTCGGGTTCCAGGATCGCCACGGTGCCGAAGAGGTGGGCCAGCACGCCGCCGCGATCGATATCGCCGACCACGACCACGGGCAGGTCGGCGGCGCGGGCCAGGCCCATATTGGCCAGATCCGTTGCCCGCAGATTGATTTCGGCGGGCGATCCGGCACCCTCACAGATCACCACGTCGAATTCCGCACGCAGGGAAGCCAATTCCTCGGCCACGATCGAGCGCAGCGCTTGGCGGTGCCGGAAATAGTCCTTGGCTCCGACAGTGTCGACGGCCTTGCCGCGCACGACCAGTTGCGAACGGCGGTCACTGCCGGGCTTGAGCAGCACCGGATTGAATCGCACGCTCGGTTCGAGGCCGCAGGCGCGCGCTTGCAATGCCTGCGCGCGGCCGATCTCTCCGCCGTCCAAGGTGACGACGGAGTTGTTCGACATGTTCTGCGCCTTGAACGGCGCGACCCTGATGCCGCGCCGGGCCAGCATGCGGCAAAGCCCGGCTACGACAACGCTTTTCCCGGCATCGGAGGTAGTGCCCGCGACCAGGAGGGCACCCTTCACGGCAGGGTGAGGATCTCGACGCCGTCGTCGGTCACGACCATGGTGTGCTCGAACTGGGCCGTCCACTTGCGGTCCTTGGTGACCACGGTCCAGCCGTCGTCCCAGATCTCGTAGTCGATGCCGCCGAGATTGATCATGGGCTCGATGGTGAAGGTCATACCCGTCTCGATGACCGATTCCACGGCGGGCTGGTCGTAATGCAGGATCACCAGGCCGCTGTGGAAGGTGGGGCCGACGCCGTGGCCGGTGAAATCGCGCACCACGCCGTAGCCGAAGCGATTGGCGTAGGCCTCGATGACGCGGCCGATCACATTGAGCGCGCGGCCCGGCTTGACCGCCTTGATGGCGCGGGCGGTGGCCTCCTCGGTGCGCTCGACCAGCAGGCGCACCTCCTCGTCCGGGGTGCCCGCGAAGTAGGTCTTATTGGTGTCGCCGTGCACGCCATTGATGTAGGCGGTGACGTCGATATTGACGATGTCGCCGTCCTCGATCACGGTCGAGTCCGGGATGCCGTGGCAGATGACCTCATTCAGCGAGGTGCAGCAGGACTTGGGGAACCCCTTGTATCCCAGCGTGGACGGGTAGGCGCCATTGTCGATGAGGTATTCGTGCACGATGCGGTCGAGCTCATCGGTGGTGACGCCGGGCGCGACCGCTTTACCGGCCTCTTCCAGCGCCTGCGCGGCGAGCTTGCTCGCCAGCCGCATCTTCTCGATGGTCTCCGGGGTCTGCACCCAGGGCTCATGCCCCTCGTTGGCAGTCTTCTTCCACACGTACTCCGGCCGCTCGATGGACTTCGGCACCTCACGAATGGGCGACTGCGTGCCGGGAACGAGAGGTTTGCGGGTGCGCACTGACATGAGGACCAGACTATCCGCCCGAGCCCGCGCCCTCTCCCCCAGCGGGGCAGCTCGCGACCGTGGAATGTTTCCGGACCATGGTCCGTTTAACCGTCTGGTTGACTTGGAAACAACTTCGAGAGAGGCACGCGCTGTGGAACTGGGACTCACGACATTCGCCGAAACGCATCCGGTGGGCGGCGACGGCCCCGTGCCGACCGCGGGCGAACGCCTGCGCCAGGTGGTCGAGGAAGCCGTGGCCGTCGAACAAGCGGGCCTGGACGTCTACGGCGTAGGCGAACACCACCGCAAGGACTTCGCCGCCTCCTCCCCCGCGGTGGTCCTCGCGGCCATCGCCTCCCGCACCGACCGCATCCAACTGACCAGCGCCGTCACCGTGCTGAGCTCCGCCGATCCGGTTCGCGCCTACCAGGATTTCGCCACCCTCGACGGCCTCTCCAACGGCCGCGCCGAATTGATGGCCGGGCGAGGCTCTTTCACCGAATCCTTCCCTCTATTCGGATACAACCTCGCCGACTACGACGAGCTGTTCGAAGAGAAGCTGGCTCTGCTCTTGAAGATTCGCGAGGAAGGCCCGGTCACGTGGTCCGGCAACTTCCGCGCCCCGTTGAATGACGCTGTGGTGTACCCGCGCACCGAGAATCGGCCGCTGCCGGTCTGGATCGCGGTGGGCGGCAGCCCCGAATCCGTAGTCCGCGCAGGCCTACTCGGCCTCCCCCTGGCCATCGCCATCATCGGCGGCCAACCCGCCCGCTTCAAGCCCCTGGTAGACCTCTACCACCGTGCCCTCGACCAAGGCGGCCACGAACCGCAGCCGGTGGCGGTCCACGCCCACGGCTACATAGCCGAAAGCGACGAACAAGCCGTCGCGGACTTCTACGCCCCCTACGCCGCAGCCATGAGCGGCATAGGCCGCGAACGAGGCTGGGGCGCGATGACCCGAGACCAGTTCTCCGCCTTGCGTTCCCAGAGCGGTTCGCTCTTCGTAGGCACCCCCGACTACGTGGCAAGCAAGATCGCCGATATCCGAGACACCCTCGGCCTCGACCGCTTCATGCTCCACACCAGCGTAGGCACCCTCCCCCACGAAAAGGTCCTCCGCAACATCGAACTCCTCGGCGAGAAGGTAGCTCCCCAGGTTCGATGATCAAATAGGGCTGAATCAGGCGGCAACCCATTGCGGGTTGCCGCCTGATTTGTTGGCAGGTCATCGGTTTCGGTGGGCACCGAAGGCGGCGAGCAGCATGGTGGTGAGTTCGTCGAGGTAGGTGGGGTCGGTGGGGGTGCCACCGAGGATGGCGCGCCAGAACAGGGGGGCCATCAGGAAGTCCAGCGCCAGTTCGTGATTCAGACCTGGAGGGAGTTCGCCCCGGGCGATGGCGCGGTCGAGGATTTGGGCGACCTTGGCTCGACGGGATTGGCCCAGGCCGGATTGCAGAGCCTCGGCCAGGGACGGGACTCGGATGGCTTGGGCCAGGAGGTCGGGGATTATGCGGGAGGCCAGGGGGTGGGACAGGCCCGCGGCTGAGATTGCCAGGAAGGCTCGGAGGTCGCTCTCGAGGGTGCCGGTGTCGGGGGGCTCGGCGGCGGCCACCGCGACCTCGGTGACCAGGGAGATGACCAGCTGTTCCTTGGTGGGCCAGCGGCGGTAGAGGGTGGGTTTGCTGACGCCTGCTCGGCGGGCGACTGCTTCCATGGAGAGTTTTCCGTAGCCGACGGCTGCCAACTCTTCGAAGGCCGCGGCCTGAATGGCGGCCGTTACCTGGGGCTGCATTACCGCTGCGCCCGCGGGTTTGCGGGTGCGCGTCAGGGGTTCGTCGGTCACGATTCACAGTTTAGCAACGTCGATACGGTTGCGTTTCGTCGTGGGGTCGGTTAGCGTTCTTCTCATACGACGAAACGGTGTCGTATCGACGTAAAGTGAGAGGTCATAGCCGTGAAGTTTCTGTTTGATGATGAGTCTTTCTCGTATGAAGCCCTTCGGGCGGCGGGGTTCGCCAGCTATGGCGGGGCCGAGCTCGGAGAGGTGATCTCGACCGCCGGGCGGATCGCGGACGGAAATGAGGCCGACTGGGTGCGGGAGTGGGAGGCAACCGCTTGCCGGGTGCACACCATCGGGGATGAGGCGGCAGCCGCGGGGCATCGGGTGAGTGCCCGGGAGGCGTTGTTGCGGGCATCGAATTATTACCGGACCGCGGAGTTCTATCTGCGAGATGATCCGGCGCATGATCCGAAGGCGCGGGCGTTGTCGCAGCTGTCGCGCGATACCTTCGCGCGGGCAACCGAACTCATGGATCGGCCGGTACGGGCGGTGGAGATTCCTTACGAGGACACCACGCTGCCCGGGTATCTGTTCCTGGTGGATGAGTCAGGGGCGGCGCGGCCGACAATCATCTTCAATAGTGGGTTCGATTCCACTTTGGAGGAGTCGTATTTCGCGCTGGCCGCCGCGGCGTTGACTCGCGGGTACAACGTGCTGGCGTTCGATGGGCCGGGCCAGGGTGCGGTGATTCGGGAGCAGGGCTTGCCGTTTCGGCATGACTGGGAGGCTGTTGTCACGCCGGTAGTCGACTTCGCGCTCACGCTGAACGAGATTGACCCGACACGAATCTCGTTGTACGGCTACAGCCTTGGCGGATTGCTGGCCGCGCGGGCGGCGGCGTTCGAACACCGGGTGGCGGCGCTGATTCTCAATGACGGACTGTATGACTATCACTTCGCGCACCAGCGGGGGTTGCCGCCGTTCGTGTCGGAGTGGATCGCGGCGGGGCGGGATGTGGAGGCCGATCAGGTCGGACGGCTGCTCATGGCGCACAACACCACCGCGCGGTGGGCGATGCGCAATGGGTTGTGGACGTTCGGGGCAAGCTCGTACGCGGACTATGTCCGGCGTACCGAGAAGTACACGCTCGCCGACGTGGTGACCGGAATCCATTGCCACACACTGGTTCTCGACGCGGAGAACGACCTGTTCTTCCAAGGTGAAGCGTCGCGCGTCCATGAGGCGCTGACCTGCCCCAAGGAACTGATCGTCGGCACCGAAGCCGAAGGGGCGGGCGAACATTGCGGCATGGGTGCGATGCTGCTGACCAATCAGCGCATCTTCGACTGGCTGGACCGCAGTCCCGCCGGGGTCGGCGCGCAGCAGGCCGCCGCCGTCGCTTGATCGCGGTCAGTCGCGCAGTGCTTGGTCAATCGCGGAGTGTGGCCTGGAATGCGATGCGGTCGCCGCGATACAGCGAGCGGACGCGTTCGATCGGGATGTTCTCTGCGTCGACGCTGCGACGGTGCAGCAGCAGCATCGGCAGCGCGGTGGTGCATTCCAGGAGGGCGGCCTCGCGCGGGGAGGCCAGGACCGTTTCGACCCGTTCGGTGGCGGCGGCGTACCAGATGCCCTTGGCTCGGGTCGCGGCGTAGAGCGAGGTCTCGGGGTTGTAGGACTCATACAGCCACGCGAAACGGTCCAGCGGCATGAAAGTGCTTTCCAGGCCGATGCGTTCACCATCCGCCAAGAGAATGCGCTCGAGGTGCATGACGGGAGTTCCGGGCTCGAGACCGAGCTCCCGGGCGGTATCGGGATCGGCGGGGATATCGGCCCAGTCGACCAGCAGACGGCCGGGAGTGCGGCCGTATTTCAGGGCCCCCTCGGTGTAGGAGCGTAAAGACATGGGCTGCACCATCTTCGGGCGAGAGACCACGGTCCCCCGGCCCTGACGGCGAATCCGCCCCTCCACCAAGAGTTCTCGAATGGCCTGGCGCACGGTTTCCCGCGCCACTCCGCAACGCAGGGCCAGGTCTCGCTCCGAGGGCAGCGGATCACCCTCGGAAAGCTCCCCGAGCAGTGATTCGAGTTCGACGCGCACGCGGTAGGACTTGGGTACGCGCCCGGCAACCTCCGTGGTCTCCATGCCCCACACAGTACCGTAATTGGTCTATACCAATTGTTAACCTAGCGTTTGCACACGTAACACCCCTAGGTCTAGACCATTCGTCACGATGAGCCCATGCGATTGGTCATCATCGGCGGAGGAATTCTCGGCACCGCTCACGCTCTCGCCGCCATCGGACGCGGCCACGAAGTCGTTCACCTGGAGCGCGAGGTCGAGGCGCGCGGCGCCACCGTCCGCAACTTCGGTCTGGTGTGGGTATCCGGCCGCAGCGCCAATGAACTCGGCATCACGCTGCGCTCGCGTGAACTGTGGGAAGAGATCGGCGGCAAGGTGCCCGGCGTCGGATTCCGTCCCGCGGGCTCGATCACCCTGGTGCGCACCGAGGCCGAAATGGCCGTCGCCGAGGCCGCCATGCAGAGCGACACCGCCGAGGCGCGCGGCTTCGAACTGCTCGACCCGGACCACGTCCGCAAGGTCAACCCGGCGCTGCGCGGCAAATTCCTTGCCGGACTGCACTGCTCGGCCGACGCCGCCGTGGAATCCCGGCAGGCGCTGCCCGCCCTGCGCCGTTATATGGAGGCCACCGGGCGCTACAACTTCTTCGCGGGCACCGAGGCGCGCACCATTACCGGCACCACCGTGGTGGATGATCGCGGCCGCCGCCACGAGGGCGATCTGGTGCTGGTCTGCCCGGGCGCGGCACACGCCGGACTCACCCGCGAACTCGTCGGCGATATCCCGGTCCGCCGGGTGCGACTGCAGATGATGCAGACCGCCCCGCTGGGCGAGCCGCTCACCACCGCCGTGGCCGACGGCGACAGCTTCCGCTACTACCCCGCCTTCGCGGGCGAGGAGCTGGACCGCCTCAATCGTGAAGAGGCACAGCCCTTCACCGCCGCCCAGCACAAGATGCAGCTGCTGTGCGTGCAACGCCTGCACGGCGGACTCACCATCGGCGACACCCACGAATATGACGAGCCGTTCAACTTCGATGTGGACGAGGCCCCGTACGAGCACCTCACCGCCGTCGCCGAGGAACTGCTGGGCCGCAAGCTCCCGCAGGTCGTGCGGCGCTGGGCGGGTGTCTACAGCCAGTCCATCGATCCGGGCACCATCGTGACCCGCGCGGAGGCCTCCGACAATGTCTGGGTGATCACCGGCCCCGGCGGGCGCGGCATGACTCTCGGCCCCGCGATCGGCGAGGAAACCGCCGATCTGCTGAACCTCTGACACTCTTCGCCTAGATAAAGGAATCCCTGTGTCCGACAAGCGGATCGATCTCGCGGTACTCGATATGGCGGGCACCACCGTCGCCGATGACGGCCTGGTGATCAAGGCCTTCGACAAGGCCGCCACCAGTGCGGGCATCCCCGTCGAGGGTCCCGAGCGGGAAGCCGCCCGGCAGTACGTGATCGACACCATGGGCCAATCCAAGATCGTCGTCTTCCGGGCGCTGCTCGGCGACGAGGACAAGGCGCAACAGGCGAATGAGGCTTTCGAAGCCGCCTACGCCGAATTCGCCGATGCCGGTGTCACCCCGATTCCTGGTGCGGTGGAGGCCATTTCGGCGCTGCGCGCGGCGGGCATCAAGGTGGCGTTGACCACCGGCTTCAGCCGGGTCACCCAGGACAAGCTGTTGAACGCGCTGGGCTGGAACGATATCGCCGATCTCACCCTCGCTCCCTCCGACGCCGGTCGCGGCCGTCCCTATCCGGACATGGTGCTCACCGCCCTGCTCCGGCTGGGCATCGACGCCGTGGATCGTGTTGCGGTGCTGGGTGATACGAGCAGCGATATCGGCACCGGCCTGGCCGCGGGCGCGCGCATTGTCGCGGGCACGCTGACCGGCGCGCACAACGAGGACCAGTTGCGCGCGGCGGGGGCCACCCATGTGGTGGCTTCGGTCACCGAGTTCGCGCAGCTCCTGCTGGCCGAGCGCGCCTAGAGACTTCCCGTATACCCACCGCCCCTTCGATAGACCCAGTCCCACGAACTGAAAGTTGCAAGCACGTGCGTAATACGAACAACCGCCTCGCACGCACCATCGCCCGCACCGCACTCATTCTCACCTCCGCCACCGCGGTCGCCTTCTCCCTGACCGCCTGCGGCGGCACGGGCAGCGACTCGAGCGACGGGAAGACGGTCACCGTCTATTCCGCCGACGGTGTCGGCGACTGGTACAAGACCCAGTTCGCGAAGTTCAAGGACCAGACCGGGATTTCGGTCAACCTCGTCGAAGCCGGTTCCGCCGAGGTCGTCAACCGGGTGGACAAGGAACAGTCCAACCCGCAGGCCGACGTCGTCGTCACGCTGCCGCCGTTCATGCAGAAGGCCGACAAGTCCGGGCTGTTGCAGACCAGCGGCGTCGACCTCGCCGCCTACCCGGCTTCCGACAAGGACGCCAATGGCAAGTGGGTCACCCTCGCCGGTAACTACCTTTGCTTCATCGCCAACCCGTCGGTCGAGTCCACCAAGCTGACCTGGGACGACCTGCTCAAGACCGATTACAAGGGCAAGATCCAGTACTCCACCCCCGGCCAGGCCGGTGACGGCACCGCCGTGCTGATCCTGCTGCAGCAGCTCATGGGCAAGCAGGGCGCGCTGGACTACCTGACCAAGCTGCAGGCCAATAATGTCGGCCCGTCCTCCTCGACCGGCAAGCTGCAGGCCAAGGTCGACAAGGGCGAGATCCTCGTCGCCAATGGCGATGTGCAGATGAACCTGGCGACCATCAAGGAGAAGGGCTCCAAGTTCAGCGTCTTCTTCCCGGCCGCCGCGGACGGTAAGACCAGCACGGTCGCGCTGCCCTACCTGATGGGTCTGGCCAAGGGCGCCCCGCACTCCGCCTCCGGCAAGAAGCTGATGGAGTACCTGCTCGCGGCCGACGCGCAGAAGGCGCTCACCGATGCCATGGCCGTATCGGCCCGCACGGATCTGAAGGATGCCCCGGCCGCCGCCGGTTCCGTCTCCCCGGCCTCGCTGGTCAAGAACGTCGAGGTGCTGCACCCCGACTGGAACAAGGTGCTCGAGGATCTCGACGCCGATGTCGCGGCCTACACCAAGGCCACCGGCAGCTGATTTCACACCCCAGGAGCAGCAACCATGTCCTCCGCATTGACGACATCCTCGGTGGCCACCAATGCCACCAATGAACCGGCCATTGTGTTCGACCGGGTCGGTGTCACCTACGGCCGTGGCCGTAAAACCACTGTCGCGCTGGCCGATTTCAACCTGCGCGTCGCCGCGGGGGAAACGGTTGCGCTGCTCGGACCGAGCGGTTCCGGCAAGTCCACCGCGCTCAAGGCCCTGGCCGGATTCGTCCGGCCGACCTCGGGCACGGTGCGACTGTCGGGCCGCGACGTCACCGATCTCTCCCCCGCCAAGCGCGGAATCGGTGTTGTCGTGCAGTCGTACGCGCTGTTCCCGCATATGCGGGTGCACGACAATGTGGCCTTCGGGCTCAAGGCACATCGCGTGTCGCGCAATGACATCGGGGATCGGGTGACCGAGGCCCTGGAAATGGTCGGCATGGGGGACTACGCCAAGCGGCTCCCGCGCGAACTGTCCGGTGGGCAGCAGCAGCGGGTGGCGATCGCGCGGGCGCTGGCCATCCGGCCCAAGGTGCTACTGCTCGACGAGCCGCTCGCGGCACTGGACGCGCAGCTGCGGCAGTCCATGCTGGGTGAGCTCCAGCAGCTGCGAAAGGCGTTGCCGGACACGGCGATGCTGTATGTCACGCACGATCAGTCCGAGGCGCTGGCCCTGGCCGACCGGATCGCGGTCATGCGGGACGCGCGCCTGGTCGATATCGACACCGCGCACATGCTGTGGCAGCAGCCGTCCTCGGACTTCACCGCCGCGTTCATCGGTGGCGCGAATCTCCTGCCCTGCACCGTGAAGCATGTGTCGGGCACGGCGGCGCTGGTCACCGTCGGCGAGCACACGCTGCGCGCCGAAGCGCCGCGACCCGGTGTGGGCCGCCCGGATTGGGTGCCCGATGCCGAAGCCCAGCTGTGTGTGCGCCCGCACACCGTGCAGATCGCTCCTCTCACCGAGCGAGATGTGCTGCGCGGCACCGTTACCGCCAGTGTGTGGAAGGGCGCGACCACGCGCCTGCATCTGAAGGTGGCGGGACTTCCGGTCGAGATCACCGCGGATATTCCGGGGCACAGTGAGCTGGTTGCCGATGACATGGTCGGCGTGCGCTTCGCCGATCCGGCGGGTGTGCTGATTCCGCCGACCGTTGGAACACCCGCCGCGGCAGACGAACCCGAGGTGCGGGCGTGACCGCGCTACTCGAAACACCTCCTCTCCCGGATACTCCCGAGCCTCGCCAGGCGCGCCGCTCACTGCGGCCGATTCTGTGGACGCTGCCGCCGGTGCTGGTGGTGCTGCTGATCGCCGTCTACCCGATCGTGCGAGTCCTGCTGGAGTCCACCAAGACCAAGCAGGGCGGGCGCGGCGGCGGCACCTGGAGCAAGGTGCTCGCCGAGGAGTCGTTCCGGAATGCGCTGGGGCGCACCGTGTCCATCGCGGTGTTCTCCACGGCCGGATGCCTGCTGCTGGGCACCTTCCTGGCGATTGTCCTTGCCTTCGTGCCGTTTCCGGGGTCGCAGCTGGTGGGCCGGTTGATCGATACCGTGCTCACGCTGCCATCCTTTCTGGTGACGCTGGCGTTCACGTTCCTCTACGGCACGGCGGGCGCGGTCAATGCGCTGATCCGCAATATCACCGGCAGTCAGGAACCGGCACTGAACTTCCTGAGCACGCCGTGGGGTGTGATCCTCGCCGAGATCACCTTCTTCACGCCGTTCGTGATTCGCCCGCTGCTGGCGGCCTTCGCGCAGATGCCGCGCGAACAACTCGACGTCGCTTCGAGTCTCGGCGCTTCGCCGTGGCGGGTGCTGCGTTCGGTGCTGCTGCCCGAGGCGTGGCCCGCGCTCGCGGCGGGTGGCAGCCTGGTATTGCTGTTGACGCTCAATGAGTTCGGCATCGTGCTGTTCACCGGCGCGAAGGGTGTGATCACCCTGCCCGCGCTCATCTATACCCGCGGCATCGTCACCTTCGATCTGCCCGGTGCGGCCGTGCTGGCCACGGTGCAGATCCTGCTCTCGCTCTCGCTCTACATCGGCTACCGCCTCCTGTTCACCCGCCTGACCGGCACCCGGAAGGAGAACTGAGCCATGCTGGTGTGGACCCGCAACGGCCGGATCGCCGTCATCGCCGTCTTCGCGCTGGTGGTCACGATCGTGTTCGTGGCTCCCATCGCCACCGTCGTGGCCGCCGCCCTGGCCGGGCGGTGGACCGGTCCCCTCCCCTCGAACCTCGGCTTCGCCAACTTCGATCGCGCCCTGTCCGGCCAGGAGTCCGCGAGCCTGTCGGTGAGCCTGCAAACCGCCCTGCTGGCCGGTGGCATCGCCCTGATCCTCGGCACCTGGGCCGCTGTGGCCTCCCGCGAAGCGCCCCAATGGCTTCGCCGCCTCACCGACGCCGTCTTCCACATCCCCGTGGCGGTTCCGTCGGTGGCCATCGGCCTCGGTGTTCTGATCGCCTTCAACGAGCGCCCACTGCTCCTGGGCGGCACCAAATGGATAGTCATCCTGGCCCACACCGTCCTGGTCCTCGCCTACGCCTTCAGCGGCGTCTCCGCGGCCCTGGACCGCCTGGACCCCGGCTACCAGCAGGCCGCCGAATCCCTGGGCGCGGGCCCGGTTCGAGTCCTGTTCCGAATCACCTTGCCGCTCTTGCTCCCCGCCCTCGGCGCTGCGGCGGGCTTGGCCATCGCCCTCTCCATGGGCGAACTGGGCGCGACCATCATGGTGTATCCGGCAACCTGGAAAACCCTCCCCGTCAGCATTTTCGCCGCGACCGACCGAGGCGAGGTCTTCGACGCCGCGGCCAGCACCACCCTCCTGGTTCTGGTCACCCTCGTAGCCCTGGTCCTCCTGGGCCGCCTCAAGGGCCGAGCCGCCGTCCGCTGACCCCGTCGCTGACCACGCGTGAGGGGCGCGGTCAGCGACTTCCCCGGGGTGAGGTGGGGCACGATCCTTGCCGTGGGAGATGCTCGGGGCGTGGGGTTTTGGTTAGCATCTGAGCTGCTCGATGTGTGTCGTGTGCAGGGTGGGATTTGGGGGACTCGTGAGACAGATCATGTTCGCCGCGATGATCGGGCTGGGGGTGTCGATCGCGCTGACACCCGTACTGATCAGAGTGTTCACGGTGCGGAAGTTCGGGCAGGAGATCCGCGTCGACGGCCCGGCCAGCCACTTCGCCAAACGCGGAACGCCGACCATGGGCGGGATCGCCATCCTGATCGGGATGTGGGCGGGGTATCTGGGGTCGCATCTGATCGGGATCCGGTATGACGCCGAGGGATTGACGGTTTCGGGGCTGCTGGTGCTGGGGCTGGCCACCGCGCTCGGCGGGGTCGGATTCCTGGACGACTTCATCAAGCTGCGCAATCGGCGCAGCCTCGGACTGACCGCGTCCGGGAAGTATGTGGGTCAGCTCGCGGCGGCGGTGATCTTCGGAATCCTGGCCATGCGGTTCCCGAACTCCACCGGATTGACCCCGGGCAGCAGGCAACTCTCGTTCGTGCGGGACAACGCGATCATGTCCATGTGGGCCGTATTCTTCCTGCTGCTGGTGTGTTTCCTGGTGGTGGCGTGGTCCAACGCGGTGAACATCACCGATGGACTCGACGGCCTGACCGCGGGATCGATGGGCATGGCGCTGGGCGCGTATGTGCTGATCACGTTCTGGCAGTTCACCCATTCCTGCGCCGCCCTGCCGAGCAAGGGCTGTTACAGCGTGCGGGACCCGCTGGATCTGGCCGTGGTGTGTGCGGCGGGCGCGGGGGCGTGTCTCGGATTCCTGTGGTGGAACGCGGCTCCCGCGAAGATCATCATGGGCGATACCGGGGCGCTGGCGCTGGGCGGACTGCTGGCGGGGCTGTCCATCACCACGCGCACCGAACTGCTCATGGCGGTGGTGGGTGCGCTGTACTTCGCGGAGATCATGTCGGTGGTGTTGCAGGTAGCGGTCTTCCGGACCACGCACAACCGGTTGTTCCGGATGGCACCGTTCCACCACCACTTCGAACTCAGTGGGTGGGCGGAAACCACTGTGGTCATACGGTTCTGGTTGCTGGCGGGGCTCTCGGCGGCGACGGGCCTGATGCTGTTCTACGGCGAGCACCTGTCCGCGCGCAGCTAGAGAACAACACCCGGACGCGACAGTTGGGCCGATACCGAATCCGGTACCGGCCCAACCGTTTTCTCCGGGGAGGGCTCTGTCTGTTGAACTGATCAGCCCGGGGAATCCAGGCCCGCGGTCGCCGACAGCAGCGCGCGGGTGTGGGCATGGTCGGACTCGTGGATCAAGCCCGCCGAGAGTAGGTAGGCCGCGGCCATGCGCAGCGCGGATTGCTGTAGGCCGGTGAGGGTTTCGGTGAGCTCGACGGCCTTGGCCTCGAAGCCGCCGCTCAGTTGCCCGGCGGAGTCGAAGCCGCCGAAGCCGTTGAGGGTCTGCATATCCGCGCCACACCGGACCTCGGGGTCCAGCGCGTCCGCGAAGCGCAGGAAGTTTGCGGCGCACTTGCGCGCGGCCTCGACCTCCATTCGGAAGCTCCCGCCCGCCGCCCGCTGATACAGCTCATCGGCTGTGGCCTCCCCCGCACTCATCGGCCGCACTCCGTTCATTGATTGTGAAATACGTTCTGCACACGCAATAAACAAATGATGTATCAATTATTCTAAAAGAATTCAGGGCGGGCGTGCCGCGCCAGTCGACCACGCGGCACGCCGGGCGGGGCGCCCCGTTGCGCCCGCCGTCTTGGGGCGGGCGACGTCGTACGGGTCGAGCGGGCTACTGGTCCGATAGCGCCACTCGGTTGACGTCTCCGCTGGCGACAATGGTTCTGTAGCAATGCATTAATTGTGTCAATGCATTTGGAATCATTGTTCTGGTAAACGACGCCGGCCTCCGGCGACATCGATTACGAGATCAGTGTAACCGTCCACCAGTTCGGCGAGATGGTACCAGTGTTTATGGGTGTTATCACTGGCCGCGCCTTCATGGTCGATCACCTGATTGCAGTCGACCCAGCTCCTGGCCATGCGGTCGACCACCGCACCGAGGCTTTCGGTATGTATTGCGGCACCGTTACGGTGCTGCGGCAGTTCCTGTTCCACCCAATCGTTGATATCGTCAACCAGTTCGCCGCGGCGGCAGTCGATCTCCGAAACCAGCATGGGGTCCAGCACTTGAGCGCGTCGTTCGTGCAACTCGGCCAGAGCGTGCGCGGAGCGCAGCAGAACACGATCTTGAAAACGCCTGCCTTGGAAGGCGCAAAGCAATTGGGGAGCGGTCGGCAGATCGCCGGCTATCGACATGGTCATCGCGACTCTCCGCATACGCAAGACAACATCACTAATCGCACCAACATGATTGGTCTCCGGATTCAGCTATACCGCTCATCGGATCGGTTGTTCACGAATAGGCTAGCTGGATCATGCTCTTACAAATGCAAGAACGCAATACTGCGTTCTAGGCAGTGCGCAGGGTGAAAGGGTTGTCATGGCAGGCAAGCGCACCGTGCTTACCGTCCGTTTGCGGCGCCTCGCGGCAATGCTCCACGAGATGCGGGAGACGGCCAACCTCAGCAAAGAAGTGGTCAGCGCCAAGACCGGCATCAATGTCACCACGCTGTACCGCATCGAGACCGCTCAGGCCAGGCCACAACGCCGCACCTTGACCGCGATGCTGGATCTGTACGACATCGGCGAGCCACAACGTTCAGATGCCTTGCAGTTGCTGGTGGATGCGCTCCGGCCCGGTATGGCCCGGTCCTACGAGGACGCCGTGTCCGAGGTTTACGGCGCGTACATCAACTTCGAGGCGGAGGCGCTCTCGGCGCGCTTCTTCCAGGCCTCCTACGTCCCCGGCCTATTACAGACCGAGGCGTATGCGGACGCGGTCTACGAGACCTCCATGCCCAAGATCTCCGAACAGGTTCGCGAACAACGCATTCGCGCCCGCCAGGAACGCGCCGGGGTGCTCACCAAGCACGATCCCCTGGAGCTGTGGGTGGTGCTGGACGAGGCGGTCATCCGCCGCACCGTGGGCGGTCCCCTCGTGATGCGCGAACAGTTCTCGCGCCTGCTCGACGACACCAATAAGCGGAATGTGATCTTGCAGATCCTGCCCTTCGACGCCGGTGCGCACCCGGGCATGCTCGGCTCGTTCACGCTGCTGGACTTCCCCGACCCGGCCGATCCGGAACTGGTCTATGTGGAGGGCATCGCGAGCGACGAACTCATCGAGGGCCACCCCGAGGTCCGCCGCTACGGCGTCATGTTCGATCAATTGCGGGCCATGGCGCTGAGCCCGCGCGACTCCATCTCCATGATGGCGCAGACCATGAGCGATCTCGGAACCTGATCTAGAACCCACCCTAGGTGGGGGAAAGCTACACCCTCGGATCGTGATCGGCAGCACTGAGGTCGCTGTCGGATCGAACCCGCGACGGCGAAAGTTGGATACATCCCAACATCACCACGAAGTCGCAGTTCCGAGAGGATGATTACGATGTGCAAGCAGGCCGAATCGCCCGTAGCCACCACCACGGATTGCGAGCTGACCTCCGCGGAGCTCGAGCGCTGGAGCAACCGCCTGGCCCGCATGCTGCTGAGCCGCGGAGCCCGCCCCGGCGTGCGCATCGCGATCGCGGGGACCCCGCAGCTGGAGTCCAGCGTGGCCCGCCTGGCCATTACCAAGACCGGAGCCGCCCTGGTTCCGTTCACCACCGAAACCACCGGCGCCCGAGTCGATTTCGGCATCACCGTCAAGGAAGACCGCGACCGCTTCGCCGACCGCGGCCACTGGCTGGCGCTCGACGACCGTTCCACCCTGGTGCAGTACCTCACCGGCTCCGACGCGCCGCTGACCGACGCGGAACTCCATACGGCGCGGAAGGCCTCCTGACCCCGCCGAATCTCATAACCCCGCAGGATGTCCCAGTATGGCTTTCCGCTCCGACCGGTCCGATTCCACTCCTGCACTGCCCGCGGACGCCTTCGCCTTATCGGCGGCCCAACGCGGCATCTGGTTCGCCCAGCACTTAGCCGGTGACACCCCGATCTCCATCGCCCAGTACGTCGAGCTCACGGGCGCGATCGATGCCGGGCTGCTGTCGGACGCGGCACGGCAGGCGGGCCGGGAATTCGGCACCGGATACCTGCGGCTGCTCGAAATCGACGAACTGCCCTGGCAACTCGTCGACACCACCCTCGACGACACCATCGACACCATCGACCTCGGCAATGCGCCCGATCCGGAAGCGGCCGCGCGGACCTGGATGCGCGCCGAATACACCGCACCCCTGGATATGACCCGGGATCGGCTGTGCACCATGGTCATGCTGCGCCTGGGCCCGGACCGCTGGCTCTGGTACTCGCGCTTCCACCACATTCTGCTCGACGGCGTCGGCGCGCTGACCATGCTGCAGCGCACCTCCGAGATCTACAACGCGGCCATCGAGGGCCGCGAAATTCCGCCCGGTAAGGCCGAACCGCTGCCGAGGATCGTGGAAGCCGATGCGGCATACCGCAATTCGGATCGACTGCTGGCCGACCGGGAGTACTGGCGCACCCACCTGCAGGGCATGGCCGAACCGGTCTGTCTGGGCCGCCGCACCGGGGCGGTCGACGCGCACCCACGACTGCTCAGCGGCGCACTGCCGGAGCAGACCGCATCACTGCTCGATGCCGTCGCCGCGGAACTCTCCACTAGCGCCGCGCCCGTGGTGGTGGCCGCCTTCGCCGCGTATCTCGGAGCCATGACCGGCAGCGGCGAAATCGTGCTGAGCCTGCCGGTTTCCGGCCGCACCACCGCCACACTGCGGCGCTCGGGCGGCATGGTCGCCAATGTGGTGCCGCTGCGACTGCGGCCCGCACCCGCCGCCACGGTCGGCGATCTGATTCGCGCCGCACAGGGTGAACTCACCGCGGCGCTGCGCAGGCAGCGGTATCGGCAGGAAGACATCATCCGCGATCTCGGCTGGGCCATGGACGAAGTCGCCGGATTCGGGCCGACCGTCAACCTCATGCTCGCCGACACCCGCATCCGCCTGGGCGGGGTGACCGGCCGGTTGAACGTGCTCACCTCCGGACTCATCGACGATCTGTTCGTCAATGTGTATCCGGGCGTCGGCGGCGAACAGACCCATATCGACTTCCAGGCCAACCCGAACCGCTACGACGACCATGACCTCGTCACCCTGCACGCGCGCTTCCTGGAATTCCTGCACCGCTTCCTGGCCGCCGGAGCGCAGGGCCCGCTGTCCTCGGTGGCGGCGCTGACCGATACCGAGCGCGCCGAACTGGTTCCGGCCCGCGGCCGCACCGGAGCGCGCCCGCGCACCCTGCCCGAGATCCTGCACTCCGGTGCCGCCCGCGCGCCCGGCGCGATCGCCATGCGCGTGGACGGCACCGTCTTCACCTATCGCGAACTCACCGAATACACCAACCGGCTGGCGCGGGTACTGATCGCCCACGGCGCGGGACCCGAACGGGCCGTGGCCATCTCGATTCCGCGCTCGGCGGAATCGGTGCTCGCCATGTGCGCGGTGGCCCAGACCGGCGCGGCGTTCGTACCCATCGATCCGAGCTATCCGGTCGATCGCATCGAGCACATGATCACCGACAGCGGTGTGGTGGCGGGCGTAACCGTGGGGGCGGCGCGCACCGCGCTGCCGGATCGGGTGCGGTGGCTGGTTCTCGACGACGCGGAGACCGAGAGGGCCATGGCGGCAGCCGATGCCACGACGGTCACCGATGCCGATCGCCTGGCACCCGTGCGGGTGGATCAGCTCGCCTATCTGATCTATACCTCGGGTTCCACCGGTCTGCCCAAGGGTGTGGGCGTCACCCATCGCGGCCTGGCCAATCTGGTGACCGGGTCCGGGGCCGCCTTCGGGGTGGGCTCGGATGCGGTGATGGCACACGCGGTTTCGCCGAGCTTCGACATCTCGGTGGAGGAATTGCTCGTCACCTTCGCGGTCGGCGCGACCGTGGCCGTGGTGCCGCCCGCCGCCTACGCGGGTGAGGAGCTCGCCCGCGTCTTGCGCGCGCTCGAGGTCACCCACCTGAATGTGACTCCGGCCGTGGCGGGTTCGCTGGAACCGGACACCCTGCCGCGCCTGCGGACCGTGGTGGTCGGCGGCGATTCCTGTCCGCCGGAACTGCCCGTGCGCTGGGCCGGACGCTGTGTCATCAATGGTTACGGCCCGACCGAGACCACCGTCACCGCCACCTTGAGTTCCCCACTCGCACCGGGTGATCCGATCACCGTCGGCGGCCCTTCGCGCGGTGTCAGCGCGGTCGTGCTCGATCCCTGGCTGCGGCCGGTGCCGCCCGGCGTGATCGGCGAACTGTATTTGGGCGGGGCGGGATTGGCGCGCGGCTATCACCAGCGCATCGGCCTGACCGCGCAACGCTTCGTCGCGAATCCGTTCGCGGCGGGCGAGCGCCTGTACCGCACGGGCGATCTGGTGCGCTGGCGGCGGCGCAATGGCCGCCCGGAACTGGAATACACCGGGCGCGGCGATACCCAGGTGAAGGTGCGTGGCTTCCGCATCGAACTCGGCGAGGTGGATGCGGCGGTGGCCCGGCACCCGGGGGTCGAAGTGGCGATCACGGTGGGTGCCGCCACCCCGGGCGGCGCGACCGCGCTGGTCTCCTATGTGCTCGCGGCTGATTCGACGGTCGACCCCGAGGCCGTGAAAGCCACGGTGGCGCAGCAGCTGCCGGCGCATATGGTGCCGTCGGTGGTCATGGTGCTGGGCACGCTGCCGCTCACCCCGGCGGGCAAGGTGGATCGCCGTGGCCTGCCGAAGCCGGAGTTCCGCACCGAGTCCGGGACCGGCCGTGCTCCGGCCACCGAGCGCGAGCAGCTGCTGGCGGGGATATTCGCCCAGGTGCTGGGCCTGGAATCGGTCGGCGCGGACGATAATTTCTTCGCTCTCGGCGGGGACAGCATTGTCGCCATTCAGTTGGTCGCGCGTGCCAAGACCGCCGGGCTGGGGTTGCGTGCGCGAGATGTGTTCGAGCACAAGACCGTTGCCGGACTCGCGGCCGTGGCCACCGATGCGACCGCCTCGCAGGTTCGGGAATTGCCGGGCGGGGCCATCGGCCCGGTGGCGCTCACCCCGATCGCGCACGCCATGCTCGCGCAGGGCGACACCTGGCCCCGCTTCGCGCAGGCTGTGCTCATTCCGCTCCCCCGCGATGTCGACCGATCCCGGTTGAGGACGGCGTTCCAGGCGCTGCTCGATCGGCACGATCTGCTGCGCAGCACGCTCATCCACCCGGAGGCTCCGGACACCGGCGCCGCCGAGCCGACCTGGATCGTCGGCGAACCCGGCTCGGTCGAGGCGGGCGCGCTCATCGACATCGTCACCGCCGCAGCGGATAGCGACGGCGAGGCGGAACTGCAGCGCGCGGCCGATCTCCTGGACCCGGCGGCCGGAATCGTGGCCCGCTGCGTGCTCATCGAGCGCGAGGAGGCGAATCCGCTGCTGTGGGTGGTGTTGCATCACCTGGTCACCGATGGCGTGTCCTGGCGCATCCTGCTGCCGGATCTCGCGACCGCGTGGGCGGGCGGCGAGCTGCCACCCGTGGGGACCTCGTTCCGGCGCTGGGCGCACGCACAGGTCGAGCAGGCGGCCGAGCGGGCGGCGGAATTGCCGCTGTGGCAACGTATTCTGCGGACACCCGACCCGGCGCTGGGCATCCGGGGCCTGGACCCGGCGCTCGATACCGCGGCCACGATGGAGCAGTTGCAGACCGTCATTGATGCCGAAACCACCTCGGCGGCAGTCGAACTCGTGCCCGAACGCTTCCACTGCGGCGTGGACGACGCACTGCTCACCGCGCTGGCCATGGCGGCGAGCCGGTGGCGCAGGACCCGGCACACCCTGCTCACCCTCGAAGGGCACGGCCGCGAGGAGTCGATCCTGCCCGGCGCGGATATCTCCCGCACCATCGGCTGGTTCACCAGCGTGTACCCGGTCGCGCTCGACCTCACCGGCATCGATCTCGACGACGCCTTCCATGGCGGCCCGGCCGCGGGCGCGGCGCTGAAGTCGGTCAAGGAGCAGCTGCGCGCCATCCCCGACAAGGGCGTGGGCTTCGGCATGCTGCGCTACCTTCACCCTGCGAGCGCCGCCGAACTGGCCGGATCCCCGACACCACAGCTCAGCTTCAACTACCTCGGCCGCACCGGAGCGGGAACCGGCGGCACCGAGGCCGAGGAAATCCCTTGGCTGCCCAGCCGATTCGCCGCCACCCACGATGACCGCGCACCCCTGGAAGCGGTCATCGACATCAATGCCTTCCACACCGACGCCGGTCTCGAGGTGACCTGGGCCTACGCCAGCCACCTGCTCGACGCCACCCAGGTGCGGGAGTTCGCGCAGCTCTGGGCGCAGGCGCTGACCGCCCTCGGCGCCCATGCCCGGCGCGCGGGCGCGGGTGGGCACACGCCGTCGGACTTCCCGCTGATCAGCGTGCGGCAGCCGGACATCGACGCCTGGGAGCGCGACTATCCGGCCCTCACCGATGTCTGGCCGCTGTCCCCCTTGCAGTACGGCCTGCTGTTCCACGCCCGCTACGACACCGACACCGCCGACGGCTACACCGTGCAAACCCGGCTCTCGCTGGCGGGCCGCGTGGATTCGGCTCGGCTGCGCGGTGTCGCGCAAGCCCTGCTCGACCGGCACGATGTGCTGCGCGTCGCCTTCCTCGAAACCTCCGACGGCCCCCGCCAGCTCGTGCTCGGTAGCGCCGAACTCCCTTGGCAGCAAGCCGATCTCACCGTCATCGAGGAACCCGCCGAACGCCAGCGGGAGGTGGAACGCCTGATCGCCGTGGACGCGGGCACCCGCTTCGACCTGGCTCGCGCGCCGCTGCTGCGCTTCACCCTGATCCGCACCGACGCCGAGGCGTACACGCTGCTCATGACCAATCACCATCTGGTGCTGGACGGCTGGTCGACGCCGCTGGTGGTGCGCGAGCTGCTCTCCGGGTATCTGGCCGCGGTGACCGGGCAGGCGATTCCCGCCACACCCGTGCCCTCCTACCGTGAATTCCTGTCCTGGCTGGGCGAACAGGACGATGCCGCCTCCATGGCCGCTTGGACCGAGGCCCTCGCGGGCGTGGATTCGCCGACCCGCGCCATCCCGACCCTGGCCGGGATCAGCTCCACCGAATCCGGCATGGTCTCGGTCGATCTCACCCCGGACGCGCTGTCCCGGCTCGAGGCCACGGTGCGCGGCGCGGGCGCGACGGTGAATACGGCGGTCCAGGCCGCGTGGGCGCTGCTGCTGGCCATGCTCACCGGCCGCACCGATGTGATCTTCGGCGGTACCGTGTCCGGTCGCCCGCCGCAGCTCACCGGTGTCGAGGACATGGTGGGGCTGTTCATCAATACCCTGCCCGTGCGGGTGCGGCTGCATCCGCAGGAGCGGGTCGGTGAGCTGCTGGCCCGCGTGCAGGCCGAGCAGGCGCGGCTGCTGGACCATCAGCATGTCGGGCTCGCGGCCATCCATCAGGCCGTCGGACTGTCCGAATTGTTCGACACCCTCACCGTGTTCGAGTCCTACCCCATCGACCGCGAAACCCTGTCCCAGGCCATGGATATCGCGGGCATGCGGATTCTGGATGTCTCCGGCACCGATGCCACGCCGTATCCCCTGAACCTCATGGTGATTCCGCAGCGCGCCGCCGACGGAGCCGAAAGCCTGCGCGTCACCGTGAAATACATGGCCGACGAGCTGCCCGAGACCGGCGCGCGGCGGCTGCTGGACCGCTTCGTGTACCTGCTCGCGCAAATCGCCGAATACCCGGACCACCGGGTCGCCCAGTTGCAGCACTGCGAGCCCGCCGAACGCCGGGCACTGCTGCCGGTGCGCGGTCCGCAACCGGTGCCGCTGCGCACCCTGCCCGATATTCTCGCCGCCGGAGCCCGGGTGGACCCGGACGCGATCGCCATCAGCTCCGGCTCGCTCACCATGAGCTATCGGGATCTCGACACCTGGTCCAATCGTTTCGCGCGGATCTTGTTGCGCCGCGGTGTCGGTCGTGAGGTGTTCGTGGTGCTGGCGCTGACCCGATCGGTGGAATCGGTGGTCGCGGTGTGGGCCCTCGCCAAGACCGGGGCCGCCTTCCTGCCGCTGGATCCCAACTATCCGGTCGAGCGCATCGAGCACATTCTCACCGATTCGCGCGCGCCCATCGGGGTGACGGTGTGCGCGGTCGGCGACAGCCTGCCGGGCACCATCGACTGGCTGCTGCTCGACGACCTCAACACCATTCGCCGCGTCATGACCGTCTCCGACGCACCGATCACCGATGCCGAACGCGGCGGGCCGATCACCCTCGACCAGGTCGCCTATCTGATCTACACCTCCGGCTCGACCGGCAAGCCCAAGGCCGTGCTGCTGAGCCATCGCGGACTCGCCAATCTCGCTGCCTCACAACAGAGTCTGCTGGATCTGGACGAGACCTCCAGCGCTCTGCAGGTCGCCTCCCCCAGCTTCGACGCCTCCGTGCACGAACTGCTCATGGCGCACGGTGCGGGCGGGCGGCTGGTGCTCTCGCCGCCGGATGTGTACGGCGGCAGCGAACTCGAAGAGCTCATGCGCGCCGAGAAGGTCACCCATGCGGTGATCACGCCCTCGGTGCTGGCCACCATGAACCCGCGCGGCCTGGCCGACCTGCGCTGCCTGTCGGTGGCGGGCGAGGCCGCCGGAGCCGAACTGGTGACCGCCTGGTCCGCCGACCGGCGCATGGTGAACCTGTACGGCCCCACCGAATTCAGCGTCTGGGCGACCGGCCCCGGCGAACTGCGCGCCGGGGAACCGATCACCATTGGCGCACCGATTCGCGGCGCGGCCGCCATGGTGCTCGACACCTGGCTGCGGCCCGTGCCACTGGGCGTGACCGGCGAGCTATACCTGACCGGCCCCGCCCTGGCACGCGGCTACTTCAACCGATTCGCGCTCACCGCGGGACGATTCGTCGCCAACCCGCACGGCGCGCCCGGCACGCGCATGTACCGCACCGGCGACATGGTGCGCTGGGTGGAGGTCAAGAGCCCCGACGGCGTGGAACTGGAACTGGAATACCAGGGCCGCAGCGACTTCCAGGTCAAGATTCGCGGGCTGCGCATCGAACTCGGCGAGATCGACGCCGTCCTGGCCGCCGACGACCAGGTCGAATACGCGGCCACCATCGGCTGCCCCGGACCGACCGGGCAGACCGTGCTGGTGTCGTACGTGGTGGGCCCGCCCGGCCAGCCGGTCGATACCGAACTGCTGCGCACCCGGGTCGCGGCCTCGCTGCCCGGCTATATGGTGCCCAGCTACATTCTCGAACTCGACGAGGTGCCGCTCACGCCGGTCGGCAAGCTCGACCGCACCGCGCTGCCCGAACCGGATTTCACCAGCCTGCTGGAGCGGTATCTCGCGCCCCGGACTCCGGTGGAAACCGCTGTGGCCCAGGTATTCGCGGAGGTCCTCGGGACCGAACGGGTCAGCATCGACAGGTCGTTCTTCGAGCTCGGCGGCAATTCGCTCAGCGCCACCCGGGTGGTGGCGCGCGTCAATGCCGCGCTGGGCGCGACCGTCGCGCTGCGTGATCTGTTCGACGCGCCGACCGTGGCGCAGCTGTCCGCGCGCGTGATTCCCTCGGGTGACCTGCCCGGCCGTCCGGCCCTGGCACCTCGCATCCGGCCCGATCGCGTGCCGCTTTCCCCTGCGCAGCAACGCATGTGGGTGCTCAACCGCCTGGACCCGAGCTCGGCGGCCTACAACATCACCGCCGCGCTGCGGCTCACCGGCGACCTGGACCCCGATGCGCTGCGCCGGGCCGTCACCGATGTGGTGGCCCGGCACGAGACGCTGCGGACCATCTACCCCGCCGATGCGGACGGCCCGCGTCAGGTCGTGGTGAGCGTCGAGGCCGCCGCCCCGGACATGAAGGTCATCGAGACCGAAGACGGTGCGCACCTGCACAATCGGATCGAGGAATTCACCGGGACGGGCTTCGACCTCACCCGGGAAGCACCGCTGCGGGTAGGCCTGCTGCGCGTGGACGCGGCCACCCACGTGGTGGTGCTGGTCGTGCATCACATCAGCGCCGATGGCACGTCCATGGCACCGCTCGCCACCGATCTCATGACGGCGTACCTGTCCCGGCGGCTCGGTGTCGATCCGGGCTGGTCGCCGCTGCGCGTGCAGTACGCCGACTACTCGCTGTGGCAGCGGGAAATACTGGGTGATGACCGCGATCCGGAATCCGTTGCCGCCCAGCAAGTTCGCTACTGGAGCGAGCGACTGGCCGCGACACCCGATGTGCTGGAGCTGCCCGCCGACCGGCCCCGCCCGGCCGTGCAGAGCATGCGCAGCGCGGATCTGCCGTTCACCATCGAGCCCGAATTGCACAGCGCCCTCACCGAATTGGCCGCCAAGACCGAGACCAGCCTGTTCATGGTCGTACATGCCGCGCTCGCGGTGCTGCTCTCCCGGCTCGCGGGCACGCCCGACATCCTGATCGGCACCGCCATGGCCGGACGCGGCGAGGCCGCCCTGGATGACCTGGTCGGCATGTTCGTCAATACCCTCGCCCTGCGCACCGCCGTCGACCCCGGCGGCAATTTCCGCGAATTCCTCACCGGCGTCCGCACCTCGGACCTGGATGCCTTCGCGCACGCCGATGTTCCCTTCGAGCGCCTGGTCCAGGTCCTGGACCCGCCGCGCTCCACCGCCCACCACCCGCTGTTCCAGGTCTCGCTGTCGCTGCAGAACTTCATCACCCCGGCCCTCGAATTCCCGGGCCTGCGGGTGGAAGTCGAACCGATCGAACGCGATGCCGCGCAATTCGACCTCACCTTCGAACTGCGTGATCCGGGCACGGCCGCCGCCGGGCTGGACGGCGTCCTCAGCTATGCCCTCGATCTGTTCGACCCGGCCAGCGCGGCACGACTGATCACCCGCTGGCGGCGCGTACTCACCGCCATCACCGCCGATCCGGATATCCGGATCTCCGATATCGACCTGCTGGACGACTCCGAGCGCACGGCCCTGGTGCCGTTGCGCGGCGTGCACGGTGCCGAGACCACCACCCTCGCCGAGCTGCTCACCGCGACCGCCGCCACCCGGCCGGATCACCCGGCCATCATCGCCGACGGTCGCAGCATCAGTTACTGGGATCTGTACGCGGAGTCCGACCAGCTTGCCGAACAGCTGACCTGGTCCGGCGCGGGACCGGAAACGGTGGTGGCCCTGGCGCTTTCCCGTGGCCCGGAACTGCTCACCGCACTGTGGGCGGTGGCCAAGACCGGGGCCGCGTTCCTGCCCATCGATCCGCGCCTGCCGCTCGAGCGCATCGATCTCATGCTGTCCGACTCCGCGGCCGTGCTCGGCATCACCACGGCGGCGCACCGGCCGCTGCTGCCCGATCGCGTCCAATGGATGGTCCTGGACTCGGACGACGAGCGCACGACCTCGGTCCTCAAGACCGGCACCATCCGAATCGACGATCATCTGCGGGGCGGCGTCGGTGTCGGACCGAATCCGGAAACCCGCCCGGACAACCCGGCCTGGCTGATCTACACCTCCGGATCGACCGGTACGCCCAAGGGCGTCTCGGTGTCACATCGCGGCATCGCCGATCTGGTTGCGGCACAACGGCATCTGCTCGGTCTGAACGCCAACTCCCGGGTATTGCAGGTCGCCTCGCCGAGTTTCGACGCCTCCGCCTTCGAGGCGCTGATGGCCTTCGGCTCCGGCGGCACCGCCGTGGTCGCGCCGCCGGACGTGTTCGGCGGGGACGCGCTGGCCGCACTGATCGCCGAACACCGGGTCACCCACCTGGTGATCACGCCGTCCGCGCTGGCGACCCTGGACCCCGCCGTGGTGACCAGCGTGCGGGTGCTCGCGGTCGCCGGTGAGGCCATCGGGCCGGAGCTGGTGGCGCGCTGGGCACCCGGGCGGATGCTGGTGAATCTCTACGGACCCACCGAATTCACCATCTGGGCAACCTCTTCCGAGCCGCTGCGGCCCGATAGGCCCGTCACCATCGGCCGACCCATCCGCGGTGCGGCCACCCTCGTGCTCGACGACCGGTTGCGGCCGGTGCCCATGGGCGTGGCCGGGGAGCTGTATCTGGCCGGGCCCGCCCTGGCGCGGGGCTATCACGCGCGACCGGGCCTGACCGCGGGGCGCTTCGTGGCCGACCCGTACGGCGCGGCGGGCGAACGCATGTATCGGACCGGCGATCTGGTGCGGTGGTCCGGGCAGCTCAGCCAACCCCGGCTGGAGTACCTGGGGCGCACCGACTTCCAGGTGAAGGTGCGCGGACAGCGCATCGAACTCGGCGAGATCGACGCGGTGCTGGCCCAGGCCGAAGGCGTCGAATTCGCTGTCACACTGGGTGTTCCCGGACCGGGCGGGGCCACGGCGCTGGCCGCCTACCTGCTGCCCGCCCCGGGTACCGAGCTGAATGTCGCGACCGTGCGCGCTCACGCCGATGACCGGCTGCCGGGCTATATGGTCCCGGCGGCATTCGTTGTGCTGGAGTCGATTCCGCTCAACTCCGTCGGCAAACTCGATCGCAACGCCCTGCCGGAACCGGTATTCGAGGCCGAGACCGAATACCTCGCGCCCTCCACGCCCAGCGAGACCGCGCTCGCGGAGATCGTGGCCGAACTGCTGGGCCGCGACAAGGTCGGGGTGCACGACTCCTTCTTCGCGCTCGGCGGCGACAGCATCCTCGCCATTCAACTGGTGTCCCGCGCCCGCCTGCGCGGCCTCGAACTGAGCCCCCTGCAAGTATTCGAGCACCGCACGGTCGCGGCCCTGGCCGCACTGGCCGACAGCGCGGGCGAGGCGATCGTGCTCGAGGAGCTGCCCGGCGGCGGAGTGGGCCCCATGCCGCTCACGCCGATCATGGAATGGATGCTCGAGCGCGGCGGCGACTTCGGCCGCTTCGCACAGACCGCGGTGCTGGACCTGCCGCCGGGCATCACCCGCGAACAGCTCGTCACCACGGTGACCGCGGTCGTCGATCGGCACGACATGCTGCGCGCCCAGCTCGTGCACGACGAGAGCGGCGAGCTGCCGCTGTACACGCGCCCACCGGGCGCCGTCGATGTGGACGCGCTGCTGCACCGCATCGAATTCGATGCCGCCGATACCGTGGAACTGCGGGAATACGCGATCAGCGAGGTCGACTCGGCACTGAACCGGCTCGATCCGACCCTCGGCACCATGCTGCAACTGGTCTGGTTCGACCCGGCCGGTCCGGCCTCGGCCGGTCGCGGCGGCCGATTGATCCTGGTGGCCCACCATCTCGTAATAGACGGTGTGTCCTGGAGAATCTTGATTCCGGACCTGATCGCGGCATGGGCCCAGGTCAGCGGTGGTGCCGCGGCAATCCTGCCCGACACCGGCACATCCATGCGACGCTGGGCGCATGCCTTGCGCGACGAGGCGCACAGCCCCGTCCGGGTGGCCGAACTCGACTATTGGCGCGATATCGCCGCCACACCGGACGCACCGATCGGCGGACGCGAACTCGATCCGCGGATCGACCGCGCCATCGGGGTCCGGTCGGTGGATATCGAGATTCCCGAACCTGTGACCACGGCACTGCTCACCACCCTGCCCACCCTCTTCGACGGAACCGTCGAGGACGCCCTGCTCGCGAGCCTGGCCGTGGCCGTAACCCATTGGCGGACACTGCTGTTCAATACCTGGACCACGCGGGGCGAGCCGCTGCCGGGCAATGATTCGGTGCTCATCCGCCTGGAAGGACACGGGCGGCAGCAGGAGGTCGTACCGGGCGCGGACCTGTCGCGGACCCTCGGCTGGTTCACCACGCTCTACCCCATGCGGCTCGAACTGCCGGACCTCGAGATCCACGAAGCGCTGGCGGGCGGCCCCGCCATGGGTGAGGCCATTCGCGCCGTGAAACACCAGCTCCTGGCCGTACCGGATCGCGGCATCGGCTTCGGCCTGCTGCGCTACCTCAATGCCGAGACCGCCGCCCGGCTGCCGAAACGCATGCCCGGGCGGATCGGGTTCAACTATCTCGGCCGCTACGCCACCGCCGATATTCCGGCCGGACTCGAAGGCCTCGGCTGGCTGCCCACCGACCAGCTCGGCGACCTGCACGCCACCGAACATCCCGATGTGCCCGTGCACGCGGAGATCGAGATCAATGCGGTCGTCATGGGCGACCGCCTGCAAGCGACCTTCACCTACCCCGAAACCCTGCTCCGGCGCGCGGAAGTGGCCGCGCTCGCCCAGCTGTGGTCCGAAGCCCTCACGGCCGCAGCCGATTTCGCCGCCACCCCGGCTGCACAGGAGGCCGCCGAGACCGAGGCGCGGTACGTCGCGGAACTGCGGCGCAAGGCCGAACTCGCTGCCGCACGGCCGGATTCGCCCTCCGGCATGGGCCTGGACGTGGTCCTGCCCATCCGCCCCGAGGGCGAGGAACCGGCACTGTTCTGCATCCACCCCTCCTCCGGCATCGCCTGGACCTATCTCGGCCTGGCCGACGCCCTGCGCCCCGGCCGCCCCATCTACGGCCTGCAAGCCCCGGACCTGTCCGGTGAACCGCACGCCGAATCCATCGACGACTTCGCCGAACGCTATGTCCGTGAGATCCGCCGCCTGCAACCCGACGGGCCGTATCACGTACTCGGCTGGTCCTTCGGCGGTCTCATCGCGCACGCCGTCGCGGTCCGGCTCGCGGCCGAGGGGGCACAGGTCGGCACCCTGGCGCTGCTGGACGCCGATCACACCGATATCGACGGCGACAGCATCGAAAAGCTCACCGCCGGTTCCTTCGTCGCCGCTTTCGGGTCGGTCTTCGGCATCACCGATATGCCCGCCGAGGCCACCGCCGAGGAGGCCGCGCAACTCATCCAGGACCGCACGGGCGGCGTGCGACTGGTGGACGCGCTCACACTGGAGCGCATGGCGGCCTCCTACAACGCCTCCGCCCGCACCCGCACCGGCTACCAGCGACCGGTATTCCACGGCGACGCACTGTATTTCAGCGCCACCGTGGATGCCTTGGAGGTCTTCGGCCCGCAGGGCTGGCGGCCCTGGATCACCGGCGAGATCGCCAATCACGACATCGAGGTCGGGCACGAAGAACTGACCGCGCCGCATGCGCTGGCGGTCATCGCCCGCGTCCTCGACGAACACCTGGGAGAGACACAGTGAGTAGCCAACTGGTCGACGGCGTGATCGCCGAGAACGTGGAGAAATCCTTCGGCGCGGTACACGCCTTGCGCGGCATCACCTTCAAGGCCGCGCCCGGCGAAGTGCTGGGCATTCTCGGACCCAATGGGGCCGGAAAGACCACCATGGTCAATATCCTGTCCACCCTCATCGCCCCCGACGCCGGGCGCGCACAGGTCGCCGGGCACGATGTCGTCACCGAGGCCGCCGCGGTGCGCCGCAGCATCATGCTGACCGGCCAATTCGCCGCCCTCGACGATGAACTCAGCGGTTACGAGAACCTCGTCATGTTCGGGCGGCTGATGGGCCTGCGCAAACGCCCCGCCCGCGCCCGCGCCGACGAACTCATCGAGGAATTCGACCTCACCGCCGCCGCCTCCCGCCGCGTGGGCACCTACTCCGGCGGTATGCGCCGCCGCATCGATATCGCCTGCGGACTGGTGGTGCGACCGGAGGTGGTGTTCCTCGACGAACCCACCACCGGCCTGGATCCCCGTAGCCGCCAAGGGGTGTGGGACCTCGTCGGCGGCTTCCGCAAGCACGGCATCACCACCCTGCTCACCACCCAGTACCTCGAAGAGGCCGACGCGCTCTGCGATCGCATCATCGTCATCGACCACGGCATGGTCATCGCCGACGGCACTCCCGACGAACTCAAGGCCCGCACCGGCGGCAGCTACTGCGAGATCGTGCCGCTGCGCCTGGAGGACCTCCCTGCCATCGCGACCGCCCTGGACGATCTGCTTCCCGCCGCCAATCGCGAAGCCCTGCTCGGTGATTCGGATCGCCTCGCCATCCCCGCCCCCGACGGCGCGAAGACCCTCGCCGAGGCCCTGCGCCGCCTCGACGCCGCGGGACTCGAACTGGTCGACATCGCTTTGCGCCGCCCCTCCCTCGACGATGTGTTCCTGGAACTCACCGGCCACCGCGCCGAACAGGAACCCGACGACGAACCCAGCATCCGGCGGACGACCACCGTGTCACTGCCCTCCGGCGGCACCGATCTCCAGAAGCCCACCGGCACCAGGGAACCCGCCACCGACCGGACCCGCTCATGACCGCCGTGAGCGCGCCCGCCGACGGCTGGCTCACCAGCACCCGCGCGACCCCCGCGACCCTGCGGCAGTGGTGGGTACTCACGCTGCGGCTCATCATTCCGGCGGTGACGACCGGGGAGATCCTCACCGCGATCGCCGCGCCCGCCACCTTCAGCGTCAGCTTCTACATCCCGCTCAATCGCGTAATGACCTTCGCCGGAACGGGATTCAGCAGTTACGCCCAGTTCCTCGCGCCCATCGTGATCCTGCAAGCCGCCGCGTTCACCGCCATCTCCGCTGCCTTCCGCGCCGCCACCGATATGGTGTCCGGCCTGGACCGGCGCTTCGACGCCATGCCCATACATCCGCTGGTGCCGACCGCGGCGCGCATGTCCGCCAATGTGTTCCGCCTCCTGATCGGGCTGGTGTCCGCGGTGGTGTGCACGCACCTGATCGGGTTCCGGTTCGTCGACGGCACCGCGCACACCCTCGGATTCCTCGCGCTGGGCCTGCTCATCGGCATCGCCTTCAGCCTCGGTGCGGACGTCATCGGCACCGTCACCAAGAGCCCGGAGGCCACCACCCAGATGCTGGTGCTGCCGCCGCTGATCCTCGGCATGCTCTCCACGGGCCTGGCCCCGGCCAAGCAATTCCCGCACTGGGTACAGCCTTTCGTGCGCAATCAGCCGGTCTCCCAATTCGCCTACGGGCTGCGCGCTCTGGGCGGCGACAAGCTGGGCAAGGCGGGCGAGGTGACCTGGTCGCTCATGGGGCCGCCGCTGCTGTGGGCCGCCGCGATCATCGTGGTGTCGCTGTATTTCACCGTCCGGCTGAACACGCCCCGCCAATCAAAGAAACGGTCGTGACATGGCCACCATCGAGACCATCGACCCCGCCGACACCATCGCAACCACCGAGACCTCCATCCCGGCCCTATTGCGGCACACCTGGATTCAGACCCAGCGGCTGCTGATCCGCTGGGGCCGTGACCCGATCACCCTGCTCGAGACGCTGATCGTCCCGTGCCTGCTGCTGCTCATGCTCAATATCGTGGTCGGCACCCAGATCGAGAAGTTCTCCGGCCACAGCGCCCTCTACGGTTCGGTGCCCATGGTGACCCTGGTGGGCGCGCTGTCCGGCACGGTCGCCAGCGGTGTCATGCTCGGCCGCGAACGCAATGCCGGGCTGCTCGCCCGCTTCTGGGTGCTGCCCGTGCACCGCGCCTCCGGTCTGGCCGGGCGGATTCTGGCCGAGGGCTGCCGGATCTTCCTCGGCACCGTCGTCATTATCGGATTCGCCATGCTGCTGGGCTTCCGGTTCCGCCAGGGTGTGCTGCCCGCGTTCGCCTTCCTGTGGATTCCGGTGCTGTTCGGGCTGGCCTTCGCGACCCTGGTCACCGCCATTGCCGTCTTCACCGCGAAATCGACGCTGGTGGAAGCGATCGCCATCCTGTCCTCACTGCTCATGTTCTTCAGCACCGGTTTCGTGCCGCTGGGCGCGTACCCGCAGTGGATCGCGCCGGTGGTGCGACATCAGCCCATGTCGGTCGCGGTCGACACCATGCGCGCACTGGCCGAGGGCGGACCATTGGCCGGACCGCTGGTGCAGACCCTGGCCTGGTCGGTCGGACTGATCGTGGTGTTCGCGGTCCCGGCCGCCTACGGATACCGCCGCGCGAGCCGCCGCTGAGATCCAGCCCCCTTTCGGGAAATACGCGATTTTCAGCGCGTCGACCGCCCGCCGGAATGCGCGTGGCGGATTAAGCTGGCCGCCGTGCTCGAACCCCAGACTCCCGTTGCCCCCCACCCGGATATCGCTCACCTGGCCCCCTTGCTCGGCACCTGGCGCGGACGCGGCCAAGGCGAGTATCCGACCATCGAGTCGTTCGAGTATCTGGAGGAGGTGGAGTTCGGTCATGTCGGCCGACCCTTCCTCACTTATCGCCAGCGCACCCGCTCGGCCGACGGCAGTAGGCCCATGCACGCCGAGACCGGTTATCTGCGCGCTCTCCCCGACGATCGCATCGAGCTGATCCTGGCCCATCCGACCGGCATCACCGAGATCTGCGAGGGCACGCTGGTCGCCGACGGTGCGGGCCTGCGCCTGGAGCTGGACTCCACCTCGATCGGCCGCAGCAGCACCGCCAAATCGGTGACCGGACTCGGCCGCACCCTCACCCTCGACGGCGACACCCTCAGTTACACACTGCGAATGGCCGCGGTCGAGCAGCCATTGCAGCATCACCTCGCGGCGACCATGCAGCGGGCGAACTGAAGATGAACTTCTCGGTCACAATGCGTGTGTGACCTGGGGCACCATTTCGCGACAAGTGTGCCGAGTCACACTTGTGTCTTGCTTGGGGCATGTGAGGCGGATTACCGTCTCTTTCACTGGCAAACAATCAGCCAACCCTAATGAGCATCAGCACTCCGCTGCGTCAGCCACAGCACTGACCGATCGGGTCGCCTGACTCATCCCCAAACAAGGGAGTAGGACATGAAGCGTTCGGCCCTTCTGCTACTCACCACGGCGGGCATGATCCTCGCTGGCGCAGGTGTGAGTGAAATGATCGGCGATGAATCCGCCGCCGGCCCGCCCGCCAAGGCGCTGGCCCAGCAACGCTACATATCCGACGCCAGCACGGGGGAAATCCATCAGGCCGCGTGCACTCGGCTAGATCCTGGACAACGCTGAGCAAACGCTCCGATCAATAGCCCGCGGGTAGCGCGGTGACCATGTCCCGGGTGACCGCGACCGCATTGTCGGAGCTCCCGCCGCGCACCACCAGGGTCGCCCACGCCAGATCCCCGCGATACCCGATGAACCAGGAGTGCGAGCCGCCGTCCACCTCGGCCTCACCGGTCTTGCCGTACACCTCACCCTGATCCACGATGCGCTCGGCGGTTCCGCCGAGCACCACCTTCCGCATCATCATGCGCAGCCCATCCACCACCGCCGGGGACAATCCCGGCCGATCACCCGAGACCCGGGTGGGATGACCGGAGATCAGATACGGCACCGGCGCGGAACCGTGCGCGACCGTCGCCGCCACCATGGCCAGCCCGAACGGGCTCACCAGCACCTTGCCCTGACCGATACCGTCCTCGGCGCGCTGCACCAGATCCTCGTCCTCGGGCACCTTGCCCGACACCGTCGGCAGCCCGACCACCGAATAGTCCGGCCCGATGCCCATGGCGGCCGCGGCGGTGCGCAGATCGGTGCCCTCCAGCTCCGAGGCGATCTTGGCGAAGGCGGTATTGCAGGACCGCTCGTAGGCCGTCCACATCGGCACATCGCCGACGCCGAAGAGGTTGTAGTTCGGAATGGTGCGTTCCCCCACCACGATTCGGCTCGGGCACGGCACCACCGTATCGGGGGTCATCCGCCCGGCGGTCATGGCCGCGGCGGCGGTCACCGTCTTGAAGGTCGAACCGGGCGGGTACAGCCCCGAGGCCGCGACCGGGCCGTCGGAATCGGCCGCCTCGTTCTGCGCGATGGCCAGGATGGCACCCGTGGAGGGCTGCATCACCACCATCATGGCCTGCTCGTCGCGCAGGTCCACCGCCCGCTGCGCGGCATTCTGGACATTGCGGTCGATGCTCAGCGAGAAGGACGGGGAGGTCTGCGGCGCAATCTCTTTCAGCACATCGGTGTCCACCCCATTGGAATTGACGGTGACCACGCTCCACCCGGCCTTGCCGTCCACTTCGTCGATCACGGTCTTGCGCACCTGGGTGAGCAGGTCCGGGGCGAAGCGGCGGTCGGTGGGGACCAGATCCCACTCCTTGGTGAACGAGATGCCCGGCAGGCCGAGCAGATCCGTCTTGACCTCGCCGAACTCCCACTCGGACAGGGACGCGACGGTGAAGACGCCGCCATCGGCCCGGCGCGCGCCGTCATTGATGAACTCGGGCGTGATCCGATCGTCGATGCGGGCCAGGACCGCCGCCAGGGCGGCCGCTACGCCCGTCGCATCGGACGCTGCGGACTTTTTGAAGACCACCCGGTATACCGAGCCCGGAACCAGCACATCGGTGCCCGCACGCTCGTTCACGCGCGCCCGCGCGGCGGGGGTGGTGCGCAATTGCAGGGTCTGCGTATTGCCCAACTGCGGATGGATATCCGCCGAGGTCCAGCGCACCTGCCAGCGACCGTCGCTGCGGCCCATCTGCAATTGACCGCGATAGGACCAGACGCGGTCCTTGGGCATATGCCACTCGTAGATGTAGTCCACGACGGCGGTGTCGCCGGTGACCCGGGTGTCGCCGGTCCGCGCGACCAGACGTTCGGCCTGCAATTGATCCCAGGCCGATGTCATTGCCGCACCGGACTTCTCGGGCTGGCTGGTGAGTTCGGCGGCCGCGTCGAGATCGTGGCGCGCGAAGGCGGTGACGAAGGCGTCCGCGGCCTGCGCCGGACCCTGTGGACCGGAGGAGCAGCCGACCGTGGCAACCGAGACCGCGGCGGCAATCATCAAGGTGAGCACCCGTGTTGACATCGGCACAGATGCTAGAGCCAACTACTGGCAAACCTGCGCGACACACTGCAAGGGAACGGATTTCAGGGCAACGTCACAGCAACACTCAGTCGAGCAGCACTGTCGCGAATGTCGCGATCTGCCGGAATCCCACCTTCTGATAGGCGCGGCGCGCGACCTCGTTGTAGCAGTTCACATACAGGCTCGCGGTGCGGCCCGACGCGACAACGACATTGGCGACGGCCGCCGTGCCCGCCGTGCCGAAGCCCTGACCGCGCCGATCCGGATGCACCCAGACGCCCTGAATCTGGCCGGTGCGCCGCGAGAGCGCCCCCACCTCCGCCTTGAACACGACCTCGCCGTCATCGAAACGCGCCCAGGCCCGGCCGGATTCGATCAGACTGGCCACCCGGCGGCGATAGCCGCGGCCACCATCGCCCGCACGCGGATCGACGCCGATCTCCTCGGTGAACATGGCGACGGCGGCGACCAGATAGCGGTCGATCTCCTCGGGCCGCACCCGGCGCACCCGCAGATCCGGGGTGACCCCGGCGGTCTTGTCCAAGGCCAGCAGCGGTTGATCATCGCGCAGATCGCGCGGCGGACCCCACTGCTCGGCCAGCAATTCCCACAGCGGCAGTGCCAGTTCGCGGCGACCCACCACGGAGGAACAGATGCGCGGCCCGCGAATGGCACGCTCGGCGAAGGCGCGCAGATCGGCGTGAGTACCGCGCAGCGGCACCAGATTCGCGCCCGAGAAGCACAACGAGTTCTCGGGTCCGCCGCGACTCCACAGTTCCCCGTAGACGCCACGGCTGTCGAGACCGTATTCCTGCAACCTCGCGGCCACCATGCAACTCGCCACCGGGTCGGTGTCGAGCACGCGTAAAACCTGCGTCAGATCGCGGTTCGCAAGCTGACGAGCTCCGGACGGTTTGGCCCGGCGAGTCGGCTCCAGCACACTCCGCACGTTCACAGCCTGCCAGAAGTTGTGAAAACGTGCCGGACTATCGGCCGCGATGGTGCGCCGACCCCGGCTGACCAGGGGCGGCGCGGTGCGCTAGCCAGCGCTGACGACCGGCGAACCGGTCCCGGCGGCCTCGCCCATCTCCTCGGCGAGGCGCATGGCCTCCTCGATGAGGGTTTCCACGATCAGATGCTCGGGCACGGTCTTGATGACCTCACCCTTGACGAAGATCTGGCCCTTGCCATTACCCGAGGCCACACCCAGATCGGCCTCGCGGGCCTCGCCCGGACCGTTCACGACGCAGCCCATGACGGCCACGCGCAGCGGCACCTCCAGGCCCTCCAGACCGGCGGTGACGGCATTGGCCAGGGTGTACACATCGACCTGCGCGCGACCGCAGGACGGGCAGGACACGATCTCGAGCTTGCGCGGGCGCAGGTTCAGCGACTGCAGAATCTGATCGCCGACCTTCACCTCCTCGGCGGGCGGCGCGGACAGCGAGACACGAATGGTGTCGCCGATGCCCTGCGAGAGCAGCGCGCCGAACGCGGTCGCGGACTTGATGGTGCCCTGGAAGGACGGACCGGCCTCGGTGACACCCAGGTGCAGCGGGTAATCCGACTGCGCGGCCAGCTGGCGGTAGGCCTCCACCATGACGACGGGGTCATTGTGCTTGACCGAGATCTTGATATTGCCGAAGCCGTGATCCTCGAACAGCGAGGCTTCCCACAGCGCCGACTCCACCAGCGCCTCGGGGGTGGCCTTGCCGTACTTCTCGAGCATCCGCTTGTCGAGCGAACCGGCATTCACGCCGATGCGGATCGGGATGCCCGCCGCGGCCGCGGCCTTGGCGACCTCGCCGACGCGGCCGTCGAATTCCTTGATATTGCCCGGGTTCACGCGC
This sequence comes from Nocardia sp. NPDC051030, assembly GCF_040683015.1. Lineage (NCBI taxonomy): Bacteria > Bacillati > Actinomycetota > Actinomycetes > Mycobacteriales > Nocardiaceae > Nocardia > Nocardia sp. NPDC051030. The sequence continues at coordinate 319,297 of NZ_JBFBCD010000002.1, read as the reverse complement.
ACCGCGGCACAACCCGCGTCGATGGCGGCGAAGATATAGCGGGGCTGGAAATGGATATCGGCGATCACGGGGATCGACGACTTCTTCGCGATGATCGCCAGCGCGTCGGCGTCCTCCTGCCGGGGGCAGGCCACACGCACGATGTCGCAGCCGGATGCGGTGAGTTCCGCGATCTGCTGCAGAGTCGCGTTCACGTCATGGGTCTTGGTGGTGGTCATCGACTGCACCGAGACCGGGAACTCACTGCCCACTCCGACCTTGCCCACCATCAGCTGGCGGGTCTTGCGTCGGGGCGCCAGGACCGCCGCCGGCGCGGACGGCATACCTAAAGCGATGGCACTGCTCACGATCGCTTGCCTACTTTCATCGAGTCCTCACACCCTTCCGGTCCCGAGCTTACCGAGGCCCGAATACCGGTTGCCCTGTGACGGCGGCGACAACGGTACACATCCCGGGTGTTCGGTTCGGAACCGACGGGGGTCTACACCATGTATTCGTTGCTGATCATGCGAAGGTTTACGATCCCAAAAGTGAAGGTAGCGAACCCGAATCCCTGGCCTCGCACAGCTGAAGAGGCTATGGCGCTGCAGGATCGGCTGCGTTCGAGCGTGATCGCGAGCAACCCTCGCCCGCCGGTATTCCGGACGGTTGCCGGACTTGATTCCGCCTACGATGAGCAGGGCAATGTGGTCGCCGCCATAGTCGTGCTGGATGCCCGGACCCTGGAACCGGTCGAGACCGTCACCGCGCGCGGGACCACCGATTTCCCCTACGTACCGGGGCTGCTGGCCTTCCGGGAACTGCCCACCACGCTGACCGCGCTCGAAAAGCTCACCGTCACACCGGATCTGCTGGTGTGCGATTCCCAGGGATTGGCTCATCCGCGCCGATTCGGCTTCGCCTGCCATCTCGGACTACTGACCGGTCTGCCCAGCATCGGTGTAGCCAAGAACGCCTGGGGCGAATTCGACCCACCCGGCGACGAGCGCGGCGCGTTCTCCGCAATCACCCTCGACGGCGACGAGGTGGGCCGCGCGCTGCGCACCCGGACCGATGTGAAGCCGGTATTCGTGTCGATCGGTCATCTCATTGATATCGAAACCGCGTGCGCGCAAGTGCTCTCGCTCACTCCCCAGTACCGGCAGCCCGAGACCACCCGGCTCGCCGATCGGCTGTGTCGGCAACTACTGAAGGAACTGCCCGCCTGACATTTGCCCGGCGGGCCGCTCGTCGGAATCAGATGCGCGCGCCCTTCTCCCCATTGCACTTGCGGCACAGGATCTGCAGATTGTCGACGCTGGTCGCGCCGCCCCGGCTCCACGGGATGATGTGATCGAACTCGAGGTAGCGATCGTCGCTGCACTGCACGCATTTGCCGCCATCGCGCTGCCAGACACGGGACTTCACATCCTGCGGAATCGCGCGGGAGTCGCGCGCCCCGGGAGCCAGGACCAGACGCTTGGCCACGCGCAGCGCGCCCTCGAGCACCGCGGCGACATACTCGGCATCCGGCACCCGATAGGTGCCGCCGCCGCGCGCGGTACTCGCCTCGATGACCACGGTGTCGTACTCGTTCCGGATCGACACCATCTTGGCCCAAGCCAGCTCGGTGCCCGCGCCGGTGCCGACGAAGCGGAGCTTCTTGCTGCTGCCGATCAGGCGGCCGCTGACGAACTTCGGCCCGCTGGCCAGATACCTGATCTGGGTGGCATTGACGTCGAGGTAGAGCAGCTCGTCGGCTTCCAGATGCAGATCGGGACGCTCGACCCGGGGCAGGTCACCGACCTTGACCTGGGTCAGTGACCGGCCGCGCAGCATCCGCTGGCGCAGGCCGTCGATATGCGCGCGAGCGACGGTGAGATCGACGAGCGACTCGAAGATGGCGATCGAGCCCTCGAACTCCTCCAGCTCCTCCTGCTCGATCTCGCCGTCGGCGAAGGCGAAGGCCACCACGCGTTCCAGGTATCCGACGGCGAGCGGACGCAGCGCCTCGCCACCCGTGACGTCGCTGATCATGTTGAAGCGCAGTTGAATCCAGAGTTCGTCCCAGCGCGGGCCGCGTGGGCCATCGGTGAGAAGTACCTGCCAGGCCTGGCCGCGCCAGGTCTCCAGCAATCGGTTGACCTCGGATTCGCATGCGCGGCAGGGCGGTGCGGCACCGAAGCGCGGGACTCGCTTCTGCTGGCCGCAGCGCAGACAGGCGTTCGGGTCATTGCCGGGCACCGCGCGCCGATAGTCCTCGGTCCAGGCCGAGCCACTCCACCAGCGCAACCGCGCGGGATCGGCCGGGGCCGGATACCAGCCCGCGGGCATGGTGGATTTGGGTTCGGGAACGGGCGGTGGAGGCGTTACCGGGAGCACCGGCGGCCGCGTGGGCTCCGGCGCATCGTCATCGACATCGACGCCGAATTCCTCTGCCAGCCCACGCAATCCGCTGGCCCAGCCCTGTCCGACGGCCCGGAACTTCCAGTCGTCATTGCGCCGGTAGAACTCGCCGAGCACCATGGCCGTCACGGCTTCGGTGCCCTGGACTCGGTACCGCAGCAGCGGTCCGCCCGCATCCTGCACGGTGAGCACCAGCCCCGAAACGTCTTGGAACGAGCCGGGTTCCACCGATCCGGCGATCACCACCTTGTTCACGTCCGGTTCGATGGCCGAGAGCTCCAGGCGCAGCGTGGCACGCCCGGCCGCGGCGGCCTCGAGCACCACCGCTCCGGACGGATGCTTGGGCGCATTGAAGAACACGAAATCATCATTGGACCGGATCTTCCCGGTCTCGGCCAGCAGCAGGGCCTGTGGGTCGACCTCACGATCCGAACCCCACTCCAGCACGAGCGACACCGACGACGCAGCCACCGGTGCATTCGCTCCGCGGGTCAATTCCACGACGCAAACACCATTCCTTCACGCAGAGATGCACGAGACATCCACTGCGCCAGGAACTTAGGATCCGACCGCTACCCACACCCGAGCCCAGTAGCGGTCCCTGCGCTCACCCTACCCACCGCCACCGACAACAGCCGGGCCCAGCGCCCGCACCGGCACGATTTGTCACCGGGCGGGCCTATTGCGTCAGCAAGGAAATGCTCGAAACCTCAGGGGAACAGCTTGATCGGGTTCACGATATCGGCGACGAGCGTCAAAATCATGTACGCGCCGCCCAATACGACCACCACGTACGTGGCCGGAAGGAGTTTCAGGTAGTCGACCGGAGCGCCGGGCGGCAGGCCCTTGCGACCGCGCAGGGTATTGCGCAGCTTCTCGTAGAGAACCACCGCCATATGCCCGCCATCGAGCGGCAGCAGCGGCAGCAGATTGAACGCGCCCAGGAAGAAATTCAGGCTGGCCAAGGTGAGCACGAACAGGCTCCACACCCCGTGCTCGGCCGTCTCGCCACCGATCTTGCTCGCGCCGTAGACGCTGACCGGAGTCTCCGGATCGCGCTCGCCGCCCGCGATGGCGTGCCACAGATCGACCACCTTGGCGGGCATCTTCGCCAGCGACTGCACGGTGCGGACCGCGATCTCACCGGTGAACGCGCCCGACGCCGGAATCGCGGCGAGCACGTTGTATTTGACCGGACCGTAGCTGTCCGGGCCGACGCCGATCTTGGCGACCGTCTTCGGGGTGCCGTCCTTCTCCGGATAGGACACCGCCTGCTCCGGGGTCACCGGAACGGTCAGCACCTGGTCATCACGCTTGATCGTGTAAGTGAAAGGGCCGGTCTGCTTCTCGGTCTGCTCCCGGAATTCCTTCCAGGTCTTGATCGGGGTGCCGTTCAGCGCGGTGACCTCATCACCGCGCTGTAGCCCGGCACGCTGCGCGGGACCATCGCCGGTGCAGGGCAGCAGCTTCTGATCGGGACCCATATTGGCGACACAGTTCATCGCGCCCAGCTGCGCCGTCTCGGGCTGGTCGAAGCGCGGCAGTCCCCAGACCACCGCGAGCAGCATGATCAGCAGGAAGCCGAGGAAGAAGTTCATCAGAATGCCGCCGGACATGACGAGCATGCGCTTCCAGGTGGCCTGCCGGTACATGGCCCGGTCCAGATCCTCGGGATCCAGCTCGTCCAGGGCGGTCATGCCCGCGATATCGCAGAAACCGCCCAGCGGCAGCGCCTTCAGGCCGTATTCGGTCTCACCCCGCTGCCACGAGAACACCTTCGGGCCGAAGCCGATGAAGTAGCGCCGCACCTTCATGCCGGTGGCCTGCGCTGTCCACATGTGGCCGCATTCGTGCAACGCGACCGACGCGGTGATACCGATGGCGAACAGTGCGAAGCCAATCGCGTAGACCATGCGGTGTCGAACCCTCCTGCTGTCAGCCGCGCACGATCGTGCGCGCGGTTTCTCGCGCCCACGAGTCGGCCGCGAGCACCTCGTCCAAAGTACTGGGTTCTCCGGTCCACCGGTCGGCGGACTCCACCACCCGTGTCACGGTGCGCACGATGTCGGGGAAACGGATCAGTCCGTCGAGGAACGCCTGCACCGCGATCTCATTGGACGCGTTGTAGACGGCCGTCACACAACCGCCCGCCTTACCGGCGGTCCGAGCGAGCTCGACGGCCGGGAACACCTCGTTGTCCACCGGTTCGAAGGTCCAGGTGGAGGCGGTGGAGAAGACACACGCCGCCGCCACGCCCGACACCCGATCCGGCCAGCCCAGCGCCAAACCGATGGGCAGCTTCATATCCGGCGGGCTGGCCTGCGCGAGGGTGGAACCGTCATAGAAGGTGACCATGGAATGCACGATGGACTGCGGGTGCACCGTCACGTCGATGTCGTCATAGGGCACGCCGAAGAGCAGATGCGTCTCGATCAGCTCCAGGCCCTTGTTCACCAGCGAGGCCGAGTTGAGCGTATTCATCGGGCCCATGGACCAGGTCGGATGTGTCTTGGCCTCGGCCGGATTCACCGATTCCAGCATCTCGGTGGTCCACCCCCGGAACGGCCCGCCCGAGGCGGTGAGCACCAGCTTGGCGACCTCGTCGGCGCGCCCGCCGCGCAGGCACTGCGCCAGCGCCGAATGTTCGGAATCGACCGGCACGATCTGGCCCGGTGCGGCCGCCCGCGTCACCAGCGAGCCGCCCGCGACCAGAGATTCCTTATTGGCCAAGGCCAATCGCCGCCCGGATTCCAGGGTGGCGAGCGTCGGTTCCAGGCCCAGCGAACCGACCAGCGCATTGAGCACCACGTCCGCGTCGGTGCGCCGCACCAATTCCGTCGCCGCGTCCGGGCCCGCCAGTGCCACACCGAGTTTCGCCGCGGCCGCCTCGTCGGCAATGGCCACATTGCGGGTTCCGGTGGCGGCGATCTGCTGTGCCAGCAGTTCGGTATTGCCGCCACGCGCGGCCAGTCCGACCACTTCGAAACGGTCGGGGTTGGCGGCGATCACCTCCAGCGCCTGGGTACCAATCGAACCGGTGCTGCCGAGCAGCAGAACTTTCACAACGTCGGACACGCGCTCATTCTCCCCTGCCGCAACTCACAACCGAACACCTGCCGCCTCGCCGCCACCCTGCTGGCTACGACGCCCGGTCGTATGCCACCATATGGCTGAGTATTCGATTCGAGCCATATAAGGAGCGAAAGTGGCCGCCACGGAACTGGAACCCGCCCACAGCGCCGGTGTAGTCACCAAGGTCGATACCGCCGAGGTTCCGTCGGCCGCCTGGGGCTGGAGCGGTGAATCGCGTCGTTCCGCCCGCATCGCCGGCTGGATCGTCGTCGTCATCCTGCTGGCCATGCTGTTCGAAGGCCCGCAGGGCGCTTCGTCCGGCTCGGGCCACACCGGGTACATCTTCCTGATCTGCTTCGCCGTCGCGCTCGCGTTCATCCTGATCCGCGACTCGATCCTGCAGCGCAAGCCGCGCTAGCTGATAAACGAGAATCGGGCCGGGTCGCTGTATGCGACCCGGCCCGATTCTCGTTGTGCGACTAGCTGTTCTCGGCAGGGTTGTTGATCCGCTGCACGAAGCCGATGCCGACGATGATCGCGGCCGGAACACCGACCAGGACCAGGCCGCTGGCAGCACCCAGGGCGATGCCGACTCCGGCGCCCGCGATGCAGCCCGCGACGCCGCCCGGACCGGACAGCACGGCCACACCGAGGATGACGCCGCCCGCGGCGCCGATCGCGCAGCCCAGGCCACCGCCGATAATGGTGCCGATCAGGGTGCCGATGGAGGTGGCGATGCCGAACTGGGTGGCGGCGGCGGACACCGCGTCATCGAAGCTGGACTGCTGCGCGCTGGTCACCTCGTGCAGCGGCAGACCGGCCGGACCCGCGGCGACCTTGCTCGGGGTCAGCACGGCGCGCAGGCCATCGACGGTCGCATTGATCGGGTAGGTGACGTCGTTCATGGAGTAGCTCAGCGGGAACTGAGTGACGACATTGCCCGCGATGTCACGAACCTGGAACTGGCCGTTGTCCGTGGTCATGGAACCGGCATCGGTGGTCAGGGCGATGGAGTCGCCCTCGAGCTGCGTGTTCCAGTGGATGCCCGGCAGGAGCTGGCCGATGCCCTGGTTGACGCCATCCAGGAAGGACGGGATGACCGGAGCGGCCGGGGCGGTGTCGGCGTACGACGTGCCGGTCGCGACAGCCAGTGCGCCGATGACCAGAGCCGAGGTGGCGGCGAACTTCTTGAGCTTCATGCGTTTTCGTCGCTTTCTTACAGCGGGCGCTTCCCTTGCTCGGGAGCGAGGTCCTCATCGAGCACCCGCCATAAGAGTCACTTGTAAATGTTGCTTAATTGTTGCCTAAATGTGGCAAACCCGAGTCATCAAGCATGATTTCGTTACAGTTCATGTTCATTGGGTCTGTTTCAAGCCTATCAAGCAAACCTTCAGTTCGCAGCGCAAGAGCCCGCCCCCATCATGCGATGGGGGCGGGCTCTGTGTGCGAAAGGGCTTAGTTGCCTTGCTCGGCGGGGTTGTTGATCCGCTGCACGAAGCCGATGCCGATGATGATCGCGGCAGGCACACCGACCAGCACCAGACCGGCGGCAGCGCCCAGCGTGATGCCGGTAGCCGCACCGGCGAGGGCACCGGGGATACCACCGAAGAGGCCTCCGATCACAAGACCGAGCGAGCCGCCGATAATGGTGCCGACCAGGGTGCCGATGGCGGTGGCGATGCCGAACTGAGTGGCCGCCGCACCGACTGCGTCATCGAAGCTCGACTGCTTCGAGCTGGTGACCTCGTGCAGCGCCGGACCGGAGGCAACCTTGCTCGGGGTCAGCACCGCACGCAGGCCCTCGACGCTCGCATTGATCGGGTACTCGAGGTCGGCCACGGTGTAGCTCAGCGGGAACTGGGTGACCACATTGCCCAGGTTGTCGCGCACCGCGAACTGGCCATTGTCGTTGGTCATGGAACCGGCATCGGTGTCGAGCACGATGGAATCACCCTCGATGTGGGTGTTCCAGTGGATGCCGGGGACGAGCTGGTTGATGCCCTGGTTGACGCCATCAAGGAAAGAGGGAAGAACGGGAGCCGGGGCCGGGGCGGTATCGGCGTGAGAGGTGCCGGTCGCGATTCCCAGTGCGGCGATGACCAGAGCCGAGGTCGCGGCAACTTTGCTGAACTTCATCTTCGTCGGTCTTTCCTTGCGCGGGCACTTCCGTTTTCGGGAGCGGGGGGCTTTTCAAGCGCCCTAGGCAAGTGTCCAGTAGATCGTTGCTGAAATGTAGCCTGAGAATGGGCTGAGAGCCCATAAACGGGAGTGATCTACGTCAAACGGCCTCAAATGTCTTGCGATAAACAGACTTTCGACCCGTTATTCATGGACGTGAATGACTATGATCTGCCCCACATATAGCCAAAAGCTCTGACAGACTCGGGGCGTCCGCCCGTCATTCGGCCGAATGAGCCCCGCTGTCCGCAGGCTTCGCGGGCTGCGTGGGCTGGGCGGGACGCACCCGGATCACGCCGGAATCCAGATCGAGCTCGACCGGGCGAAGAAGCTGGCCATCGCTGCCGCCGCTGCCGTCGTCCTGAAGCTTCTGACCGGGGAAGAGTTCGCCCATAATGCCCATTCCCCCACAATAACCGCGGTCTCGGCGGGCACCACCATGAAAGTGACATGCATTAATGCGCATATGTTGATGTTATAGTTCGGACATGACGCCAGCAGCAAATGGACAGTTACGGGCTGATTCGAGTGGTCGATCGACCGAATCCCCAGGTCATGGGCATGACAATCCTTGGCTGGGTAGGCGAATGGAGATGATCTTCGCCCTGGCCTCGGGTGTCACCTATGCCGGAGGCATGGTCGCTCGCTACCTGGTGGACTCCCCGTCGTGGGTTGCGACGGTGCTGTTCGGGGCCACCTATTTCTTCGGCGGGTTCTTCACGATTCGGACCGCGTACTACTCGGTGCGGCGCGGGCGGTTCGAGGTCGACTTCCTCATGCTGGTCGCGGCGCTCGGGGCGGCGGCGGTCGGGAAGTGGGCCGAAGGGTCGGTGCTGTTGTTCCTGTTCAGCCTCGGGCATGCGCTCGAGGAGTATGCGATGGGGCGGGCGCAGCGGTCGATCGAGGCGCTGGGCGAGCTCGCGCCCGAAACCGCGCTGGTACGACGGGGGCCGGATGAGGTTGTCGAGGTCGCGGTCGATGAGCTGCAGATCGGCGATGTCGTTGTGGTGCTGCCGAATTCGCGGTTGAGCGCGGACGGCATCGTGGTGGCGGGAACGAGCGCCATCGATGAGTCCTCGGTCACCGGGGAGAGTATTCCGGTGGAGAAGCGGCCCGCCGACGAAGCCGAGCTGGTATCCGGGCGGACCGTGCCCGAGTCGCAGCGGGTGTTTGCCGGAACGCTGAATGGGTCGGGGGCACTGGAGGTTCGGGTGACCAGCCGCGCCTCCGATTCCATGCTGGCGCGGGTGATCGCCATGGTTCGCGACACCGACACCGCGAAATCGCCCACGCAGAGATTCATTGACCGGTTCCAGATCGTCTATGTGCCTGCGGTTCTCATCGGGGTGGCGGCGGTGATCGGCTTCGGCATGTTCGCCCTGACCGAGCCGTTCGCCGACAGCTTCTATCGCGGCATGGTGGTGCTGGTGGCCGCGAGCCCCTGTGCGCTGGCGATCGCGACGCCGAGCGCGGTGCTCGCCGGGATCGCCCGTGCGGCTCAGGCCGGTGTGCTCGCGAAGGGCGGCGGACCCTTGGAGTCGCTCGGCCGCGTCCGCTCGATCGCCTTCGACAAGACCGGCACGCTCACCTGGGGCCGTCCGCGCGTGACCGATATCGTGCCCGCGCGCCCCGAATTGCGTGAGGCGCTGGTCAATACGGTGTACGCGGTCGAATCCTTCAGCGATCACCCACTGGCGACCGCCATTACCCGCGATCTCGCCCCGGAGGTCCCCGAGGGCATCACCACCATTGCGACAGCGGTGAATTCGGTGACCGGCCGCGGTGTCACCGCACTGGTGGACGGCCGGACCACCGAGATCGGCAACACCACGCTCTTCGCCGAAATCGATACCGAGCCCCTCCCGGACGATCTTCGCGCCACCGTCGATGACCTGCACTCCCGCGGTCGCACCACCATGATCGTGCGCCGCGCGGGCGTCTACCTCGGTGTTCTCGGCGTCATGGACACCCCGCGCGCGGAGGCCGCTCCGGTCATCGCCAAGCTGCGCGATATCGGCATCGAGAACATGGTGGTCATCTCCGGCGACAATCAGCGCGTCGCGGATGCCGTCGCCGGTGGCCTCGGCTTGGATGCCGCGCACGGCGGCCTGCTCCCCGAGGACAAGGTCACCATGGTCGGCGATCTGAGCGCGCGCGGCGGCACCGCCATGGTCGGCGACGGCGTGAACGACGCACCGGCCATGGTCAATGCCTCGGTCGGAATCGCCATGGGCGCAAGCGGTTCCGCGGTCGCCCTGGAAACCGCCGATGTGGCGTTGATGAGCGACGATATCGGCCGTCTCCCCTTCGCCATCGATCTGAGCCGCCGCACGGCCCGGATCATTCGCCAGAATCTGACCGTTGCCCTGGTGATCGTCGCGGGCCTGGTCCCGGCCACCTTGATCGGTCTCCCCATCGGTCCCGCCGTCTTCATCCACGAGGGCTCGACGCTGCTGGTGGTCGCGAATGCCTTGCGGCTGCTGCGATTCCGGCGCGGCGGCGAGCACGAGGGCATCGACCACGAGCAGCGCCCGGACTAGTCGGCGGACTCCTGCTGTGTGGTGCAGGGCCCTTCCGGGCAGCTTGCCTCGCGGCGAACTATTCCGCGTCGGGTCGGGCGAGGCCGCGGAATCGGACGCGGTCGTGGCGCAGGGCGGTGCGGAGACCCCGGCGTGGCAGTGGGCGGGCGGGGTCGAAGGTGGTGCGGCCGTGGAATTTTCGTTCGGAGGCGGTTTCCGGGGCGTCGTCGGCGGTCGCGGTGAGGAAGCTGTCGGGGAGGGAGAGTTTGTGAATTGTGCGCAGGACCAGCAGGTATTGCCGGGGCAGCGGGCCGGTGGTGTACGGGAGGTCGTATTCGTCGCACAGGGCGCGCACCTGCCGGGCTATTTCGGCGTAGCGATTGCTGGGCAGGTCGGGGAACAGGTGGTGTTCGATCTGGTGGCAGAGGTGGCCGCTGAGGAAGGCGAGGACCGGACCGGCGTCGAAGTTGGCGCTGCCCAGCATTTGTCGGAGGTACCACTCGGGGCGGGTCTCGTCGGCCATGGATTCGGGGGTGAACTTCTCCGCGCCGTCGGGGAAGTGACCGCAAAAGATGACCAGGTAGGCCCAGATATTGCGGAGGATGTTCGCGGTCAGATCGGCGGTGAGAGTGCGCCGCCAGCGACGGCCGCTCAAGACGGGGAAGAACAGGTAGTCCTTGCCGGTCTGGCGGGCCATCTTGGCGATCATGGCCTTCTTCTGCGCGGATTTCTCCGCCTCGGTGGCGCAGCGGTCGCGTTCGGAGTACATGCCGTGCAGCGCGATGCCCCATTCGAAAGTGGCTGCCAGCAGCAGATTCTGGAGGGGGGCGAGCAGCAGGCGCGGAGACCAGCGCTGGTCACGGGTCACCCGCAGCACGCCGAAGCCGATATCGTCGTCTATCCCGACCACATTGGTGAACATGTGATGGCGATAGTTATGCGAGTACTGCCATTGCGCGGAGAGCCCGGCCATATCCCATTCCCAGGTGCGGGAGTGGATTTCCGGATCGTTCATCCAATCCCATTGGCCATGGCAGACATTGTGGCCGATCTCCATATTCTCGATGCTCTTGGCGGTGGCCAGGGCGGCGGTGCCGAGCAGCCAGCCGGATCTGGTCCGGGTGCAGGCGATCACCAGTCGCGCGGCGGCGTCGAGACCGCGTTGAAAGGCGATGGTGCGGCGAATATAGGTGGCGTCGCGGGTGCCGCGCCGGTTTTGGATATCGGTGCGAATGGCGTCCAGTTTGCGGCCGAGCGCTTCGACATCCGCCGGACTGAGGTGGGCGTAGGCGGCGACCTCTGTGATTGCCATGATCGGTCCTAAGTGTTTGCGGCCTCAGAGTGTTGCGGCGAGGCCGTTGAGCAGAATGTCGAGGCCGCGTTCGAGTTCGGCCGCACCGTCGTAGTGGGCCAGGAGGGGTGCGAGTTCGCGTAGCAGCGGGAATTCATTGACGGGCAGGCGATGCAGTCCGAGCCGGAGTACCTCGTCGGTCTCCTCCGGACGTTCGACGACTTCCTGCAATTCATTGAGGATGTGGCCGTAGAGGAATCCGAACAGCGCGCGGTAGATGTGCAGGGCGGTTTCGCCGGAGAATCCGGCCTGGGTGAGCAGGGTGAGAATGTCCTCGAGGGGCCGCACCACGGCGGGCGGGCGCTGGCCGAGCGGGGTGGCCAGCGGGCGGGTGACCAGGAGCGCCACCACATGCGGATGTTCCAGGGCCAGGGCGCGAAAATCCCGTGCGATGACCCGTAATTGAGCGGTCCAGTCCGAATCCTTCACATCGACCGACAGTTGCGCGAACACGATCTCGGCCACGCCGTCGAGCACCGCGGCCTTGTTCGGGACGTGGCGGTAGATCACCATCGGATCCCGGCCCACGGCCTCGGCCAGGCGGCGCATCGAAAGTCCTTCGACGCCATCACGATCGACGATTGCCAGCGCCGCGCTCAGCACGGCCGCCCTGGTTACCGGCCCGCCGCGACCTGCGGCCCTCACCCGATCAGGGTGAGTGCGAGGGGTCTTGCGGTCGTTAGGTTCAGCCATGGTGACGGGCTCCGCCCTGGTCAACACTGTTGATAACCACTGTAGACCTACAGCGTTGACACCGTGTCGCTCCGCGCGGACTCCCGGCATCTGCGAGACTCGGGCCACCGATCGCCGGGCCGGTAGCGGAAGGTATTCATCAGCGATGACTGTGTGGACGAGACGGCAGCTGCTGCGCGGCGGTGTCGGATTGCTGGGTGGGATGGCCGCGCTGGGCGGTCTGTCGATGTCGGCGCGGGCGGCACTCGCGCAGCCCGCGGCGGCCGGATCGCGGCTGCGGGATATCGAGCATGTGGTTGTCTTCATGCAGGAGAATCGCTCGTTCGACCACTATTTCGGGTCGCTGTCGGGGGTGTGCGGCTTCGATGATCCACTCGCCCAACGGGATCCGCGCACGGGTCGCTCGGTGTTCGAGCAGTACGACCCGTTCGTATTCGACGGTTCCGGTGGGACCGTGCTGCCGTGGCATCTCGGGGTGCGCGCGTCCTCGGCGCAGAATCTGAGCGATGTCGACCACAGCTGGCAGGCGCAGCACGCGTCGGTGGCGGCGGGCGCGAATGACCGGTATGTCGCGAGTCATGCGCTGGATATGGGGACGGCCGCGAGCAGTAGTCATCCGGACGGCGTACGCAATGGTGGTGCGCGGGTGATGAGTTACTTCACCCGTGAGGACCTGCCATTCCATTACGGGCTGGCCGATGCGTTCACGATCTGCGACCGCTATTTCTGTTCGGTGATCGGGCCGACGAATCCCAATCGGCTGTATCTGATGTCGGCCACCATTGATCCGGAGGGCACGCACGGCGGGCCGGATGTGGCGAATCTGCGGACCGGGTTCAGCTGGACCACCTATCCGGAACGGCTGCAGAACGCCGGAATCGACTGGTACGTCTACCGGGAGCGTGACGATTTCGAGGACAATATGCTCGATCACTTCGTCGCCTTTCAGGACGAGGGCACCGAGCTGTTCCGGCGCGGGCGCTCCACCATTCCGGACGGTCAACTGCCGCAACGACTTCGAGCGGATGTGGAGAGCGGCAACCTCCCGCAGGTGTCCTGGATTGTCGGGCCGGAGTGGAGCACCGAACACGCGGCACAGCTCCCGGCCGCGGGGGCGTTCTATCTCGAGCAGATCCTCGAGGCCCTGACCGCGGACCCGGCCGTCTGGCGAAAGACCTTGCTGATCCTGACTTATGACGAGAACGGCGGCTTCTTCGACCATGTGCCGCCGCCCCTGCCGCCGCCGGGCACTGCGGGCGAATATCTGAGCGCCGCCGCGCTCGCGAACACTCCGGAAGCGACCGGGATCGCCGGGCCCATCGGTCTCGGTCCGCGGGTTCCGACCCTGCTGATCTCGCCTTTCACCCGCGGCGGTTACGTATGCAGCGATACCTTCGACCACACTTCGGTGCTGCGTTTTCTCGAAACCCGTTTCGGCGTGGAGGTTCCCAATCTGAGCGCGTGGCGTCGCGAAACCTGCGGCGACCTGACCTCGGCGCTGAACCTCTCCGGCGCGCCGAACCTGATCCTCCCTCAACTTCCGGACACCGTGGCGCTGTGGGAGGAGGCCCGCGCCCAAAGTAGTCTTCCCGCACCGCAATTGCCGCCGGAGCAGTTCATGCCCCGGCAGGAACCCGGCTCACGGCCGCGGCCGAGCGGCCTTACTTAGGTTGTGGCATCCGGACCAGGGCCAGGGGACGTCCCGTCGACACCACCCAGTACTCGAAGCCGTTCAATGCCGCGATCACCGCGGCGACGAGGGCCAGGATCGCGATCGGCGGCAGCAGCGGTGAGGCCGCGGTCAGCACCGCGAGAAGCAGGGCCACAGAGGTTCTGCCGACGGTCGGCGCGCCGAACATGCGCCAGCGGGTGAAGACAAAACCCGAGACGAACAGGGTCGCGCCCATGGGCAGGAGGTAGCCGGTGGGGCCGTGAGCGTGTTCGGTGGGGTGCGCGACCATACCGCGCGCGCCCACCGCGACCAGGACCAAACCGACGACCATGAGCAGATGGCCGTAACTGAGCACGTCTCGCACGACCACACCGCGCAATTGGTTGGTGCGCAGGGAATGTTCGACGGCCGCGAAACCGTAGGCGAAATACAGCCACCACAGCCCGCAGGCCAGCAGGAAGATCAGCACGATGCTGAGCCAGGACGACACCCCGAGATGCGTCTCGGCCGCCTGCGAACCGACGGACGCCACCATCTCGCCGAGCGCGATGATGACGAAAAGAGCGAACCTCTCGGGCAGGTGAGTGGCACCGAACTGCATGGCCTGGAGTCGGCGGGCGAACAGCGCCGGACCGCCGAAGGCCAGCAGCACCGCGGCGATCCAGATCCCATTGCGGACTCCGCCTTCCGGGCCGATCCCCGCGCCCAGCAGCATCAGCGCGGCGACCGCCGTGACGGTGTAGGGATTGAGCCACATGCCGAAGCCGCCCGCACCCGCGAATGCGCCCTTGCGCCGCATCTCGTTCCACAGCATGAGCCGCAACACCAGATGCGCCGAGGCGAAGATCACCGGTTGCGCGTGCCCGTCGAAGGCGTGCGGTGCCGTGATCGCCATGAAGAACATGCACAATCCGCAGGCGAACAGGAACATTCGCTGCCGGTTCGAATCCTCGACCCCGTGCACCGCCAGCGTGGTGCCCACCCACGACCACCACATGACGGCCAGCAATAACACCGCCTGCCCGACGGCCGTCCAGGTCGGATGCCCGACGGGCAGATGCGCGGCCTGCGTCACGGCGAAGACCAGCACCAGATCGAAGAACAACTCCGCCCAGCTGGCCCGTTCATGCGCCTCGTGTTGAGGTTCGGTCACACCGATACTTCCTGACTAGCCGGATCGAGCGCGTTCACTCTATCCGTCCCGGGGCGTCCGCACCCGTCGCGGAATTCAGCTGGGCGCGGAATTCCTCAGGGCATCGCGAGTTTCCGAACCGAGAGTTCAGCGTGCGGCCGGGTAGGCGGCATCGAGCCATTCGGCGAAGGTCGGACCGGCCAGCCGGGCGTGAGCGGCGGGAAGCAGTGCGCCGCTTTCGAACTGCTCGCGGTCCGGGTTGGCTGGATCGCTGACCTCGACGACCCGCGCCGGGTGACCCAGGCGCGCGGCCAGCAGGGTGGCAGCGCCCGCCATGGTCTCGGGCTGCGGGCCCGCGACCTCGGGGAAGGGTGCGCCGGTGGATTCCGGTGCGGGATTCACGGCCAGCTCGACCAGGGACTCCGCGACCGTGCGGGCCGCGACCAGCTGGGTGCGCATATTCGGCAGGTAGGCGACATCGCCCTGGGTGCCCCACTGGGTCATGACCTCGACCAGCTCGTTGAACTGCGCGGCACGCAGGATCTGCACGGGGAGTGGACCTTCCAGCAGCGCCTGCTCATGGGCGAGCTTGGCGGCGTTGTAGCCCGCCACCGAACCGTCGATGCCGATGATGGATACGACGACCAAGCGTGCGACGCCCGCCTTGCCGCCCGCCTCATGCAGGTTCCGTGCGGCGGCGAGGAAGAACTCGGTCGCGATGTCCTTATCGGCGGACGGCGTGCTCGATGCGTCGATGACGACCTCGACACCCTCGAGGGCTTCGAGCAGGCCCGCGCCCGTCTCGATATCGACGCCGGTGGACCGGGAGAAGGCGACCACCTCGTGGCCCTGCTCGTTCAGCACATCGACCACGTGCTTGCCCAGTCGCCCGGTCGCTCCGGCCACCGCGATCTTCTTCGACATGTTCCCGCTCCTCACACTGGTTCGCGGGCGCTGATGCCCGCTTCGATAAGAGGACGATGCGGCCAGCGGGAGTGTGACATCCGGGCGTTTGCGCAGGTGGCCGTCTCGGCTGAATCGATATCAGCGGCGGGCGCGGGCACCTTCGCGCAGTGGGCGAAATCCGTCGGCGCGGAACGGGCCCGGGGCGGCGGGTACGGCAGCCTCGGTGCTTCCGGCTAGTAGGCGGCGGAAGAATTCGTGGGCCCATTCGGCGGTGATGACGCTCATCATCCCGGTGATGTCGAAGGTGCGGTTGGGTACCTGGCCGGTGCGGACCACCACCATGTCGAGACTCGGGATCACCGCGACTATCTGGTCGAACATTCCGCTGAACAGGTAGGCGTCGGCGGGGGCGGAGGGCACGATGGGCCGGTCGAGGATCGAGCGGGCCGGGGCTCGGCAGGTGATGGTTCCGGTCTCGGCGGCGTTGAGCCACACCAGGAATCCGTAGCCGGGATTGGTCGGCGCGGGGGTGTGCAATTGGCGGACGAAATCGGTGGTGAGCAGTTCGTGGTCGTCCCATTTGCCCTCGCGGAGCAGGACGTGTCCGAGCCGGGCGAGATTGTGCGCGCTCATCAGGGCGAGACCGGCCCAATACGGGTGTCCGGCACGGTCGTCGATCACCCGCCACTCCCGCCGCTCGATGCCCAAGGGCGCGAACAACTCCCGTTGCGCGAACTCGGTGGACGGCATGCCGGTGGCGCGGGTAATCACATGGCCGAGCAGACTCAGGGGCGCTTGGGCGTATTCGAAATAGATGCCGGGCTCATGCTCGGGCTTGGCGCTCAGGGCGACACCCACCTGGTCGAACAGGGGCACGCCCAGCTCCCGCCCGGGGCGAAACTGCAGGCCTGAGCTCTGATTCAGCAGATTCCGGACAGTGATATCGCGGTACCGCGGCCCGGCTTCGGGCAGATGGCGTCCCACCGGGTCATCGAGTTCGAGCAGTCCGAGGGTGATCGCGCGGCCGGTGACCATGGCCAGCACGCTCTTGGACGCGCTCCAGACCGGCCGGATGGCGTGGGACCGGGTCTCGTCGCGGTCGCCCGCGCCGATCAGGTAGCCGTGCCGGTAGACCCGGATGGAGCGGGTGAAGCGGCGCTCGGTGAAGTCGATTGCCGCCAGTACCGCGGCGGGGTCCAGTCCGGCTTGCGCGGGCGTCGCGCGTGGGAATTCCGCACCGGCGGCCGGGGTGTCAGCGATCTTCACGAAGCCGACTGTAATCAACGCCGGACAATCGCGACAACACTGTCAATTTGAATGCTGGTGGGAGGAGGGACGCTAGTCGCAGCAGTGGCGCTCGGTGGTGCGGCAGTAGCAGGAGGCGGTGATGGGGACGTCGGCGTGGGCGATGGCGGCGGCCAGCTCGGGGGCGATGGCCTCGGCTTCGCCGAGTTTGCCCAGGCGCTGCAGGCATTCGTGGTAGCCGTGCAGGCTCCAGACATTGGCGGGGTGGCGGGAGGCGCGCGGGAGGGTGTCATCGAGGCCGAGGTCGGCGCGGTAGACGGCTTCGGCCGCGCTGAGGTCGCCTTGTTCGAGCAGGAGTGCGCCGTAGGCGTGGCGGACCGGTTGCATCCAGCCCCAGGGCTCGTCGTAGGGCAGGTTGTCGTCGAGGTCGATGGCGCGGCGCAGGGATTCGAATGCGGTGTCGTAGTTGCCTTTTCGGTATTCGAGTTCACCGTCCAGCATGGCTTCGGCCACGGCGAGGATATCGCGGCAGGTGTTGTTGAACAGCGTCCGCGATTCCGGGACCCGGTTGCGCGCGGCCCGCAGGAGCTGCTGTTGTTCGGCGGCCTCGGCGACGCGGTCGGTCGCCGAGAACGCGACGCCCTTGGCGTAGTGCAGCATTGCCGTGGTGACGCAGTAGAGTCCGGCATCCGACGGCATGGGCAGGTCGATGATCGACTGCCACTGCCCGAATCGGATGAGCACGTGCACCCGCATGCTCGCGAACGACTCCAGCCAGTCGGCCATGGGCGGAACCCGCACGCGCAGCAGGTCTTCCGGAATGGAATCCTCCAGCTGGGCAACGGTTTCCAACGCCGTCGACAATCGGCCGAGGAACATCGCGCCGTAGATCTTGAAGTGCAGATTGTGCGCGCGGTAGAGCGTGTAAGTATTGAATGCGCCTTCCCGCAGCACGTACCTGTCATCCGCGGCTATGGCCGCCGAGTTGGACGACACCACCGCCTCGTAGTCGCCGCACAAGATATCCAGATGCGTCGGCATATGCTCGAGATGTCCGGAGTCGGGCACCAGCCCGCGCAGTCGATTCGCTTCCGGCAGTGCGTCTTCGGGCGTCGGCGACATCTCCATCAAGTGGATGTACATATGCAGCGCGCCCGGATGCCGGTGTCCGGCGGTGCTGCCCAATGTCCGGTCGAGAGCCGCCTTCGCCTCCAGGGTGAACGCGCCCGCCGCGGGACGGCAGGTGTGCTGATCCCACAGCGCCCAGGGCGTCACATTCATCAGGGCGTCGGCGAACAGGGTCGCGACGTCGGGATCGTCGGGGAACCGCTCATACACCGTGCGCATGGCATTGGCGTAGGCCAGGTTTCGATCCGACCCGTCCCCCTCGAGCCGTCCCGCCGGAAACCGTTCGGCGCTCGCCTCGATCAGCGCGCGCTCCACCGGCGTGGCCGTGGCCGCGGCCTGTTGCGCCTGCCGGGTCAGTTCATCGGTGCGCGCGACCGCGTCGGCCAGCTCCGACTCCTCGAACAGTTCCCACGACTTGTTGTAATTGGGGCCCGAGGCGAACGCCATCCCCCAATACCCCATGGCGCAGCCCGGGTCCGCCTCGACAACTCGGGCGAAACACCGCACGGCCTCTTCATGGTTGAACCCGTAACACCAGATCAGCCCCCGATCGAACCACTGTTGCGCGACCGGTGACGAGGTGCTCACCGGGCGCGAATATGTTCCGAGATCGAAGTACTCCACGACCAATCTCCTGCCTCGCAGCGACGGTTCCGCAAAGCATAGCCAGGGATTCGCGCGTGGTCCGCGCGAACGACAGCCACCGAGACCTCGGCACGAGCGCGGCGGCTACCGGGCCCTCGCCCGGCTAGATCTTCTGGGCGGCGTCGGCTTCGACAAGGGTGCGCAGGAAGGCGGTGGGGACCTCGGGCCAGTCCGGGTTCCAGCGGCCGGTGAGGCGGTCGTCGTGCAGGGCGGCGAGGGTGGCGACCACGTGCGGGCCGCCGTCGAGGATGTAGCGGACCGAGCCGTGTTCGGCACATTGGGCGGTCACGGTGGCGAGCAGGGATTTGGCCTCGCCGGTGCGGCCCGCGGAGGCCAGGCAGGCCACCAGGAGGCGGCGGGCCTTGAGCAGTTCCCTTGGGCGGTGCACGGATTCGAGGCGGTCGACCCAATCCTGGGCCCAGGTCCAGGCGAGTTCGGTGCGCTCCGGGGAGGATTCGGCCAGGAGCAGGCGGATGGCGGTGAATTCCTCGTAGAGCACGGTGAATTCGTCGATCGGGTCGGCCGGGGTGCGGCGGTGCTCGTAGTCGATGACCGGCAGCGGGCCGAACTCGGGATGCGGGGGCAGGCCCAGGCGCAGCCGCTCGTTCTCGACCTCGGCGCGCAGGCGGGGCAGGGACATCGAATGTGCCACGCGCGCACCCTCGTTCAGCCTGCGAATGGCGGCCGCACGATCGCCGAGCAACGCCTTGACGCGCGCGCCGACCACATAGCGGGCCAGCTTGAAATCGGTGACACCGGCGTCCGCGCCCAGCTTGTAGCCCTCGTCGAGCAGGCGCTCCGCCTCGGCGATCTCATTGCGCTCGTAGAGCAGTTCACCCAGCAGGGATCCGGCCAGGCGCGCGCCGTAGGAGTGGCTGCCACCGGACTGCTTGGCGATCTTCAGCGCGCGGCGGAAGTACTGCTCGGCCCGCTCGATATCGAGTTGCAGGCTGGCCCCGATGCCGAGGAAACATAATCCGTGAATATTGTTGTAGAGGCCCTTGTTTCGCCGCATGTACGGGGCGGACCACTCCTGAATGCGCACCGCCTCGTCGAAGTCGTAGCGGTAGCCCGCGGCCAGGCTCGCCACATTCGCGCCGATGGCCACCACATACGCCGATAATTCGTCCGCCATGGCGAAGCAGGGCGCGAGCATCTCCTCCACGCCGGTGATCACATCGGCGCGGACGGTCACCACCGAGTGCAGGACGCCCGCCTCGGCGCGCAGGCGCGCGGTGACCTCGGGGGCCATGCCATTGCGGTCCAGGGTCGATTCCGCCAGGCGCAGTGCGCGTTCCGCCGGTCCGGCGCGGTGCAGCAGAATATTCGCCCAGGCCAGATCCAGTTGCAGGCGCGGATGCGTTTCGATGACGGCCGGGGGCAGCTTGCTCACCAGGCCGATGAGGCTGGCCATCTGCCCGTATTCGAGCAGGGACATGCCGTCGCGTTCGACGATCTCGACGGCGGACAGCTCGTCACCGGCCAACAGGGCATGATCCACCGCCTCGCTGACATGCCGATGCTCGGCGAACCATCGCGAGGCCGCCCGGTGCAGGTCGTCGATGCGTTCGGGCAGATCGTATTCGAGCCGCTGGCGCAGGAAATCCTGGAACAGGTGGTGGTATTGGAACCATTTGCCGCCGTCGAGGCGGCGCAGGAACAGGTCCTGCTGTTCGATCTGTTCCAGCAGCGCCTGCCCGTCCGGGACGCCGGTGAGCGCGGAAGCCAGTTCACCGCAGGTGCGTTCGGTGATCGAGGTGGCGACCATGAAGTCGAGCACCTCGGGTTCGAGGGTTTCCAGGACATTCTCTGCCAGGAATTCGCCGATGGCGTGGTGGCGGCCGGTGAGCTGCCCGATCAGCTGGCCGGGATCGTCGCTCTCGCGCAGGGACAGATCGGCCAGGCGCAGGGCCGCGACCCAGCCGCCGGTCGACTCGGTGAGATCCTCGACATCGCTGCGATCCAGGTCCAGCCCGCCCAGTTCGACCAGCAGGGTGTAGGCCTGGTCCACATCGAAACGCAGTGCGGCCGTATCGATTTCCACCAGTTCATCGCGCGCCCGCATGGAGCTCATGGGCAGGCCGGTCTGCTTGCGGCTGGTCACCACCACGCGCAACACCGGGCTACAGCTCTCGATCAGGAAGCGCAGCGCGGCCAGGGCGTCCGGATCCGAGACCCGATGCCAGTCGTCGATGACCACGGTCAATTGCTCACCGCGCCGGTCGATATCGTTGATCAGCGAGGTCAGCACGTACCGCCCGGCCTCGTCACCGTGCTCCTCGAGCAGCTCGCCGAGTTCCCGCGCCAAGCCGGGCCGGACCGCGCGAATCGCCTCGATCAGGTGCGAGAGGAACCACACCACATTGTCGTCGTCATTGTCGACGGTCAGCCAGGCCACCGAACCGCCCACGGCGGTCTCGGCGGCACACCATTGCGCGGCCAGGGTGGTCTTGCCGAAACCGGTGGGGCCGTGGATGACCGCGAGCCTGCGGTCTCGCAGTTGCAGTTTCTCCAGCAGACGCGGGCGCTGGACCAGCGCGCGGGTGAGGGTGGGTGGCCGCAGGCGGGTGGCGGGCACCGGCGGGGTGATGCCGGTGGCGGCGGTGCGTACCGTGCTGCGCCGCCGCCCGGATCCGGTGAGTGTCGTTTGCGTGCGCGGTTCGAGCGAATCCGCGACCGGGAGCGGGATCGGCACCTCGTCGGGTGCGAGCCCGTGCCGCTCCTGAATCTCGCGCAGCTCCGCACCGAATTCGGCTGCGCTGGAATGACGTTCGCCCCGATCGCGCGACATGGCGCGTTCGATGACGCCGGTCAGATCGGACGGCAGGCCCGAGTCGCCGATATCCGGCATCGGATGTTTGGTGATCCGCACGAACTGCGCGACCAGTTGTTCCCCGCTCTGCCGCTCGAACACCGCGTGACCGGTGGCCGCGCAGAACAAGGTGGAGGCCAGGCTGTAGATATCGGCGGTCGCATCCGGGATCTGCCCCTGCAAGACCTCCGGCGCGGTGTAGGCGGGCGAGCCGGTCACGGTGCCCGCGGTCGTCTCGAAACCGCCTGCCAGCCGGGCGATTCCGAAATCGGCCAGCTGCGGCTCCCCGTATTCGGTCAGCAGGATATTGCCCGGCTTCACATCCCGGTGCAGCAGCCCGCGCCGATGCGCCGTCTCCAGCGCCCCCGAAATCTTCACCCCGATATGCAGCACGTCCTGCCACCCGATCGGACCGTGCTGCTGAATGCGCGCATCCAGGGACCCGTGCGAGTGGAACGGCATGACAATGTAGGGCCGCCCGGTAGCCGTGGACCCCACCTCGAACACCGTGATGATATTCGGATGCCCCGACAGCTTCCCCATGGCGAGCTGCTCACGCACGAACCGTTCCAGACTCTCCGATTCCAGATCCGCCGTGAGCACCTTGATGGCCACTGTGCGATCCAGCGCGACCTGAAAGCAGCGATACACGACCCCGAACCCACCCCGCCCGACCTCGGCGGGCCCCATGAATCCGGCAGCCTCCAGCTCCGCAACGAACCCGGAGGTCAGGTCGCGTTGCGTCGAGAACGGATCGACATGCACCACAGCGACCTCGATACGAAAACGAGCCAGTTACCCCGAGCATAAGCCGATGACCGTGATTGTGCGGCCCCTCGCCTCGAAGGATTCCAGGTTCGCACCGCGACACAGGTCAGGGCCGGAATCGATTGACCTCGCGCCCATATCGCCCGGTTCCGTGATCAGCCGGAATACCGGCGGTAGCCTCATTCGCAATGACGGACCATGCGGAATCGGAGTTCCGGCTGGCCGAACTGATCGCCTCGCTGTCACTGGCGACCGACCTCGGTTTGGGGCAGCCCGAGGAGCATGTGCTGCGCCAGACGGTGATCGCCACCCGCCTGGCCGCGGCGGCGGGGCTGTCCCGGGAGGAGCAGGCGGCGGCATTCTATGTCTCGCTGCTGGCCTGGGTCGGGTGCGTGGCCGACTCGCATGAGATGGCGCAGTGGTTCGGTGACGATCGGCAGCTGCGGGCGGACAGTTATTTCATCGACAAGGCGGGGCTGCCGATGATGCGGTTCCTGCTCGGGCGGCTCGGGCCCGGTCAGCCGCCGCTGCATCGGCTCACCATGGCGGGGCGGTTCCTGGCGGGCGGATTCCGGGATGCGATGAATACCTTCGTCACGCACTGTCAGACCACCGCCGATATTGCCGAACGCTTGCAACTGCATGCCGATGTGCGAGGTGCGCTGCCGCAGGCGTTCGAACGCTGGGACGGCAAGGGCCTACCGGACGGGCTGCGCGGCGCACAGATCTCCGCGGTGATGCGGGTGGTGCAGATCGCCGATGATGCCGAAATGTATTGCCGGGTCGGCGGATCGCGCGCGGCGGTGGACATGCTGCGCGCCCGCGGCGGCACCGAATTCGACCCGGATCTGGTGGATCTGTGCGATCGCTACCGCGCCGAAATCCTCGACGATATCGATACGGTGGACGCCTGGAGCGTGGTCATCGACGGCTGCGCGGCCCTGGACCGGCCGCTGCCGGAGGCCGATCTGACGGCCGTGCTGGAGATCTTCGCCGACTACGCGGACCTGAAAGCCCCTTGCTTCCTTGGCCATTCGCGGGCGACCGCGGCGCTGGCAGGCGAGGCCGCCCATCGCACCGGGCTCTCCGCGGACGATGCCGAACTGGTCACCCAGGCCGCATTGGTCTGCCGCCTCGGCACGATCGGCGTCTCCACCGGCATCTGGAACAAACCCGGACCGCTGTCCCGGTCCGAATGGGAGCGCGTCCGCATGGTCCCGTACTTGACCGAGCGAGTGCTGGCCCGCAGCCCCCGCCTCGCTCGAGTGGGTGCGATCGCAAGCCTGTGCCACGAACGCCTGGACGGCTCCGGCTACCCACACGGCTTGTCCGGCAACGCAATTCCCTTCCCCGCCCGACTCCTCGCCGCCGCCGAGATGTATCAGGCACTAGGCGAAGACCGCCCACACCGCCCCGCCGTCCCGCCCGCCGAGCGGACCACCGTACTGCTGGCCGAAGTCACCGCGGGCCGCCTCGATGCCGAAGCGGTGCGCGGCGTCCTCGCCGCAGCCGGACACCACGTCCCCCGCCGCCCCCACCAGATCGCCGGACTCACCGCCCGCGAACTCGAAATCCTGGAACTCCTGGTCCGTGGCCGCACCAATAAGGAAATAGCCCGCCAACTCTCCATCACTCCCCGCACCGCAGGCAGCCACATAGAGCACATCTACACCAAAATCGGCGTCACCACCCGCGGCGCGGCCGCCATGTACGCCATGCGGCACGGCCTCATCACCGCCGACCACTGAAGATCGGGTATTCACCCGATGCGACGCATTCCCCCCGCGCCGTAAACCATTGGTATGAACGCAATCACCTCCCAATCGCCCGACGCCGCACCCCCGTCCGACGACACCGGCTGGCCCGTAGCGGGCCTCTTCCTCGAAGCCCTCACCAACCGAGACTTCCCAGCCTTGACCGCCTACCTCCAACCCAACGTCCGCTTCCGCGGCCTGGTCCCACCCGGCCCCTTCGACACCACCGGCGTCGACGCCGCGATCGACCGCTTCCAGCACTGGTTCGGCGGGGAAGATGAATTCGAGGTACTCGAAGCCACCGCCGGCCGAGTCGGCTCCCGCCTCTACCTCCGCTGGCGAGTCCGCATGCACCCCCCGAACACCCCCGACGCGGCCCGCATTGCCGAACAACACGTCTTCGCCACAGCCGGCACCCGCATAGAATCCCTGGACCTACTCTGTTCAGGCTGGACCGCCGAGCATCAGCCCGACTGAGCGCCCTGGCGAGCGCGCGGCCTTCGTTGTCGTCGAGTACCGAGAGCAGGGTGCGGAATCGCTCATGGTTTTCGGCGAAAGCCGGGAAGTTTTCACGGATTTCGGTCCTTTCCGGTGGGTCGAGGCGCGACCGCCGCATCCACGTGCGCCGTGGTCGGCGGTCATCCGGGGACGTCCGCGCCGTCGGCGACCGCCCGCCACTTACCTGCCCAGCTCGCCTCACGATCGGCTGGTGGCAGTGCGTCGAGTCCGGCCAGCACCTCGCCACGCGCACCATTGCGCTGGCCTGCGATCCACAGCACCCGCCCGCGTTGTAGTCCGAGAAATCCGGGAGTAAGCCAGTACGAGTACGGTGGCGGGTCGCGGTAGTCCAGGTGCCCGGCGGCGCGGTCGGCCTTGGGCAGGGCGCGCAGCGCGGCAGCGGTATCGCCGAGTGCGGCAAGGTATTTCGCGCGCGCGTACAGGTCGTAGACGCGCAGCATCGGATGTACAGCACCGATCGTGAGGGCGTCGTCGACGAGGTCCAGGGCTCGGGCGGGCGCACCGGCCTCACGCAGCGCGTAGGCACGGAAGCTGCGTGCGTGCGCCCGCTGGGAGGGGTCGCCTGTGGTGTCGGCCAGGACGATCGAGTCGGCTAGTGCCTTGTTCGCGAGGTGCGGGTGCCCGCTGGCGAGTTCGAGCCAGCCACGGAACCGCGCCGTCTCCGAGGCGAGGGGGGCCGCGGTGTCGGTGTGGCCGGCCAGCACGCGTGCGAGGCCGTCGAGGCCGCGGGCCATCGCGACCACCAGGTGAGCGCCCGCGGTGTCCTCGAGTCGCCGCGACCGCGCCAGAATCGTCTCCACGTCGGTGAGGGTTGTCGCGCCGGGCGTGGCCAGCCGTGCCACGTCCACTCCGAGACCGAGCACCGGATCCCCGAGAATGTCGCGGTACGCCTTCAGTACCGGCGCGGTGACCGGTTTGGTGCCGGTCTCCACCATCGACAGGTAGCTCGGTGCGAACGCGGTCCGAATCGCCATCTGCCGCAAGCCGATTCCGGCGACAGTGCGCAGCTCGCGCAGCAGCGGCCCAGTCACCGGGGCGGCGTCGGTGAACACCAGTGAACACTAACTCGGACACCCCGGTCATGGCGCGGGTTCATGCTGAGTGTGCGCCCCCGCTCGGGTGCGCTGCGAACACACTGATCTGGGGAAAGCCGATGCGTCAGTCCATGATTCACACCCGACGCCGTGTCGACCCCTGTGCACCGGCGACGGCGCTACCCTTGACGGCACACCAGTATCCGCAGCGAGAGGTCAGAGGCCCATGAGCAGCTCCGACAATGAGGATTGGTACGACGAAAAGGCTCAGCATGATCCGGCGTGGTCGGCGTGGTGCCTGCAACGCTGCATCACCGAACGCATCGAGGCCCTGTTCACCGACACCCTGCCCGCACTGCCGCACGAGCTGCTCCACCGGGTCGGGGCGATGCCCAGCGGTGACCGGTTCGCCGACGCCATGCTCGACTGGTTCGACGTGTTGATACCCGAATGGTTCGCGACTCGCGCGGCCGTGGAGAACCCGGCGAACTTCACCGCCGTAGACCGGGTCGTCTCCTACCTCGGGGAGGCCCTGGTGCGGCGGGTGGGCGGCATCTGGGTCAACATCCCCGGCATCGGCTCACCGGTGTACGACGCGTTCGGTCCGGCCGTCACGTTCGACTTCAGCGACGACCCCAGCTATCCGCTGTGGGATCTGCGCAATGCGGGCGAGGACGGTCTTTTCCTCACCAGCACGATCGGCGGTCTCATCGCCGATCGTGACCACCGCCATTCGACCAGCCCGGTCTTCGCTGACAAACACCCCTAACTGAATCCTTCGGGGGTGCGGCACCTTCGGGCAGGGGTGACACCATGCCCGAAGAACTCGACCCCCTCAAACGTGCCCGGCTCGAACGAGAACGCCAGGACCGCGCTGAGAAGTCACGGGTCCGCAAAATTCATGAACGCGCCGACAACTATCACACGGGCCGCGCGCACGAGCGGGGTGAGACCCCCGAGCGCGGCTACCAGCGTGAGGTGACGGTCTCCACGGAATTCGGTCCGCGAAAGCTCGATTCGGCCAACCTCACCGAACGTAAGGCGACCGAGTACAAATCCGGGCGGCAGTTGAAGGACCCTAAAACTCTGATCCAGCTCGAAAAGGAACGCGAGCTGATCCAGGCCGGTTGGCAGATCACGTGGTCGATTCCCGCAGACACCAAAATCGACCCGTCGATCCAGAAAAGTTTGAACGCGCTCGCACGGGATCACGCCGACAGTTTCACGGTCGAACGCCCGACCCGCGAAGAGGTCAACCGCGCCATCGCCTTGGGTAAGCAGCTCGAGCGGTCCGCCGGTAAGCAACTCGAGCTGATCGACAGCCAGCAGCTCCATAGGGAACAGAACGCCAGAGACCGTGTCGCGCGCCTCCAGGAGATCGCCCGCACCCGCGAAGCCGCCGACAAGGCCGTACAGCAACAACGCGAACTCGACGCGGCCCGCGCCCGCGAGGCCGCCCAACTGGCCTACGAACGCGGCCTGCACCGCGAGCTGCCCGGCCACGTCGCGCAGCTGATCGCGAGGGGTATGCCCGCGCCCGGGATCGAGATAGCGGGCGCTCCTGACGCGGACAGCGGCCACACCCGAGCCGGGAACGAGGCCCGTGCCCGCACCCGCGAAGCCCGGACAAAGGAGCCGGTGGCGCGGACCATCAGCTGAACCGGTCACGATTGCCAGATGGACACGACTCCCCGAGGTAGCGCCGCGACAAGGCCGCCGCGCGATCAGCCGTAATATCTCAAGGTAATCCAAACACCTTCGCATCCAACAGTTTCCGCCTGTCGCAGTCGAGCATTAGCCACAGGCCACAGACCCGTCGGCGCGGTTCGCCCCGAGGAAGGCTTGCCGTCCGATCGCCGAAACTCCAGTGACAGGCACCCGGCAGTGCAGGTACTTTGCGCCAATGGCCGACCTGTTCCTGGTGGAATTCGGCGACGACGAGGAGCGGGCTCGTCGCCGTGCGGAGGAGGCCGGCGAACACGCTCGGCGGCGGCAGCGTTACGCCGAGCATCTCGCGTGTGAGGCCGGGATCGATTCGGCTACGGCCGAGCGGGTTATAGATGTGCTGTTCCGCCCCGCCGCCAGAGGTGACGAGCCTTGCCAGTGCGGATGCCACCCACGGTTGTCGTCGATGCACGGTGATGGCCTGGATTGCCCTTGTTCCTGGTCGGAGGAGCGGCGGATTGCCCAACATCGGAACTGGCTGGATCGATGGCACAACAGCGAAGCGGCCGAAGAGTTGCGTCGAGCACACGAACAGGAGGAGGCGCAGATCCGAGAGTGGCTGGCCGGCCAGGCCGACGTGGTCGCCGAACGGACGACCTCGATGGCGCCGGAACAGTGGCACGGCGATGTCGACGGGCACAGCTTCTACTTCCGTGAGCGACACGGGAATTGGCGCATCGAATTGGACCTCCGGGACACCGGGCACTTCACCCAACGCATCATCGACTTCTCGGATTCATCTGAACCGATAACCGAGCAGGTGGCACTCACCGAAGGCAACGTCATAGCCGAAGGGATCGACACGCAGCTCGGCGAAACACCGGTCGAACACATCGATTTCATTGTGCGTACGATCCGCGACCACCTATGGCAGCAGCGATGTGATCACGCCGGATCCCTTTTCTACTGCCCGAAATGTGGGGAACGGGCGTCCGGGCCCGATACTCACCCCGGGGAATGACGGCGATCTCCTGTGATCACCCGGCTTTCGTTTTCGTCGAGGACCCGGAGCAGGCTGCGGAATCGCTGATGAGTCTCGGCGAAGTCCGGGAAGTTTTCACGGATTTCGGCGGCGGTTATTTCAGGCGGGTCGAGGCGGGTGATCCATACGATGGAGGGGACTGCGCCTTCTCTCAGGTATGCGGACAGTTTGTGGTGGCCGTCGATGACGAATCCGCTCCACTGGTGTCGACTGATGGTTCGCAGCCCGATCAGCGCGGGGCGCACTCCCTGGCGGATCTGCTCTCGATACCGTTGCACCGCAGTCTCATCGGCGGGCGGCCAGGCTTCGGTGGGAACCAGGTAGACCTCGTCTCCCGGGTAGAACCACTGCGGGGCGTCCGGTTGGACATCGATCACGATCGCGCTGGGCATCGTGCGCGTGTGGACCATCCCGGGAGTTTCCTGCCAGACGGGTTCTGGGCCGCGCAGCTCGTATCGTCCCGGGGTGAGCAGCTCGAGTAGTGGTCGCAGCGCCACGCGCAGTGGTGCGGTGGTCTCCCCGGTTATGGTCAGATCCCGCAGTGCGGCCATGGCTTCCGGTCGTGGCGGCCGGTCCGGGGCGCGGGCGACCAATCGGCCTATGGACCCTTCATATGCCGTGGTGTCGAGGTCGGTCACCTTCCCGGCGATACGCAAGAGGCAGTGGCTGCTCCAGCCCCTGGGGATATCCAGGGCGTGCCCGATCCCTCGGACATCGATCACTCCGCTGCCGTCGGTGACATCGACCTCCTCGATTCGTGCCCCGGGCTGTCCAGGCGGCCACATCCGCAGAATCGCGGTGCGGGCATCGGGCGGCAGTCCCGGCAGCTCGAGTAGCGGCGTTCCGAACTCCGTCAGATGCTCACTGATCGGATGGCCTTGTGTCGCAAGGGTTGCCAGTGCCCACAGGTGCCCGGGGGCACGTTCGTCGACCATCCGCAGCAGTGCGACGGTCGAGGCCGGGTCGTCCGCGAGCCGTTCGTAGGCCGCGCGGGCGACTTCCACCTCCGAATCGGCCAGTGCGGCGCTGAGGTCACCTCCGCTGAGCGATTGCAGCCGTACGCCGAACAATCGGCGGTCCATGGTGGCACCGCTCAACATGAGTTCGCGAGCGGAGTCGACACCGAAAACCGCACGCATGCCGTGTGTCTCGATGATCAGGTCGATGGCGCGCCGGGCGTCTTCGCGGGAAGGACCCCATTTCGCGGCCGCCAGCTCGATCAGGTGGTCCACCGCGTGGAGATCGCGGAATCGCCCATTGGCGCGGGTTATCGCCGATGTCAGGGATCGGTACCGTGCCGTCGGCGCGGAGCGCAGCCACGCACGGAGCGCGGCGGTGTGCGGCCCATCGTCCGAAGCCACGAGCACGTCGAGCGCAGCGCCTCTGACCTCCTCCTCCGCCCGCTCATCCCGGACGACGTCGAGCAGCCGCGCTGCCCGTACCGGGGTCATTCGGCCGGTCAGGGCCTTCACGCACGAACCACGCCGCCACCATGGTTCACGGGTGTCGAAGATGGTGTCGACCAGCACGTCGCCGGGCACGGCGGCCAGCGCGGTACAGATGTCCTCGATGGGGCGGCGCCACAGCGACGCCGACGGGACAAGCGCATGGATACCGGTGAGCTCGGCGCACAGGAACGAGTACAGATCCGGATAAGTCACCCGCGGTGGCAAACCGAAGGTCGTGCCCGCCGCGAGCGCGGGTTCGTCGCCGATATACATGTAGACGCTGTGGCCGCCACCCGCCCGCAGGTCGTGATCACCGATCATCCGAAAGGCGACCGGCTCGTTCGCGACACCCAATTCCCCGCCGGTCCGGCTTTTCAGAAACCACCGTTCGGCCTCGTCGAGACCGCCCTCCCAGCGCGGGCCCACGCCCAGATCCTGCGTGCCGAGCAGACCGGAAGTGCCCA
Organism: Nocardia sp. NPDC051030; assembly: GCF_040683015.1. Classification (NCBI taxonomy): domain Bacteria; kingdom Bacillati; phylum Actinomycetota; class Actinomycetes; order Mycobacteriales; family Nocardiaceae; genus Nocardia; species Nocardia sp. NPDC051030. The sequence goes on along the minus strand of NZ_JBFBCD010000002.1, from coordinate 288,865 downwards.
GGTATCGATCCCAGCCATTGGCAATGGACAGGAACTCCCGATGCTGAGGGTCGAGTTCCCCCCTCAGCCGAACCTCGGCCGCACGCAGCTGTGCCTCATCGGCACCCGGATTCGGGTATGTGAACGATCCACCCTCGAAAGGCGAAAATCGCTCCCGCTGTTCGACAAATCGGTCGATAAGCTCCCGCCACGCGGCCCTACCGATTGGTTCACCCACCGCGGGATTATCACACGGCATCTCGGGCGCACTAGGTCTCCGAAGGCTCTTCCAGTATCACGACCGGAATCTCACGTGAGGTCCGCAGCTGATACAGCGCATAGTTGGGCGCACGGCGCACGATGCGCCGCCACAGCTCCGCCCGCTCGGTGGGGTCCGCGGTACGAGCCACCATCGGGCGCTCGACCCCCGAAATATTCACCGTGACATGCGGATCCGCACACAGATTCCGATACCACTGTGGATGTCGAGGCTCGCCGCCGAACGAGGCGATCAACACCACTCGATCGTCCACCGGCAATGGCGTACTCAGCATGGTGACCCGGGGTTCCCCGCTCTTGCGCCCCACCGTGGTCAACCGCACCACCTTGGTTCCCGGAATACCGCCCAGCACACGGCCATTCGTGCGATCGAACACGATCCGATGAGCACCACCGGCCATCCGCGACAGCACCGTCACCAAACTGTCCATGCCCCACAGGATAATCCGTCTCAGACAATTAGGGCATCGGAATCGTCAACGAGGTGGACCCGGGTATGGGCCGGGATAGGGCGCGTAGGTGGGCGCGGGGCGGAAGTAGGTGCTGGACTGCTTGGTCCACAGGAGGATCAGGGCGGCGAGGCCGACGAACCACGTCACGAAGCCGAAAATGGTGGAGATCACCGGGGTGTCGGATGTGGGCAGGAAGAAGCTGACCACGGTGAGCAGCATGGACAGGGAGTAGAGGCCGAAGAATACGGTGCTCGTGATCCGTGCCCAGTTCTTTCCGGCCCGGTTGGCGAACGCCATCCAGATCCAGAGGCCGATCGAGATCAGCGCGATCACGATGCCGAAGCCGAACGAGACCTTCACGATCGTATCGACGTTGCTCTGAGTCAGGGTGCCGTCGGAGCTCTCGGAAGCCTTGTCCCGCACCGTCGACAGCTGCGTGAAGCCGTACAGCGTGCTGAGCAGCGTCAGCACCGCACCGGCCAGCATGAGATAGAAGGCGTTCATGACCGACTGCGGTGGCTTCCGCTCCCCGGCTGCCGGTCCACCGGGATACTGCGCCATCCCCGGATAAGGCTGATACGCAGCGGGATCCTGATACGGCTGCGGCCCGGACGCTGCCGGGTACGGCTGCTGCGCGGGCGGATACGGGTGCGGGTACGACTGCTGCGCGGCCGGATCCGAATAGGGCCGTTGCGCCGGATCTTCATTCGGCTGCGGTGGTGGGTAGGTCATCGTCGCTCCCCTCAGCGGTGTCTCTGTCGGAGCAGATCGGGCAGGACTGCGGCGACTAGCCGCAGCTCCGAACTGGGCAAACTACTGACGAAGATACTTTCGCAGCCGATAGTATCGCCGTCGGAAGTATCTGCGATCGTACGGCTCTAGCCCTCGGCGGCGAGCTGGCCGCAGGCGGCGGCGATTTCCTGGCCGCGGGTGTCGCGGACGGTGCAGGGGACGCCCTGCTCGTTGACTCGGCGGACGAATTCGCGCTCAACGGGTTTCGGGGAAGCGTCCCACTTGCTGCCCGGGGTGGGGTTCAAGGGGATGAGGTTTACGTGGACTCGGGAGCCGAGGGCCTTGTGGAGTTTCTTGCCCAGCATGTCGGCGCGCCAGGGCTGGTCGTTGATGTCTCGGATGAGGGCGTATTCGATGGAGACTCGGCGGCCGGACTTGTCGGCGTAATACTTTGCGGCGTCGAGGACTTCGGCGACCGACCAGCGATTGTTGACCGGCACCAGGGTGTCTCGGAGTTCATCGTCCGGAGTGTGGAGGGAGACAGCCAAAGTCACCGACAGGTCCTCGTCGGCGAGCTTGCGGATGGCCGGAGCCAGGCCGACGGTGGAGACCACCACATTGCGCTGGGAGATGCCGAGGCCGTCGGGGGCCGGGGAGGTGATGCGGCGGACGGCGTTCACGACTCGCTTGTAGTTGGCGAGGGGTTCGCCCATGCCCATGAAGACGATATTGGAGAGTCGGCCGGGGCCACCCTCCACTTCACCGTCACGCAGGGCCGCGGCTGCCGCGCGAACCTGGTCGACGATTTCGGCGGTGGACAGGTTGCGGGTCAGGCCCGCTTGACCGGTCGCGCAGAAGGGGCAGGCCATGCCGCAACCGGCTTGGCTGGAGATGCACAGGGTGGCGCGGTCCGGATAGCGCATGAGGACCGACTCGAGCAGGGTGCCGTCGCCCGCTTTCCAGAGGGTCTTGCGGGTGCTGCCGTCATCGCAGGAGATGTGGCGGACGGCGGTGAGCAGGGGCGGGAACAATGCCTCGCCGACCTTGGCGCGCATGGCTTCGGGCAGGTCGGTCATCTGCTCGGGATCGGCCAGCAGCCGCCCGTAGTACTGCCGCGCGATCTGGTCCGCCCGGAACTTCGGCAGCCCCAGCGCCTCCACGGCCGCCTTGCGCTCGGTGGCGTCGAGGTCGGCGAGATGCTTCGGCGGCATGCCACGGCGGGGGGCGTCGAATACGAGGGGAAGCGGGGCGGCAGTCATAACCCGCCTATTCTTCCATCCGGAAGGCCCCTGTAGGCCGTCGGGGTGAGATGCGCTCGTCACACCCGGCCGAGATGCGTCGAAACCTCGACAGCAAACTCGTGGCAGAACGACATATGCAAGATAAGCGGCAATATACGTGCACTGGTCATAGCCATCAGCAATGATCAAGCAATGACCACCGACGCCGTACCAACCTCCGGGGCGGACCCGACCCCGAGCAAACCTGCCAAGGGCAAGCATGCGGGCGTGATGAAGACCCGCGCCGGTTACGCCTGGATCGGCCTCGTGATCGCCGCCGTTCTCGGCATTCTGGTGTTGATCTTCATCCTGCAGAACCTGGAACAAGCCAAGGTCGACTTCTTCGCCTGGCAGTGGAACCTGCCGATCGGCGTGCTCGTCCTGCTGTCCGTGTTCATCGGCGCGCTCTCGACCGCGCTGGTCGGCGGCTACCGCATCCTGCAATTGCGCCGCGCGGCCAAGAAGTCCAACTAAGACCGGCACGGTCGTGAGCCGGACCACACGACCGTCAAGAGAACGCCCACAGCTGCCACCGTGGGCGTTCTGATTGTGTAAGGACCCGGTCCCGCATCCCCGCAACCGACCTACGTTCGGCACCGACGCCACCGACGAGGGTGGCGGTCAGGTTCAACGAGCGACCCGGTGAAGGGGATGTTTCGCGAATGGATGAAGAGCGAGAAACCTGCGTCGTTCCGGTGCATGTGTCACGCCGCCTCGAGGCGACCGTGCTACAGACCGGACGACTTCCGCAGGGCGGGCGAATCGGCATCGCTTTCAGCGATCCGGATCACCTGATCGCCGCAATGGGAAGCAGGCAAGGCTGGATTCGCCTCTCCCCCACCGCGCTCCGCGCGATGTTGCGACCGCTGGGCGTCTCGAACATTCAGTTCGATCCGATCCTGATCGGACCGGATCTCCCACTGACCACGGATTGTCCGCGCACCCACGCGACGGTCGCCGCGTAAGTAGCTGAACCAGGCCGCGCTGCTCGACTCAGAGCAGCGCGGTCAACACCAGCCAGGCCACGAAGGCCGACGGTAGCATCGAATCCAGGCGATCCATGATGCCGCCGTGGCCGGGCAGCAGCGTACCCATGTCCTTGATGCCGAGCTCGCGCTTGACCTGCGATTCGATGAGATCGCCGCTGGTGGCGACCAGCACCAGGCCCACGCCCAGCAGCACGCCGATCATCGAATTGGCTTGCAGCAGCAGCGTCACCGTCAGCAGGCCGCCGATGACCGAGAACACCAGCGAGCCGCCGAAGCCCTCCCAGGACTTCTTCGGGCTGATGTGCGGCACCATCGGATGCTTGCCGAACAGCACGCCCGCCACATAGCCGCCGACATCGGAGCAGACCACCAGGATCATGAAGGTCAGCACCCGCAGGTTGCCGTCGTCCTGCAGCAGCAGAAGCACCGCGAAGGAGGCCAGCAGCGGCACCCAGGCGAGGGTGAAAATGCTGATCGCGGTGTCGCGCAGGTAGTTTCGCGGCGTCGCCTGCAGGCCGTGGTCGAACAGGCGCCACACCATGACCGTCAGCGCCGTCGCACCGAACGCGCCGAGCACGCCCTGCGGTCCGGCCGGCCACGCCAGCCAGATGATCGCCTGCCCGCCCACCAGCAGCGGAACCCGCGGCACCAGCACATCGGCCTCACGCAGGCGCTTGGCCACCTCCCAGGTCGCCACCGCCATGGCCACCGCGATCACGCCGATCAGCACCTTGGGCGCCCACAGCAGAATCGCGATGAGAGACAGACCGAGTGCGAGTCCGACCGCCAACGCGGCCGGAAGATTGCGCCCCGCCTTGGACGCGGGGGCCTTGCCGTCGCCCGACGCGGCAGCGGTATCAGCCGCGGTGTCCTCGACCGGCACGGAGGCATCCTCCACCGGCACGACCGCACCCTGATCGGGCGGCGTCGCATTGCCGGCGGCGGCAGTTTCTTCGGCCACGATTGTCCCGTCGCTCACTTGTCGTCCGTTCGTCCCTACCCCCGGCCGGACCGGGCCGGAACTTTCGAGCAGCCAGGCCTAGACCTCGAGCAGCTCGGCTTCCTTGTGCTTCACCAGTTCGTCGATCTGATGGACGTACTTGGCGGTGGTCTTGTCCAGATCCTTCTCGGCACGACCGACCTCGTCCTCACCGGCCTCGCCGTCCTTCTGGATGCGGCCCAGCTCATCCATGGCCTTGCGGCGCACATTGCGGATGGAGACCTTGGCGTCCTCACCCTTGGAGCGGGCCTGCTTGCCCATCTCGCGACGCCGCTCCTCGGTGAGCTGCGGGACGCTCACCCGGATGATGTCGCCATTATTGGTGGGGTTCACACCCAGATCCGAATTGCGGATCGCGGTCTCGATCGCGTTCATCTGGGACTGCTCGTACGGCTTGATCACCAGCATGCGCGGCTCGGGCACCGTTATGGACGCCACCTGGGTGATCGGGGTGGGCGAACCGTAGTAGTCGATGACGATCCGGGAGAACATGCCCGGATTCGCGCGACCGGTCCGAAGGGTTCCCAGGTCGTCCTTCGCCACCGCGACGGCCTTCTCCATCTTTTCCTCGGCGTCGAAGAGCGCTTCTTCAATCACGGCGTTTCCTCCACAGCGTCATCGTTCTACTCATTCGGCTTTGCAGCGGTCACGAACGGACCAGGGTGCCGATCTTCTCACCGGCGACCGCGCGGGCGATATTGCCCTTGGTCAACAGATTGAACACCAGCATCGGCATCTGGTTGTCCATGCACAGGCTGAACGCGGTGGCGTCGGCCACCTTCAGGCCGCGCTCCAGGACTTCCTTGTGCGTGATCTCGGTGAACAGGGTGGCGTCCGGATCCTCGCGCGGGTCCGCGGTGAAGACACCGTCGACGCCCTTGGCCATGAGCACCACTTCCGCACCGATCTCCAGGGCGCGCTGCGCGGCCGTGGTGTCGGTGGAGAAGTACGGCATGCCCATTCCCGCGCCGAAGATCACGACGCGGCCCTTCTCCAGATGCCGCTTGGCGCGCAACGGGAGATACGGTTCGGCGACCTGACCCATGGTGATGGCGGTCTGCACTCGGGTGTCGATCCCCTGCTTCTGCAGGAAGTCCTGCAGGGCAAGGGAATTCATGACGGTGCCGAGCATGCCCATGTAATCGGAGCGAGCCCGCTCCATACCGCGTTCCTCGAGCTCGGCGCCACGGAAGAAGTTCCCTCCGCCGATGACCACAGCCACCTGGACACCCTCGGAGACGACCTCGGCGATCTGCTCGGCCACGGCCTGCACCACATCGGGATCGAGACCGACCTTGCCGCCGCCGAACATCTCGCCACCCAGCTTGAGGAGCACTCGGCGATAGCCCTTGCGGTCGGGCGCCGTATCCGGGTCCGTCATCGGTCTCCTTGTCTTCGGCGGTGATGCGTATGACGCACATGAAAAGACCATCCCGGCGCAATGGAATGCACGGGACGGCAACAAGCTTTGTCTATCCTGCACCACGACGGGTCACGACGGTGCGGCGACCCTCGATACCGCTCACGAATTCGTGACATCGCGACCCGAATCTTCCGCTGCCAGCAGTGCGGCAATACGCCTCGCCGCCTCGGCGCTCGCGGGAACCTGCACGACCATCAGCAGGCTCGGGTTCTCCACCGGGCGCAATTGGAACAGCTCCAACTCGACGACGCCGATTCCAGGATGCTCCACGCTGATCCCGGCCGGGCGGAAACGGTGAATCGGGTATTCCGACCACCAGCGGCGGAACTCCGGGCTGGCGACATTCAAGCCGTGCACGAGCGCGGCCAGGCGCGGATCGCCCGGGCGGCGGCCCAGGGCATCGCGCAATTGGCTCAGCACCGCCTGCGCGGCCGACTCCCAGCGCGGCATGCGCTGCCGATTCACCTTGTCGGTGAACATCATCCAGAGCAGATTGCGTTGATGCGGGGCCACGTCGAGCGGGTCGTGGCGGACCCGCACGTAGGCGTGATTCCACACCAGATAGTCGAAGGCGGCGTCGTAGATCGCGGCCGGATTGGGCATCACCGCGTCGACCATTCGTTGCAGCCGGGATCGATCCGCCTCGGTGGGCTGCTCGTCCGGCTCGGACAGACCGGCCAGGAAACGCAGGTGCCGATGCTGATCCGCGTCCAGGCGCAGCGTGCGAGCCAGGGCGTCGATGACCTGACGGCTGGCATCCACCTCACGACCCTGCTCCAGCCAGGTGTACCAGGTCAGGCCCACCCCGGACAGCTCCGCGACCTCCTCGCGCCGCAAACCCGGCGTGCGGCGGCGGGCCGGATCGCCATAGGGCCGCAGGCCGACATCGTGGGGTTGCAGGCGGGCCCGCTGCGCCCGCAGGAACTCACCGAGCTGGGCGTGCCGCGCCAGCGCCGGATCAGGACTGCCTTTGCCGCTTACCATTTCGCTTTTCCCGTGTACAGGTACCTGGGTAGCAGTATCGCCACCAGGACAGGTTCGCGTGCGGCTTCTTACGGTGATCAGCAGATCGCGAACGGTGGGAGCATGGCGTGACTGAGCACAGGGGACCGGTACTGGTCATTGGGGCAACCGGCAGGCAAGGCGGGGCGGCCGCCCGGGCATTGCTCGAAAAAGGCTGGACGGTAAGGGCTTTCGTCCGCGATCCGGAAGCGCCCGCAGCGGTGAAACTCGCCGAGGCGGGCGCTCAGCTCGTCACCGGCGACCTCGACGACGAGGATTCACTGCGCGCCGCCATGGACGGGGCCTACGGAGTCTTCCTCATGCTGACCATGATGCGGGGCGTCAATATCAGCCTGGAAGCGGTGGCGGACGAAGAGCGGCACGGCAAGACCATCGCCGATCTGGCCGCCAAGGCTGGGATCTCGCACCTGGTCTACAGCTCGCTCAATGGCGTCGATGCCGGTTCCGGCATCGAGTACTACGACGCCAAGGAGCACATCGAGGCATACATCCGGTCGTTGAACCTGCCCGCGACCATGCTGCGGCCGGTGTCGTTCATGGACAATTTCGCCACCTACAACCGGCCGCAACGGCACGGGGACGAGCTGGTGCTGGCGCTCGCGGTCGACCCCGATGTGCCCATGCCGCTCATTGCCATCGAGGACATCGGCAAGTTCGCGGCCATCGCGTTCGACCGGCCCGAGGAGTTCCTCGGCCAGGCCGTCGGGCTCGCGGGCGACGTCCTGACCCCCAACCAGATCGCCGAAACCCTTGGCCGCCACGCCGGATTGCCCGCCCGCGCCGTCCAGGTCCCGATCGAGCAGATCCGCGCCTTCGACGAACAGGTCGCGAAAATGTTCGCCTACTTCAACGAACACCCCGCCAACGCCTTCGACGTCGAAGCCCTGCGCGCGGCACACCCGGACCTGATGACCCTCGAAACCTGGCTGCAGGCCACCGACTGGAAACTCTAAGGGGCTCACCATGACCGATGGACTACTCGCCAGCAACGGCCTACTCCTGCCGCCCGGCGCGGGCGACAAGGTACAACCCACCATGACCCTCAAGGTCGGCGCGGACCGCTCCGACGTCTGGTCCGCCTTCGAAGCCGAAGTCCCACCGGGTTTCGATGTGGGCGCGCACTGGCACGGCCACGCCGAGGAGATCTTCTACGTGGTCGAGGGCGAACTCCAATTGCTGGCCTTCCACCCGGCCGCCGAACCGGTCGGCGACTGGACCACCTGGGAGGCCGAGGACGGCATGACCGTGTTCCGCGGCGGCCCAGGCGCTTTCATGTATGTCCCCGCGGGCTGCCCGCACGCGTTCTTCAACCCCGGAACCAGCACCGCCAAAATGCTTTTCATGGTGACCCCCTCCGGTCACGAGCAGTACCTGGCCGAGCTGAGCGAACTCCTGCTCTCGGGCGAGGCCACCCCGGATCTCGTCGGTGAACTCCGACTGAAGCACGACATCCACCAGCTGACACCGCTCCAGAGCCGCCCGATCAACTGATCGGCACCGCATAGGAAACGCATACGAAAAGGCCCCTCGGACATCGACTTGCGATGTGCGAGGGGCCTTTCGATGCTGTCAGGCGATTACGCCTGGCCGACCTCGAAACGGGCGAAGCGGGTGATGGTGACACCGGCCTCGTCCAGGAGGGCCTTGACGGTCTTCTTGGAGTCGGTGACCGAGGACTGCTCCAGCAGGACGACGTCCTTGTAGAAGCCGTTGACGCGGCCTTCGACGATCTTCGGGAGGGCGGCCTCGGGCTTGCCCTCTTCCTTGGCGGTGGCCTCGGCGACGCGACGCTCGGCCTCGACGACCTCGGCCGGAACCTCGTCACGAGTGACGAACTTGGCCTTGAGGGCGGCGATCTGCATGGCAGCGGCACGGGCGACCTCGGCGGCGGCATCGCCTTCGCCGGTGTACTCGACCAGCACGCCGACGGCGGGCGGCAGGTCGGTGGCGCGCTTGTGCAGGTAGGTGGCGACGGGTCCGGTGAAGGACGCGACGCGACGCAGCTCGAGCTTCTCGCCGATCTTGGCGGCCAGCTCCTGCACGGCCTGGTCGGCAGTCTTGCCACCCAGGTCGACGGCCTTCAGGGCGTCCAGATCGGCCGGGCGCGCCTTGGCGGCCGCGGTGGCGATGCTGGTGGTCAGCTCCTGGAACTCCGCGTTCTTGGCGACGAAGTCGGTCTCGGAGTTGATCTCGAACATGACGCCGTCCTGCGCGGCGACCAAGCCCTCGGCGGTGGCGCGCTCAGCGCGCTTGCCGACGTCCTTGGCGCCCTTGATGCGCAGGTGCTCGACGGCCTTGTCGAAATCGCCGTCGTTCTCCTCGAGCGCCCGCTTGCAGTCCATCATTCCGGAGCCGGTGAGCTCACGGAGCCGCTTCACGTCAGCGGCGGTGTAGTTCGCCATCTGGGGCGAGCCTCCTCAGTGTTGGTCTGTGGTTGTCACACCTTGCCGCCCGCATCCCAACGGGAAGGGGCGGCAAGGTGAACTGACGTCGAAGCGACTTAGACGTCGGCCGGAGTGGCCGGCGCAACCTCGGCCTCGGCCGGGGTCTCGACGGTCTCGGCGGCCGGGGCCTCCGCGGCCGGGGCGTCCGCAGCCGGGGCGTCGGCAGCCGGAGTCGCCGAAGACAGCAGCTCCTGCTCCCACTCGGCGAGGGGCTCGCCCGCGCCGGCTTCCGGCTTCGAGTCGCCACCGGCGCGCGAGGCACGAGCCTGCACACCCTCGGCGACGGCAGAGGCGACAACCTTGGTCAGCAGCGCGGCCGAACGGATCGCGTCGTCGTTACCCGGGATCGGGTAGTCGACCAGGTCGGGATCGCAGTTGGTGTCCAGGATCGCGATGACCGGGATGTTCAGCTTGCGAGCCTCGCCGACGGCGATGTGCTCCTTGTTGGTGTCGACAACCCAGATGGCCGAGGGAACCTTGGCCATGTCCCGGATGCCACCGAGGGTGCGCTCGAGCTTGTTCTTCTCACGCGTCAGCATGAGGATTTCCTTCTTGGTGCGACCTTCGAAACCACCGGTCTGCTCCATCGACTCGAGTTCCTTCAGGCGCTGCAGGCGCTTGTGGACGGTCGAGAAGTTGGTGAGCATGCCGCCCAGCCAGCGCTGGTTCACGTAGGGCATGCCGACGCGGGTGGCCTCGGAAGCGATCGACTCCTGGGCCTGCTTCTTGGTACCGACGAAGAGGACGGTGCCACCGTGGGCGACAGTCTCCTTGACGAACTCGTAGGCCTTGTCGATGTAAGTCAGCGTCTGCTGCAAATCGATGATGTAGATGCCGTTGCGGTCGGTGAAGATGAAACGCTTCATCTTCGGGTTCCAACGGCGGGTCTGATGCCCGAAGTGCGCGCCGCTGTCAAGCAGCTGCTTCATTGTTACGACAGCCATAGCTCCCGTACTACCTTTCTTTGCTGGTTCGCACAGAGGTCGGCGACCTCTGTCCTGGCGCCCGCGGCCACCGGACCCTCCGAACAATGATTCAGGGGACCAGCCGGCGACCCTTCGATCTGGGCGCGCGAAGTCGGCATGCGTTTACGCAAACCGCGAGATCAGTTTACGCAGCGGGGGCCGTCAGGTGAAATCGCCCCCTGGACGTGGGCGTAAACCCGGTGCGGACCGGGTGATCAACGGGAGCCTGGCGCGATCAGTACCGGTCGTCTTCCCCCGGGTAGCGCGGGGCGTAGTCGTCCTCGGCGAGATCGGGCAGTTCCTGCAAGCTGTGGTCGGTGTCGAATTCGCGGATGTGGCCGAACTCGGTGCGTAGTAGGCCCTCGGCGCTGTCCAGATATTTGTCGACCCGACCGATCACGTCGGCGACATCGATTCCCTCCGGCGCGATCAGCCGGTCATCGGCGATCAGCTGCCATAGCTCGATGCGTAGGGACTGAATACGCTGGGACACATCCGTTTGCGACTTTCGGCTGATAGCGCGCGTTTCGGGCATGGGGACGAACGGTACGGGCGGGGGCGGGATTCGACCGGGATCGACACGTCGGGTGACCTGAATTCGCAGGTTTCGGGACTTCGCTTGTCAGGACTCCACTTTTCAGGACTTCGCTGGCTCAAGAGATCGACATGGCGTAGAGGGTGGCGATGGCCAAAGCGGTCGACACCACCGCGCCGACCGCCAACGCCACGGCAGTCACGGCGGGACCACCGAAGTCCCAGTTGCCTTTTCGATGCGAGTGCAGGACCTGACTGCGGCGCACGGCGACCATCGTGACGACCGCCAAACCGGCGACCGCGACGAAGGCGAGCACGGTCACCGGGCGGAAGTCGCTGGAAAAGGCCGCATGCACGAAGAGCACCAGATTCGCCATGGACGCAATGGCCGTACGACGCCAGGCCAGCGAGGTGCGCTCGGCAGCCAGACCCGCCTCCGGGCTCGTCATGACTGCAGCAGGCCGATGCCCGCCAGCACCGCGATGACCGCGATACCGAACGCCAGGATCGGGACCATGACGGTGCGCGGCATCGGCGCGCCGCGCTCCATGGCCGCCTGCACATGCCGCCAGCGGCCATACGCGCCCACCGCGATGACGGCGGCCAACACGAGGCAGGCCATGGCGATGGCGGTGCGGACGCCGTGATGACGGAACGGGCGGACCAGTTCGTGCACGGCGACGCCACCGGCCAGCAGGCCGAGCGCGGTACGCATCCAGGCCAGGAAGGTGCGTTCATTGGCGAGGGTGAAGCGGTAATCGAGTTCGGGCTCTTCGGTTTTCGGATCGGCGGGTGAATCGGCGGAGCCCATGAACGGTGTCCTCCTGCGCTGGTCCGGAGCATGCGGTATTCACATGCACCTCAACTATCCACACTCGCCGAAGACGGTAACCCGCGACACGATGCGAGGGCGCAAGCTGGGGCGATGCGCCTGATCATGTCGATAGCGTTCGGCTGGTTGCTCCTCGTGTTCGCCACGCTCTGTGCACCCACGGGTGCGGCCGCACCCAGCCGGGATTTCGACTGGCCGCTACAGCCTCGGCCCGTGGTGGTGCGAGGCTTCGACAAACCCGAACACGATTGGCTGCCCGGCCATCGGGGCGTGGATCTCGCCGGTAGTCCCGGGCAATCGGTCCTGGCCGCCGGGGACGGAATCATCGCGTTCGCCGGAACGGTGGCGGGCAAGCCGGTGGTATCCATCGACCATCCGGGCGGCCTGCGCACCACCTACGAACCGGTCAAGGACCCGATCCCCCTGGGCCGCAAGATAACCCGCGGAACCTCCATCGGCACCCTGGAGTCCGGCCACCCCGGCTGCCCCTCCCCCGCCTGCCTGCACTGGGGCGCGCGCCGCGACCACGACTACCTCGACCCCCTCGGCCTGCTACACCGGACACCCCTCCGCCTGAAACCGGTGCCACCCTCATGAGCTGCGATGACCTTCACAGTCCCACCCCCTATCCCCCAACCCCCACCAAGGTGAGGATGTGAATATGCCGAACGAGCCCGCCACCCCCTTCACCTACGCCGACCCCGGTGCCACCAAGGGCGAATTCCCCCCGGGCTACGACCATTTCCGCCTGCGACATCGCATCGGCTCGGGCCGCAAACTGTTCGAAGACGCGGGCGCACAAATCCTGGCCTACCGAATGCAGAAGGCCACCGGCATCTTCCGCCAAGCCACCACCCCCACAGCCGAACCCGGCACCGAAATAACGGTCTTCCTAGGCCTGGGCCCACTCGGCTTCACCGCCCCCTGCCGAGTCGTCTACACCGTCGACGAACCCAACCGCCGAGGCTTCGCCTACGGCACCCTCCCCGGCCACCCCGAATCCGGCGAAGAACTCTTCGCCGTCGAATATGACCCCACCGACGAATCCGTCTACGGCATAGTCGCCGCCTTCTCCAACCCCGGCACCTGGTACACCCGCCTAGGCGGCCCGATCGTCCGCCTGATCCAACGCTGGTTCGCCGCCCGCTACATCAACACCCTCCGCCCCAACTGACCCCCGCCCCGACGGGCCGGACAACCCGAACAGCGTTCGCACCCTTTCTGTTCGGTACACACCCCTTGCCGATCACCCGGAGCGGGTGCGTACCGAACAGAGCAGGTGTGAACCCGATCAGTTGCCGTTGAGGTGAACGGCCAGAGCGGCGGCCTCGGCGCGCAGGGACTCGGCGCGATCGGCTCCGCCATTGAGGGTGGCGTATTCGGTTGCGGCCCTGAGGCGCTCATCGATCTCGGTGCGGACGACGGCCTCGATATCGGATTCGGTCAGCTCGCGGCGGCTCAGTTCGGCCGCGCCCAGACCGACAGGGCTGGCTTCGATCGCACCGGCGCGCACGTCCGAGGCGTCAACGGCTTCGGCATTGTCGATGGCCCCCAGGGCGGATCGGAGGGCGGCGGTGGCGCTGCGATCGCGGGCCTTCATGGCCACGGGCAATGCGGCGCGCAAGCGGTCGCGCAGGGGTCGGACTCCGGTCGGGTGTTCGGTCGTCATGATCATCGACGGTACGGCCGAAGTACGGGCGCGTCGAACATATTCCGGGGCAGTCGCGCGCATGCCGGGTAATTGGCGTCGGAGGGGCCGGTGACTGTGGTGGCCCCGCCCGCGTCGACATGGCGCCAGACAGGAGTTCCTCCAGCCGCGTACCGAATTCGGTGCAGAAAAACGCGACCTCGCCAGGCTCGGCGATGCTGCTCAGGCCCCGTCTGAATCGTCCGGACGGGGCCTGGCATCGGCCTTCGAAGGCGGCGTGGCAGTTGCCCGCTGCCTGTGGGCGAACCTATGCCGCGGTTAGACGGCTGCGGGAGTTGCCCTCTCGGTTTCGGCGAGTTCGGACTTCCAGCGGCGGAAGCCTTCCTCGGTGCGGCCTCGACGCCAGTAGCCGGAGATTGAGGAGGCCCATTCGGCGGAGATGCCGCGTTCCTTGCGGATGTATGGGCGCAGGTCGTGCATGACGGCCTGGGCCTCACCGTGGATGAAGACCTGCACCTGGCCGTCGAGCCATGGCTGGGCGCGTACGGCTGCCGCGAGCTTCTCGCCCGGTTGGGCGTCGCCGCGGTAGACCCAGGTGAGTTCGATGCCCTCCGGGTAGGGAAAGGCGAGTTTGTCTGCGGGGCCGTCGATTTCGATGACTACGTGACCGACCGCGTCGGAGGGGAGGGCCGCGCAGGCCGCCGCGATGGCGGGGAGTGCGGATTCGTCGCCCGCGAGCAGGTGCCAGTCCGCGTCGGCGCGCGGGGCGTATGCGCCGCCGGGGCCTTGGACATCGATGGTGTCGCCGGGCTCCGCGTTCACGGCCCACGGACCGGCTACGCCCTCGTCGCCGTGATAGACGAAGTCGATCACGATCTCGCGGGCGGCGGGGTCGACCGCGCGCACGGTGTAGGTGCGCATGACCTCGCCGTCGGCGCCCGGGAAGGCCAGTTTTACGTAGGCATCGGTGAAATCGTTCGGCTGGAAGGCGTCGAAGCCGGGGCCACCGAGGTGGACGCGGACCAGGTGATCCGTCAGCCGGATTGTGTGCTGAACCACTAGCGTCGTGCGTGAGCGGGCCAAGAAATTCACCTCCATATTAGGGTTACCTAAGTGAAGGTAGCAGAATCCCGATAGCTCGTCGATAATTTTCCGATAATGCGTCAGACTCTCCCCACGAGTTGCGCCAACGCCGCAGCGAGGCGAGATAGTCCCGCACCCGGCGGGCCTCCCGGCTCGGTCATGTAGGTATCGCGGCGGATCTCCACCATCAGGGCGCTCACACGCGGGTCGCTGCCATAGAAATCCAGCGGCACATAGGTTCCCGCGAACGGGCTGTCGAGGCCGATACCACCGAAATCCGCGAGGGCCGCCGTGGCGAGGGCGGTCAGCTCGGCGGGCGTGTGGAAAGCATCCGTACCCAGGCAGATCGGCGGGCGCGGGCCGTCGCCGTGCAATTCATAGGGCAGGCGATCGGTCGGATAAGAGTGGACGTCGATGATGACCGCCCGGCCGGTGGCCTCGAGACGGTTCGCGACAAGCTCGGTCATGGCCCGGGCGTACGGGTGGAAGTAGCGGTCGATGAGTGCGGCCGAGTCGAAATCCGCGGGCCGCAGCGGGGTGCGGTGCGTCGTCCGCGTGTAGACCGCGCCCATGCCGACAGCCAGCATCTCCTCCCGGTCATCCGGGAATCGTTCCGGGTCGATGACCAAGCGGGAGAGGCGATTGACGAATTGCCATGGCGCGACCGGGGATAACTGGGCGGCAGCGGCGGCAAGGTGGGCGGTGTGCGCGTCGGTGATGTGGTCGAGTTCGCGTTCGAGCCCGTCGTCATCGAGCAGGATTCCGGCCCGCACCGCAGCGGGAATGGTTCGCGCGGAATGCGGTACGTGCAGGATCACGGGCGAGTCGACGGCTCCGGGAATCAGGTCGACGGATTCGGGAGGTTGCATCAGGCGCGCGGATGGGCTTGATCGTGGACCTTCTTGAGCCGGTCTATGGAGACATGTGTGTACAGCTGAGTGGTCGCCAAGCTGGCGTGACCGAGAATCTCTTGCACCACACGCAGATCCGCACCGCCCTCGAGCAGGTGTGTGGCCGCGGTATGCCGGAATCCGTGCGGCCCCATATCGGGTGCGCCGGGAATAGCGGAAACCACCTCGTGCACAACAGTTCTGGCCTGACGCGGGTCGAGCCGCCGCCCCCGCCGACCCAAGAGCAACGCCCGCCCCGACTCCGCGATGGCGAAGGCGGACCGCCCCTGCCGCAACCATTTGTCCAGCGCCTCATCCGCAGGCCCGCCGAACGGCACCGACCGCTCCTTGTTCCCCTTACCCAGCACCCGCACCAACCGCCGCTCCCGATCCACATCCTCGATGTCGAGCCCGCACAACTCACTCACGCGAATCCCGGTGGCATACAACATCTCCACGATCAGCCGATCCCGCAATGCCATCGGATCATTCTGCGCCGCACCGGATTCCGCCGCCTCCATGGCCGCCTGCGCCTGCCCCGCCCCCAATACCGAAGGCAACACCCGATGCGCTCGCGCCGACCCCAGCCGCGGCCCCGGATCCACCGTCAACCGCCCGGTATAGGTCAGCCAAGCAGTAAATGTCCGCCCCGAAGAGGCCCTCCGCGCCATGGTGGTCCGAGCCGCCCCGCCCGCCGCCTGCTGCGCCAGCCAAGACCGCAACAACGCCAAATCCACCTCCCCCACACCGGAATCCGCAGCCCGCCCCACCAAATGCTCCAACAACGACCGAGCATCCCCCACATAAGCCCGAACCGTATGCTCCGACCGATTCCGCCCAAGCCGCAAATGCCGCCCATACTCCGTCAGCAGCGCCTCGAGATCCTCAGGCAGTTCACGCATCACCCCACTCTCACCACAGAACCCGCCCAAGGCAAGCGCCCGCGCCGACCCCCACCCTCGAATCAACCGCCCACGCCGCGCTACTCAATTGGATTGGATGTGTCGCCTGCCGCGACGACCGGGTATGGAGGTGGGAATGTGGGGACCCGGTCGTCTGCGGTAGTCGCGGCCCATAGGCCGACGATTTGTCGGGGGGATCCTTAGGCACCACCTCCCTTCGGTTGCGCTGTTCGGTACCAGCCGTTTTCGTCGCATGCGACCAAACCGGCGAGTTCGAGGGCGCACAGGGTGGCGCGGGTGGCTGGAAGCGGTAAGCCGGAGCCGTCGGCGATGGAGCGGGGCAGTCGGGAGCCGACCGTTGGGAGAGCGGCGTAGATACGGGCCTCATCGCCGCTGAGGTTGTCCTCCGGATTCGGTGGCACCACGCCGGGCAGCGACAAACGCAATGGACCGGCCTCATCCAGCACTTCGTCCGCGCTGGTCACGAGAAAGGCCTCGCCTTCACGGATCATGCGGTGGCAGCCCACCGAGGCCGCGGAGGTCACCGGTCCCGGCACGGCCAAGGCCGGACGGCCAAGGCGGCGAGACCATTTCACGGTGTTTCGCGCCCCGCTCCGTGCCCCGGCCTCGACGACGACGACGCCATCGGCGAGGGCGGCTATGAGGCGATTCCGCGCCAAGAAGTAGTGCTTGCGGGCGGACGTACCAGGCGGGTATTCGGTGACCACCGCGCCCGTATCGGCGATCTCGGCCAGCAACCGGTCATGCTGCACCGGATAGGGCCGATCCGGCCCGCAAGCCAGCACCGCGACAGTGGTTCCGCCGACGGCCAGCGCCGCCCGATGTGCCATCCCATCGATCCCGAATGCCGCCCCCGACACGACGGTCCACCCCCGCACCGCCAGCTCCCCCGCGATCTCCCCCGTCACGTGATTCCCGTACCCGGTGCTACACCGAGCCCCCACCACCGCCACCGCCTTCTCCGTGCACTCCCGCAATGACCGAGGCCCCCGCACCCACAACACCAAAGGCACCGCCGCAGCCTCATCCTGCGACGGATCGAGCTGCCGCAACCCGAGCATCCGCCAGGCAGGCCACTCATCATCATCCGGAGTCACAACCCGCCCACCGAGCCGGTCGATATGCGCCAAATCCTGTTCCGCCCGGTCGATTCCGCGCCGCAACTCCGTAGGCCCCCGCAACGCCTCCGGCAACACACACTCCCGCACCGCCCGAGCCGCCTCCACCACCCCCACCGACTCGATCAACGACGACAGCGCCGCACAAGGCCCCTCCACCACCCGGGACAAATAAACCCAAGCCAACCGCCGCTCATCCCCACCGCCCGCACTACCCGAGGCGACGCCGTTGCCGTACACACCCATGGGCGTGCCAAGGTCGTCGGTCATACCGCACCTCGCTGACGGAAGCTCAAGGCCTGCAACACATCTTGGGGTGTCGGGACGTCGCCGCCACGCAAATCACAGACAGTCCAGGCGACTCTTATGGCTCGGTCTGCGCCTCGGGCGGACATGCGGCCGTGGCGGAGGGCGTTTTCTACGGGGGCCAGGGCCTCTCGGGAGAGGCGGAATTGTTGGCGGAGGACGTGGCCGGGGACTTCGGCGTTGGTGGACATCCCGAGTGTGGCCCAGCGGGTTTGGGCTGCGGAGCGGGCGGCGGTTACGCGGGCTCGGACTGATTCGCTGCCTTCCACCTCCTCGCTGTTGAAGGCTCCGGCGGCTTGGGCGTGCATTTGGACTGCGAGGTCTATGCGGTCCATGAGGGGGCCGGAGAGTTTGCCGAGGTAGCGGCGGCGGGCCAAGGGGGCGCAGATGCAGTCGATGTCTCGGGCGGGGGCGCAGGGGCATGGGTTGGCGGCCAGGACGAGTTGGAAGCGAGCCGGGTAGCGGGCCACGCCGTCGCGGCGGGCTATGCGAACTTCGCCCTCCTCCAAGGGAGTTCGCAAGGCCTCCAGGACTTTGGCGGAGATTTCGGCGCACTCGTCGAGGAACAGGACGCCTCTGTGGGCGCAGCTGACCGCGCCGGGGCGGGCCGAGCCGGAGCCGCCGCCGATCATGGAGGCGACCGAGGCGGAGTGGTGGGGCGCGACGAAGGGTGGGGCGGTGATGAGGGGGTGGTCGTCCGAGAGGGTGCCCGCTACCGAGTGGATTGCGGTGACCTCCAGGGAGTCTCGTTGGCGCAGGGGTGGGAGGAGGCTGGGGAGGCGTTGGGCCAGCATGGTTTTGCCGATTCCGGGTGGGCCGGTGAGGAGCAGGTGATGGCCTCCGGCAGCAGCTACCTCGAGAGCCCAGCGGGCCTCGTCCTGGCCCACCACCTCGCTCAGGTCTCCGGCGCAAGGGCCGGGGACGGCTTCCATCGGTTCGGGCAGGGCGAGCTCGCCGCCGCCGCGCAGCCAATCCACCAGCTCTATCAGCGTCGACGCGCCGAGAACCCGGACGCCGTCCACCAGACCGGCCTCGGCCAGGGCGGCGTGCGGAACCACCACGGTGGCATGCCCGGCATTGCGGGCCGCGATCACGGCCGGGAGGATGCCCCGGACCCGGCGTATCCGCCCATCGAGGGCGAGCTCGCCGAGCAGGACCGTGTGCTCGAGCCGCTGCGAGGGGATGAGGCCCGCCGCGTCGAGTACGGCGGCCGCCAAGGCCAGGTCGTACACGCTGCCGATCTTGGGCAGGGTGGCCGGGGACAAGGCCAGGATCACGCGCCCATCGGGCCATTTCTCGCCCGAATTGGTGACCGCCGCGCGCACCCGGTCCCGGGATTCCTGCAAGGTGGTGTCCGGCCGCCCGACCAGGTGCACCGACGGCAGCCCCTGGCCGATATCGGCCTCGATCTCGACGAGCTGGCCATCCACCCCGGTGACGGCCACGGAGTACGCCCTCCCCAGCGGCATCTCAGAACACCGCCTTCAGATGCTGGATCTCCGGATCCTTGCCCGGGCGCAGCAGCACCGACATCACGTCGAAACGGATGTGGAGCCACGGCCCGGCCTGTTCGTGCAGCCACAGCACCGCCAGGCGTCTTATTCGCTGCTGTTTGAGAAAGGTCACCGCTTCAGCAGGCGGACCGAAGGTCAGGGCGCGCCGGGTCTTCACCTCCACGAACGCGGTGACCTCACCCTCGCGCGCGATCAGATCCAGCTCGCCATAGCGGCACCGCCAGTTGCGGGCGACTATCTCCAGTCCGGCCTCACACAGAAACCGTGCGGCCAGCTCCTCCCCGTGCGCACCGAGCGCGAGATTGTGTCCCATGAAAGCCAGCATGGCCGGGCCCTTGACGGACCCGGCCATGCCGACCTGGGAAAACAGAAAGCCTGTGGATAACGGGGAGCCTGTGGATTACTCCGGAAGCCGCAGGTCGGGCTTCTCCAACTCCTCGATATTCACGTCCTTGAAGGTGATGACGCGAACGTGCTTCACGAAGCGTGCGGGCCGGTACATGTCCCACACCCATGCATCGGACATGCGCACCTCGAAGTACACCTCGCCATCGGCGTTCTGCGGTCGCAGTTCGACGGTATTGGCCAGGTAGAAGCGGCGCTCGGTCTCCACCACATACGAGAACTGGCCGACGATGTCCTTGTACTCGCGGTACAGGGATAGTTCCATCTCGGTTTCGTACTTCTCGAGGTCCTCGGCGCTCATCGGGTGGAACGTCCTCCTTATCGCCACACTCTGTGTAGAGACATCATCCCGCATACGCGGTGTCGGTAGCCACTCGGCCGGTCTCCCGCACGTTTCGCCAGGACCGCCGGTGTTCGGGTGTGACGCCCAATCGGTGCAGCGCCTCGGTGTGCTCGGGGGTGTTGTACCCCTTGTGCCCGGCGAATCCATAGCCGGGGAATTGCTGATCAAGTTCTACCATCATGCGATCCCGGGTCACCTTGGCCAGCACGCTGGCCGCGGCGATACAGGCCGCGGTGGCGTCGCCACCGATCACCGGCAGCGACGGCACCGGAATGCCCGGCACCCGGAAACCATCGGTGAGCACGTACCCCGGCACCGGATCCAGCCCGGCCACCGCGCGGCGCATGCCCTCGATATTGGCGACGTGAATGCCGATGGCGTCGATCTCCCAGGCCGGGATCACCACCACGCTGTAGGCGAGTGCCAGCCGTTTGATGATCGGGAACAATTCCTCGCGCACCGGCTCGGTGAGCTTCTTGGAATCGTCCAGTCCGGCCAGCGCCGCATGCGGTTTCGGCGCCAGCAGGCAGGCCGCCACCACCAGCGGACCCGCCGACGGGCCGCGCCCCGCCTCGTCCACCCCCGCAACGGGACCCAGCCCGCTGCGGATCAGCGCCGATTCCAGGGTGCGTAGCCCGCCCGCGCGGCGCATGACCACGCGCGGCGGCCACTCGCCGCGTTCGATCGGCTGGATCTTCTTGCCGCCCTGTTGCTTCCGGCTCGCGCCGGGCTGGGTGCGGGCGGCACCGCTCGCCATCTTCACCACCGGTCGATTATCCCGCAGCTCTCAGTTGGTCTGTGGGTCCTCTGACTTCACCGAACCGATTCGGCTCAGTGGCCAGATCTTGAAAACGGCCTTACCGCGCACGTCCTTGACCGGAACGGTGCCCTGCAACTCGTCCTTCATGTGATAGCGCGAGTCGGCGGATTCGGCGCGATTGTCGCCCATCACCCACAGATTGCCGTCCGGCACCTTCACCGGGCCGAACGCGCGGCCGCTCGGACCGAACGGAATATCCGGGTGGGCCGGATCGAACGGATTGTTGTTCTTCACGTACGGCTCGTCGAGTGGCTTGCCGTCCACCAGGATCCGGCCCTGCGCATCGCAGCATTGCACGGTCTGCCCGCCGGTCGCGATCACTCGCTTGACCAGGTCGTTCTCATCCGGCGGCACCAGGCCGAAGAAGGACAGGAAGTTCTGCAGGCCGCGGGCCACGGTGTTCTGCGAGCGAATCGACTTGTAGTGGCGATTCCAGTCGTCGGTCGGGCCGACGAAGACCACCACATCGCCCGGCTGCGGATCACCGAAGTAGTAGCTCAGCTTCTCCACGTAGATGCGGTCGCCGGTGCAACCCGCGCACCCGTGCAGGGTGGGCTCCATGGATTGGGAGGGAATGACATAGGGCCTACCGATGAAGGTCACGACCAGTGCGGTGATGACCGCGGCGATACCGATCAGCATCGGCAGTTCCTGCCAGAACGGCCGTTGCTTCTTCTTCTTTTTCGGCGTGGCCTGTGTGCCCGCCGCCTGCTCGTTCGCGCCCGCTGCGCGATCGTCGTCGTCCGCGCCGGACACCGTCACCGACTCGCTCTCGTCTGCCACCGGAACAGAGTAGCCCGGCACCGCGAAGAACCATGCGGTGCCGGGCTACTCGGCGTTCAGCGTGCTGCGGACTTCCTAGGAAAGGAAGTACGGAATCAGCGCTTTTCCTTGATCTTGGCGGCCTTGCCGCGCAGATCGCGCAGGTAGTACAGCTTGGCGCGACGCACGTCACCGCGGGTGACGACCTCGATCTTGTCGAGGTTGGGGCTGTGCACCGGGAAGGTGCGCTCCACGCCGACACCGAAGGACACCTTGCGGACCGTGAAGGTCTCGCGGATGCCACCGTTCTGGCGACGGATGACGACGCCCTTGAAGACCTGGACGCGCTCCTTGTTGCCTTCGATAACCTTCACGTGCACGTTGACCGTGTCACCCGGGCGGAAGTCCGGGATGTCGTTGCGCAGCGACTTTTCGTCGACGAAGTCGAGGGTGTTCATTTCCGTCCTTATTGGATTCGCAAGAACAGAGGAACCTGGCGGCAGCGCTGAGGCGCTCGACCGGTTCGTGCTCCGGATATTGGGCGGTGCCTCGGCAGAGCTTCGCGACGCAGCCGCGACTCGCACAAGGCAACCTGAGCATTGTGCCAGATGACGGGCACTCCCCAGTAATCCGGGGTAGCCCAACTCTCGGGACTCTCAGGGGCTTCGCCCCCGAACCTCAGGCACCCAGTCTATGACCGGGCGTTCGTGTGGGTTATTCGCCCAGCCTGTCACTTCGCCCATGAGTCAGCAGCCGCTCGGCTACCGAGCCGGGTGGGGGTAGCGGCGCGGGCGGGGCGGGCAGCACGGTACGGGCCAATTCCTCTTCCGCGGCCCTGCGGATGTGCGCCACATCGGGTTTTCCGGCCACCAGATCTTGTACGAAGATCTTGGCGCGGATCATCGGCCGCCGATACCGCCGCTCGCGTACGACGGCACGCCGCATGCGATTGCGCGAGCCGTAGCGCCAGCGCGCCCAGGGCGCTCCCGGCCTGCTCAAGCGCAGCGCGCCGATCACCAGCAGCGGCGGGAAGAACATGCCGAACAGGCCGGTCCAGATCTTGCCCTTGGCGATCACAATGGCCGCCAGCAGCAGATTGACCACCGCGAATACGGCGATGACGGTCCGCTCCGCGTCATTGGGATCGCTGCGGAAGTCATTGATGTCGAGCAGCCACAGCGGATGGAATCCGAGCAGCAGCAGTCCAGTGACGGCGACCGCCACGAACACCGCGTCGACAGAGGTCCGCCCCTGCTCCTCCCAATACACATCCCGCAGGTAATAGATCAGCGCGAATTCATCCAGCACCAGCGCAGCGCCCACCCCGAATGCCGCCGCCAGCAGGCAGATGACCCCGATGCTCGCGTCATACAGCGTGACCAGTCCCGCGCCGGAGCTGAGTACCAGCACCACCCCGAACACCATGTGGTGAATGTGCACGTCTCCCGCCCGCACATTCCCCGGCCACCACCGCACCTTCTTCCGGATGAGCCGCACGCTGATTCGAATCAATAGGAACCCGACGATGAACCCGAGCAGCAGACAGGCCAGGGGCAGCCGCCCATTGGCAATCACGTCTTCGTCCATCCACCGTCGAAAGCCCGCCATACCGCCTGTCTCCAAGATCGGCCCGCAGTCCCCTGCCCCAGCCACGCTACCGGCATCGGCCGAACACGCCCCCGATCCCGCCCCGGCCGAGCGCACCACTGACGCAAACGGTTCGCACCTCTCCTGTTCGGCTCGCATCCCGATTCGGGTCTTCCCCAGGGGTGCAAGCCGAACGGAGGAGGTGCGAACCGTTGCGGCTGTCGCTGCGGGTGAGTCCGCTGGTGTCGCGGTGCTCGCCCGGCAGCGTTCGAGCTACTTGCCGAATCCGGCGCGACGGAGGGCGTCGGCCATGGAGCCGGTCGCGGCGGGCTGGTTGCGGCGGTCCTGTTGACGGCCACCACCCTGATTGCCTCCGCCCTGGCCTTGTCCACCCTGGCGCGGGCGGCCCGCGGTGTCGGAGCGGCCGCGTTGCTGGCCACCCTGGCCACCACGCGGCTGGCCGCCCTGGTTGCCTTGGCCGCCACGCGGGCGGCCTTCGCCGCGTTCGGGTTTGGCGGCGCCCGGCTCGTCGTCCAGACGCAGGGACAGACCGATGCGCTGGCGTTGGACGTCGACCTCGAGCACCTTGACCTTGACCACGTCGCCGGTGTTCACGACTTCGCGGGGGTCCTTGATGAAGTTGTGGGACATGGCGGAGACGTGGACCAGGCCGTCCTGGTGCACGCCGATATCGATGAAGGCTCCGAAGGCGGCGACATTGGTGACCACGCCCTCGAGGACCATGCCGGGCTTCAGGTCGCCGACTTTTTCGATGCCCGCGGCGAATTCGGCGGTCTTGAATTCGGGGCGGGGGTCGCGGCCGGGCTTCTCGAGTTCGGTGATGATGTCGGTGACGGTGGGGACACCGAAGCGCTCATCGGTGAAGTCGGCGGGGCGCAGGGCGCGCAGGGCCGTGGTGTTGCCGATGAGTTCGGCCATGCCGCGGCCGCTGGCATCGAGGATGCGGCGGACGACCGGGTAGGCCTCGGGGTGCACGGAGGAGCTGTCGAGCGGGTCGGTGCCGCCGCGGATGCGCAGGAAGCCCGCGCACTGTTCGAAGGCCTTGGGGCCCAGGCGCGGGACGTCCTTGAGGCCGGTGCGGCTGTGGAACGGGCCGTTCGCATCGCGGTGGGCCACAATGCTTTCCGCGACCGAACCGGTGATGCCGGAGACGCGGGACAGCAGCGGCACCGACGCGGTGTTGACGTCCACGCCGACCGCGTTCACGGCGTCTTCGACGACCGCGCCGAGGGAGCGGGCCAGCAGGGTTTCCGAAACGTCGTGCTGGTACTGGCCGACGCCGATGGACTTCGGGTCGATCTTGACCAGCTCGGCGAGGGGGTCCTGCAACCGTCGCGCGATGGAGACCGCGCCACGCAGCGATACGTCCATATCGGGCAGTTCCTGGGTGGCGTACGCCGAGGCGGAGTACACCGACGCGCCCGCTTCGGAGACCACGATCTTGGTGGGCTTGTTCTCCGGAATGCGCGAGATGAGTTCGGCGGCAAGGGCATCGGTCTCGCGCGAGGCGGTGCCATTGCCGATGGCGATCAGCTCGACATTGAACCGGGCGACCAGTGCGCCCAGCACGGCGAGGGACTTCTCGGTCTGGCCCTGCGGCTTATGCGGGTAGATGACCTCGGTGGCCACGGCCTTACCGGTGGAGTCGACGACCGCCACCTTCACGCCGGTCCGGTAGCCCGGGTCCAGGCCCATGGTGGTGCGGGTCCCGGCGGGCGCGGCCAGCAGCAGATCCTTCAGATTGGCGGCGAACACGTCGACGGCGTCGCGTTCGGCGGACTGCCGCAACCGCATCCGGGTGTCGATGCCCATGCTCACCTGCAACTTGGTCCGCCACGCCCAGCGCACGGTGTCCAGCAGCCAGGTGTCGGCGGCGCGACCCTGTGCGGCGATACCGAACTTCAGGGCGATGCGGCCTTCGTAGATGCTGCGCTCACCGGGTTCGAGCTCTTCGGTTTCCGGCTCGAGGTGCAGGGTCAGCACCTCTTCCTTCTCACCGCGCAGCAGCGCCAGGATGCGGTGCGAGGGCAGCTTGGAGAACGGCTCGTTGAATTCGAAGTAGTCGGCGAACTTCGCGCCCGCCTCTTCCTTGCCCGCGCGCACGGTCGAGGTGATCTGCCCGCGATTCCACATGAGCTCACGCAGTTCACCGACCAGGTCGGCATCCTCGGCGAAGGTCTCCACGAGAATCGAGCGTGCGCCGTCGAGCTGTTCGGCGGTGTACTGGGCGGGATCGGTGGTCGGATCGTTCAGCAGCGCGTCGGCCACCGGCTGATGTCCGGCCTCACGCGCGATCTGCGCCTTGGTGCGCCGCTTCGGCTTGTACGGCAGGTAGATGTCTTCCAGGCGGGCCTTGGTGTCGGCGAGCATGAGCTGCGCGTGCAGCTGCTGATCCAATTTGCCTTGGCTGCGAATGGATTCGATGATCGATCCGCGACGTTCGTCCAGTTCGCGCAGGTAGTGCAGCCGCTCGTCGAGCGTGCGTAGCTGCGCGTCGTCGAGCCCGCCGGTGACCTCCTTGCGGTAGCGGGCGACGAACGGCACTGTCGATCCACCATCCAGTAGCTCGACGGCGGCGCGCACTTGTTCGTCGCGCACCCCCAGCTCATCGGCGATGCGCCGATTCACACTGGCGATGCTGACGGTGCTCTCGGCACCAGCGGATTCTGCGTTGACGGTTTCGGAGGCTGTCGTCACGCCCGCAGACCTTACCGGCGCGGGGTGACGGTTCGACGACGGACTCGGCATCCCAGCGAAATAGCCGTCAGGGCTGGAGGATCAGATTCCGGACGCTCGAGACTTTTCTCGCTCATCGGGCGGCAGCAGGTCGGGACGGCGCGCACGGGTGCGTTCCAGGGACTGCTCGTGCCGCCACGCGTCGATCTTGGCGTGATTGCCGGACAGCAGGATGTCCGGAACATCCAGGCCGCGCCAGGAGACCGGGCGGGTGTAGGACGGCCCCTCGAGGAGGCCGTCGGAGAACGAATCCTGTTCGTGGGACTGCTGATTGCCCAGCACGCCGGGGATCAAGCGGACAAAGGCCTCGGTCATGACCAGCACCGCCGCCTCACCGCCGATCAAGACGTAGTCGCCGATCGAAACTTCCTCCACGCGAACACGTGTGGAGGCATCGTCGAACACACGCTGGTCGATACCTTCATAGCGACCGCACGCGAACACGACATGCTTTTCGGCGGACCAGCGTTCGGCGGTGGCCTGGGTGAAGGGGACGCCCGCGGGCGTGGGGACGACGAGCAGGGCGTCGTCGGGACACACCTCGTCCAGCGCGTCGCCCCACACGGTCGGTTTCATGACCATGCCGGGCCCGCCGCCATAGGGTGTGTCGTCCACCGACTTGTGCACGTCGTGCGTCCAGCGGCGCAGATCGTGCACGTCGACCTCGAGTAGCCCCTTGTCGATTGCCTTGCCCAGCAAGGCCGTTCGCAGTGGCTCGAGGTATTCGGGGAAGATCGTGATCACGTCGATGCGCATCGCGTATTTACTCCGGATCCAGCAGACCTTCGGGCGGATCGATGACGATCAGGCCGTCGGCGATGGACACCGTGGGGACCATGGCATTCACGAAGGGCACCAGGATCTCCCGGCCCGCGGGCGGGAACGCTTCGCCGCCCTTGATCGAAAGCAGTTCTCCCGCAGCGGAATGCAGGACTTCGCGAACGATTCCGACCACGGTGCCGTCACCGAGCTTCACGGTGAGGCCTTCGAGTTCGTGATCGTAGTACTCGTCCGAATCCTGCGACGGCGGCAGATCCTTGGTATCGACGACGAAAAGCATGCCGCGCAACCCATCCGCGATGGTGCGATCGGTGAGGCCTTCCAGACGTACGAGAAGCCGGCCCGAGTGCTCCCGGGCCGACTCCACTACGTACTGCTGGGTCTGCTTCGCGCGCGGCAGCCGACCCGTGAGGGTGCTGCCGGGCGCGAACCGCAGATCCGGCTCGTCGGTACGGACATCTACGACGAGTTCGCCACGCACACCGTGCGATTTGGCGACCCGACCGACGACGAGTTCCATCTATTGATCCGTGTCGACCACGTCGACGCGAATGCCCTTACCACCGATCCCGGCGACGAGAGTGCGCAGCGCGGTCGCCGTGCGACCACCGCGACCGATCACCTTGCCCAGATCGTCCGGGTGCACATGCACCTCGACCGTGCGGCCGCGCCGGCTGGTGATCAGCTCGACGGACACGTCCTCGGGATTGGCGACGATGCCACGAACCAAATGTTCGACGGCATCGGCGACGACGGCGGACATTACTCGGCGGCTTCGGTGGCGGCCTCGGCCTCGACGGCCTCTTCCTTCTTGGCGGCCTTCTTCTTCGGGGTGGTGGCCTCGGCGACCGGCTCATTGGTGGCGGCGGCGAGCGCGGCGTTGAACAGGTCCAGCTTGGACGGCTTGGGAGCCTTCACCTTGAGGGTGCCCTCGGCGCCCGGCAGGCCCTTGAACTTCTGCCAGTCACCGGTGATCTCCAGCAGGCGCTGCACCGGCTCGGTCGGCTGCGCGCCGACGGACAGCCAGTACTGGGCGCGCTCGGAATCGATCTGGATGAGCGACGGCTCTTCCTTCGGCTGGTAGATGCCGATGGACTCGATGGCGCGACCGTCACGACGGGTGCGGGCGTCGGCGATGACGACGCGGTACTGCGCATTGCGGATCTTGCCGATACGGGTCAGCTTGATACGAACAGCCATTAGCTGTGCCTTTCGATGGTAGCCACCCCGCAAGGGGCAGCCAGAGTGGTCACGGCCGCAATTCAGCAGCCCACAACTGTCATGGGCCCGGTTTTGCGTTGAGTGTGTGACCGCCGCGCGGTACGTAACCGGAGACGGGCTGCACTGTCCGATGAGGACGATCGTCCATTCTGCCAGACCCGCTCCGGCGGGAGAAATCGCCCCATCGTGGCGCGGGCATCACACAGCCCACCGAATCGCGGAAGGACCCGATGGGCTGCGGATTGTGCGAACGTGCCTGAAGGCTAGAGGCCGCTGCCGGAGGTCAGCAGCTTCACAATCAGACCGACCAGGACGCTCAGGGCCAGCGTTTCGATCGAACCCACGGTCATCTCCTCATCGAGTGCGAATTACAAACATGTGAAGCATGGCCGATTCACTTCACTCACGGGCAGGAATCGCCAGACCGGACCGGGTCATTCCGAGGCCGGGATCGGGGCGGTGGCAGTAATGACGCGAGGGGCGCGCCTTGAAGGTATCGGCGATGACCAGGCGGCCACCGGGACACAGCACCCTTATGGCCGACTGTCGTTGGGGGACAATCAGATCAATGTGGATGTATCGACGGTCAGGGGAACGGGACCTGGCACCTCGACCGTCTCCCCCGCCGCGACGAACACCTCTTGCCGGTAGCCCTGTACACCGAACCGGTAACCCCAGAGCTGTGCCGGTTTCCCCTTGGGCAGCTCCACAATCCACAGATACGGCACACGCGCGGCGGCATAGCCGGCAACCTTCGTATCGCGTTCTTTCTGGGTGTTGCCCGGCGACCACACTTCGACCGCGAGAATCAGTTCATCCGGTTCGTAGCTGGTCCGATCGATACCCGCCGCGACAATGGCGACATCGGGGATCACTCCGGTGCGGAAGGCGGTACTGATTCTCACCGCGACGCCCGGCAGAACGTGCAAATCGCTTCGACCAGCAGCTTTTACTGCCTCACGGAGCGCGACAAACAACTCGCCGGCTGCATACTGATGCGACCCGGTGGGCGCTGGTGTCATGTAGAGGTACCCCAGAATGAGCTCGAGACGAGATCCATCGGACGGCTGCTCTTCGGCTAGCCAGTCTTCCACGGTGGTGGGCCCCAAGGGGTGGATCGTCGAAACCTCGGCGGTCATCGTCATCCCGGTCCGATCTGGTCTGTGGCTTCCTTGATTTCGTACGGGTGTGGCTACACCATATCCCGCGGCGCGCTACGCGTGGGATGGTCGGTTCGACTCTGACCAGGAAGAATCGCCGGTCGGCGTGGGATATGAAACGCTTTCGAGCCCGTGCGTGATGTGATGGTTCTTACTCAGCGGTGGGAGGTGACCGGATCGCGGCGGTCGTAGACGCGGCCGCGCAGGACTACCCAGGCGGGGGTGGTGATGGCGGATAGGTCGGCACGCGGGTCTTGCTGGTAGACAACGAAATCCGCGGGAGCACCGTGGGCGATGCCGGGGTGGCCGAGCCATTCGCGGGCGTTCCAGGAGGATGCGCCGAGGGCGTCGTGGGCGGAGAATCCAGCTCCGGCCAGGGCGGCGATCTCGTCGGCGATCAGGCCGTGGCGGATGGAGCCGCCCGCGTCGGTGCCCGTGTAGATGGGGACACCGGCTTCGTGGGCGCGGGCGACGGTGTCGCGGGAGCGGCGGTGCAGGTCGCGCATGTGGGCGGCGTAGGCGGGGAATTTGCCTGCGCTGTCGGCGATTTCGGGGAAGGTGTCGATATTGATGAGGGTGGGGACCAGGGCGGTGCCTTGGCGGACCATCATCTCGATGGTTTCGTCGGTGAGGCCGGTGCCGTGTTCGATGCAGTCGATACCGGCATTGATCAGGCCGGGCAGGGCGTCCTCGCCGAAGACGTGAGTGGTGACGCGTGCGCCTTCGCGGTGGGCGGCGTCGATGGCTTCCTTGAGGATGGCGTCGCTCCAGAGTGGGGCCAGATCGCCCACCGAACGGTCGATCCAATCGCCGACGATCTTGACCCAGCCGTCGCCCAGCCGGGCCTGCTCGGCGACGATCTCCGGCAGATCGCGCTCATCGTCCAGCTCGATGCCCAATTCGCGGATATAGCGGCGCGGGCGGGCGATGTGGCGACCGGCTCGAATGATCTTGGGCAGGTCCTCGCGCTCATCGATGAAGCGGGTGTCGATGGGCGAGCCCGCATCGCGCAGCAGCAGCGCCCCGGCATCACGTTCGACCTCGGCCTGCGCGACCGCGCCATCCGAATCCTCGTGTCCGCCACCGTATTTGATGCCGACATGGCAGTGCGCGTCGACCAGGCCGGGCACGATCCACCCCGACGCGTGCACGGTGTCGGCGTCCGCGATCGGCTCGAACGAGATCACCCCGTCATGCACCCAGAGATCGCGCAAGTCCTCACCGGGCAGCACCACCCCGCGAAAATGCAGACGCATCTCGGCCTCCTCGCACGTCATAGGACGACACCAACCGGGCTCCACTACAAACTACTGCGCCCGATCCCGCAAGATCACTCCCGCTATCGGTTTCGCCGCCGCTACCGCCCGAGCACCGTGACGTCGGTCCGCTCCAGGCACACCGCGCGAATCGCGGCAACCCCCGCCGAGATCAGCGCATGCTCGATGCTGCCCTGCCGCACCACGATCAGATGTCGCCGGATCGGCACCTGGTCACCGTGCAGCGGAACCCGCAGCACGTCCAGATCGGGTGGCACATACGCCAGCCGCGAAATCAGGCTGACCCCGAACCCGTGCGCCACCAGGGCGGCCACCCCGAGGAAATCGACTGCGCGCCCGGTGATCCGGGGTGTGAACCCGGCGGCGGCGCAGGCCGCGGTCACCACCTTGTGGTGCGTGATCCGCTCCGGCCCGCTGATCCACGCCTCCGCGGCGGTCTCGGCCAGTTCGACACCCACTCGCCCCGCCAGCCGGTGACCGGCCGGAACCAGCAGATCCTGCGGCTCATCCAACAGCGGCCGCTGATCGAAGCGCGGATCATCGGCGGGCGGGCTGCCCGGCGCGGGCAGCACCACCGCGATATCACTGTCCCCCGCGAGCAGCAGATCGAAACAGTGACTGCTCTCGTCCTGGGTCAGCTCAACAGTCACCAGCGGATTCGCGTCGCGCAGCCGGGCAGCGGCCGAAACCACCAGGGACACAAGCGCGGTCGGCATGGCACTGACCCGCAGCAGCCCGGCCATACCCTCCCGATGCGCGGCCAGCTCAGCCCGCGCCCGCTCGGCCTCCGCGGCCATGACATCGGCATGCCGCAACAGCGCATACGCCGCCGCCGTCAACCGAACCCGCCGCCCGACCTGATCCAGCAGCCGCACATCCAATTCCCGCGCCAGCCCACGCAACTGCTGCGACACCGTCGAAGGCGTCAAGTGCAGCGCAGCCGCGGTAGCCGTCACGGTCCCCTGCTCACGCAAAACCCGCAAGGTCTGCAACCGAGGATCAATCATGTGGAAATTCCGAACGATTCACTACGAAAGTATTCGATGGACCGAGCGTACGCCGCCCCGGAAAACTTAGGCGCATGACCGGATCACCCCCTCAATGCCCCCAATGCGGCTGGCCCACAACCCAACCCTTCCAAACCCTCTCGACCCACCGCACCTCCGAAGGCACCGTCACCTACACCCGCTGCGTGTGCGGCGCGGTCCGCATGTGGCTCACGCCCACAGCCCAACACCTGCCGCTTCGCTGAAACCCCGGGCCACGAACGGGATTCGGGGCTGGTGGCGGAGAGTCACCGGACGCTGACCGAAGCACCGGGCCAGGAAACGCGAAGAGCGGACGCGAGATCGCGTCCGCTCTCGGCGAATCGGCTTACTTCTTGGGGAAGTTCAGCTTGGAGAGGTCGAAACCTTCCAAGCCCGGGGGGAGTTCGTTGAGGCCGGGGGGGAGGTTGCCGAGGTCCGGCATTCCGGCGGGCATGCCGCCGGGGAGGCCGGGCATGCCGGGGAAGCCGCCGCGCACCTTGGGCGGGGTGGGGCCGCGGCCGCCCTTTTTGCCCTTCTTGCCTTTGCCTTTGCCCTTGTTGGCGCGGGCGCCGGGGAGGCCGAATTGGCGGCTCATGGCGCCCATCATCTTCTTGGCCTCGAAGAAGCGGTCGACGAGTTGGTTGACGTCGGTGACCGTGACGCCGGAGCCATTGGCGATGCGGAGGCGGCGGGAAGCGTTGATGATCTTCGGGTTGTCGCGCTCGGCGGGGGTCATGCCGCGGATGATGGCCTGGACTCGGTCGAGTTGTTTGTCGTCGACCTGGGCGAGGACGTCTTTCATCTGGCCCGCGCCGGGCAGCATGCCGAGCAGGTTGCCGATCGGGCCCATCTTGCGGATGGCCAGCATCTGCTCGAGGAAGTCCTCGAGGGTGAGCTCGCCGGAGCCGATCTTGCGGGCGGCTTCCTCGGCCTGCTTGGCGTCGTAGACCGATTCGGCCTGTTCGATCAGGGTGAGTAGGTCGCCCATGCCGAGGATGCGGCTGGCCATGCGGTCGGGGTGGAAGACGTCGAAGTCTTCGAGCTTCTCACCGGTGGAGGCGAAAAGGATGGGCTGGCCGGTGATTTCACGCACCGACAGGGCCGCGCCACCGCGGGCGTCGCCGTCCAGCTTGGTGAGCACGACACCGGTGAAGCCGACACCGTCGCGGAAGGCCTCGGCGGTGGCGACCGCGTCCTGGCCGATCATGGCGTCGAGCACGAACAGGATCTCGTCCGGCTTGACGGCATCGCGAATGCCGGAGGCCTGCGCCATCAGTTCGGCGTCGATACCGAGGCGGCCCGCGGTATCGACGATGACGATGTCGTACTGCTTCTGCTTGGCCTCGTCGATACCGGCCTGCGCGACCTGCACCGGATCGGCCGCGGTGATGCCGAGCGGATTGTCGCCGCCGCCGATGGAGGTGCCCGGATGCGGTGCGAAGACCGGCACACCGGCGCGCTCGCCGACGACCTGGAGCTGGGTGACCGCGCCGGGGCGCTGCAGGTCACACGCCACCAGCAGCGGCTGATGTCCTTGCCCCTTCAGCCATTTGGCGAGCTTGCCCGCGAGGGTGGTCTTACCCGCACCCTGCAGACCGGCCAGCATGATGACGGTGGGCGGGTTCTTGGCGTACTGCAGGCGCCGGGTCTCGCCGCCGAGGATGCCGATGAGCTCCTCATTGACGATCTTGACGATTTGCTGGGCCGGGTTCAGCGCCGCGGAGACCTCGGCGCTCTTGGCGCGCTCCTTGATGCGGGCGATGAAGCCGCGCACCACGGGCAGCGCCACATCGGCCTCGAGCAGGGCGAGCCGGATTTCACGCGCGGTCGCGTCGATATCGCCGGGTGACAGGCGCCCCTTCCCGCGAAGGTCCTTGAGGGCACCGGCCAGCCGGTCGGAAAGGGATTCGAACACCGATCGCGCTCCTGGTTTCTCGACGGACGTCACTCGGGATACCAGGGTAGTGGGATCTGCGCCGAGCTGTTAAACGGGTAGTGGGCACAGCCAGGGAGTTCCGGGGTGCCGCACGCTTACCCGCCAGGTTACTCGAGCGAGCGGGGGCGCGGTCCGGAGCGTCGCAGCTCGTGATTCTCGGTGGCCACCATGCCGACCGCTTCGCGCGCGGTGAGCCCCAGGGCCAGCGCCAGTCCGTCGAGAAATGCCCATTCGGATTCGGAGGGGGTGTGATCGGTGACGGTGGAGGCGATGGTCATGGCGGTCACCGCCTGCTGACCGGAGAGGGTGCGCCCTGGCAACCAGGACACGACCCAGCGGTCTCCGCCGACGCAGCGGGCAATGTGCGGGGTCATATCGCTCGTCATCATCGACGCGGAAACGACTTCGATTGCCACCGACCTGCTCCCCTCATGCTCGCGTGCACGAAACTGGCGCTGTGCACGAAACTGGCGCTGTCTTGACGCTGTACGCAATGCACGCTGTGGCCCGAGGCGAATATTAAGGTGTGGCGCCGATCACTCGACCGGTATTTCAGCAAATTACTCGCAACGATCTAGTTAACTGGCAAACCCAAGGTTTGCCAGTTAATCCCGCATCCTGGCGATCAGTCAGAAAACACAGGTCTATCCGTTTTCCATGTCCGATTCGGGCGATTTCTTCGGTTGTTGCGGCGGGACCACGGCCAGCACCGCCGCCGAGATCTCGGCGCGCCGCTGCGGCGTGTCGGCAGCGCCCAGATCCAGGCAGAACGAGTCGATGACCGCCGAGCCCATGGTCACCACCTTCGCCCAGCACACATTCACCCCCGCCTCGGCCAAGGCCGCCGCCAAACGGCTCAGCAAACCGATCCGGTCCTCGGCCCGCAATTCCAGCAGCACCCGCCCCGGCTCGGCCGTCTCGAACCAGAGCACCCGCGGCGCGGCCTGCGCGTACGGGTTCGGCTGGGTGCCGCCCGCCTCGCGCTCCTTGCGCGCCAGCACCGACACCAGGTCCAGATCGCCGTTTATGGCCCTGATCAGTTCCTGGCGCAGCAGGCCCGGGTCCGGCGGATCACCGAAGCGCGGCGCGACCACGAAGGTGTCGATGGCCGATTTGCCCACGCCCGCAAGGTTTGCCGAGAGCACCCGTAGCGAATGCAGCGCGAGCACGCCGGCGGCGTCCGAGAGCAGACCGGGATTGTCGGGGGCGACCACGGTGACAATGTGGTGGTAGCGGCCCTCCCCCGGCTTCAATTCCACGTGCACACCACCGGATTCGGCGCGCTCGCGCAGTTCGTCCGGGATCGGCTCGGGTTCGGGCAGTTCCTCCCCCGCCATGGACATCCGGCAGCGGCGCACCAATTCGCCGATGAGCGAGGACTTCCAGTCGTTCCACACGCCCGGCCCGGTGGCCAGCGAATCCGCCTCCGCCAGCGCGTGCAGCAATTCCAGCAGGTGCGCGTCGCCGTCGAGGGCCTCGACCACCGTCTTCACCGTGGCCGGATCGTCGAGGTCGCGGCGGGTCGCGGTGTCCGGCAGGAGCAGATGGTGCCGCACCATGGCCGACAAGGTCTTCACATCCGACGGCCACAGCCCGAGCCGCCGCCCGATGGAGGTGGCCAGTTCCGCACCGACCAGGCTGTGATCCTCGGCGCGCCCCTTGCCGATATCGTGCAGCAGCGCGCCGAGCAGCAGCAGGTCCGGACGGGATACCCGGGTGGACAGCGCACCGGCCTGCGCGACCGCCTCCATGAGGTGCCGGTCCACGGTCCAGGTGTGCATGGCATCGCGCGGCGGCAGATCGCGCACCACGCCCCATTCCGGAAAGAGCCTGCCCCACAGCCCGGTTCGGTCCAGGGCTTCGACGGCGTCGATGGTGCCGCGGCCCGCGCCCAGCAGGACCAGCAGGTCATTGAGCGCTTCCTTGGGCCACGGCTCGCGTAGCTCGGGCGCGTCCTCGCCGAGCCGGTTGAGCGTGGTGGCCGACATGGGCAGCCCGGTCTGCGCCGAGGCCGCCGCGACCCGCAGGATCAGGCCGGGATCGCGTTGCGGGCGCGCGTCACGCGCCAGCACCACCTCACCGGAATGCTCGACCACCCCCTCATCGAGTGGTCGGCGCACCGGTACCCGGCGCAGGCGCGCGAGTCCGCGGCGCGGCAGGGCATTCGCCGCGGTGCGCAACCCGACATCGGCGGAGTAGCTGACCGTTCGCGCCGCATCGCTGAGCGTGCGGGCGAGGTCGAAGCGGTCGCCGATGCGCAGGGCCGCGCCGATTTCATCGGCATCCTGGGCGCGCAATTGGTCCCGCGCGCGCCCGGCGACCCGATGCAGTTCGGTGCGCACATCCAGCAGGCGGCGGTGCGCCTGCTTCAGCCCTCCGCCGGGCACATCCGGACCGAGCCCCGGCATGGCGTCGGTCAGTTGTGCGATGGCGAGGGCGTCCAGCAGTTGGATATCGCGCAGTCCGCCGTGCCCGTTCTTGAGGTCGGGTTCGGCGCGGTGCGCGATCTCTCCGCTGCGCCGCCAACGGCTTTCGGCCTGCGCGATGAGTGCGTCGAAGCGCGAGCGGATTCCGGTGCGCCAGTCCCGCCGCACGCCGCTGATCAGCAGATTGCTCAGGCCCTCGTCGCCGACGATGTGCCGGGCCTCCAGCATGCCCAGCGCGGCGGTGAGGTCGTCCGAGGCCACCCGCAAGGCCTGCGGCACCGTCCGCACGCTGTGGTCGAGCTTGATGTGGGCGTCCCACAGGGGATACCAGAGCTGATCGGCCACCTCGGCCACCCGCTCCGGATCGATATCGTCGTAGAGCAGGACCAGATCCAGGTCCGAATACGGCAGCATCTCCCGCCGCCCCAG
Organism: Nocardia sp. NPDC051030; assembly: GCF_040683015.1. Taxonomy (NCBI): domain Bacteria; kingdom Bacillati; phylum Actinomycetota; class Actinomycetes; order Mycobacteriales; family Nocardiaceae; genus Nocardia; species Nocardia sp. NPDC051030. Next base: position 252,520 of record NZ_JBFBCD010000002.1, on the reverse strand, counting down.
TCCACCGACCGCGACGATGGCGAGTCCGCTGTCTGCGGTGATGCCGACCTCATGTCCCTTGGTGGTCAGCCACAGTTCGTAGAGATCCACCAGCGCCATGCGCAGCGCTTCGGGCTCGAGCCGGGAGCCGCGGCCATTGCCACTGTGGTCGGCGAGCAGTTGGTCGCGGGCCCGGACCAGGTCCGATGCACCTCCGCCGACCTTCTCGTCGCGTGCCTGCTGGAAACCCACAAACCCACCGCCCATCTCATTCAGTTCTGTACCGATCACTTCCACGAGCACGGTCGGTTCCGCACCCGGCACGGCTGCGGCCCCGGTCTCCATCGGTCCGACACCGACGGAGGCCGGGGCCGCCATTTACTTAGTGCTGCTTACAGTGCTTCCGACCCGCGCTCACCGGTGCGAACCCGGATGATGCTCTCCACCGGAGTGATCCAGACCTTGCCGTCACCGATCTTGCCGGTGCGGGCGGCCTCGACGATGACCTCGACGACCTTGTCGACGGAGGCGTCGTCCACCACTACCTCGACCCGGACCTTCGGGACGAAGTCGACCGAGTACTCGGCACCGCGGTAAACCTCGGTGTGGCCCTTCTGGCGTCCGTAACCCTGCACCTCGCTGACGGTCATGCCGAGCACGCCCGCCTGCTCCAGGCCGGTCTTCACATCCTCCAGCGTGAACGGTTTGACGATTGCGGTGATCAGTTTCATGCGTCATGCCTCCTTGACGGCGGTGGTACGTGCCGTGCCACCCACAGCAGCGAAATCGTATGCCGATTCAGCGTGCTCGGACTCGTCCAAGCCCACGAACTCGGCTTCTTCGTCCGCACGGAGGCCGATGGTGAACTTGATCGCGAGCGCGATGATCAGCGTGGCAATGCCCGAGAAGGCCAGCACCGCACCCGCTCCGACCGCCTGCTTGATCAGCTGATCGAAGCCGCCACCGTAGAAGAGGCCCTTGACGGCAGCCGGGGCTTCCGGAGCCGCGACCAGACCGACCATCAGGGTGCCGGCGATACCGCCGACCAGGTGCACGCCGACCACATCGAGCGAATCGTCGAAACCGAAGCGGTACTTCAGGCCCACGGCCAGGGCGCACAGCACACCCGCGACCGCACCGATGGCCAGCGCGCCGATGACATTCACCGACGAGCAGGACGGGGTGATCGCGACCAGGCCGGCCACGATGCCCGAGGCGGCGCCCAGCGAGGTGGGCTTGCCGTCGCGGATCTTCTCCACCAGCAGCCAGCCGAGCATCGCGGTGCCGGTGGCGACGGTGGTGGCGACGAAGGTGGTACCGGCAATACCGTTGGAGCCCACGGCCGAACCGGCGTTGAAGCCGTACCAGCCGAACCACAGCAGACCGGCGCCGAGCATGACGAACGGCAGGTTGTGCGGACGCATCGGGGTCTTCGGCCAGCCCTTGCGCTTGCCGAGGACGATGGCCAGCACCAGACCGGCGATACCGGCATTGATGTGGACCGCGGTACCACCCGCGAAGTCGATGGCCTTGAGCTTGTTGGCGATCCAGCCGCCGTGCTCACCGGTGACGCCGTCGAAGGCGAAGACCCAGTGCGCGATCGGGAAGTAGACCACGGTGACCCAGACCGCCGAGAACAGCATCCAGGCGCCGAACTTCAGGCGGTCGGCGACCGCACCCGAGATGAGCGCGACCGTGATGATCGCGAACATGAGCTGGAAGGCGACGAAGACCGTCGCCGGGATGGTGCCGGCCAACGGGACGGCGACCTTCACCGAGGCGTCGGTGGCGCTGGCCAGGTACTGGCCGCCGAACAGGGTCTTGAGGCCGAAGTACTGGGCGGGGTCACCGAATAGGTTTCCCTTGTCTTCGCCGAAGGCCATGGAGAAGCCGTACAGCGACCACAGGACGGTGACGATGCCCATGGAGCTGACGCTCATCATGATCATGTTCAGCACGTTCTTCGAGCGGACCATGCCGCCGTAGAAGAACGCGAGTCCTGGTGTCATCAAAAGCACGAGTGCTGAGCTAGCCAGCATCCATGCGGTGTCGCCGGTGTCCGGGGCACCTATTACAGGAAACGCCACCTTGCAGTCCTCCTCATCTCGGGCCCGGCCAATAAAGCGGCGAACGAGCCTGCAATGAGGTTCCTCAGTCGGTGTTTCATCCGTGAGCCTGCGGCGTTTCACCTAGGTGAACGGATGAGATTGCACTGTTGCAGTCACGTTTCCGGGCACTCACCGTTGTTACGACCGTGTTGAGAGGGTGATGTTGTTCTCCTGGATTCAACCAGTTCAGGGGCTATTACCCGAGTAGGGCGTCCACGAACGCGCCGGGCTCGAAGGGAGCGAGGTCATCCTGCCCCTCGCCCAAACCGACCAGTTTCACTGGGACGCCCAGCTCATGCTGTACCTGGAAGACGATGCCGCCCTTGGCGGTACCGTCCAGCTTCGTCAGGGCAACACCGGTGATATCGACGACATCGGCGAAGACGCGGGCCTGCATCAGACCGTTCTGGCCGACCGTCGCGTCGAGCACCAGAAGCACCTCGTCGACTTCGGCCTTCTTCTCCACCACGCGCTTGACCTTGCCCAGCTCGTCCATGAGGCCGGTCTTGGTGTGCAGGCGGCCCGCGGTATCGATGAGGACGACATCCACGCCGCGCTCGATGCCCGCGCTGACCGCGTCGAAGGCGACGGCGGCCGGATCGGCGGCCTCCTTGCCGCGCACGGTCTCCGCGCCGACCCGCTCACCCCAGGTCTGGAGCTGATCGGCGGCGGCGGCGCGGAAGGTGTCGGCCGCGCCGAGCAGGACGCGGCGGCCGTCGGCCACCAGAACGCGGGCCAATTTGCCGGTGGTGGTGGTCTTTCCGGTGCCGTTCACGCCGACGACCAGCAGGACCGACGGGTGATTGTCGTGCGGCAGGGCGCGAATCGAACGGTTCAGCTCGGGGCGCAGGGCCTCGATCAGCACCTCGCGGAGCACGGCGCGGGCATCGTCGGCGGTGCGGACGGTGCGGGACGCCATTTCCTCGCGCAGGCGGGTGACGATCTGGGCGGTGATGGCGGTGCCCAGGTCGGCCATGACCAGGGTGTCCTCGATCTCCTCCCAGGAGTCCTCGTCCAGGTCACCGCCGCCGAGCAGGCCCAACAGGGATTTGCCCATGGCGTTCTGGGAGCGGGAGAGGCGGCCGCGCAGCTTGGTGAGGCGACCCGCCGTGGGCTCGATATCGGGGAGGACGGCGAGGTCTTCGGGAGCCGCGGGGGTGGCGGAAACATCGGCGGGCGCGGCGGTTTCGACCGGTGCGGTGGGGGCGGTCGGGGCAACGGCCTCGGTGGCGGGCGCATCAGGCGTCACGACCTCGGCGGGTGCCGAAGTCTCGACGGGGGCGGCAGTCTCGCTCGGCTCGGTGGTTCCAGCGGCTTCGACGGTCTGAGCAGGCGTGACGGCCTCGACCGGAGCTTCGGTCTCGACCGCGGTCTCGGCGGGAGCGGTCTCGGCGGGAGCGGTCTCGGCGGGAGCGGTCTCGGCGGGAGCCGCCTGGTCCTCGGGCGCGAGCTCCGGGCCCTGCACCGGCTCGGGCAGCCGAACGTCGTGGATGCCGCGCTTGCCGGAATCGCGCGGGACGGCCGCGTCGTCGCCTACGTGCGGCTGGCCCTCGTCGTCGGTGCGCTCGATGCGGACCGGTTCGGGTTCCGGCTTGGGCTTGGGCAGTGTCGCGGTGCCGCCGCCCTCGCTGAAGCTGAATCCTCCTGACGCCGCGTATCCGCCCGACTTGTCGGCCAGCTCCTTCGTGTCCGGAGCAGCCGGGGTCAGGGTGATGCGGCGGCGCTTGTACAGGACGAATCCGGATACGAACGCGACCAGCAGCACCGCGGCGATAGCGGCAATGAGGATCCAAGCTTGTGCAGTCACGACCCCATCCTTTCAGAGGGCTCGCGATTGCCCGATTCACACACCTACCGACGAGTTCCGGCGCAGTGTCATGTAGCACACATCAATGCGAACAGGCTATGGACACGCCGGTGCGCGTGCCCAGAACCTCGGTTACAACCGACCAGTCTGCTCAACAACGCACCACAGTGCGGAAGGAGCGGCGAATGAGACACCGAGACAATAGGATCGGCGACGTGACCGATCGAAATGTGCTTGGGGGAACGCTGGAAGAGTGTGGCGCCGATCCTCTCACCGGCTTTTACCGGGATGGCTGCTGTAGCACCGGCCCGGAAGATCTTGGTAGCCACACCGTGTGCACCGTGGTGACCGCGGAATTCCTGGAGCACCAGAAGTCGATCGGCAATGACCTCGTCACGCCGCGGCCGGAGAACAACTTCCCCGGCCTGCAACCGGGTGACCGCTGGTGCGTGGTGGCCGTCCGCTGGCTGCACGCCCACGAGGACGGCGTGGCGGCTCCGGTCGTGCTCGCCGCCACCCATGAGAACGCCCTCGAAGTGGTCCCGATGGACACTTTGCGCAAATACGCCGTCGACGTCCCGGACGACGTCAGCGATCTGCTCTGACCTGCCGATCGAGTCGCGGTGGGGCGATTTCGATGCGGGGGGCGGTTCATACGCCCGGCATGAGCCGGACGGCGGTGTCGCGCAGCCGGATTCCCAGCCTGCTGCCGGGCACGATCAAGGCCGCGGCGGGGCGGAACATACGCTGTTTCGGGGTGGTCAGTGTGCGGTGCCGCTGTTCGTAGCGGCGTAGTGCGGTGTCCGGATCGTCGGGATTACTGGACAATTCGGCGGCCAGCGTGTGTGCGCCCGCGATGGCGAGGCTCGAACCGTCGCCGAACAGCGAGAGGCTGGAACCGGCGTCACCCAGTAGCGCGACGCGGCCCTTGGACCAACGCGGCAGGCGCACCCGGCTCACGGCATCGAAGTAGATGTCCTCGGCGGCGCGGACTTGGTCGAGCACCTCGCCGAAGCTGCCGGTGCGGCCCTCGAATGCCTCGAGTACCAAGCGCTTGTGCTGGTCGAGGGCGCGGTAGTCGTAGCCGGGGACGGCGGGGCTGCGGAACATCAAGGCGGCGAGCGGCTTTCCACCCGCGGGATGCACGGAAATGGATCGACCAGGAGTGTTGTACATGACCACTTCGTCCGGATCGCCGTAAGCGCGTTGCACGGGCAGGGTGGCGACATACATTCCGATGTGCCGCACGAATTCCCGCTCTTCGCCGAAGACCAGTCGGCGGACATTGGAGTGCAGGCCGTCCGCGCCGATCACGTAGTCGAAGGTCTGGGGCGCACTGTTCCGGAAGGTCACCGCCACATTCGACGCGCCGGGGGTGATGCCGGAAATGCTTTCGCCCCAGCGGATATCGGCGTGGTCCCGGGCCGCACCGAGCAGGATCCGTGCGAGTTCGGTACGTGAGAGCTCGAATTCGGCTCCGGGAGCATCGCCGGATGAGTCACTGGTGGCCACGGAGGCCTTTCGCCGCCCGGCCGCGTCAACGAAGGTGAGCCGTCCGACACCCGTTGCCGCCTTGCGTAATTCGGGCAGGATGCCCATTTCCTCCACCACTCCAAGCGCTGGTCCGCGTACGTCGATGGGATTTCCGCTGGACCGCTGCCCGGTGGCGCGTTCCACGACGGTCACCTCGAATCCATTGCGGCCCAGCCAGTAGGCCAGGGTCGAACCGCCGATGCCTGCGCCGGAGATCAGGACGGATCTGCTCATGGAAATCACCTCGAATCGATAAGCGGATGAATTTCGTCCGCTTACCAGAAGCTACACTAAGCGGAAGATATTCGTCCACTTCTTTCGAAGACCGACTTGGAGGTGAGTTCCGTGGCCGACCGGTTGCGCGCCGATGCCCGCAGTAATCGAGACCAGATCCTCAGCGCCGCACTGGCCGTATTCCGCGAACGCGGCACCGAGGTCCCCATGAAGGAGATCGCCGACCGCGCCGGTGTCGGCGTCGGCACACTCTATCGCCGCTTCCCCGACCGGGACGCGCTCATCACCGCGACCGCCCGCGCTCATCTGGAACGCCTCGCCGATATGGCCGCCACCTCCTCCCGTGAGGAGAGTTCGGCATGGCTCGCGCTGACCCGATTCCTGCGCGAATGCGCCGAAATGCGCCTCGGCGCAATGTTTTCCGCCATCGAACCGGCGGCCCACCTGGCCGTCCAGTCCGACCCTCGCCTCACCGAGACTCGCACCTCAGTCACCGACCTCATCACCCAGATGACGAGGCAGGCCCAAGACGACGGCGACCTCCGCACCGACCTCACCCCCGAGGACATCGGCCACCTGATGACCCTCCAGATCTACACCCGGGCAGCCGAATCCCACTCCTCCGCGATCAACCGAGTCCTGGCAATAGTCCTGGACGGCCTGCGCCCCCAAGCCAATTCACGCCGCCTCTGACCGAGGTACGCACAGCGCTATGCCGCCCGGCGGGGAGCCGGGCGGCATCGGGATCGCGGGGATCAGCGGGAGGCGCGAAGGGTGTAGCCCTGGAGGGCGGCCATGGCTGCGGTGAAGGCGGCGATGAAGACGACGCCCGCCGCACCCAAGGTGGTGGGGCTGATCCATCCGGCGGCCAGAGTGATGAGGCTGTCGACCGTCCAGACCGCGTTCAGGGCGACGATCAGTGCGGCTGGGCGGCGCGGGATTTCGCGGCGGGTGGCGACCACCAGGACTCCGGCGGCGTACGCCATGAAGAAGAGGCCGACGCCGAGGAGGAGTTCGGTGGAAAGGCCGAGTGCGGTATCGAGAACCCCGGAAAGAGCGGCCAGCATGATTCCGGAGGCCATCGTCATAACGCCGTCGGCCTCGTAAGCCAGGCGCAGCGGAGTCATGCCGAGGATGGTGCGGGTACCGGTAGCGGTGGTGGCAGTCATGGGAATCATTCCTTCGGTTGGGCTTTCGGTGACACCACAAACCGTCGCCGGACACGCACTGCCGAAACCATCCCAAGTCCTGCCGTTTACTGCCATCCGCAGGTCAGAGCAGGTTTATCGATTCACCTCGAAACGCTGCCGAGCCCCGAACGCAGTTGTGCCGCAATGATTCGCGCTGCCGCGTTCTGCCAGTTGTGCAGCGTCCGTTCGGGAACCTGGTCCGCGAACCACGACAGCGCCTTGCGCGATACCGGATCCAGATCGGTCCGCTTGGTGCGCACGCTGTACGGCCGGATCCCCGCGACGTAGTAGAAGTACACCGAGTTGTAGTGCCGCCACTCCTCGCTGGTCCCGAATTCCTCCCCCGTGCGCGGCTTCAGCCCCGAAATGCTCTCCCCCAGCAGCGCCTTGAGCTCGGTAGCCCGATCCAACGGCCCCGCCGACTCCCGCCCCGCCAACCGCACATCAATGGCGGGCAGATCGATCAGGGGACTCGACACCAACTTCCCCAGATCCGAGTAATGACTCAAGGCCCGCCGCGTAAGCCGCGCAAACTCGTCCTCCCCGAGCGTCGCCAGCCCGGTGTCGGTCTCCTTACGCGGCAACGCCTCCACGGCCGTCCGCAGCTCAGTTCGCGCCTCCCGCAACTCCGGTGCGGACGCGAAAGCCAGCCGATCCACACTCGCCTGCAACGGCCCATTCAGCACCTGCATCGCAATAGCGGCGGCAATGGCTCCGAACAGCAACGCCACCAACGCGGTCCGCTCCCCCGCCAGCACGATCGCGATCGCCGCCTGCCCGCCGAACACCGCCGCGGTCCCCACCGAAACCAGGAGCGACCGCATCATCTCCGCCCGCAGCGCCTCCCCCTCGTCGAAGGCATCCAATGCCGCGATCCCCACCCCGAGCAACACCAGATCCACCGCCACCGCGGACAACATTGCCGTGCGCGGCACCACATTCAGCCCGACCAGAATCAACGTCGCACTCAGCCCGAACATCAGTCCGCCGACAATGAGCAGACCGGTAGCCGAACGCCGCGCGCCGCTTCCCCATCCGCGCTGCTGCCCGAGCGCCAGCATTGCCCCGACCAGCGCCAGGATCACCACCGCGCCGAGCACATACCCCGCAGGCTTCACTCCGGCCGCAGCGAGCAATGCCACCACCGCGCACACGGGTACGAGTCCCCACCGCCACCACTGATCGGCGCGAGTAGTGCGCTCATCCCCGCCCGCACCGCCCGTCTCCCCGGCACCGCCGGTGGAACTTTCGGCCCGCAGCCGCACGAACACTCCAGTCCACGCAATGGCGGGCAGGCACACCAGCACGACCCGAACGCCGTCGAACCACGCGTCCCCCGGCCCGACTCGATCCACGATCACCGCCACGGCATACGCCAGCAACCCAGCTCCGGCCCTGCGCAACACCGGCTTCCGCGCATCCCGCACCAGCAAATACAGCCCAAGCCACCAGGCAACCCCGAACGCAACGGCCGACACCCACACCACCGCCCGAGTTTATCCCGCCCGCACCCCACCGCCAGGCCGCCGAATCCGGTGGTACCTACCCCTTTTGTGAGGCACGCACCCGCTACGGGCGCCCACAGCCGGTGTGTACCGAACCGAAAGGGTGCGAACCACCGAGTCTGTGCGGCGGCACCAGGCATTCAGTCGGCCCGGAGGTGGTGAGGGAGCGCTGGTGGCGGCAAAAACGCGATATCCACGCCACCAGTGCTCCCTCAGCAATTCGGGGGGTTGGCGGAGTTGGGTGTGGTTCAGGTGTTTACGGCGGTTCGGCGGCGGCGGTGGGCTTTTTGGCGGCAGGCGGGGGAGCAGTAGCGGGCGGGGCGGCCGGTGCCGGTGGGGTGGATGGGGGTGGCGCAGATCGGGCAGGGGGTGGAGGGGGTTTCGTTACGGCCCGGGGTTTCGTTATGGGCAGTGGGGGAAGTTTCGGGTTTCGTTGCTCGCGGATTCGCGGGGTGGGTTCGCATGGCGTCGAGGACCAGGGCGGCCGGGCGGGCCAAGGGAACGGGGTGGCGGGTTGTGTTGTGTCCGGCCATGTCCAGGCGTTGGATGGCGACGCAGCCGGTAAAGAGGGCGAGGACGTCCGCGAGGGTGAGGTCCGCGCGCACCGCGCCCTGTCGCTGGGCGGCGGTGAGCAGGTCTTGCAGGGCGGCGTGGAATCGCGCTCCGGCGTCGCGCAGGAGATCCTTTGGCCAGCCGTCGGTTTCGACCAGGTCGCACAGGGCCTGGTTGCCGGGGGTGGAGATGATCACCTCGGTGCAGAAGGCGAAGAAGGCGATTCCGGCGTCGGGGGCATTGCGGTAGCCGATGGCCAGGGCGGTGAGGCGGTCCATGCGTTGTTGCATGACCGCTTCCAAGAGTGCGGTTTTGGTGGGGAAATGGCGGTGCACGGTGCCTGCGCCGACTCCGGCGCGGCGGGCTATCTCCGAGAGGGAGACGGCGGTGCCGACTTCGGCGAAGGCGCGCTGGGCTGCCGCGAGGACGAGGGCGCGATTGCGGCGGGCATCGACGCGTGCGTTCGGTGCGGTGCGGGTTGATGGCGCGGACATTTCGTTACACGGTTCCTTTCCGGCGCTGGCGAACCCGGTACCTGCGCTCGTAGCGTCCGAATACGGGTCGACCGACCCGAATACTACCGATGACAGGGTGAACATGTCTGCTCACAATGACCTCGTTCTGGTCACCGGCGCTACCGGCAAGCAGGGTGGCGCTACCGCACGGCAGTTGCTGGCCACCGGACGTGGGGTGCGGGCGCTGGTCCGCGACCCGAAATCTGCTGCGGCGCAGGAGCTTGCCGCCGCGGGGGCCGAGCTCGCCGTCGGGGATTTCGATGCCCCGGAGTCCGTCGTCCCGGCGCTGTCCGGCGTTCGCGCGGTTTTCCTGGTGCCACCGGCCACGTATGAAAATGGCGGCTGGGACGTCGATCTGGAGGCTCGCCGCGGGGAGGAACTGGTTGCGGCGGCCAAGGCTGCCGGAATCGAACAGATCGTCTTCACGGGTATCGCGTCCTTCGAGGGCGAAAACCGTTGGGGTGCGGCCGGTAAGCGGCGCATCGAGGAGGCGGTGCAGACCAGCGGCTTGCGCTGGACGATTCTGCGGCCGGTCCGCTTCATGGAGAACTATTTGATGCAGGGCTTTCCGGTGGACGGCATCAATGGTGGCGTGCACCGGCATCTGTTCCCGGCGGACAAGCCGTTGCAGATGATCGCGGTCGATGATGTCGCGGCGTTCGCGGTGCTGGCCCTGACCGATCCGGAGCGCTTCCACGGCCACGTCGTGGAGTTGGCCGGTGAGGCCCTCACTCCCCCGGCGGCCGCCGCCATCATCAGCGAAATCACCGGCCACCCGGTGCGATACGAGGAGATCGGGGAAGCGGAGGCGGCCGCCCTGGGTTCCGAGATCGCCGGTGTCTGGCACGTCACGCGGGAGGGGCGGGGCTGGCATGCCGATATCCCCGCCCTCCGCGAAATCCACCCATCCATGCGGACTCTCGCCACCTGGCTCACCGAATCCGGTGCGGCGCGGTTGAAGCCGCTGCTGGCGGGCTAGGCCGCAACGCTCGACGCCTCGGACCGGGCTGCCGCCGATTCGGCCAGGGTGGGGTAATCGTTGTACCCGTTCTCGCCGCCGACGTACATGAGTGGCTCATCCCGCAGCCGATTGAGCGGCGCGCCGGTCCGGAGGCGTTCGACCAGGTCCGGATTGGCGATGAAGGCCCGGCCGAGCGAGATCAGATCCGCACCGGCGGCGAGCAGGTCCAGGGCGGCCTGCCTGCCGCCGTCCTCGGGCAGCGGCATGCCCCAGCCGAGGTTCGGGTTGGCGATGAGCTTGCCGGGCCAGATGCGCCGAATCTGCTGGAAGATGGGGCTTTTCGGGTCGGCATTGACCAGGTGCAGGTAGGCGAGGTGCTCCGCGGCCAGCGCGGTAACCAGCGCCGAGTAGAGGGCTTCGGTATCGGTTTCCACGATGCTGTTGACGGTCCCGCCGGGGTAGAACCGCACGCCGACTCGTTCGGCACCGATGGCGTCGGCGACGGCCGTCACCACTTCGACGGTGAAGCGGATGCGATTCTCGATCGAGCCGCCGTAGCGGTCGCTGCGCTGATTGGTGTTCCCGGCCAGGAACTGGTGCGGCAGCATGCCATTGGCGCTGTGGATTTCCACGCCCGCGAATCCGGCGTCGATGGCATTGCGGGCGGCGGCCACGTAATCCGAGATGGTGTCGGCGATTTCGGCCAGGGTGAGTGCGTGCGGGACGACGGCGTCCTGCAGTCCGTTCGCGGTGTGCACGGTTTCCGGCTGCGCGACCGCCGAGGCCGAGACCGGGGTCCGGCCGCTATTGTCCGGGTGGCTGACGCGCCCGCCGTGCTGAATCTGCACGAACATCCGCCCGCCCTCGGCGCGCACCGCGTCGGTGACGCGACGCCAGCCCGCCACCTGCGAATCGGTGTACAGGCCCGGAATATTGGGGTAGGTCTGGCCGACCTGATTGGGAGTGGTGCCCTCCGCGATGAGCAGTCCGGCACCGGCGCGCTGCGCGTAGTGGGTGGCCATGAGTTCGGTCGGAGTGCCGTCCGCCGCGGCGCGATTGCGAGTCAGCGGGGCCATTACCAAACGGTGCGAAAGCTCCAGGTCACCGAGCCGGACGGGGCTGAAGATGTCTGCTGTGTTCGTCATGCCGGTACCGTAAAACCTGACATTGATGTGAGAGGCAAGCCCTGATCTGAAAGGCCAGGTGGCGGATGCGAATTGGGGAGCTGGCGAAGCGTACCGGGGTCAGTGAGCGGTCGTTGCGCTACTACGAGGAGCAGGGCTTGCTGGTGTCGGAGCGCACGCCGGGCGGACAGCGGGATTTCGCGGAGCGCGCGGTGGATCGGGTGATTCACATTCAGGAGTTGTTCGCGGCGGGCCTGCCCAGCAAGAAGATCTACGAAATCCTGCCATGCATGCGGGACACCGATGGCGGGGCGAATGAGCGGGCGACGCCGAAGCTGGTCACCGAATTGCGTTCGGAGCGGGACCGGATCGATCGGACGATCGCCGACCTGCTGCGTTCACGCGAGGTGCTCGACGATGTGATCGGCCGCGCGGGAGAACGATTCGCCGCCGCGCCGTAGCACGGCGGCGAGAGATCAGTTCAGCGCGCCGCCGTAGTCCGGCAGCTTGAACGTGCGCTGGGCGTGCCCGCCCGAGAGTGAGGACGAGCCGGAGCCGCCGCCCGAAAGCGACTAGGTTGCCGTCGCCCCCACCAGGTTCTCCCCGCGCATGCGCTGCGAGATCACCTGCGTAATGCCGTCCCCGCGCATGCTGACGCCGTAGAGCGCATCGGCGATCTCCATGGTCGGCTTCTGGTGGGTGATGACGATCAGCTGGCTCTTCTCCCGCAGCTGCTCGAACAGGCCGATGAGGCGGCGCAGGTTGGTGTCGTCCAGCGCGGCCTCGACCTCGTCCATGACATAGAACGGTGAAGGCCGGGCGCGGAAGATGGCCACCAGCAAGGCAACCGCCGTCAGCGACTTCTCGCCACCGGAGAGCAGCGAGAGCCGCTTGACCTTCTTGCCCGGCGGGCGCGCCTCGACTTCCACACCGGTGGTGAGCATGTCGCTGGGATCGGTGAGCAGCAAACGGCCTTCGCCGCCGGGGAACAGCTTGGCGAAGACGCCCTCAAATTCGCGCTCCACGTCCTCCCATGCCTCGGTGAAGACCTGCAGGATGCGGGCATCCACCTCGGCGACCACATCCAGGAGGTCCTGGCGGGCCTTCTTGACGTCCTCGAGCTGGGTGGCAAGGAAGTTGTAGCGCTCCTCCAGGGCCGCGAACTCTTCCAGCGCAAGCGGATTCACCTTGCCGAGCGTGGTGAGATCCTTCTCGGCGCGTTTGGCGCGGCGTTCCTGGGTGGCGCGGTCATACGGCATGGGCTGCGGTTCGCGAACCGATTCGCCGCGCTCCTTGGCCTGCTCGTACTCCATCATTTCGAGCGCGGTCGGCGGCATGAGCACATCGGGGCCGTACTCGTTGATGAGATCGTCCAGGGCCAGGCCGAACTGTTCGGAGATGGTGGTTTCCAGCTGTTCGATGCGCAGCGCGGCCTGCGCGCGGGCCACCTCGTCGCGGTGCACGGCATCGGTGAGCTGAGCGAGTGAGGTATTGAGCGCGCGGGCGCGTTCCTTGGTCTGCTCCACCTGGGCGGCGAATTCGGTGCGGCGGCGCACCAATTCGTCGCGGCGAATGGCGGCCTCGCCGACCACCTTCTCGAGTTGCGCGGCGACCTTGTCCGCCGAGTCGGCGACGGCGGCGGCGACCTCGGCGGCCTGGCGGCGCGCGGCCTGGGCGCGTTCCGCGCGGGCGCGGTTCTCGCGTTCCGCGCGGGCGGCGCGGCGCAGCCCGTCGGCCTTGCCGCGCACGGATTCGGCGCGTTCCTCGGCGGTGCGCACGGTGAGCCGCGCCTCGACCTCCATGGACCGGGCCTCGGCGAGTGCGGCGGCGGCCTCTTCCCGGGCGTGTCCGGCGGCCTCGGTGCCCGCCGATTCATGCCCGTCCTCGGACTGTTCGGATTCGGCGTGCCGCAAACGGTCTTCGAGTTCGGCGAGTTTGGCGAGGGTGTCCTCGCGGCCGGTTTCGGCATCGGCGCGCTGGGTGAGCAGGCGGTCGCATTCGCGCTGGGCGGCGCGGGCGGTCTGGCCGAGACGGCCGAGCCGGTCGTAGATGGCGACCAGGGCCTGATCGGATTCGTGCAGGGCGAGCAGGGCGTGGTCGACGGCGTCCTTGCGGTCGGTCTGCTCGGCGAGCGCGCCCGCGAGAGCGGCCTCGAGTTCCTCGGCCTGCCGCTGCCAGGAAGTGAGTTCGTCCTTGGCGGAGTCGATCTCGGCCTGCACCTCGAGCTGACTGGGTGCGCGGTCGGAGCCACCCAGCAGCCAGCCGGAGCCGGTGAGGTCGCCGTCGCGGGTGACCACGCGCAGTTCCGGGCGGGCGGCAATGACCTGGGCAGCGGCGGGCAGATCCTCGGCGACCGCGATTCCGGCGGTCAGCGCGGCAATGGCACCGCGCATGTGATCCGGGCAGTCCACGATGTCGGCGAGCCAGCGCGCCGAGCCGGGTAGCTCACCGGCGGGCCGGGTATTCGACTGTGCGGCACCGGCGTAGACGAGGGCGGCACGACCACCGTCGGCGTCCTTGAGGGCGCGCACGGCGGCGTGGGCGGAGGGCCCGGTGTCGGCGGCGACGGCATCGGCGAGCGGGCCGAGCGCGGCGGCGACGGCGGCTTCGAACCCGCCCTGGACGCGAATCAGTCCGGACAGCGGTCCCAGCAGTCCGTCGGCGCGATGCTCGAGCAGCCAGGCCGCACCGTCGCGGCGGGCCAGGCCCATGGTGAGAGCTTCGATGCGCGCGCCCAGCGAGGCGACGCGCTTTCCGGCCTCCCGGTCCTTCCCGCGCAGTTCGGCGACCCGCTCGTCGGCATGCTTCAGGGCTTCCGCGGCGTGTTCGTATTGCGCGTCGAGCCCGGCCTCGCCCGCGTCGAGCTCGCTCAATTCACTCTGGACCGACTCGAATTCGGTGTCGGCGTCGGCGCCGCGCTGGCGGGCATCGGAAATCTGGGTGGAGATGCGCGCGATCTCGCCGTCCACGGATTGGGCGCGGGTGCGCAGATTGTCGACCTGCCCGGAGAGCCGGACGAATCCCTCGCGGCGATCGGCAATGGCGCGCACGGCGGCGAGATGCGCCTGTTCGGCGGCCTTGGCGGCTTGTTCGCGCTCGTAGAGCTGATCGCGTGCGGCTTCGAGGGTGCCCGCGGCGATTTCGACCGATTCGAGGAGTTCGGCCTCTTCGGCTTCGACGCGCTCGGCCTCGCTTTCCAGTTGTTCCGGGTCGCGTCCCATGCCGGTCGGCTGGTCGATAGTCAGATTCCGTGCCCGGTCCCGCGCGATTCGAATAGTGGCATTGACGCGTTCGGTCAAAGCGGACAGCTGGAACCAGGTTTGCGCCGCCGCCTCCGCGCTCGGCGTCAGCTTGGACAGCTCGAATTCCTGCTGGGCCAGCGCCGCATTGGCGGCATCCAGCTCGGCGTGCACATTCACCTGCTGTTCGCGGGCGTAGGACTCCTTGCTCTGCTGGCTCTCCAGTTCGCGTCGCCGCGCCACCAGATCATCGGCGGCCAGCCGCAGTTTGGAATCCCGCAATTCGGACTGCACGGTGGCGGCGCGGCGCGCCACCTCGGCCTGTCGTCCGAGCGGTTTGAGCTGTCGGTGCAGTTCGGTGGTGAGGTCGGTGAGGCGGGCCAGATTGGCCTGCATGGCATCCAGTTTGCGGACGGCTTTTTCCTTGCGCCGCCGATGCTTGAGCACGCCCGCGGCCTCTTCGATGAAGGCGCGGCGGTCCTCGGGCCGCGATTCCAGAATGGCCGAGAGCTGGCCCTGCCCGACGATGACGTGCATTTCGCGGCCGATGCCGGAGTCGCTGAGCAGCTCCTGCACATCCATGAGGCGGCACGAATTGCCATTGATCTCGTATTCGCCCGCGCCGTCGCGGAACATGCGCCGGGTGATCGACACCTCGTTGTACTCGATGGGCAGTACCCCATCGGAGTTGTCGATGGTCAGCGTCACTTCGGCGCGACCGAGCGGGGCGCGGCCCGCGGTGCCGGCGAAGATGACGTCCTGCATCTTCCCGCCACGCAGTGCTTTCGCGCCCTGCTCACCCATCACCCAGGTGAGCGCGTCGACAACATTCGACTTGCCCGATCCATTCGGCCCCACCACGCAGGTGATGCCCGGTTCGAACCGCAGTGTTGTCGCGGACGCGAAGGACTTGAACCCCTTCAGCGTCAGACTCTTCAGGTGCACAGCAGGCCAGGCTACCCGCTCCCCCGCGATTGCCCCGAGTATGCCGGAGAACGAGTCCCGTTCCCCGGCTCTTCTCTACCTAGACGACGGTGACCGTCAGATCGAATTCCCCGCCCTGCGTCGACCCGATAATGATCTGCCAGGTCCCCGCAGTGACATCGGCGGTGTACGGCGACGACACATTCGCCGCCGACTTCGCGCCGCTCGGATCGAAGACCGCGAAGCTCACCGGCCCGCTGGTCTCCACGGTCATCTTCTGATTCCCCGCAACCTCCACCACATACGTGGTGCTGCTTCCCTTGACCACGGTGTCATGCACGGTGGCCGTATTCGTCCCCTGCGCGAACACCAGGGGTGTATGCGACAGAACATCGGCGGACGAGTTCCCAGCCATGGCGAACCCGATAACGGCAACCAGCACGGCCAGCACGACGGCGGCCCGGCCCTTGCTACGGAAGAATCGAACGATCATGCACCACTAGTACTCCGTCCGCCTCCCAACCCCTAATCCAAAGCCCTTCCCCCCACGAGGGATTCGGATTCATCGAGGGGCTACTGGCCGAGTGGCTCCAACTGGAGGGGGACGCCGAGGCGGTTCCACAGGTTGATTTGGGCCGTGATGGCCACCAGGCCGCCGCGTTCGCCCTCGTCGAAGTGCTTCTCGACATCCGCCCAGGCGGCGTCGGTGACGCCGTGGGGGCCCAGTGCCGTTGCCTGCTCGGCGTATTCCAGTGCGGCCTTCTCGACCTCGCTGAACAGCTTGGACTCCCGCCACGCGTTCAGGTGGTAGATCCGCTGCTCGGTTTCACCCTCCTTGCGGGCTTCGGTGGTGTGCATATCGATGCAGAACAGGCATCCATTGATCTGTGAGACCCGGATCTTCACCAGTTCGCGCACGGTCGCATCGAGCGGTCCCCGGCGAATGGCTACCTCCGCGGCCATCCACGCCTTGTAGACCTCAGGTGCGACTTCGCCCAGATTCAATCGCGACATGTTCTCGTCCCTTCATGATGTGGCATTCGGATTCGGTACATCCATTGGACGAGACCGCGGTTGCCGACGTGACGGGTCCACGACTGTGTGCTCGGTCACACCATTGCCGTGGGAGGGCCGGACGGCGGAGTTTGCGGCCACGCAGGGTTGCTGCGATTGTGCGAAAGTCGGCAAACCGGACCATAATTCGGGCGTGGTTGCAGTCGTTCTCATTGCGCTCGCGGAGCTGATCTTCGTTTTCGGTCCCGCATTGGCGCTGGTTATCGCGTTCGCCGTACGCGGGTCCGCCCGGAACGCCATGGCGGCGACAGCGGCCGGGCGCGCAAGTGCCGCGCGGATACCGGTGCCCCGCGGCGCTCACCGGCGGTGACCGAAGTCCTCGCACGACACCGAGCCCCGGCGAACCGGTGATCGGTTCGCCGGGGCCCGGCTCTTTTCACCGGTCCACCCCTGGAACGGTGCGTCCATGTACTACGCGCGCGTGAGGGCGGCGTAACGGGCGATGTGCTGGTCGGTGGTGCCGAACTCGTACTGAACAGCGGTCAGGCGCTTGAAGAAATGGCCGATGGCCAGTTCCTCGGTCATGCCCATGGCGCCGTGCAGCTGCACGGATTCCTGGCCGATCAGACGGGCCGCGCGGCCGATGGTGGCCTTGGCCGCCGAGGCAGCCTTGGCGCGGTCGACGGGGTCGGAGTTCAGCTTCAGGGTGATCAGATACGTTGCGGCGATGGCCTGTTCGAGCTCGAGGTGCATGTTCACCATGCGGTGCTGCAGTGCCTGGAAGCTGGCGATGGGGACGCCGAACTGGTGGCGTTGCTTGGTGTATTCGACGGTGTCGGCCACGACTTTCCGCATGGCGCCGACGGTTTCGGCGCATACCGCGGCAATGGCCTCGTCGAGGGTGGCGGCAATGGCCCCGCCCGCCTGCTCGAGCAGCAGGGAATCGCCGGGCAGACGCAGGTTTTCGAACGTCAGGTCGGCGGCGCGGCGCTCATCGATGGTCGGGTAGGACTGCACGGTGAGCCCGGCGGGCGGGTTGGCGGCATCGAAATCGACCACGAACAAGGCGATTTCGCCGTCGACCGAGGCGGTCACCAGCAGGTGGGTGGCCAGGGGCGCGGAGGTCACGACGGTCTTCACGCCGTCGAGCACCCAGTCGTCGCCGTCCCTGCGGGCGGTGGTGGCGACATTGGTGTAGTCGTAGCCGGATCGCGGTTCCAGCGCGGCGAATCCGGTGATCACCTCACCGGCGGCAATGCCGGAGAGCAGATCCTCGGCGCGCTTGCCGGAGGCGCGGCGGAGCAGCCCGCCGCCCACGACGACCGTGTCCACATACGGTTCCAGCACGAGCGCGCCGCCCAGTGTCTCGGCAATGATCATCGTCTCGATCGGGCCGCCGCCGATGCCGCCGACCGATTCCGGCAGGCTGGCACCGAGAATGCCGACCTCCTCGGCCAGGCTGTGCCACAGTTCCGGCTGCCACCCGGCCCCGGTTCGGGCTGCGGCGCGGCTGTTTTCGAGGTCATAGCGGGCCGCGAGGAACTCCGTGACGGTGTCGCGGAGGAGTTCTTGTTCGGCGGTGAAGGTGAAGTCCATGGCTAGAGTCCCAGGGTCGCTTTGGCGATGATGTTTCGCTGAATCTCATTGCTACCGGCGTAGATCGAGCCGGCGCGGTCATTGAAGTACCGCAGCGGGGCGACCGCCTGCCATTCGTCGCCGCTGACGAAACCGTCCGCGGGCGGGGTGAAGTCGGCGATCGGGCCGCCGGGCATGGTGCCGTGCGGCTGATAGGCGCGACCGCGCGGGCCCGCGGCCTCCAGGGCGAGTTCGGTGAGCGCCTGGCTCAATTCGGTGCCGAGGATCTTGATGGTCGAGGCGGCCGGGCCCGGATCCTTACCGCTGGAGACCAGCGCCAGGGTGCGGTACTCCAGAATCTCCAGCACGTCCGCGCGAATGCGGGCATCCGCCAGCTTGGCCGCGAAGGCCGGATCATCCAGCAGCACACCGCCATTCGGGCCGGGCTGGGTGGCGGCCGCCTGCGCCAGCTCCTCGGCCAGCACCTGCAGGGCGGGTGCGGCCGCGCCGCCGCCGCGCTCGAAGTTGAGCAGGAATTTGGCGACGGTCCAGCCGTCGTCGATGCGGCCCAGCACATTCGCCTTGGGCACCCGGACCTGATCGAAGAAGACCTGGTTCTGGATCTGCTCACCGGAAGTCATGACCAGCGGCCGGATTTCGATGCCCGGGGTGCGCATGTCCATGAGCAGGAAGGTGATGCCCTGCTGCTTCTTGGCCTGCTTGGAGGTGCGCACCAGGGCGAAGATCCAATTGGCTTCGGTGGCGTGCGTGGTCCAGATCTTGGAGCCGGTGACCACCAGGTCGTCACCGTCGTCGACCGCGGCCATGGACAGCGAAGCCAGATCCGATCCGGCCTCGGGCTCGGAATAGCCCTGGCAGAAGAAGACCTCGCCGGTGAGGATGCCGGGCAGGAAGAAGTCCTTCTGCTCCGGGGTGCCGAATGCCATGATGGCGTGCGAGACCATCCGGATGCCCATGGGCGACAGGTTCGGCGCGCCCGCGAGGGTGCATTCGCGCCCGAAGATGTAGTGCTGGGTGAGGCTCCACTCGCAGCCGCCGTACTTGGCGGGCCACGCGGGGGCGGCCCAGCCGCGCTCATGGAGGATGTGCTGCCACTCCATGCTGGCTTCGTGGTCGGGGTAGACGCTCGTCGACAATCGACCGGCACGCCGGAGATCGTCGGTTAACTTTTCGTCGAGGAAGTTGCGTACTTCGTCGCGAAACGCCAGATCGGCGGGGGACCAGTCCAGATCCACGATGACTCCTTGTATGAGAACTGGTGCTAACTCTCTCACCGTATCCCACCCGCTGGCAAATGTGCTGTCACCCGCCTTCACTTTCCCTTGCTTGACATTCCATTGTGGAGGTTTACCATGAGATTTACACGTTCCATAGTGGAACATCTCCTGGAGGATCGACATGGACATCACCACCGGCACCCGCGCCTCCGACGCCGAGCGCGCCCAGGTAGCGGAACTGCTCGGCCGTCACATGTCCGACGGCCGCCTCGACGCCATCGAATACAACGAACGCCTCGCCCAGGTCTACGGCACCGCCACCCGCGAAGACCTGCAACAGGTATTGCAAGACCTGCCCAACCTGACCAAACCGGCTGCCACCAAAAGCACTTCCCGCACCCGCTTCCCCATCTGGCAGCGCATAGAAGGCAGCGCCTGGCTGGGCGTAGGCCTCCTCTGCCTCTTCATCTGGGCCGTGATCTCCATGGCCGCAGGCGAATTCACCTACCCCTGGCCGATCTGGGTAATCGGCCCCTGGGGCGCAGTCCTGGCCTTCCGAGCCCTCATGGGCTGGGAATCCAAGGCATGCACCCCCCACCGCACCCGCTGAGTGTTCAACCATGCAGGGGTCTACTCGACGTTTACCTGCATGATCGAACACTCGTCGACTGACTACCGGAGTAGGCCATGACTGGGTATGCAGTGCTGGTTGGCGCACACATAGTTGTCGGAACCGCGGGGCTGCTCTTGGGGCCGGTGGTTGGCTGGGCCGATACGCGCCGCCATACGTGGGCGCGCACTCTTGGCTATTGGTACCTGGGAATCACTGCCGCCGTGTGTATTACAGCCACCTGGATGGTCCTGGTGCGGCGCACCGACCTGTGGTGGCTGATCCCCGTTTCGGCCCTGACCTTCGCCTTGGCAGTTCTCGGCCGCTACGCCCTCTTCCGCCCCGAGGCCTGGACTCATGCCTATGTGCACGGCTTGGGTGGCTCCTACATAGCCCTGATCACCGCCACGGTCGTGGTCAGCTTCGCGCTCGACGGCCCGCTCTACGGCGCATCCGAACTCATCGCCTGGCTGGGCCCCACCGCCATAGGCGCACCCCTACTGGAGCTCTGGCGAAAAACACTCATCCCCCGCCTCCACGACACCCCACCGGTCCACCTACAAACCTGATCGACTTCACCCACGTTTCCACGTCTTCACCCATGCAATTGCGTGAGCAAAGACCAGGAAAAGTAGGTGAAGTCAGCGAATTCGCCATTGGGGCGGCGGGGCTTTGGTGGCTCGGGTTATGGCGGTGCGCCAGCGGTTCGCTGCCGCGGTGAAGTCGGTGAGGTCTGGCCAGGTCCAGCGGACGACTTGGGTGCCGAGGGCGCGGAGGGCATCTTCGCGGAGCTTTTCGTTGTAGACGGCGTCTGCGGTGGAATCGCCGGGCTTCAGGAGGCGGCCGTATTTGGATCGGCCGTCGAATTCGCCGATTACGCCGAGGGTGGGGAGGCAGAAGTCGACTCGGGCGATGAAGACGCAGGTCCGGTTCAGGACCGTTGTTTGCAGCTCCGGTATGGGGAGGCCGAATTCGTGCATGCGGACTCGGCTGAGTGATTCGCCGGGGCTCTCGCTGCGGGGATCCATGAAGTGGATGGCGCGGCGAGCGCGGCCGGTGCCGGGGCGGCGGGGCCAAAGGAATTGACAGTGGGTGTGGGGTGTGGCTGGCTGACGGGGTGAGCGGCAGGTTCGAGGGGAACTCCGGGGTGGTGCGGATTGCGGCGGTGGGCGATCTGCATATGAGTGATCGGATCCGGGGGCGGTTTCGGGAGGCGCTGCTCGGGGTTGGGGAGCACGCCGACATGCTTTTGCTGGCTGGGGATTTGACCGACGGCGGGTCTTTGCGGGATGCGGACGCGCTGTGTGCGGAGATTGTGGACGTGCCGGTGCCGATGGTGGGAGTGCTGGGGAATCACGATCATGATCGGCGGTTGGGGTATCGGATTGCGACCATGCTCAAAGGCGTGGGGGTGCACATGCTGGATGGGGATTCGATCACCCTCGGGGTCAAGGGGATACGGGTCGGGATCGCCGGGGTGATGGGCGGGAGTGGCGGGTTTCCCGGGTACCCCGGAAATCCGGATGAGGGGAGTCTCGAGCATCGGGAGCGATATAGGCGGGGGCCTGCCGACGCGATTCGGTTGCGGGCGGCGCTGGAGACCCTCGCGTGCGATATTCGGGTGGCGCTCATGCACTTCGCCCCCGTTGTCGACACCCTCGTCGGCGAACCACCCAAGATCTTCCCGGGATTGGGGTGCCATGACCTGGGTGAGGCAGTCGATGGCGGTGGGGCCCAACTCGCGGTGCACGGGCACGCACACGGCGGAACGGAATGCGGGCGGACGGCGGGAGGCGTTGCGGTCCGGAATGTTTCGTACCCCGTGATCCGGAGCCCGTATCGGGTGTACGAGCTCAGCTGCTGAGGCTGTGCAGGGTCAGCTCCACCAGCGGGACATCGTCGATGCTGCCGCCGATCGCCGCTTCGATGACGCCGCTCAGTTCGCGGTAGGCGGCGGGGTGGGTCCGTTTGTATTCGGCCAGAACGAGTTCGGACTCGTCGAGGGCGAGCGTGCGGGCGGTTGCCGGGACGCGGTGGCGCAGGCCGATGCTGACCCGGCAGGCGGGATTCGCGGTGAGGTTGCGGTACCACTGGGCCTTGGTGCCGAAGCCGGAGGCGATGACGATCGTGTCGGGGGTTGGGCGGGACACGGTTTCGAGGGCCACGTAGCGGGACTCGCCGGTTTTGCGGCCGGTGTGTTCGAGCAGGAGCAGGCGGTGGCCGAAGACGAAACCCAGTCGGGCTCGGAACAATCCGATGGGGGCTCGGACAAACCAGCGGGTGCGCAACAGTTTTGCGCCCAGGTCGGCTCTGCTCACGATTTCGATGGTAGGCCGGGACGGGGATATCCTTACGGCCTTACCTCTTGTGGTGTGCCGGGAAGTCTGGTCGGCCGATCCGAAAACTCGGATCGTAGGGTCCGACCTGGGAGTTTCGGTGACGTTGCGGTATTCGATCTTGACGTATTCTGCTCGCGTGAATCTACGGCGCAGCGTCGTATCCTGCACATATGCATGCCGCTCAGATGGCCGAGGAATACCCGGTGATCGATATGGACTCCGACGCTATCGACGCGGCGAGACTGCTGGCCGAGCATCGGCTTCCCGGGATTCTGGTGGTCAGCGCCGATGGCTGTCCGCAGGCGGTGCTACCCGCCTCGCAGGTGGTGCTGTTCATCGTGCCGAAGTATGTGCAGGACGATCCGTCGCTGGCGGGGGTGCTGCCGGAGACCATGTGCGGTCAGGTGGTGAGCCGGTTGCTCGGCAAGAAGGTCCGGGATGTGATTCCGGAGCGGCTCAGCCAGATTCCGGCCGCGAAGGCGGACGACAATATCGTCGAGGTGGCGGCGCTCATGGCCAAGTTCAAGACGCCGCTGGTGGCGGTGCTGGACGGCAAGAAGCTGCTCGGTGTGATCACCTCCTCGCGTTTGCTGGAAGTGGCGTTGAACAATTGAGCCCGCCGGGGCGGTCGGCATGACCGTCCTGGCCATCGGCGTCTTCGCGGTCGCCTATCTGCTGATCGCGTCGGAACGCGTGCACAAGACCACGGCCGCGCTGGCGGGCGCGGGCGTGGTGATCGCGCTCGGCATCATGAGCTCGGACGATGTCTTCTTCTCCCATGAGACCGGCATCGACTGGAATGTCGTGTTCCTGCTGCTCGGCATGATGATCATTGTCGGCGTGCTGCGCCAGACCGGCGTCTTCGAGTACACGGCGATCTGGGCGGCCAAGCGCGCCAAGGGTTCCGCGCTGCGGGTCATGATCCTGCTGACACTCATCACCGCCACGGCCTCGGGCTTCCTCGACAATGTGACCACCGTGCTGCTCATCGCCCCGGTCACCATGTTGGTGTGCGAGCGCCTGGACGTCCCGCCCGTCCCCTTCCTGATCGCCGAGGTGCTGGCCTCGAATTTCGGCGGCGCGTCGACCCTGATCGGCGATCCGCCCAATATCATCATCGGCAGCCGGGCGGGCTTGTCGTTCAATGACTTCGTGGTCAATATGACCCCGATCGTGCTGATCGAACTGGCCGTGTTCACGCTCATCCTGCCGCGTCTGTTCCGCGGTTCGTTCACCGTCGATCCCGCACGCGCCGCCGACATCATGCAACTCGATGAGCGCGAGGCCATTCGCGATCCGAAACTGCTGATCAAGTGCGGAATAGTCTTGGCCGCGGTCTTCGCCGGATTCTTCGGCCACCCGATCTTCGGGCTCGAACCCGCCCTGGTGGCGCTGCTCGGCGCGGGCGTGCTGGTGCTGGTTTCCGGTCTGCCGCAACGGGATTACCTGGCGGCGGTGGAATGGGAGACGCTGCTGTTCTTCGCGGGCCTGTTCGTGATGATCGGCGCATTGGTGAAAACCGGTGTGATAGAACGACTCGCGAAATCCGCCACCGAACTCACCGGCGGCAATGCCCTGGTCGCCACCATGCTGATCCTGGTGGTGTCGGCGCTGCTGTCCGGCATCATCGACAACATCCCCTATGTCGCCACCATGAGCCCGCTGGTGGCGGAACTGGTGGATTCCCTCGGCCATGACGCGCAGTCGCAGACGCTGTGGTGGGCGCTGGCGCTGGGCGCGGATTTCGGCGGCAATCTGACCGCGGTGGGCGCGAGCGCGAATGTGGTGATGCTGGGGATCGCGCGGCGTTCGGACCATCCCATCTCGTTCTGGGAATTCACCCGCAAGGGCATCGTGGTGACCGCGATCACCGTCGCGGTGGCCGCGCCGTACCTCTGGCTACGGTATTTCGCCTTCGCCTGAACCGGGCGGAAGGCCCTGCTGACCGCGACGAAGGCCACATTACGGTCAAGATCTGGGTGGCGATTGGGAAATTTCGAGCAACCACTACGAGAATGGTCGCCGCCATGTCCTTATCCCACACCGATCGGCCCGCGCACACCGCGCCGGACAGCGACCCTCAGGCCGCACCGGTGCGAAACCCCGGTCCCGGGGCCTATCGCACCGATCTGGACGGGCTACGCGGCATAGCCATCGCCCTCGTGGTCGCCTTCCACATCTGGGCCGGACGCGTCTCCGGCGGCGTGGACGTGTTCCTGGTGCTGTCCGGTTTCTTCTTCACCGGCATGCTGGTGCGCCGCTCCGATTCCGGCCCGGTGGGTGTACCCGCCACCATTCGCCGCACGCTGCGGCGGCTGCTGCCCGCCATGGTGGTGGTGCTGGCCGCCGTGGTGGTCGCGACCGTGGTGCTGCTCCCCCACACCCGCTGGTCCGATATCGCGGCCCAGACCGTGGCATCGCTGTTCTACTACCAGAATTGGTATCTGGCGCTGTCCTGGTCGGACTACCTGGCCGCCGACCCGTCGGTGAGCCCGCTGCAACACCTGTGGTCCATGTCGGTGCAGGGCCAGATGTATCTGGTGCTGCTGCTCCTGATCGCGACGGTCACCTGGATCACCCGGCACTCCGCCCGCGCCCTCGCCCTGCGATTGGGCCCTTCCCATCCGGTGCTGCGCAGGATCGGACCGGCGGGATTGCCGCGGCTCGCGCTGGGCGTGGTGTTCCTCGCGCTCGCGCTGGCCTCGTTCTGGCATGCCGCGCACGGCGTTTCGACGCAGCAGGGCTGGAACTACTACGACACCGTCGCCCGCGCCTGGGAGCCCCTGGCGGGCGGGCTGCTGGCCTTGGCGGCTCCCTACATCAATTTGCCCCGCCCGGTGCGGGAGGCGTTCGCCTGGGCGGGTATCGCGGCCATTGTGGCGTGCGGGTGGCTGGTACACGGTTCGGCGGTCTTCCCCGGCCCGGCCGCACTGATCCCGGTGACCGCCACGGTCGCGCTCATTCTGGCCGGAGCCGGTCGCGATACCGTCGGGCAGCCCGCAGTCAATCGCCTGCTGGCCAGCGGCCCGATCGTCACGCTCGGTTCCTTCGCCTACGCGCTCTACCTGTGGCATTGGCCGATTCTCATCTTCTACCTGGGCGAACGGCATCAACGCGACGCCGGTGCGCTCGGCGGCCTGGTCATCATCCTGGTTTCGCTGGTGCTGGCCTACGGCACACACCGTTTCGTGGAGGAACCGCTGCGCCTGCGCGCGACGCCCACCACCCCGGCGCGCACCCGCATGCTGGCCGGTGTCGCGGTCAGCACCGTCGGCGTGCTGCTGCTCGGCTCGACGCTGGCCTGGCAGTGGAGCAATAGCGCGAAGGCGCATGCGGTGGGCGAGCTGGATCCGGCCAAATATCCGGGTGCGCTGGCCCTGACCGAGGGTGCGCTGGTGCCGCGCGCGCCCATGCGGCCGACGGTCGAGGAGGCTCCCGCCGATATCGCGTATCCGACCCGCGACGGCTGCATCTCCGACTTCGACACCCGCGCGGTGGTCACCTGCGTCTACGGCGACGTGGACGCGCACCGCACCATTGCCGTGGTCGGCAATTCCCATGCCGAGCATTGGATTCCGGCCTTGCAGATCCTCGGCGAGCAGTACCGCTTCCGCATTGTCGTGTACTTGAAGATGGGCTGCCCGCTGACCGTGGCGGAGGAGCCCATGTACAAGGGCCAGAACAATCCGGACTGCAAGGACTGGTCGGCCGACGTGATCGACCGGCTCGGCGCCGAACGCCCGGACTGGGTGTTCACCACCGGCACCCGCCCGTCCGACAATGGCGGCGACGAGACCCCGCAGGACTATGTGGATGTCTGGTCGGCGCTCTCGGATCGCGGCCTGAACGTGCTCGCCATGCGCGATACACCGTGGTTGCGCCGCAATGGCATTCGCTACCGCGCCATCGATTGCCTGGCCAGTGGCGGCAATCGGGTCAGCTGTGGTTTGAAGCGCACCGATGCGCTGTCCGCGGTGAATCCGGCCGCCGAGCCCGCCGCCGCCAACCCGAATGTCCATCTGCTGGACCTGAACAATGCCGTCTGCGAACCCGACGAGTGCGCGGTGGTGGAGGGCAATATTCTCGTCTATCACGACGAACACCATTTGACCGCAAGCTATTCGCGCTCCCTGGCCACCGAGCTGGGACGGCAGTTGCAGCCATTGCTGGGCTGGTGGTGAGCTAGAGGTCGCGGACGGAATCGTGATTGTGGAGCGATTCCCAGACCGCGAAACTGGCCAGCAATTCAACTGTGCGCCAGCCATTTTCGGTCAGCTCGATCGGGCCGGTGATATCGCAGGGTTCATCCCAGCTGCCGGTGAACTCGGCCCGCACCAGTCCGCGCGCGGCGAGCACCTGCAATGCCCGCGACACCCCCAGCCTGCGCATGCCCAGGGTGGCGTGCAATTCGCGCACCGTATCCGGCCCCTCGGCGAGCAGGTCGAGCAGCTCGACCACGCCCCGATGATTCACCAACTCACGTAATGCGGCCAACTCGTCCGCCCGCTCGTCCATAATCCGACGCTATGCCCGAATCGGCGGGGTGACGATGGGTGTTGACGGCGTACGGACGCAATGGCCCGGCATCTTTACCGAATCCATACGACCTGGCCGGACGGTTAACTCTTGCCCAACAACTTGCGCCGTCGCCACCCCGTCCTGAATGGTAAACCGACAATGTAGGCAGACAAGGGAATTCGGGGTTTCGGTGAAGGATTTTCCCATCGAGATCGTGCTCGCGATCATCGGTATCGCGGTGCCGGTCTTGGCATTCGTCTGGGAATTCGTCCTGGTGGGGCGCAAGAGACTCGGCTATCGGGTGCAGATGGACACTCCGGTCACCGGTGAGATCGAATCGGTGTTCCCGGGCGTCCTCCCCCAATTGCGGCCCGACGGTTCGGGATCCGCGCCGGAACTGCAGGACCTGTCGGTGGTCCTCATGCGCATCGAGAACAATGGCGCGACCGATATCGACTCCAGCGATTACGCCGTGCCCGACTCCGAGCCGGTCGGACTGCACATCACCTTCCCGCACAGGCGGGTCATCGGCATGGCCGTGACCGAGCTCAGCGATGACGGCATGGGCGATTCGCTGCGCCCCGGCACCGGCATCGCGGCCCGCGAGGACACCGGGCACCGGGTCGGCTTCATCGACCTGCCGAAGGTGCCGATGAATCGCGGCGACCATTACAAGATTCTGGCGATCCTGCAACGCACGGCGGGCGCGGGCGAATACCCGACGCCGACGGTGCGCGGGAAGATCAAGGGCGGGCGGCTCGCCGAGACCCGCAGCCGGGTCGGGAACTCCCCGAGACTCATTGCCCTGGTGGGCTTTCTGGTCGCGGTGGTCGCGGTGCAGTACATAGTCGGGCTGAACACCGACGATGCGCCGATCGCCTCGGATTGTGCGAGTGGAAAACTCACCCTGGTCGGGTCCACCGCCTTCGAACCCGCGATGCGGGATGCCGCCGCCGCGTACCGCAAGCGTTGTCCCGGAGCCGATTTCGTCTTCGAATTCGATGGCAGCGAGCGCGGCCTGAATCGCGTCGACGAAGAGGGTGTCAATCCGGACCTGCTCGCCGTCTCCGACGGCCCCAAGGGCGTCGGCTACCAGAAGCTGATCCCCCGCACCCTGGCCCTGTCCGTGTTCACCATGATCGCGAACCAGGACGTGAACCTGCGCGACCTCAATACCCAGCAGATCCGCGATATATTCGCAGGCCGGGTGGACAATTGGCAGTTGGTCGGCGGCCCGGATCTGCCGGTGCGCGTGATCAATCGGACCCTGGGTTCCGGCACCCGGGAAACCTTCCGCCGCCTGCTGGGTGACGAGCAGCCCCCTGCGCCGCCCGCCACCAGTTGTAAGTCCATCGAGGTGAACAAGCCGCCCGGCCCCGCCTTCTGCGAGGCCCCGGTCACCAAGGACATGCTCAAGACCGTCGCCGCCCTGCCGGGATCGATCGGCTACAGCGAATACTCCGATGCGGCAAAGGCTTCCGACATCCACACGGTGAGCATCGAGGGCAAGTCCGCCACCCGCGAACAGGTCCTCGATCACTCCTACCCGTTCTGGAGCGTCGAATACGCCTACAGCAATGGCGAACTCCCCGCCGACTCCCTCGCCGCGGCCTTCCTGCGCTACCTCACCGATGACACCGGCAAGGATGTCCTGCGCTCCTACGGCAACACACCCTGCACCGAACTTCCCAACCCCACCCTCTGCACCCCATAGCTATGAAATGCCGAGGGCCACAGGCGCTCTCGTGAGCGAAGCGACTGTGGCCCCGGCGCACCGAGCAAGCTCGGGCGTTTGTTGTGATCAGGCCTTGAACGGGTATTTGCCGTCCAGGTCCAGGTTGAGTTCGACCACGTTCACGCGCGGCTCACCCATGAAGCCGAGAGTGCGGCCGTCGGTGTGCGCATCCACCAGCGCGCGGACCTGATCCACGGAAACCCCGCGCGCCTTGGCGATTCGCGCCTCCTGGATGGCCGCGTACTCCGGGGAGATGTGCGGGTCCAGGCCACTGCCGCTGGCGGTGACGGCATCGGCGGGCACCGCGGACTCGGCCGGTGCGTCACCGCGAATCGGCACGATGCGGCCGATCGAGTAGTCCTCGCCGTCGACGGCGCATTCCACCTTCACGCCCTCGTACTCGGCCAGGAACGGATTCTTGGTCACCGAGCAGAACTCATTGACGCTGACCACCTTGGTCGGGTGCTCGACCTCGCCATTGGCTTCGCGCGGCCCGATCACGGACAGCACCGCGCCGACCCCGCCCGGCGTGCAGAACGGCCGGATGCCGTTCACGCCGTCCAGGTCGCCGATGGTCTTGCTGCGGGTGCACACCGTGGTCAGCAGGCCGGTCTTGTCAGGCGCACTGTCCACGATGTTCTCCGGGCCCAGATTGCTGGCCGAGGAGGAGGTCGGGTCGTAGCCGCTCGCACCCGCCGCGGAGGGACGGCTCTGGAAGTACTGCACCAGCGCATTGCCCTTGTCGTCGGTGAAGGACTGCCCGATCAGGCTGGAGCCCACCGTGTTTCCGCCGGATTCGATGAGCGAACCCTCCGCCTTGTCCTTCAGGCCGGGAATCTGCGCCACCGCGAAAACCGCCAGTGGATAGGCGATTCCGGTGATCACCGTGAGAACCAGTAGCGCGCGCAGTGCGGCCACATGTTGCCGGATCCAAGTTGACATGCGCATTTCAGGACATCCCGGGGAGGAATTGGACGATGAGGTCGATCAGCTTGATGCCGATGAACGGGGCGATGATGCCGCCCACGCCATAGACGGACAGGTTGCGGCTCAACAACTTCGAGGCCGCGGCCGGCGTGTACTTCACGCCGCGCAATGCCAGCGGAATCAATGCCACGATGACGATCGCATTGAAGATGACCGCCGACAGGATCGCCGACTGCGGACTGTGCAGCCGCATGATGTTCAAGGTGTCCAGGCCGGGGAACAGGGCCACGAACAGCGCGGGAATGATCGCGAAGTACTTGGCTATGTCATTGGCGATGGAGAACGTGGTCAGCGCACCGCGAGTGATGAGCAACTGCTTGCCGATCTCGACGATCTCGATGAGCTTGGTCGGGTCGGAGTCCAGATCCACCATATTGCCCGCCTCTTTGGCGGCGGAGGTTCCGGTGTTCATGGCGACACCCACGTCGGCCTGCGCGAGCGCGGGCGCGTCATTGGTGCCGTCACCGGTCATGGCGACCAGGCGGCCACCGGCCTGCTCCTTCTTGATCAGCGCGAGCTTGTCCTCGGGAGTCGCCTCCGCGAGGAAGTCGTCCACGCCCGCCTCATCGGCGATCGCCTTGGCGGTCAATGGATTATCGCCGGTGATCATGACGGTGCGGATGCCCATCTTGCGCATCTCGTCGAAGCGCTCCCGCATGCCCTGCTTCACCACATCCTTGAGATGGATGACGCCGATCAACCGGGCCTTGCCGTCCTTGATCTCCGCGACCACCAGCGGCGTGCCGCCCGACGCCGAGATGCCGTCCACGGCCTGACCGACCGCCTCCGGAACATCGCCGTGGTGCAGGCGCACCCATTCGGTGACGGCGCTGGCCGCACCCTTGCGCAGCTGATGTCCATCGGACAGGTCCACACCCGACATGCGGGTCTGGGCGGTGAATTCCACCCAGGTGGCACCGGTCAGCTCGCCCGGCGTGCGCTCGCGCTTGTTGTACGCGGTCTTGGCGTACACCACGATGGAGCGACCCTCGGGGGTCTCGTCCGCGAGGCTGGAAAGCTGTGCGGCATCGGCCATCTCATCCTCGGTGACGCCCGGCATCGGCACGAACTCCGACGCCTGACGGTTACCCAGGGTGATGGTGCCGGTCTTGTCCAGCAGCAGCGTGTTCACGTCACCGGCGGCCTCGACCGCACGACCGGACATGGCCAGCACATTGCGCTGCACGAGCCGGTCCATACCGGCGATGCCGATGGCCGAGAGCAGCGCGCCGATGGTGGTCGGAATCAGGCAGACCAGCAGCGAGACCATGACGATGCCGCTGATGCCGTCACCATTGAGCGAGATGCTGTCCGGCACGCCCGGCAGGCTGATCTTGGAGTAGATGGCCAGGGGCTGGAGCGTCACCACCGCGAACACGAAAATGATGGTGAGCGCGGCGAGCAGGATGTTCAGCGCGATCTCGTTCGGCGTCTTCTGCCGCGACGCGCCCTCGACGAGCGCGATCATCTTGTCGATGAAGCTGCCGCCCGGCTCCTGAGTGATCTTGACGACGACCCGGTCCGACAGCACGGTGGTGCCGCCGGTGACCGCGGAACGGTCGCCGCCGGACTCGCGAATGACGGGCGCGGATTCACCGGTAATGGCCGATTCGTCCACCGACGCAATGCCTTCGACGACATCGCCGTCACCCGGAATGACCTGTCCGGCCTCGACGACCACGAAGTCACCGCGCTGGAGATCGGCCGCGGCGACCTTCTCCTCGACCACGGGGGCACCCGGCGACCAATCCACCAGGCGACGAGCGACGGTGTCGGTCTTGGCCTTTCGCAGCGTATCGGCCTGCGCCTTGCCGCGCCCCTCGGCGACGGCCTCGGCCAGGTTGGCGAAAAGCACGGTGGCCCAGAGCCATACGACGATCGCCCAGCCGAAGAACGACGGGTCGGCAATCGCCAGGATGGTCGACCACGCGGCGCCGAGCTCGACGATCAGCATGACGGGATTGCGCCACAGCGAGCGCGGGTCCAGCTTGCGGAAGGCGTCCGGCAACGACTTCACCAGCATCTGCGGATCGAACAGACCGCTGGACACCCGCCCCTGGTGCGACGAAGCCTCTTCGGCTGTCACGTTTTCGATGGTGGGAGCAGACATTTCAGTGGATTCCTTCGGCGAGCGGCCCGAGCGCCAGCGCGGGCAGGAAGGTCAGGGCGACCAGGATGATGGTCACGCCGACGACCATGCCGACGAACTGCGGCCGATGCGTCGGGAGCGTGCCTATCGATTCCGGTGTCGTGCCCTGCTGGGCCAGTGAACCGGCCAGTGCGAGAACGAAAATGATCGGCAGGAACCGGCCGAACACCATGGCAAGCCCGAGCGCGGTGTTGTACCACTCGGTATTGCCGGACAGACCGGCGAAGGCGGAACCGTTGTTATTGGCCGCGGAAGTGAAGGCGTACAACACTTCCGACAACCCGTGCGGCCCCGAGTTCGCCATTGCGGCGCGCTGCCCGGGCATGGCCATGGCCGTCGCGGTGCCGACCAGCACGATCAGCGGACTGATCAGGAAGTACGACGCCGCCAGCTTGATCTCGCGCGGCGTGATCTTCTTGCCCAGGTATTCCGGTGTGCGGCCGACCATCAGGCCCGCGATGAATACCGTGATGACCGCCAGGATCAGCATGCCGTAGAGACCGGAGCCGGTACCACCGGGCGCGACCTCACCGAGCTGCATATTGAACATGGTCATCATGCCGCCGAGGCTGGTGTACGAGTCGTGGAACGAGTCCACCGCACCGGTCGAGGTCAGCGTGGTCGCGGTGGCGAAGGTCGCCGAATCGCTCACGCCGAAGCGGGTTTCCACGCCCTCGAGCGAGGCGCCGATGGCCGTGGGCACGGTGCCGTGATGCTGCAACTGGAAGACGTTCATGAGCGTCAGGCTCAGGATGGCCAGGGTCGACATGACCGCGGCAATGGCGTATCCCTGCTTCTTGCTGCCGACCATGCGCCCGAAGGTGCGCGGCAGCGAGAAGCTGATCACCAGTAGCAGGAAGATCTCGATCCAGTTCGTCCACGCGGTCGCGTTCTCGAACGGATGCGCCGAGTTGGCGTTGTAGAAGCCGCCACCATTGGTGCCGAGCTCCTTGATCACTTCCTGGCTCGCGACCGGACCACCCGGAAGCGTCTGTGTGCCACCGGTGACCGTCTGCGTCACCTGATCATTGAGATGGAAGTTCTGGATCACGCCACCGGCGACCAGCACGATGGCGAACACGAAGGCGAGCGGCAGCAGAATCCGGATGGTTCCCCTCACCAGATCCACCCAGAAGTTGCCCAGATCGCCGGTGTGCCGCCGGGCGAAGCCGCGCACCAGCGCGACCGCCACCGCGATGCCCACCGCGGAGGACACGAAGTTCTGCACCGCGAGCCCGGCCATCTGCACCAGGTGACCCTGTGTCGATTCACCGGCGTAGTTCTGCCAGTTCGTATTGGTCACGAAGCTGACGGCGGTATTCCAGGCCAGCGCCGGGGTCATCTCGGTGCCCGGATCGTTCAGGTGCAACGGCAGTTTGCCCTGAATCAGCTGGAGGAAGAACAGGAACAGAATGCTCACGGCGGAGAAGGCCAGCACGCTGCGCGCGTACACGGCCCAGGTCATCTCGACGCCGGGCTTCACCCCGATCACGCGGTAGATGCCGCGTTCGAGCTTGGAATGCTTGTCGCCGCTGTACACCCGGTACATGTAGTCGCCGAGCGGCACATGGACCACAGCCAGCGCGAGTATCAGGGATCCGGCGAAAAGGATCCCTGCGGTAGTCGTGCTCACTTAGAACCTTTCCGGGAACAGCAGCGCTGCCACTAGAAACACGGCAATGCCGGCAGCCAGAATCAGACCGATCACGTTCTGAGTCACAGCCGCTCGACCCCGCGCTGGATCAGGCCGAGCAGGGCGAAGATCGCCACTGTCAGCACCGTGAACACCACGACGGACATGTTTGAAAAACCTCTCTTCTGCGGTGACGCATCTCAGATGCGCCGGGAGCGAGTCAAGCGTCCGATCAGCACGAAATAGAGGTTGTTTACGACTTCTTAGCGTGCCAAAGCTCCGCCTTGACGCTCCACTTACAGGTCCGCCCGGTGTGTCGCAAGCACTGTCGCGAGAGGATCTTGCTAGTTGACAGTCTCTGTCATGTACGGAGATACTCGCTCTTGTGTCACTACGTGAGCGGCAACGACGTCAGATCCGGGCCGATATTCAGCGAGCCGCCTTCGAGCTGTTCTCCAGCACGGGCTTCGACGGGGTGACGACCGAGCAGATCGCCGCCGCCGCCGGGATCTCGCCGAGTACGTATTTCCGGCATGTCCGCAGTAAGGAGGACCTGCTGCTGGATCCGGTCCGCGAGGGTGGTGCGGGCATTGCCGCGCTCCTGGAGGAGCGGCCGGGCACCGAGCCCGCCGATGTGGCGCTCTCGCAAGCGATCCTGACTCGATCCACCACCCAGCCCGCCGAGGATCTCGAAGCCTGGCGGGCCGCATTCCGCACCGCGCCGCATCTGCTCGATCGCGTCGCATTGATCACGCCGGAGCATCGCAGCAGGCTGGTCGAGCTTGTCGCACAACGTATGTCGCGCGACCCCGAGGCCGACAACAGTCCCGGGCTGCTGGTGCACCTCATGCTCGCGGCCGCCGAATTCGGCTATCTGCAATGGCTGCGCAGCCCACACCACCGGGGGGCGTCACTGGCGGTGTGCGTCGAAGGGGCGCTCAGCGCGGTTCTCGACACGCGCTGGCGCTGAACATCGTGCGTCACAACTGAATTCACCACAGAAGAACACAGGTAGAGATATGCAGAACGACACTGAGCCCGACACCTACGATCTGATCGTGGTCGGATCCGGCGCGGCGGGCATGGCCGCCGCCCTCACCGCCGCACACCATGGCCTGAGCGCGGTCATCGTCGAGAAGTCCGAGCATTGGGGCGGATCCACCGCCCTGTCCGGCGGCGGCGTCTGGATTCCCGGCAATTCCGTTCTGCGGCAACAGGCTCCGGCCGATGACACCGAGGCCGCCCGCACCTATCTGACCGACATTATCGGCGAGTACGCCGATGCCGAACGCGTCGACACCTATATCGATCGCGGGCCGGAGGCGCTCGAGTTCCTGATCCAGAACTCGCCGCTGCGCATGCAGTGGGTGCCCGGCTACTCCGATTACTACCCGGAGGCACCGGGCGGTCGCGCGCACGGCCGGTCGATCGAGCCCACGCCGTACAACGCCAAGGCGCTCGGCGCGGAACTGGCCACCCTCGCACCGGATTACGCCAAGGCTCCCAAGAACTTCATCCTGACCCAGGCCGACTTCCGGCAGGTGCACCTGGGCCTGCGCAATCCGCGCGCACCGTTCCGTGCGATCCGCATAGGCGCGCGCTGGCTGAAGGGCAACCTGCTGCGTCAGCATCTGCTGGCGCGCGGTCAGGCGCTCAGCGCCATGCTGCGGGTGGGCCTGCAACAGGCGAATGTCCCACTGCTGCTGAATACTCCGCTCGTCGGACTGCGCACGGAGAACGACCGGGTGACCGGCGTCATCGTCGAACACGAGGGCGTCGACCGGGTGCTCACCGCGCGTCGCGGCGTGGTGATCGCGGCCGGTGGGTTCGAACACAATGGCGCCATGCGCAAGCAGTACCAGCGCGAGCCGATCGGCACCGAATGGACGGTCGGGGCCAAGTCCAATACCGGCGACGGCATTCGCGCCGCCCAATCGCTCGGCGCGGCAATCGATTTCATGGATGATGCCTGGTGGGGACCATCCATCCCGCTGCACCGCAAGCCCTGGTTCTGCCTGGCCGAACGCAATCTGCCCGGCAGCATCATCGTCAATGATCGCGCCGAACGCTTCATGAACGAATCGCTGCCGTATGTGGAAGCCACCCACCGCATGTACGGCGGCGAGAACGGGCAGGGCGAGGGCCCCGGCGAAAACATCCCCGCCTGGCTGGTTTTCGACCAGCGCTATCGCAACCGCTACCTGTTCGCGGGCCTGCCCCCGCGCCAGCCACTGCCCGGCCGCTGGTTCAAATCGGGCGTGCTGACTCGCGCGGACTCCATTGCCGAGCTGGCCGACAAACTCGGCATCCCCGCCGACAAGCTCCAGGCCACCGTCACCCGCTTCAATATCTTTGCCCACCAGGGCAAGGACGAGGACTTCGCGCGCGGCGAGAGCGCCTACGACCGCTACTACGGCGACCCCCGCCAGCACCCCAACCCGAATCTCGGTGCGCTGGAAACCGGCCCGTTCTACGCGGCCAAACTGGTCCCGGGCGACCTCGGCACCAAGGGCGGCCTGGTCACCGACACCGTCGGCCGCGTTCTCCGCGAAGACGGCACCCTGATCGAAGGCCTGTACGCCGCAGGCAATGCCAGCTCCCCCGTCATGGGTCACACCTATGCGGGCCCAGGCGCGACCATCGGCCCCGCCATCGTCTTCGGATACTTGGCGGCCCTGCACGCGGTGGAACACGCCCCGGAATCCCGCTGACGCACCGCCGGTCCGAAATCGGCGGAAACCCCTGGCCATCGCCGCCACGATGCTCGTAATGGGGGCGCACCGCCGAAACCATTGCGGGCAGCGGGATTCAGGCCGAGGCGCGGACTCGATGCTGAGCCACGTGCACCCGGGTCGAGCATCGGGTGGAGCAGAAGCGCCGCCTGCCATTGCGGGAGGTGTCGACGAAGACGATGCCGCAGCCGTCCCGGGCGCAGCGGCCGATGCGGGCCGGGTCCTCGCAGAAGAGTTCGGCGAGACCGGCCGCGGTGTAGGCCTTCACGCGCTCATCGGTGGGGGCCGACTCGTCGGAATAGTGCATATGCGGTTTGCGGCCGTCGTGGGTGGAAATGTAAGGGCGGCTGGTCGTTTCGCTCAGCAGGGCATTGAGAAGGTCGACGCTCGGCGCGGTGAAGACCTCGTCGAGCCTGGCGATCCAGCGGCGTAGTTCGGCGATCTGCCCGGCGTTCAGGCTGCGGAGCGGCTTGTAGCCGGACTCGTCGAGCAGCTGGAGCAGATCCGCATCGGGGTCCGCATTGACCAGCCGGACCGCCAGTTCGGCCGCCGCGCCTCCGTAAGGGTTGAAATGCACTGACCCATTACATCAGGCTGAGTGCATGAACGCCACCTGCCCCGCCTGCGCCTGGCCCACACCGACTCTCGTCTCCGCCCACGGACCCATCCGCTACCTCCGCTGCGTCTGCGGGCAGTGGCTGATCAGTGATCATGATGCCGTCATCGCGATCGCGGGGACCAGCGCTTTTTCCGACGCTACGGAGACTGCGGACGACCGGCCGCGATCCAGCGGCCGGTGGATGGGACGGCCGCGCAGATCGACATGGCCAGCATGATCGAGTCGATGGTGACCTCGGTTCCGACTTTCGGACCATGCATATCAGTCGCCGACGGTTTCGGTGATCATGAATAGATGGACGACGTGAGCAAGGGAGAAAACGGCGAGCTCGCGACAGCACTCGTTGTCGTTGACATGCAACAGGGTTTCCTCGAAGGAGCCGCCGCAGTACCCGAGGCCGATCGACTCGTCGCGGCCGTGAGCGGCCTGCTTCGCGAGGCGCGGGAGGCCGGTGCGCTGGTGATTCACCTGCAGAATGACGGGCCGGTCGGGGAAGCGGACGAGCCGGGGCAGCCCGGATGGGAACTGCCGCTGGCGATTCCGGGCGAGGCGATCGTCCGCAAGTCCTCCGATGACGGGTTCGAGGAGCCGGAACTCGGCGGGCTACTCGAAAAGCACAATGTGCGGCGACTGGTGATCGGCGGACTGCTGTCGGAGATGTGCGTCAGCGCGACCGCGCGCACGGCACTCGAACGCGGGCTGTGCGTGGTGCTGCCGCGAGACGCGCACGCCACCTACGACCTGGAGGACATCCCGGCCGCGGTGGTCTCACGCGTCGCGGAGCACACGCTGGGGGATGAAATCGAATTGGCCGCCTCGGGCAGCCTCATCGAATTCGGCGGCGCTGCCTGAACTCCGACCGCCCGATGCGGCGGCCACGGAAGAAGGCGAAGAACAGCAGCGGGAAAATGAAGAGCGGGAACACGTGCGTCACCGCCATGATCACGATCCCCAGCACCAGCGCGGCGATCACGGCCACCGGCAGCACCGGCCAGGGGCGCTGCCGATTCGGCATCGGACCGGCAGCCATGGGCGCACTCGGTGGGGGTGCGGGCTGGGGTAGGTCGGTGAACAGCTCCACGAGCTCGCCGACCGTTTTGGCGCTATAGGCGCGGCCCACACGCTCGTCGTACTCGCCGACGTCCAGCCGTCCGTCCGCGAAGTGTTTGCTGAGCGCTGCCGCCGCCTGCTCACGTTCCGCGGTCCCGGCGCGCACGGTGGGCGGGCCGTACAGCGCGGGCTGGAAATCGGTCATGGCAACTGTCCCATCAGGGGGAGGGAATCACGTTGTCCCCCAGAGTAGGCCGACTCCCCCTGCCCGCGCCTGCGCCGACCGCCGTATTCCGCACTACGCCCCCGGACGTACGCCCCCACCCGCGCCTCCGGATTTACCCCGATCAAGACCGGAATTCCAGCCCCCGCATAGCCACCCGCCCACCGCACGCCCACCGCGCCGGACCCCTTCTCACACGGCACCGCAGGGCCGCCGCACCCGGACGGCTGGCGCTGAGGGAGCGATGATGGCGGGGAAATCGGACATAATCCGCCACCATCGCTCCCTCGGCCGTTCGGGGGACCGCTGCGATGGACCGGCGGGGCGTGTTGGACCGCACAGTCTTCGCGCCGGATGGGACGGCCGTCACGGGCTCGCATTACTTCCCGCGACGGCCGCGAATTCACTTGCCGCGCTTGGGTGCTGGCTTCTTCTTGGCGGCACCGCCCTGGCCGACATACGACGCGAGGTGTTCGCCGGTGAGGGTGGAGCGGGCGGCGATCAGGTCGGCGGGGGTGCCCTCGAAGACGATCTTGCCGCCGTCGTGGCCCGCGCCGGGGCCGAGGTCGATGATCCAGTCGGCGTGGGCCATCACGGCCTGATGGTGCTCGACCACGATGACCGACTTGCCGGAATCCACCAGGCGGTCGAGCAGGCCCAGCAGCTGTTCGACATCGGCGAGGTGCAGGCCGGTGGTCGGCTCGTCGAGGATGTAGATGCCGCCTTTCTCTCCCATATGGGTGGCCAGCTTGAGCCGCTGGCGTTCGCCGCCGGACAGCGTGGTGAGCGGCTGCCCGATGGTGAGATAGCCGAGCCCGACATCGGCGAGCCGCTCGAGGATGGCGTGCGCGGCCGGTATGCGTGCCTCGCCCGCACCGAAGAATTCCTCGGCCTCGGCCACCGGCATGGCCAGGACCTCGCTGATATCGCGGCCGCCGAGCTTGTAGTCCAGGACCGCGGCCTGGAAGCGCTTGCCCTCACACACCTCGCAGGTGGTGGCCACGCCCGCCATGATGGCCAGATCGCTGTAGATGACGCCCGCGCCATTGCAATTGGGGCATGCGCCTTCGGAATTGGAGCTGAACAGCGCGGGTTTCACGCCATTGGCCTTGGCGAAGGCCTTGCGGATCGGCTCCAGGAGTCCGGTGTAGGTGGCCGGGTTGCTGCGGCGCGAGCCCTTGATCGCGCCCTGGTCGATCGACACCACGCCATCACCGGTCGGGATCGACCCGTGCACGAGGGAGCTCTTGCCGGAACCGGCGACACCGGTGACCACGGCCAGCACCCCGAGCGGGATATCGACGTCGACGGCCCGCAGGTTATTCGCGTTCGCACCGCGAATCTTCAACGCGCCATTGGATTTCCGCACCGCATCCTTGACAGCCGAGCGATCGTCGAAGTGGCGGCCGGTAATGGTGTCGCTGCTCCGCAATCCCTCGATATCGCCCTCGAAACAGACGGTGCCACCGCCGGATCCCGCGCCCGGGCCGAGATCGACGACGTGGTCGGCGATCACGATCGTCTCCGGCTTGTGCTCGACGACCAGCACGGTGTTTCCCTTGTCCCGCAACCGAAGCAGTAGTTCGTTCATCCGCTGAATGTCATGCGGATGCAGGCCCGCGGTGGGCTCGTCGAAGACATAGGTGACATCGGTGAGCGAGGATCCCAGGTGCCGAATCATCTTGGTGCGCTGCGCTTCACCGCCGGAGAGCGTGCCCGAGGGCCGGTTCAGCGAGAGATAGCCGAGCCCGATCTCCACGAACGAGTCGAGGGTGTGCTTCAGCGAATCGAGCAGCGGCGCGACGGTCGGCTCATGTAGTCCGCCAACCCATTCCGCGAGATCGCTGATCTGCATGGCGCAGGCATCGGCGATGCTGATCCCCTCGATCTTGGAGGATCGGGCTTCCTTGCTGAGCCGGGTGCCTTCACACTCGGGGCAGATCTGGAAGGTGACCGCCCGCTCCACGAAGGCCCGAATATGCGGCTGCAAGGCGTCGACATCCTTGGACAGCATGGACTTACGGATCTTCGGGATGATGCCTTCATAGGTGAGGTTGATGCCCTCGACCTTGATCTTGGTCGGTTCTTTGTAGAGCAGATCGTTCAACTCACGCTTGGTGAACTTCTTGATCGGCTTATCCGGATCGAAAAATCCACAGCCACTGAAGATCCGGCCGAACCAGCCGTCCATGCTGTAGCCGGGAATGGTGAGCGCGCCGTCATTGAGCGATTTGGTCTCGTCATACAGCTGCGTCAGATCGATGTCATTGACCGACCCCCGCCCCTCACAGCGCGGGCACATGCCGCCGGTAATGCTGAAGCTGCGCCGCTCCCGCACGGTCGCGCCGTTCTTCTTCACCTCGACCGCGCCCGCACCGCTGATCGAGGCGACATTGAACGAAAAAGCCTGCGCCGAACCGATATACGGCTTCCCGAGCCGACTGAATAGAATGCGCAGCATGGCATTGGCGTCGGTGGCGGTGCCGACCGTGGAGCGCGGATCGGACCCCATTCGCTCCTGGTCGACAATGATCGCGGTGGTCAGCCCGTCGAGCACATCCACATCGGGCCGCGCCAGCGTCGGCATGAAGCCCTGGACGAAGGTGCTGTAGGTCTCATTGATCAGTCGCTGCGATTCCGCGGCGATGGTGCTGAACACCAGCGAGCTCTTGCCCGAACCGGAGACGCCGGTGAACACCGTCAACCGGCGCTTCGGGATCTCGATGCTGATGTCCTTGAGATTGTTCACTCGCGCGCCCAGCACGCGGATCAGGTCATGGCTGTCGGCGTCGTGCGGGGCAGCCGTGGTCTTCTTCGCGGCTGGGCTCATCGTGGCTCCATCTGTCGAGGTAGAGGTGGTGGCTCAGCTCAGCTGCTTGATTCGCACCATATTGCCCGCGGGGTCGCGGAAGGCGCAGTCCCGAATCCCGTAGGGCTGGTCGGTCGGTTCCTGCACGACCTCGGCGGCGTCGCTGGCCTGCAACTTCTCGAAGACGCCATCCAGATCATGGGTAGCCAGATTGATGCTGGCGTAGGTGCCCTTCGCCATCATCTCGGTGATGGTGCGGCGCTCCTCGTCGGTGATGCCCGGATCGGCGGCGGGCGGATGCAGCACGATCGACGTACCACCCCCCACCGGGGCGACCGTGATCCAGCGCAGCCCGTTGTAGCCGACGTCCTGGATCACCTCGAAGCCGAGCGTGTCGCGGTAGAAGGCCAGCGCGGCCTCCGGATCGTCCTGCGGAAGATATGCCTGATGAATGGTGAGGTCCATGCGGTTCACGATAATTTCCGCGAGGCCGCTGGCGCTTCTCGATTCCTGATCGGTCGGGTCACCTGTTTCGCCACGCAGGCGGGCATGCCCGCGGTCTCCTCCTCCGCCTCCCGCTTATAGGCGCTGGGCGGCATGCCGACCAGTTCGGTGAAACGGGTGCTGAAGGTGCCCAGCGACGAACAGCCCACCGCGAAACACACCTCGGTGACACTGAGCTCCCCGATCCGCAGCAGCGCCATGGCACGCTCGATGCGCCGCGTCATCAAATAG
The DNA here is from genome assembly GCF_040683015.1 of Nocardia sp. NPDC051030. Lineage (NCBI taxonomy): Bacteria > Bacillati > Actinomycetota > Actinomycetes > Mycobacteriales > Nocardiaceae > Nocardia > Nocardia sp. NPDC051030. The sequence continues at coordinate 210,883 of NZ_JBFBCD010000002.1, read as the reverse complement.
CTGTACACCGATTCGCCGTACGCGAGCCGGAACTGCCGACTCAGATGCCCGGCCGAAATATGCGCGTCGCGGGCGAGCGCCTCCACATCCAGCGGCTGCGCGTACTCCCGGTCGATCCGGTCGCGCACGCGACGCAACCGCCTGAGATCACTCATGCGCTGCGCCGCGTCGGGTTTGCTGGTCACCCGCTCGATCGTTGTGGCCGCGCACGGATGTTGTCAACGTCCACCGGTCGCGTCGTAAAGAAACCGTTAGGAACCAGAACTTCGGCAATCCCGCCCGTACAAAGGGAAACACCTGGCCGAGCCTGCCCAATCGCTCTGCCGGGCCACCGCCCAGTAATGAGTAAGGAGCAGAACGTGCCGGATCTCGCTGTCACCCTGATGGTGATCCTCGGCTTCCTCGGGGCCGTCTTGTGCCTGCGGGCGCTGGCCACCGCCGAGAGGAATCAGGTGACCGTGCGCGCGGCCCGTCCGGGCTCGAGCGCACCCCGCGCGATGATGGACAAGTGAAACGCGGACAACTTCGGATCTACCTCGGCGCTGCCCCCGGCGTGGGCAAGACCTTCTCGATGCTGTCCGAAGCGCATCGGCGGATCGAGCGTGGCCGCGATGTGGTCGCGGCGGTGGTCGAGACGCACGGGCGGTCCAAGACGGCCGAGATGCTGGCCGGGATCGAACGAATTCCGCCGCGCATGATCGAGTACCGCGGCACCACCATGCCGGAACTGGATGTGGACGCGGTGCTGCGACGCGCGCCCGCGGTGGTGCTGGTCGACGAGCTGGCGCACACCAATGTGCCCGGCAGCAAGCACGAGAAGCGCTGGCAGGACGTGCAGGAGCTGCTCGATGCCGGGGTCGATGTGGTCTCGACGGTCAATGTGCAGCACCTGGAATCCCTGAACGACGTGGTCGAGCAGATCACGGGCGTGGTGCAGCGGGAAACCGTGCCGGACTGGGTGGTTCGCTCCGCCGACCAGGTCGAGCTGGTCGACATCACCCCGGAGGCCTTGCGGCGCAGGCTCTCCCACGGAAACGTCTATGCCGCCACCAAAGTGGATGCGGCCCTGCGCAATTACTTCCGGCCCGGCAATCTGACCGCGCTGCGCGAGCTGGCGCTGCTGTGGCTGGCCGACCAGGTGGACGCCGCCCTGGCCAAGTATCGGGAAGACCACAAGATCACCGACACCTGGGAGGCCCGCGAACGCCTGGTGGTCGCGGTGACCGGCGGCCCGGAGTCGGAGACCATCGTGCGGCGCGCCAGCCGCATCGCCGCCAAATCGAGTGCCGAGCTGATCGTGGTGCACGTCGTGCGCGGTGACGGCCTGGCCGGGGTGTCCACGCAGCGGCTCACCCGCCTGCGCGACCTGGCCAACGGTCTGGGCGCGAGCCTGCACACCGTCACCGGCGAGGATGTGCCTTCGGCGCTACTGGATTTCGCGAGACAAGTGAACGCCACCCAGCTGGTGCTGGGCACGTCACGACGCTCACGCTGGGCCCGCATGCTGGACGAGGGCATCGGCGCGAGGGTGGTGCAGGAGTCGGGGAAGATCGACGTGCACATGGTCACCCATGAAGAGTCCAATAAGGGCTTCCGCTGGTCCTCGCTCACGCGCAAGGAGCGCCAACTCGGGTCCTGGTCCGCGGCGTTCATCGTGCCGTCGCTGATCTGCCTGATCACCGGTCTATGGCTGGACAGGTGGCTGGACCTCGGCGGTGAGAGCGCGCTCTTCTTCATCGGCGTCATCGTGGTGTCGCTGTTCGGCGGTGTGGCCCCGGCGGCCTTGTCGGCGCTGCTGTCGGGCGTGCTGCTGAACTGGTTCTTCACCGAACCTCGCTACAGCCTGACCATCGACCAGCTGGACAACTTCCTCACCATTGTGGTGCTGCTCATGGTGGCGGTCGCGGTGGCGGCGCTGGTGGATGTGGCGGCCAAGCGAACCCGGGAGGCGCGCAAGGCATCCCGGCAGGCCGAACTGCTGACGCTGTTCGCGGGTGCGGTGCTGCACGGCGCGGATTTGCAGGACCTGCTGGAGCGGGCGCGCGAAACCTACAACCAGGACTCGGTCAGCCTGATCGCCGAGGACGCCGTGATCGCCTCGGTGGGCGAGAATCCGCCGTGCAAGGTGGCGGACGCCGAGACCGCCGTCGAGGCCGGGGACGATATGCACTGGCTGCTGCTGTGCGGCAAGCCCTTGCCCTCCGGTGATCGCATGGTGCTCGGCGCGGTCGCCAATCAGGCCGCCGGACTGGTGCAGCAGACTCAATTGCAGGCCGAAGCCAGTGCGGCGCAAGCGGTCATGGAGGCCGACAAGCTGCGGCGGGCGCTGCTCTCGGCGGTCAGCCACGACCTGCGCACCCCCCTCGCCGCGGCCAAGGCGGCGGCGTCGAGCCTGCGCAGCGACGATGTGGAGTTCTCGCCCGAGGACACCTCCGAATTGCTCGAGACCATCGAGGAATCGGTGGATCAGCTGACCGCGCTGGTCGGCAATCTGCTCGACTCCTCCCGGCTCGCCGTCGGCGTCATCACACCGCAGATGCGGCGTGTCTACCTCGATGAGGCGGTGCATCATGCGCTCATGGCCATGGGTACGCGCGGTTTGCGGCGCGAGGCCATGAACCGGGTGAAGGTGGAGGTCGATTCGGTGTCGGTGCGCGCCGATATCGGACTGCTGGAACGGGTGCTGGCCAATCTGATCGACAATGCGGTGCGGTACTCCCCCGGCGAATCGACCGTGCGGGTGACCGCGGAGAACACCGGTGCGCGGGTGGCGATTACCGTGGTGGATTCCGGCCGGGGCGTACCGTCCGGCATGGAAGATCAGCTGTTCGAACCGTTCCAGCGTTTGGGTGATCGGGACAACTCCACCGGTGTCGGACTGGGGTTGTCGGTGGTACGGGGTTTTGTGGATGCGATGGGCGGCACCGTGCACGCGGAGCCGACCCCGGGTGGAGGGTTGACCATGGTCATCGACCTGGCAGCCGCGGATGAAGAGGAGAACCCGTGACCGACGCGGCGCCCGCGCCGACCAAAGTCCTGGTGGTCGACGACGAACCACAGATCCTGCGCGCCCTGCGCATCAATCTGTCGGTGCGCGGCTACGAGGTGACCACCGCCGCCAATGGCGCGGCGGCCCTGCGCGCGGCCGCGGAGAAACATCCCGACGTGGTGGTCCTGGACCTCGGCCTGCCCGATATGGACGGCATCCAGGTCCTGGAAGGCCTGCGCGGCTGGTCCACCACACCGGTCATCGTGCTCTCGGCCCGCACCGACTCCTCCGACAAGGTCGAGGCCCTGGACGCGGGCGCGGACGACTACGTGACCAAACCCTTCGGCATGGACGAACTCCTGGCCCGCCTGCGCGCCGCCGTCCGCCGCTCGGCCGGCACCGCCGACACCTCCGAACCGGTGGTCGAAACCTCTTCCTTCACAGTCGATCTCTCCGCCAAACAGGTCACCCGCCACGGCCGCACCGTCCACCTGACCCCCACCGAATGGGGCGTCCTGGAAATGCTGGTCCGCAATCGCGGCAAACTGGTCGGCCGCCGCGAACTCCTCCGCGAGGTCTGGGGCCCCTCCTACGCCACCGAAACCCACTACCTCCGCGTCTATCTCGCCCAACTCCGCCGCAAACTCGAGGACGACCCCTCCCAGCCCAAACACCTCCTCACCGAGGCGGGCATGGGCTACCGCTTCCAGGCCTGACACCAAGATCAGGGAGCTCTCACGGCGTGAAATCGACTCCGATTCCGCCAGGAGAGCTCCCTGATCTTGATCGGGGGAGGACGCTATGAGCTGTGGAGGGCACCAGCTTCGGGCAGTACCGGCTGCGCGCGCTGATCGGCGAGGGCGGCATGGGGCAGGTTTACGAGGCCTATGACACCGATACCGATCGGGTCGTGGCGCTCAAGGTGCTGCCGCCGCACTCGGCGGCGGACCCTACCTTTCGGGAACGATTCCGGCGCGAATCACGGGCTGCCGCAGCGCTGAACGAGCCGCACGTGATCCCGATCCACCGCTACGGGGAGATCGATGGGCGGCTCTATCTGGATATGCGGCTGGTGCGGGGCAGCGGGCTGGACGCGGTGATTCGGCGGCACGGTCCGATGGCACCCGGGACCGCGGTGTCGATCATCGGGCAGGTCGCCTCGGCCTTGACCGCGGCCCACACCCACGGGCTCGTGCATCGCGATGTCAAACCCTCGAACATGCTGGTGTGCGCGGACGATTTCGTCTATCTGATCGACTTCGGTATCGCCCGCTCGATCTCCGACAGCGGACTGACCAGCGCGGGCGCGACCGTCGGCACCTTCGCCTACCTCTCTCCCGAACGCCTGGGCGACGGCCGCGCCGATGCCCGATCCGATGTGTACGCGCTCACCTGTGTGCTACACGAATGCCTCACCGGCACACAGCCTTATCCGAGCACCAGCCTGGAACAGCAGATCACCGCCCATCTCACCAGTCCCCCGCCACGCCCGAGCACGGTCCGGCCGGGCGTCCCGGCCGCCTTCGACGACGTCATCGCACACGGTATGGCGAAGGACCCGGAGCAGCGGTACCAAAGCGCGGCGGACCTCGCCGCCGCCGCCCGGCGCGCCCTGACCGGCGAGATCCCTACCGTCCGTGCCGAACTCGCAGGGGCCGAGCAGGTCGCCGATGACTCCGCGCCCACGATCGTCAATACGATGCCCGCGCCCGGCGAGCCGGACCCCGAACCGCTCACTGTGCGCGCCACCGTGAGCGAGCCCGTGCCGGACCGGGAAACCGTGCGCAGCGACTACCTCCCGAACCCGGTGTCACCGGGCAATGCCGCGGGAGCGACCGCCGGACCCGGCCCCGGCGCGACGCGGTTCCGCCGCGCATACCTGGTGATAGCCGCCCTGGCCATGGTGATCGCGCTGGTCGCAGCGGGCATCTGGTACGCGACGACGCGGCCGAAGCCACTCGCGGATCCGAAGGTCACCGCGACCATCGAGATCGGGTTGCGGCCCAAGGCGATCGCGGTGGACCCGGACAATCACATCGCCTATGCCACCAATAGTGGCGACGGGACGGTGTCGATCATCGATACCACTGCCAACACCCTGTATTCCAATCTCGACGTCGGTAAGGGGCCACAGGGCGTGGCCATCGACCCCACCACCCAGACCGCGTACGTCGTCAATGGCGACGAGCTGTCGGTGTCGGTCATCGAGACCCGGTCGAACACCGTCACCTCCACCTTGCCCCTCGGCTTTCCGCTGGAAGGGTCCAAGAATTCGCAGGCGCTGGCGGTGGATCCGGTCACTCACACCGCCTACGTCGTCAATACCGGGGACGGAACGGTGTCGGTGCTCGACACCTCCGCCCGCAGCGTCATCACCACTGTGAAGGTCGGCGTCTCGCCGCAGGGCGTGGCCGTCGACTCCGCCACCCACACCGCGTATGTCACCAATGGCGATCGGTCGATTACGGTGATAGACACGGCATCTCGCAAAGTCACGACGACATTCCCGATCGACAATCTGCCGCGCGGGATCGTGGTGGACTCGGCCGCCAGGATCGCCTACGTCACCCATGCGGAGGATCGGCTGGTATCGATCATCGATCTCGACTCCAACAGCGTGGTCACCACCATCGAGGTCGGGAACGGACCGCAAGGGATCGCGCTGGACCCGGTCATCGACCGGGTCTACGTCGCCAATAACGACGACGGAACGGTCTCGGTGATCAACACCGAATCCCGCACCGTCACTGCCACAGTGGCAGTCGGTAACGGACCACAGGGCGTGGCGGTGGACGACCGGAACCATATCGCCTACGTGACGAACAGCATCGACGGATCGGTCTCCGTGATCGAACCTTAGCGGGCCGCGAACCCCTCAGCGCGACAGTCGAATCGGCAGAGACTTCAGGCCGTTATTGAGGTTGGAGCGGATGCGGCGGGGCGCGCCGGTCTGCTCGATATCCGGGAAGCGGGCCAGGAGTTCCTCGAAGAAGACCCGGCCCTCGAGCCGCGCCAGGTGTACGCCGAGGCAGAAGTGCTGGGCCAGTCCGAAGGACAAGTGCGGGTTGGGGTTTCGGCGGATATCGAACTGCTGGGAATCGGCGAAGACATCCTCGTCGCGATTGGCCGAGGTGTACCACATGGCGACCTTGTCCCCGGATTTGATGGGGACGCCGCGGATTTCGGTATCGGCGGTGGCGGTGCGGCGGAAGTAGTGCAGCGGGTTGCCGTAGCGCAGGATCTCCTCCACCGCGCCGGGGATCAGGCTCGGGTCCTCGCGCAGCGCCTTCAGCTGATCGGGATGCTCCAGCAGCAGCTGCAAGCCGGAGGACAGCATGGTCTTGGTGGTGTCATTGCCCGCCGTCACCAACTGCGTGAAGAAGCTGCCGAACTCGATGTCCGACATGGCTTTTCCGCCGAAATTCCCGGCCAGGATGAGCGAGGTCAGATCGGCGTGCGGGGCTTCGGTGCGGCGCTGCATGGCGAATTGAATGGCGTAGATGGCCATATTGGTGAGCTCGGCGGTCACGTCGAAATCGCCGAGCAGCTCCGGATCCTGCTGACTGGTGGACTGTTCGGCCCAGCGGCGAATATCGGGCCAGTCCTGCGGCGGAATCCCGAACAGCCCGCCGACCACCTGGCTGGGCAGCACCCCGGCCACGTCGTGCACGAATTCCAATTCGCCGTCGACGTTTTCGAGTAGGGCGCGGGTCAATTCCCGGACCCGATTCTCCATATCGCCGACCACCCGCGCCTTGAAATGCTCGGCGAGCGGCTTCCGGTAGCCGGTGTGCCGCGGCGGATCCATCATGAGCAGCATGTTCTTGGTCATCTCCAGCCGCTCCGGCGGCTGATTCTCCAAGACCACACCGCCGATCTCGGCGGAGAACAGCGTCGGATTGCGCGCCACATGCGCCACGTCGGCGTGCTTGAGAATCGCCCAGTAGCCGGGCTCATCGGGCATGTCCTGCCAATACACCGGCTGAGCGCGCCGCAGTCCGGCGAGAGTCTCGTGGATCGGCCCGTCGACATAGAGTTGCGGATCGTAGATGTCCATGACCGTGCTCACGGCCCACCTCGGTATTCATTTGCGCGTGTTCGGCTTTCGATCCGACGATAATCCGGATCGGCCGCCCGCAGGCGCATTCGCTTCGACCGTCCCGATGAGTGGACGGAGCCGGATCAGCTCAGGTAAGGGCCGAGCTGCGGTGCGGCCTCGACCGGATGCCGGGCATTGATGGCGGCGTTGATCTCCCGGAATTGCCAGGCCCCTTGCGGTCTGGTGATCTCGCCCATCAACAGCCCGGTGTGCTGCACCCCGCTGAGGTCGTAGCGCACCAGTTCCGTACCGGATACGCCATCCACCATGCGGCAGAAGGCATTCAGGATCTCCGAAAACGGCTGTCCCGTATAGCAGGTGACGAGAAACAGCACGGTGGTCACCGGCGACGCGATCCGGGTCAGATCGACGGTGATGAGCTCATTGTCGCCGCGGCCCTCACCGGTCATGCTGTCGCCGTGGTGACGGATCGAACCGTCCGCGGAATTCAACTGCTCGTGATAGACGACATCGACCAGCTGGTCGCCACTGAACATCAGGGCGGCCACATTCAGATCGATCTCATGACCGACGCCTTCCCAGGTGTCCAGCGCCGGATCCCAGCCCAAGCCCACCGAGATCAGTTCCAGCCTCGCACCGGCTTCGTCGCGCAGTTCGATGAACACCGCTGGCCCCTTCCACATTCGCCGGCCGGATCGCCCTTGCCGGATCCCGCCGTAGAACAGACATTCCCAGCCCGCCTCGCCGTAAAGATGCCGTATGAACCGGGCGCCCGGCAAACCGGAATCCGCATGGACGCTTACGCGATTCACGAAGCATGTCACCCCGGCGGCACCCGCCGCCGACCGGACCCGGACGATAGGACGCATGTCTGTTGCGGCCCTGGTTTTCGATATGGACGGCGTACTGATCGACACCGAGCCGATCTGGGAGGAGGTGCGCCGCGAGTACATCGATGAGCTGAACGGCCGCTGGCTGCCCGATACCCAGGACCGGTTCATGGGGATGAGCACGGCCGAATGGTCGGAGTACACCAGCGCGGATCTGCTGGATGGGCGGCGCACGCCGGAGCAGGTGGCCGAGGATGTCATCTCGCGCATGGCCGCCCGCTATAGCGAGCATCTGCCGCTCATGCCGGGCGCGGTCGACACGGTTCGCACCCTGGCGCGGGGTTACACGCTCGGGCTGGCGAGTTCCTCGCCGCGGCGGTTGATCGATGTGGTCCTCGAGCACATGGGCGTCACCGACCTGTTCTCCGCGACCGTCTCCACCGAGGAGGTCGAGCGCGGCAAGCCCGCGCCCGACGGCTATCTGGAGGCCGCGGCCCTGCTGGGCGTCGCACCCGAGCGGTGCATCGCCATCGAGGACTCCAGCAATGGCCTGCGTTCGGCCGCTGCCGCGGGCATGACGGTGATCGCCGTCCCGCATCCGAAGTACCCACCGGCCGCGGACGCCATCGCCCTGGCCGCGTTCGTGGCCGACAGCTTGAAGGCCGTCACCCCGGCGCTGGTCGCGGGCCTGGCTCCCACGGCGGAATTCCGCTGACGATCCCGGCGTTTCGAACCGATCGGCAGGGAAAACATCGCCAATGGGAGGATCTTGATATGTCCGAGCAGACCACCGCACCGCAGACCGCCACCGCACCCGCACCCTCCGAACCGGTGGAACTGTGGGCAGAGCGCACCGGAGTTCGCGCGTACACCGGGCGCAATAATCGCGGTGGCGAGGTGCTCATCGCCTCGGCAGGCGTGCCGGGCGCGTTCACTCCGGGTGAGCTGCTGAAGATCGCGCTGGCCGGATGCACCGGATTGAGCGCCGATTTCACCCTGTCCCGCAAGCTCGGCGAGACCTTCGACGCCACCGTGCGCGTCTCCGGCGACGCGGACCGCGAGAACGAGGTCTACCCGGAGCTGAACGAGTCGTTCGAACTCGACCTCAGCGAACTCGACGACGCCACCCGCGAGCGCCTGCTGGTCGCCGCCCAGCGCAGCATCGACCGGGTGTGCACCGTCGGCCGCACCCTCAAGGCCGGGACCAAGATCACCCTGTCCTTCAGCACCGAAGACTGATGCCCGAACCGGTCCGGCTCAGCGCCTGGGTGCACGGCTACGTCCAAGGCGTCGGCTTCCGCTGGTGGACACGCTCGCGCGCACTGGAACTGGGCCTGTCCGGCTACGCCCGCAATCATCGCGACGGCCGGGTGCATGTCGTCGCCGAAGGTGCGCGCGAACAATGCGAGACTCTCCTGACCCTGCTGCGCGGCGGCGATACTCCTGGCCGCGTGGATCTGGTTGTGGAAGACTGGGGCGCCCCACAAGGGGGCATGTCCGGATTCGAGGAGCGTTAGTGCGCGGAGAGTTCGAGGAGTCGATCGTTGGCCATTGAACGCTTCGGCGGCAAACCCGGCGACCCCGACCGTCAGCCCGACTCGAACGAGTCCCCGCCCGATCCGGCCCCCGGCGGCCATTTCCACGAATCCACCCCCGACCCCGCACCCGGCGGCCATTTCCACGCGTCCCCCGCGCAGCACGAATCCGGCACGCCCGCCGCGGCTTCCGCTGAACCGCCCATCCCGGCGGCTTCCACGGAACAGCCGAGCCCGGAGACTCCCTCCGGTGCACCCGCAACGGAGCCCGCACCGCGCGAGATGACTCCGCCCCCGGCAAGTCCGCCCGTGGCGACGCCGCCCGCGTTCGAACTTCCGATGCCTCCGATCGAGCCCACGGCCGCTCCCGTCCCCGCGCCGATCGAACCGCCCGCACAGCGGCGTGGCCGGATGCAGGTGCAGGAAGCCGGAGTCACGCAGCCGCGCCCGCCCACCGTGGCCGAGGCGCGCGCTCGCGAGAAGGCTCGCAAGCGCGCCGAGGAGCAGGAGCAGGCCGAGGCGGAGGCTGCCGAGAACAAGCGCAAGTCCCGCAAGAAGGTGCTGATCGGCGGCGCGGCCGTGGTCGGTGTCGCTGCCCTGGTCGGCGGCGGCTACCTGGCCTACAGCGCGCTGACCGCACCCGAGGTGACCGCGTACTGCACCGTCGTCGCCAATAAGGGCCAGACGGTCGCCGTCGGCAATGGCCAGACCGTGGTCGCCGACCATGACGGCCAGGAGATCGTCATTCCCGACGACAGTTGCGAGAAGGCCACCGCGGCAGGCAATTACAGCACCGGCGGCTACGGCGGCATCTATATCTTCAATGGCGGCCAGTACCGCTACTACTACGGCGGCAACAACACCATCGGCAGGGCGCCGTCCGGTGGCACAACGGTCACCCCCAAGGGTGCGACCGTGAAAACCAAGAGCGGCAGCACGATTCAGCGAGGCGGGCTCGGCGCGAAGATCGGCGGAGGTTCGTAATGCGGCGAGTGCGCAGCACTCCACGCCCGGGTTGGCAGCAGATCATCGAGAGTCAGGGACTGGTGTACGGGTCGCCGGGACGCGACGCGAACGGCCAGCCCCGGCCCTACTGGGACGAATCCGTGCATTACGAGTTCGATATGCCCGAGATCCTGGCCCTGGAAGCGCAGGTCGAAGTCCTGCACTCCATGTGCCTGCACGCCGTCGAGCAGATCATCCTCACCGAACGATTCGCCGATTTCGGTCTGCCGCAATGGAGTTGGGAGCATATCGCCAATTCCTGGAAGCGCTCCGACCCGCACGTCTACGGCCGCTTCGACCTGCGCTACGACGGGCGCGGACCGGCAAAACTGTTGGAGTACAACGCCGATACGCCCACCTCCCTGCTGGAGGCGGCAATCGTGCAGTGGCACTGGCTCACCGACACCCACCCGGACGACGATCAGTGGAATTCCCTGCACGAGAAGCTGGTCGAGCGCTGGGGCGAACTGCGCGACCTGCTGCCCAGCCCGGAACTGCACTTCAGCTGGTCCGGCTCGGACGCCTCCGGTGAGGACAATGTCACCACCGCGTACATGCAGGAGACCGCCGCCGAGGCCGGTTTCGACACCATCGCGCTCCCCATCGAGGAAATCGGATTCGACACGGAGCTGGCACGTTTCGTGGATCTCGCCGAGGCCCCCATCGACTCCATCTTCAAGCTCTACCCCTGGGAATGGGTGCTCGACGACGAGTTCGGCAAGCGCGTCACCCAATCACTGCCGCAAACCATGTGGCTGGAGCCGCTGTGGAAGACCATGCTCTCCAACAAGGCCATGCTGGCCGTGCTCTGGGAGATGTACCCCGGCCACCCCAACCTGCTGCCCACCTACCTCGATGACCCGCACGAGCTCACCGAATACATTCGCAAGCCCAAGCTGGGCCGCGAGGGCGCGAATATGACCATTGTCGGCGCGGGCATGGAAACCGCCACCGGCGGCGTCTACGGCGAAGAGGGCTACGTCTACCAATTGCTGGACCCGCTACCGGAATTCGACGGCATGCGCCCGGTCCTGGGCGCATGGATCGTCGGCGACACCTCCGCCGGACTCGGCATTCGCGAAACCGCGGGCCTGATCACCGACGACGGCGCGGCATTCATCCCCCACCGCATCCCCCAGTCCTGACACACTGCGCCAGACCGACCACCCCCGACCCCATCTCCCGGAGGATCCCTCGATGACCACCACTCTCGCCCTCGAATCCGGGTACTGGAGTTCGCTCGGCCGTGGCGTAGGCGCGATCATCCTCTACGCCCTGGTCGGCCTGGCCCTCATGCTCATCGGCTTCTTCGCCGTGGACCTCACCACTCCCGGCAGCCTGCGCGGCATGGTAGCCCGCGGCCTCCCCAACGCCGTGATCGTCTCCGCCGCGGGCATGATCTCGATGGCCTTCATCGTCGTGCTCGCCATCTACGCCTCGGCGGGCAAACTCTCCGAAGGCCTGATCGCCGCCGCCATCTACGGCCTGGTTGGCATTCTCGCCCAGGTCATCTCGGTCCGGGTCATCGAGTTCGTCTTCGGCATCGATATCGGCGCGGTCCTCAAGAACCCCGAATTCAGCACCGAGGCCCTCATGGTCGCCGCCGCCCACTTCGCCCTCGGCCTGGTCGTCGCCGTCGCCATTCTCTGACCCGCCGCGGGCTACGGCCACCCGACGTGCGGGGCGGGGGCGTCGACGGTGAGGACCCGACCGGTCCTCCCGCCGAAGGGATCCTGCGGATTCCACACGGCCGCCATGATGAACAACGTTCGCCCCTCGGGCCCGCCGAGCATGCAGGCGAACGGCGACCGGTCCAGCTCCACCCGGTCCAGAATCTCGCCGCCTTCGGCGACGCGCACGCATTGGTCGGGGTTCTGCGAGGTCCAGATCGCACCCTCGGCGTCCATGCAGATTCCATCGGGCGCAATCCCTTCGGCGAATACCCGGCGGTTCGACAGACTGCCGTCGTCGTCGATGTCGAAGGCGGTGAGCGTGCCGGTGAAGGACTCGGAGATCACAAGCGTGCGATTGTCGGGCGTCACCACCATGCCATTGGCGAAGGCGATGTCGGTCGCCACCTGCCGGGCCTTGCCGTCCGGGGTGATCAGCGCGATGAAGCCCGGCACGAAGTCCGGGCGCAGGTGCAGCGGGGTCTGATCGCCCGCCGCCATATCCGCCATGGCACGGCGGATGAAGACCAGGAATTCGAAATCCGCGCCATTGACGTAGATATTGCCCCGCCCGTCGACGGTGATCTCATTGAAGCCCTTGGGCAGGTCGTCCAGCTCTCCGTGCGGAGTCAGCGAGCCGTCGGCTTCCTGCCGCAGCAATCGCTGCTCGCCGACGGCGCGGCGCGGCACGATCAGCAGCCTGCCGTCCGGCAGCCAGTCGATGGAATGTGGTGAGGCCGCGGCGTTTTCGAGCATGATCTCGCTCTTGCCGTCCATATCGACCGCCACGATCTGGTTGGTCCCCCAATTGCAGAACCACAATCGGCCGTCATGCCAGCGCGGGCTCTCCCCGATCCCCAGCCCGTCCAGCAGCATCCGCGTGGTCAGTATCCGTGCCGTCATGACCGCTCCTTAGAACTCAATACTTCCGACGAAACACCGGCCCAGGCCGAACTCGACCGCTACGCCGACCAAGCCGTGCGCACCTTCCTGGCCGCCTACCGGGCGAGCTGATCGGCCCGCTCACCGCACCCGGCTGTACTTGATGAACGCCACCCCATCCTCGAAGATCCGGCTGGTGAGCACCCGGAACTTCGACGCCTCGGGCAGTCGTGCGCCCGCCCCGAACAGCGGACGCCCCTGCCCCAGCACGATCGGGTAGAGCTTCAAAAAGATCTGATCGATCTCCGGCAGCAATGTCTGCGCCAGCTCCCCACCACCGCAGAGCCAGATCCCAAGCCCCTTCTCCCGCTTCAATTTCCGCACCCGCCCCAGCGGGTCGGACGAGATGAGCTCCACATCCGGCGCGGGAGGCTCCGGCAGCGTGGTGGAGACCACGAACTGCCGTAGATGCGAATACGGGCTGGAGGTGCCGGTGCGGACGCCGAAGTCGTGGGTCTTGCGGCCCATGATCACGGTGTCGAAGGTGGTGCTGGGCTTGTCCACGCACAAGGCCTCCCGCACCTTGGTGGGCAGCGTCTCGGGATACTGTGCGATGATCGCCGGACCGTGGTCACCCCCGACCGGGAAGAAGTCGACCGATCCGTTTTCGGAAGCGATGAACCCGTCGATCGTTGCCGCGACGTAATAGGTCAGTTTGCGCATTGGTCCCTCCAGCCGGCACCACACATGCCGCTGTGAAAAAGGTAGCGCTTCAAGGCCTTCGGTGGGGAGGCTAGAACCCGATCAGTGGCGCTTGGTCAGGAGCGCGGGCGCGGCTGACAACGCGGGCACGAGAACGACGAGCGGTTCATGAACTTCTCGCGGATCATGGGGGCTCCGCAGCGGCGGCAGGGTTCGTGTTCGCGGCCGTAGGCGTTGAGCGAGCGCTCGAAGTAGCCGGATTGGCCGTTCACGTTCACGTAGAGCGCGTCGAAGGAGGTGCCTCCGGCCAGCAGCGCTTCGCTCATGACGGTGTGGGTTTCGGCGAGGAGTTTGTGCAGGACCGGGCGGGTCAGCTTGGCGGCGACCCGCTCACCGTGAATCCCGGCACGCCAGAGGGCTTCGTCAGCGTAGATATTGCCGATACCCGAGACGACCGTCTGGTCCAGGAGTACGCGCTTGATCTCGGACTGCTTGGTGCGCAGGGCCTTCACGACCTTGTCGGCGTCGAACAGCGGATCCAGCGGATCGCGGGCGATATGCGCCGCGGAGTCCGGGACGAAAGTGCCGTCCACCTCGACCAAGTCGGCCAGCTGCCAGCCGCCGAAGGTGCGTTGGTCGATGAAGCGCAGCTGCTGCCCGGAATCCAGGGCGGCGATGATGTGCGCGTGCTTCTCCAGGGGCGCGTCGGCAGGCTGAACCAGCATCTGCCCACTCATGCCCAGGTGCACGACGAGAGAGGTATCCGGCTCATCGAAAGTGAGCCAGAGGAATTTGCCGCGGCGCTCGGCGGATTCGACGCGGAGTCCGGTGAGGCGGGCGGCGAGATCGGCCGGGCCGGCCAGGTGGCGGCGCACGGACCTCGGATGATGGACCGTCACCGATGCGACGGCGCGGCCCACCACATGTTCGGTGAGACCGCGCCGTACAACTTCGACTTCGGGGAGTTCGGGCATCAGGCCCTAACTCTTGGATTCGGAACCATCGGCCTCGGCGGCGGCAGCACTCTCGGCCTGCAAGGCCTTGTACGCCGCGCCGGCGGCCTTCTGCTCCGCTTCCTTCTTGGAGCGGCCCACCCCCGAACCGTAGGACTGACCACCGATCACCGCGGTGGCGGTGAATTCCTTGTCGTGGTCGGGCCCGGTGGAGGTGATCTCGTAGCTGGGCACGCCGATGCCGCGCTCCGCGGTCAGCTCTTGCAGACTGGTCTTCCAGTCCAGCCCGGCCCCCATGCGGGGACCACGCTCGAGCAGAGCCGCGAAAAGCCGCAGCACCACTTCGCGTGCCGTGTCGATGCCGTGCTCGAGATGCACGGCGCCGAGCAGCGACTCCATGCCATCGGCGAGAATGCTCGGCTTGTCCCGGCCGCCGGTGAGCTCTTCGCCCTTACCGAGCAGCAGGTGACGGCCCAGGCCGCCCTCGCCGAGCACGCGTGCCACCTCGGCCAGCGCGTGCATGTTGACCACGCTCGCGCGCAGCTTCGCCAACTCGCCCTCGGACTTGTCCGGGTGCTCCAAGTAGAGGCGTTCGGTAATGCTCAGGCCGAGCACCGAGTCGCCCAGAAACTCCAGGCGCTCATTGGTCGGCAGGCCACCGTTCTCGTAGGCGTACGACCGGTGCGTCAGCGCTAGGCGCAGAAGCTCCGGTTGTAGGCCTACGCCGAGTGCCTCGAGCAGGCTGGCATGATCGGCTGCGTCACCCACGGCGGGAATGTCCGCCGCGTCCTTGCTGGCGGTCACTGTCGGCTGGATCGAGAGAGTCAGACCGCAGCCGTGACCTGGCGGCCCTTGTACGTACCGCAGGACGGGCAGGCGATGTGCGGCAGAGTCTGCTGACCACAGGCCCGGTTCGGGCAGGTGATCAGGGCAGGCGCGGTGGCCTTCCACTGGCTGCGTCGCGCGTGGGTGTTGGCACGGGACATCCGGCGCTTCGGAACGGCCACGACTACTTCTCCTCTGTCTGCTGACTCGCGGCGCCATTGTGGCCCGCAAGGGTGGATTCTGATGGGGCGGAATCACCGACGGAATCACCATCGGTGGCTGCGAAATTCGCGAGCCCGGCCCAGCGAGGGTCAAGTATCTCATGACCATGGCCGGATTCCGCAATCGCCATCCGTACGCCACATTCCGGGCACAGGCCCGCACAGTCGGGTTCGCACAGCGGCTGCATCGGCAGTTCCAGGCCGACGGCGTCGATGACCACCGGTTCCAGATCGACCGTATCGTCGACCAGGCGGTGGACTTCGTCTTCCTCGGTGGTCTGCTCGGTAGCGCTGTCCGGGTAGGCGAAAAGCTCGGTGATCTGCAATTCGATCGCGTCGGTGAACGATTCGAGGCAGCGCGAGCATTCGCCTTCGATGGGCGCGGTCACCGAACCGATGACCAGCACGCCCTCGGAGACCGATTGCAGGGTGAGTTCCATCTCTACCTGCGCACCGACGGGGATACCGACCATTTCGAGGCCGATCTTCGCGTCAGTGGTGACGGTGCGATGCATGTTCTTCATCGAACCGGGCTTGCGTCCCAGACTGTGCACGTCCAGCACGAAACCCACGTCCTGCGGCGTCGGCTGACGACGAGGGCGCGAAGACGAACCGGAATCGGCGGGCATCTATAGGACTCACTCACGCTCGGTGTGGAATGGGCAACCACTCAACAATACCGAACAGGAGCTTTCAGCCCAAAACGCATGGATGCCGGGAGCTGCCGAGCCTCAGCGCCGGAACTCCGAGGCGTAATCCGGGACGCTCGTACCCGAACGCACCTGGTTGCGGCCGCGGCCGATGATTCGCAGCGTGCTGTGCAGCGTCTCCTCGAAGTCGGCCAGCTTGCCGTCGACGTAGTCGTCGCATTCGGTGCGCAGGCGGTCGGACTCGGCCTGCGCGGTGTCGATGAGGCGAGCCGATTCGGTGTGCGCGGCCCGGACCACCTCGGTCTGCGAGACCAGGCGTTCCTGTTCGGCCTTGCCGTCGGCGACCGAGCGGTCGTAGGAGGCTTGACCGGCGGCGGCCATGCGATCGGCCTCGCTGCGGGCGCGGCCGGTGACGGTCTCGTATTCCGTATTACCGTCGGCGACCACGCGTTCGGCCTCGGCCTCGGCGGAAGCGACCAGGTGTTCGGCGTGCGCGCGGGCCTCGGCGACCATGCGGTCGGCGTGCGCCTTGGCGTCGGCCAGAATGCGGTCGGCCTCGTCGCGCGCGGTGGTGACGGTCTCGTGGGCTTGTTCGTTCGCGCCGGTGACCGCGGTCTCGGCGGCATTGCGGGCGTCGGTGACGATCTTGTCCCGGATATCGAGCACGTCCTGGGCGTCGTCGAGCTCGCCGGGCAGGGCTTCGCGCACGTCGTCGAGGAGTTCGAGCACCTCACCGCGCGGGACGATGCAGTTGCGAGTCGGCGGAATCCCCCGCGCCTCCTCGATGATGGCCACGAGTTCGTCGAGCGCTTCGAATACCCGGTACATGCTCTTACCCCACTCTCCTGCCAAGGCTCACGGGGAGACGTCTCTCACCGCTTGTTCGCCAGTGTGCCCGCCCGGACGCCGTCGCCGAGGTTCGAGCGCGGCGTGTCGAGGAAGGATTCCCGGACTGTTCCGAAGGCCACAAAAACAAGTGGAGGAAACCACTCCAGTTAGTGTTAAATTCTTGTAGCAGGAAAATGTTGAGCCGAGGGCAGCGGAGTCGCCAAGGGTTGACAGTTCAGTTCGTTCAATCAGCGCTGAACATAACAAAAGGAAGTGGAACGCCGGGCCGAGCCTGACGTGTTCGATGGGAAAAGACGATGGCTGTCCTGGATATGCCGCAGCGGGTCACGATGCCCGTACTGGTCGAGACTTATGCGTATGGCGCCGAGGCCATGCGCACCACCGGGGCACGCTGGACCGGACAGCTCGGGGTGTGGCTGCGCAGTGAGCACGCCCTCGCGCAGCTGATTCGCTTCGCCCTCGTCGGCGGTCTGAGCAATATCGGCTACCTCATGCTCTTCCTCGCCTTCTACGGCGGCGGGCCGCAGCTGGCCAACCTGGCCGGATCCATTGTGAGCACGGCCGTGGCCAATGAACTGCACCGGCGACTGACCTTCCACGCGGCCGGGCGGGTGCGCTGGTTCACCGCGCAGATCGAGGGCGGCGGGCTGGCGCTGGCGGGTCTGGCCATCACCTCGGCCGGACTGGCCATCCTGGAGACCACCGCGCCCGGACTGGGCGATATCGCCGAAGCCGCTGCGGTACTGGGGATCACCGCGGCCGTGGGGACCGTCCGATTCCTGACCCTGCGGCTCTGGGTCTTCTGACCTTTCACTCTCTTCGAGACCTCGCACTCACACCGGGTTGAAACCCGGGAAGGGTGCGAGGTTTCGTCGTTTTCGGAGAAAGGGGAACCGATCTCGGCGGGGCTGCGTCGAAACCAGCATCGAGCGATGAAGGGAGTTCCGTAATGGAACGAGGACGCGGATGCCTTGGGGGACGGCGGGATACGGCCGGACCGAGGCCGCAGCGACCGGCGGGGCGGGCGAGCGGATCATGTGTGCGGCACCGCCGGGGATGGGGACGCCCACGGCGGGAGGGCGAATGAGTTCGACGGGAGGACGAATGCATTCGGCGGCCGGGCAAACGAGTTCGGGCGCGCCGCGGGCCATGGCGCGGCGGCTGCTCAGCGGGTGTGGCGCGGTGGCCGTTGCCGCGCAGGAGCCGACCCGGCGGGAGCAGCATCGACTGCTGATCGAAGCGGTGCTATCGGATATGTCGGGGCAGACCGTGGTGAGCCATCAGTCGGCGGCGGTGCTGTATGGCACCACGCTGTGGCGGACTCCGCTGGATCAGGTGTGCCTGACGCGGAATCGGCGCGGCGGTGGGCGGACCCGGCCGTTCACCAGAATCCATGGGTCCCCGGTGGATTCGGCCATGGAGATCGACGGGCTGCGGGTCACGACGCCCGCGCGCACGGTGGTGGATCTGGCGCTCACGCTGCCGCTCGAAGAGGCGGTGGTGGCGGGTGACTCGCTGGTCGGCGCGTTCGGGCTGACCGGTGAGGAACTGCATGCGGAAGTCGCGCGGGCGAGGTGCCGACACGGCATCACCCAGGCGAAACAGGTCATCGGGCTGCTCGATGGGCGCAGTCAGGGCGTGGGTGAATCCTTGAGCCGGGTCATGATCCACCGGCTGCGGCTACCGCTCCCCCGGTCCCAGGGCAATGTGCTCACCCCGGACGGGCGGTTCGTCGGCCAGGTCGACTTCTACTACGAAAAGGCTGGCGTGCTCTGCGAATTCGACGGTCAGGCCCGCTACGGGCGGGTGCTGCGGCCCGGCCAGGATCTCGCCGTGGCCATGCAGCGGGAGCGGACGCGCGAAGACTATCTGCGCGCCTTGGGTTTCCAGGTGGTCCGCTGGACTTGGAGTGACCTGTGCACCGGCGTGGCGGGCCGTCGCCTGCGCGCCGCCCTGGCCCGCGAACGCCGAGCCCGGCCGGATGGCCGCATCGAACCGGCCCCGGCCACCGAACCGCGCCGGATGCCCGTGCACCCGCTATGAACCACTCGCGCGGGCGCACTCGAGGAGTGCGCCCGCGCAAGTGGTCGGCCCGAATCAGCCGCGCCGCTCCGCGATTCGAGCGAGCAGCCGCTTGTGTACGGCCGGTGGCAGCAGGTCGGTGATATCGCCCCCGTAGGAGGCGACTTCCTTCACCAGCGAGCTGGATACGAAGCCGTACAGCGGATTGGTGGCGATGAAGAAGGTATCGACCCCGGTGAGCTTGCGATTCATCTGCGCCATCTGCAGCTCGTAGCCGAAGTCGGTGGCGTCGCGCAGGCCCTTCACGATCGCGGTGATGCCCTCCTGCTTGGCGAAATCCACCGTCAGCCCCCGCCAGGAGTCCACCCGCACATTCGGCAGATGCGAGGTGACCTCCCGGATCATCTCCATTCGCTCCTCGACGGAGAACATCCCCTGCTTGTTCGGGTTCACCGACACCGTCACGACGACTTCATCGAACTGCGCCGCCGCCCGCGCGATCACATCGACATGTCCAAGGGTCACCGGGTCGAAAGAGCCCGGGCACAGTGCTCCTGCCATGGCCCGACGCTAGCAGCAGTCAGTCCCCCGCCTCATACTCGGCCAGGTCAATCCGGGTTTCCCCATAGGTCCGCGACTTGAGCGGCGAAAACCCTTCCGGCCAGGCAAGTTCAGGCGACCGCGTGGACCGCTCGACGACGACGATGGCCCCATCATGCAACCACCCGCCCTCGACCAGCGCCCGCAGATCGGCAAGGACCTCGGCAATATCCAGTGCGTAGGGCGGATCGGAGAAGACCAGGTCATACGCACCGCCCGCAGGCGAAGCCGCCCCGGCGATCACCGAGTCCGCCGCGCCCGCCGAGGATGCGGCCCGCCCCTTGCCCGCGCCGGTGCTCACCGCGGCCCGGCCGAGCACCGAGGCAACGGAGTTCATCCGCAACTCCGCCCCCGGTAGCCCGAGATCCCCGATATTGCCGCGAATAATGTTCGCCGCCTTACGATCCTGCTCGACCAGCACCGCACGCGAAGCACCCCGAGACAGCGCTTCCAACCCGAGCGCACCGGATCCCGCATACAGATCGAGCACCCGCGCGCCGTCGAAATCCATCCGCGCCGCCAACAGGTTGAACAACGCCTCGCGGACCCGATCGGACGTCGGCCGAGTCCCGGCAGGTGGCACCCGCAGCCGCCGCCCACCGGCCGTCCCCGCGACAATGCGCGTCATCGGCCGACCACCCATCCTCGCGGGAAAGCATCCGGCAGCACTGAATCCACGACCGCACCGCGGTGGATGATCGCGCATCCGGCCGCAGCCATCGGGCGAGAACTGCCGATCCACATCCGGGAGAGCTCATCGGCGGGGGGCGTGGCCGCCACGACGGTCAGCGGCTGGTGCGCCGCCGAACAACCACTGCTGGTATGCATTCCGCGCGGGGTCTGCCGCTCGGCATTCTTCCTTCCCGCGGCGAGCTGCGCGGCCTCCCAGGCAGGCGACCGCTGAGGAGGCATTGAGCGAGCGAGGCTCGGGGTCATTCGGCCGCGGCCTCCGTGAGGCGAACCTCTACCAGGAGGTCGCCGCCTTCGACCTGTTGGACCTTGCTGATGGCTACGCGCTTTACGGTGCCTGCGCGGGGGGCGGTGATGGCGGCTTCCATCTTCATGGCTTCGATGGTGCCGATGGTGTCGCCTGCCGCGACGGTGTCGCCCTCGGAGACAGCCAGGGTCACCACACCCGCGAACGGGGCCGCGATGTGTCCTGCGTTGGTCTTGTCGGCCTTTTCGGCTGTCGGGACTTCGCTGGCGATGGAGCGGTCGCGGACGGTGATGGGGCGGAGTTGGCCGTTGAGGATGCACATGACCGTGCGCATGCCGCGTTCGTCGGGCTCGGAGATGGCTTCGAGGCCGATGAGGAGGATTACGCCCTTTTCGAGTTGGACTCGGTGTTCCTCGTCGTGGCGGAGGCCGTAGAAGAACTGATTGGCGGACAAGCCCATGGTGTCGCCGAACTTTTCGCGGTGGGCGAGGAATTCGGCGGTGGGGCCGGGGAACAGGAGACGGTTGAGGGTGGCGCGGCGTTCTGCCGAGGTGCCGTTCAGGCCCTTCTCGTCTTCGGCGGTGAGCTGGGTTTCGGGCTTGGCGGGGCCGCGTCCGGCGAGGGCGCGGCTGCGGAAGGGCTCGGGCCAGCCACCGGCGGGGGTGCCGAGTTCGCCACGGAGGAAGCCGATTACGGAGTCGGGGATGTCGTAGCGGCCGGGATCGGTCGCGAAGTCCTCGACGTCCACGCCGGAGCCGACCAGGGACAGGGCCAGGTCGCCTACCACCTTGGAGGAGGGTGTGACCTTGACCAGGCGGCCCAGGAGGCGGTCTGCCGCAGCGTATTTGGCTTCGACCTCTTCGAACTGGTCACCGAGGCCGAGGGCGATGGCCTGCTGGCGCAGGTTGGAGAGCTGGCCGCCCGGAATCTCGTGGTGGTAGACGCGGCCCGTCGGGCCCGGCAGGCCGGATTCGAAGGGCGCGTAGACCTTTCGCAAAGCCTCCCAGTACGGCTCGAGGTCGCAGACGGCCTGCAGGTCCAGTCCGGTGTCATACGGCGAATTCGCCGCCGCCGCAACGATTGCCGAGAGCGCGGGCTGACTGGTGGTGCCCGCCATGGGTGCCGACGCACCGTCCACGGCATCGGCTCCGGCCATCCACGCGGACAGGTAGGTGGCGAGCTGACCGCCGGGGGTGTCGTGCGTGTGTACATGCACCGGCAGATCGAAATTGCTGCGCAGCGCGGTCACCAGCGTGTGCGCGGCGGGTGCGCGCAGCAGGCCCGCCATATCCTTGATGCCGATGACGTGCGCCCCGGCCTCGACGATCTGCTCGGCGAGCTTGAGGTAGTAGTCGAGGGTGTAGAGGTTCTCGTTCGGGTCGGACAGGTCGCCGGTGTAGCTCATGGCGACTTCGGCCAGGGCCGTACCGGTTTCGCGCACGGCGTCGATGGCCGGGCGCATCTGATCGACATTATTGAGCGCGTCGAAGATGCGGAAGATGTCGATACCGGTCGCGGTGGCCTCGGAAACGAATGCGCGCGTGACCTTTTCGGGGTACGGCGTGTAACCGACGGTATTGCGGCCGCGCAGCAGCATCTGCAGGTTGATGTTCGGCACCGCCTCGCGCAGTGCGGCCAGGCGCTCCCACGGGTCCTCGAACAGGAAACGCAGCGCCACGTCATAGGTTGCGCCGCCCCAGCATTCGATGGACAGCAGTTCCGGCGTCGTGCGCGCCACATGCCCGGCCACATCGAGCAGGCCATTGGTGCGCACCCGGGTGGCGAGCAGCGACTGGTGCGCGTCACGGAAGGTGGTGTCGGTGACCGCCACACCCTTCTGCTCGCGCAGCGCCTTGGCGAATCCCTCGGGTCCCAGCGCCAGCAGGCGCTGCCGGGAGCCGGGCGGCGGCGGCACGCTCAGGTCCAGGGCGGGCAGCTTGTCGTGCGGGTACAGCTTGGTGGGCCGGGTGCCGTGCGGCTTGTTCACGGTGACGTCGGCCAGATAGTTGAGGATCTTGGTGCCGCGGTCGGCGGAGCTCTTCAGCGTGAGCAGCTGCGGGCGCTCATCGATGAAGGACGTGGTGATGCGCCCGGCCCGGAAGTCGGGATCATCCAGCACCGCCAGCAGGAACGGAATATTGGTCGTGACGCCACGAATACGGAATTCGGCCACACCGCGGCGGGCCCGCGCGATCGCGGTGGACAGGTCCCGCCCGCGGCAGGTGAGCTTCACCAGCATCGAGTCGAAGTAGGCCCCGACCTCCGCGCCGACATTCGCGCCACCGTCCAGGCGCACGCCCGCGCCGCCCGGCGAACGGTAGCCGGTAATGCGGCCGGTGTCGGGCCGGAAGCCATTGGCCGGGTCCTCGGTGGTGATCCGGCATTGCAGGGCCGCACCCCGGATGTGGATCGAATCCTGGCTCAGGCCAAGGTCTTCCAGGCTCTCCCCGGCGGCAATGCGCATCTGCGACTGCACCAGGTCGACATCGGTGATCTCCTCGGTCACCGTGTGCTCCACCTGGATTCGCGGATTCATCTCGATGAACACGTGCTGGCCACGCTCATCCAGCAGGAACTCCACCGTGCCCGCGCAGCTGTAGCCGATCTGCTTGGCGAAGGCCACGGCGTCGGCGCAAATGCGGTCGCGCAGTGCGGGATCCAGGTTCGGCGCGGGGGCCAGCTCGATGACCTTCTGATGCCGCCGCTGCAGCGAGCAGTCGCGCTCGAACAGGTGGATCACATTGCCATGTTGATCGGCGAGGATCTGCACCTCGATGTGGCGGGGGTTGATGACCGCCTGCTCCAGGAACACGGTCGGATCGCCGAAGGCCGATTCCGCCTCGCGCGCCGCGGCTTCGATAGATTCGCGCAGCTGCGCGCGATCGGCGACGCGGCGCATGCCGCGGCCACCGCCACCGGCGACGGCCTTGACGAAGATCGGGAACTGCATGCTCGTAGAGGCCGCCACCAACTCGTCCACATCCGAGGACGGCTCGCTCGACGCCAGCACCGGCAGTCCGGCCGCCCTGGCCGCGGCAATGGCGCGCGCCTTGTTACCGGTCAGCTCCAGCACCTGCGAGGTGGGGCCGATGAACGTAATGCCTTCCGCCGCACAGGCCGCCGCCAGATCCGGGTTCTCGGAAAGAAAACCGTAACCGGGGTAGACAGCGTCCGCGCCCGCGGATTTGGCCGCCTCGATGATCCCCTCAATGGACAGGTACGCCCGTACCGGATGTCCGGGTTCGCCGATCTGGTACGCCTCGTCGGCCTTCAACCGGTGAACGGAGTTGCGGTCCTCGTAAGGAAACACCGCGACCGTGCCGATGCCGAGTTCGTAGGCCGCGCGGAATGCGCGAATGGCGATCTCGCCGCGGTTGGCGACCAGGACTTTGGAGAACATTTGCCTAAGGTACCTGCCCCCGGATACAGAACGGGCATCGAAGTCGGGTTCGCAGCAATCTTCACAGTCACACCCCCGCTCCTTGCGAATTTGTGTTCATCACCTGGTCACATGTGCTTCGGTGAGGAGGGCCGCGACCTGGGCATCGCATTCGCCGACTTGCTAAGCGGTCATATCGACCACTCCCGCGCGGGCGGACCGGATCCGGTATGCCGATATGCTCACCCATGCAGTCGGTTCGCCCGGCGTGATGCCCGTCCTGGATTTCGCGCCGTGCGTCGAAGCCGGTCCACGCAGTGATGCGCGCTCCGGTGAGAGGGAATCCGGTGGAAATCCGGAACTGTCCCGCAGCGGTAAGCAGGAACGACCGCCGTCATCAGCACTGGGCATGAGCCTGGGAAGCGACGGCCAGTAGGTCGGCCGATCAGGCCGGAGCCCGCGAGTCCGAATACCTGCCGAATGCGCCGGGTACGCCGTATCCGGCGGTCTCCGCCTCGTGGATTGGGTGGACGGGACCAGAGGCGTGTTCCTGCGTACCGTGGATGCGGTGAGCCCGGGCTGCCCTGTCTCCGTTCACCGGTGGGCGGCGGCCAGTGGAGTTCGGAAAACTGGAGCACAGCCGTGACAAACCTTTCCCCCTTCACCGCAACCGTGCTGGGCATTCCCCGCATCGGCCCGAAGCGCGAACTCAAGCGCGCCATCGAGTCCTACTGGGCGGGCCGCATCGGCGCCGATGAGCTGCATGCCATCGGCCGGGATCTGCGCATCGCACACCTGACCGCGCTCGCGGCGGCCGGATTGGATTCGGTGCCCGTCGGCACCTTCTCCCATTACGACCAGATGCTCGATACCGCGGCCATGTTCGGCGCGCTGCCGTCCCGGGTGGCCGGAATCGCCGATCCGCTGGACCGCTATTTCGCGGCCGCCCGCGGCACGGACACCGTCGAACCGCTGGAAATGACGAAGTGGTTCGACACCAACTATCACTATCTGGTGCCGGAGCTGGGTCCGGACACCGAGTTCACGCTGGACTCCTCGAAACTGCTCGGCGAACTGCGTGAGGCGATCAGTCTCGGGGTGCCCGCGCGTCCCGTGGTCATCGGCCCGCTCACCTTCCTGAAGCTGGCCAAGGATGCCGCCGAGCGCAATCCGCTGCGCCGCCTGAACGAACTGCTGCCGCTGTATCGGGAACTGTTGCGGCAGTTGGCCGAAGCGGGCGCGCAGTGGGTGCAGATCGATGAGCCGGTGCTGGTCACCGATCTCACCGAGGTCGAGTTGACGCTGGCCGAGCAGGTGTACGGCGAACTGTCGGCGGCCACGGACCGACCCGCCATTCTGGTCGCCACCTACTTCGGGCGGCCGGGGGCGGCGCTGCCGGTGCTGGCTTCCACCGCGATCGAGGGTGTGGCGCTGGACTTCACGGCCGGAACGACGGTCGATGAGGTCGCCGCGGTCCCCGCGCTGGCGAACAAGCTCGTCGTGGCGGGCGTGGTGGACGGCCGCAATGTGTGGCGGACCGACCTCGATCACGCGCTGAGCACCCTGGGCACGCTGCTCGGGGGCACCGGCGCGCTCGCGGTGTCGACCTCCAGTTCGCTGCTGCACGTGCCGTATTCGCTCGATGCCGAGGCCGCGGTGGAGCCGACGTTGCGGTCCTGGCTCGCCTTCGGGGTCGAGAAGGTGGTCGAGGTGCGGGTGCTCGCCACCGCGCTGAACGAGGGCACCGACGCGGTCGCCGACGAATTGGCCACCGCCCGTGCGGCACTCGCGACCCGGGCCACCGATGCCCGGCTGCGCAATGACACCGTGCACGCCCGCCTGGCCGCGCTGGGCGAGGACGCCACCCACCGCCTGCCCGCCGCGGAACGCCGTGTGCTGCAACAGGAACGACTGCCGCTGCCGCTGCTGCCGACCACCACCATCGGCTCCTATCCGCAGACTCCCGCCATTCGCAGGGATCGCGCGGCACTGGTCAAGGGCGATATCACGGCCGCGCAATACGACGACCGGATGCGCGCCGAGATCGCCGAAGTGATTGCGCTGCAGGAGAAGCTGGGCCTCGATGTGCTGGTGCACGGCGAGCCGGAACGCAATGACATGGTGCAGTACTTCGCCGAACAACTGGACGGCTTCTTCGCCACCGCCAATGGCTGGGTGCAGTCCTACGGCACCCGCTGCGTCCGCCCGCCGATCCTGTACGGCGATGTGGCGCGGCCGAATCCGATGACGGTGGAGTGGGTCGGCTACGCCCAGTCGCTGACCGATAAGCCGGTCAAGGCCATGCTCACCGGTCCCGTCACCATCCTCGCCTGGTCCTTCGTCCGCGACGACCAGCCGATCGAGGACACCGCCCGCCAGGTCGCCCTCGCCATCCGGGACGAGACGGTGGATCTGCAGGCCGCGGGCATCCGCATCATCCAGGTGGACGAGCCCGCCCTGCGCGAACTCCTCCCCCTGCGCGCGGAAGCCAAACAGCCGTACCTGGATTGGGCTGTCGGCTCCTTCCGCCTCGCCACCAGCGGGGTCTCCGATGCCACCCAGATCCACACCCACCTGTGCTATTCGGAGTTCGGCGAAGTGATCGGCGCGATCGCCGACCTCGACGCCGACGTCACCTCCATCGAGGCGGCCCGCTCGCATATGGAGGTCCTCGACGACCTCAATGCGGCGGGCTTCGCACTGGGCGTGGGCCCGGGCGTCTACGACATCCACTCCCCCCGCGTCCCAGGCGTAGACGAGATCACCACCTCCCTGCGCGAGGCCCTGAAAGCGGTTCCCGCCGAACGCCTCTGGGTCAACCCCGACTGCGGCCTGAAAACCCGCGGCCCCGCCGAAGTCGAGGCGTCACTACGCAATATGGTCGCCGCCGCCCAAGCCGTCCGCTGACCTGAACCGGTGAGGGAGCTGTGGTGGCGGGAAATTGTCCGAATCTCCGCCACCACAGCTCCCTCGACGATCAGGCGGACATGCGGCGAAGGATTTCGAGTCCGGCGCGTTCCATGGCGGAGTCGAAGACATCGCGGAGGAAGACGAGCGCGAGTTGTGTTGCCGGTCGAGCAGGATCAGTCCGCTGAAGCCGCCGGTGCCCCTGAATCCGCCCGCTCCCCAGCCGATCCCGGAACGCCAGCGCTTCTCCCCGCCGCAGAACCGAGGCATGAGCCCGCTCGCCGCGCCCACCGCCCTACGCTGGACGCATGACCGACGAGCAGCCGCTGCGCTATCGCCTCATCACGGGCCCTGACGACGCCACCTTCTGCGAACGCATCAGCGGCCTGCTCGATCAGGGATACCAGCTCTACGGTTCACCGTCTGTGACGTTCAACGGCTCGACCGTAATCGCCGCGCAAGCCCTGGTCTGGGGGCCAGGCTCAGGCGAGTAGGTGGCTGCCGTCGAGGCCCTCGCTGATGCGGCGGGCTGCGGTGGTCAGCTCCGTTAGGTAGGAACGGCGTTCGGATCGGGTGACGTCGGGGCGGAGGGGGCCGATCTGGAGTTCGAGGACGGCGTGGCCGTCGGCGTCGAAGACCGGGGTGCTCATATAGCTGAGCGGGAGTGGGATGTCTTTTTCCAGGGTTGTCTGGTCGTAGGCGATGCCGATGACGGTGGCCAGTTGGGCCAGGACGCGGCCGCGTAGTTCCTTGCTGGCGGGGTGTTCGGCCAGGTGTTCGGCGACCTCGGAGAAGACGCGCATGGTGGGGAGGCTGTCAGGTTCCAGGCGCCAGGCGCAGTAGCCGGTATCGCGCAGGGTGGTGAGGACGGCGCGGAATTCGTCACGCCGTTCGGGGCCGCGGGTGTTCAGCCAATCCTGTTGGCGGGCAGTGCCTGAGTGGGCGATGAGCGCCGCCCCGGCGGGGGCGAGCAGGGGGATGCGGGCTCCGGCTTCCATGCCCGCGGTGAGCTGATCGCGGGTGACGGCGACGAATTCCAGGTACTCGCCGCTGAGGGCGGTGAGCGCGGCACCGCAGTCGACGCGGGCGGCGAGCAGCTCCAATTCGTCGCCCAGCCAGGCTCGATCACCGTGTGTGCCCGCGACGCGCGCACCGATGACGCCGAGGGCCGGGCCGAGTTCGTAGCTGAGATCGGGCAGTCGCAGCACCCAGCCGCGTTCGGTGAGCGCCGCCAGGATGGCCCCGGCGGTGGAGCGGTTCAGCTCCAGGCTGTCGGCGATCTCGGCGGCGGTGAGCGCGGTGTCATGCGCCGCGAGCAGTTCGACAATGGAGATCACCCGCTGGGTGGGCGGTGAGCTGTCGGTGGTCCGGGTCTTGCCAGCCGGCACGCCTGTCTCCTAGCCTGAGCCTTCAATGCGAATAGCCGGATTATTCGATACGAATAATCGCACCGAGGACCCGGGCGGGGCAACCGGCCACGGCGTTCATCGGGTCGGTCGGCGAACTCCAAGTTCATCGATTGCCCAGCCACCGAGACCTATTTCGGCAAACTTTCCGAACTCGGTTCGGCCGCGGTCCCGGCCATGCCCGCGTACGATGAGCCCGTCCCGCCGAACCGCCCGAAGCGCCGAATTCGCATGCTACGCAGCGAGACCGAAACGGCCAACACGCTCATAGATTGCACTAAATCCGGCGAGTCCCACGAATATTGCGATGTTTGCGAAGCCAGATCGGTACCATCACGCACTGTGCGCAAGATGTATGCGGGTGCCCGACTACGGCGGTTGCGCGAGGAACGGCGGATGACCCAGGCGGCCTTGGCCAAATCCCTGGACTTGTCCCCCAGCTACCTCAACCAGCTGGAGCGAGATCAGCGGCCGCTGACGATTCCCGTGCTGCTCAAACTGAACTCGACGTTCGACCTCGATGTCCAGTTCTTCGCGGCCGACTCCGATGCCCGCCTGGTGTCCGACCTCCACGAGATCCTGGTGGAAGCCGCGGGCGGCAATGCCGCGCCGGTCGCGGAGGTCGAAGACCTGGCCACCCGAATGCCGGAGGTCGCGAAAATCGTTGTGGCCATGCACCGCCGACTACGCGCGGCGACCGACCAGTTGGATCTGCTGTCCTCCAAGGTGGCCACCCCGACCGGTGCGCCCGGGGTGCCGATGCCGTACGAGGATGTGCGCGACTTCTTCTACGACCATCACAATCACATCGCCCAACTGGATCTCGCGGCGGAACGATTGTTCGAGGACAGCGGCCTCACCATCGGCTCACTCGATCGCCAGCTGGCGCGTGTCGCCGAGGAACGCGCCGGAGTCACCGTCCTGGTGCGCGGCGACGGGGCCGACCCGAATATCCCCAAGCGCCACTACGAACCGGAAACCCGCACCCTCACCCTGGCCAGACGGTTACGGCCCGGACAGCGCGCCTTCCAGATCGCCACCACCCTCGCCTTCCTGCTGCACGGCAACCTACTCGACGAGGTGCTGGA
This sequence comes from Nocardia sp. NPDC051030, assembly GCF_040683015.1. NCBI lineage: Bacteria > Bacillati > Actinomycetota > Actinomycetes > Mycobacteriales > Nocardiaceae > Nocardia > Nocardia sp. NPDC051030. The sequence goes on along the minus strand of NZ_JBFBCD010000002.1, from coordinate 181,373 downwards.
CGAAACCCCCTCGCTAGGCGGCGAATCCCGCACCCTGGCCCGCATCGGCCTGGCCAACTATTTCGCCGGGGCGCTGATCCTCCCGTACAGCAAGTTCCTGCGCTCCGCGGAAGAGCTACGCTACGACATCGACCTGCTCAGCCTACGTTTCGAGGTCGGCTTCGAAACCGTCTGCCACCGCCTGAGCACCCTGCAACGCCAAGGCCAACGCGGCGTCCCCTTCTTCCTCATCCGCACCGACCGCGCGGGCAATATCTCGAAACGCCAGTCCGCCACGGCGTTCCACTTCTCCCGAGTAGGCGGCAGCTGCCCCCTGTGGGTAGTCCATGAGGCCTTCGCCCATCCGGGCCGCATGCTCACCCAGATAGCGTCGATGCCCGACGGCCGCCGCTATCTGTGGATCTCCCGGACCACCACCCCCACCACCACCGGATTCGGCACGGCGGGCAAGGAATTCGCCATCGGGCTGGGGTGCGATATCGAATACGCGGACCGGCTTGTGTACTCCAAGGGGCTCCACCTGGACGACCCGACTGCCGCGATTCCGATCGGCGCGGGGTGCAAGGTGTGTGAGCGGCCCAATTGTGCGCAACGGGCGTTTCCGCAGATCGGGCGGCCGTTGGCGATCACGGAGAACACTAGTACGGACTTGCCGTATCCGCGTGTGCCGCGGTGATTGTGTTGTAGGGCAAGAGATTAAAGACAAGAGACAAAGACGCCTGGACAAGCAAGAACAAAGAAGAAGAGAAGAAAGAACAAGCCTCGAGACGTCCCGGGCCCGGCACGCCCGAGCGCGGGTCGGCGCAGCGGCAGATTTTCGCCGAGGGGGACATGAGCCGGGGATTTGTCCGAATCGACCAGCCTCATGTCCCCCTGAACGTGTTTCACCGGCCTGCCGGGTGGGCCAGCGGCTTTGCGGCGTTAGGACTTGGCCAAGTACTCCAAGCGTTCGCCATCTACTGCGGCGTGCATCATGCTGGCCAGGCCGGGGTGGTTTTCGAGGCCGGGGTCGGACTCCACTACCTCGCGCGCCAATTGCTGGGCGGCGGTGATGACATCGAGATCGTCCAGTAGTGAGAGGAGGCGGAGGCTTCGGGCCGTTCCGGATTGAGCCGAGCCCAGGACGTCGCCCTCGCGGCGTTGGCGGAGGTCCAGGACGGCCAGTTCGAAGCCGTCGGTGGTGCCTGAGACTGCTTCCAGGCGGGCCATGGCGGTGCCCACCGGGTTGGTTTCGGTGATCAGGAGGCAGAGGCCTGCGTGTTTGCCTCGGCCTACGCGGCCTCGGAGTTGGTGGAGTTGGCTGACGCCGAAGCGGTCGGCGTCGACTATGGCCATGACGGTGGCGTTGGGGACGTCTACGCCTACCTCGACGACCGTGGTGCAGACCAGGACGTCGATCTCCGCATCGTTGAAAGCCCGCATGACGCGGTCCTTTTCATCCGACGGGAGGCGGCCGTGCAGGAGGCCCACGCGGAGGTCTTTCAGGGGGCCGGTGCTCAGCATTTCGAAGATGTCCACCGCCGAGTGTGTGGTGGGGCCTTCCTTCTCCTCTTCGGGTTTCGCCTTCTTGCCCTTGCCTTTTCCCTTGCCGTTCTCGTCCTCGTCGCCGATGCGGGAGCACACGACGTAGGCCTGGCGGCCCGCTTCGACTTCCTCGTGGATGCGTTCCCAGGCGCGCTCCACCCAGGAGGGTTTCACCTTGGCGGGCACCACCTTCGAGGTGATCGGGGAGCGGCCGCGCGGGAGTTGGGTGAGGACCGAGGTTTCCAGGTCGCCGAGGGTGGTCATGGCGATGGTGCGGGGGATGGGGGTGGCGGTCATGACGAGTAGGTGGGGGCTGATGCCATTGGTTGCCTTGGCGCGCAGGGCATCTCGTTGTTCTACGCCGAAGCGGTGTTGTTCGTCGACTACGACCATGCCGAGGTCGAAGAAGTCGACATTGTCTTGAATGAGGGCGTGGGTGCCGATCACGAGGCCTGCCTCGCCGGTGACCGCGTCCAGGAGGGCGGCCTTCTTCTGGCCCGCCGACATGGAGCCGGTTACCAGGACCACCTTGGTGGCATTGTCGGCGGCACCGAGTTCACCGGCGGATCCGAGATCGCCGAGCATGTTCCTGAGTGACCGGAAGTGCTGGGCGGCAAGGACTTCCGTGGGGGCCAGCAGGGCGCACTGCTGGCCATTGTCGATCACCTGGAGCATGGCGTGCAGGGCCACGATGGTTTTGCCGGAGCCGACCTCGCCTTGCAGGAGGCGGTGCATGGGGTGGCTGCGGGACAGGTCCGCGCTGATCTCGTCGATGACGGTGCGCTGGCCTTCGGTCAATTCGAAGGGGAGGCGTTTGTCGAAGGCGGCGGCAATGCCATCGGGGCGCGGCGGGGAAGGTTTGGCGGTGCGTCCCTCGGTCTGGTGGCGCCGTTCGGCCAGCACCAGTTGCAGGGCCAGGGCCTCGTCGAAACGCAGGCGGCCCCTGGCCTCTTCGATATCGGCCTTGTGTTCGGGTAGGTGGATCAGGCGCAGGGCGTCGGAGATGGGGACCAGGGCGTGTTCGGCGCGCAGGTCTTCGGGGAGCGGGTCATCGATGGGGTCCAGTTGGTCGAGTACCTGGCGCACGCAGCGCAGCAGGTCCCAGCTCTGCACCTTCGCGGTGGCGGGGTAGACCGGGATGAATTCGCGTTCGAAGAACGAGACATCCACGCCGCCTGCGCCTTTGGCGCTGTTCGCGAGGCCGCGCAGTGCGCCGCCGCCGCGCACCGAGGTGAGGTTCTCGATCGAGCCGTCCTCTTTGTCCGGCAGGATCAGGTAATCCGGGTGCGAGAGATTCCAGCGGTCCGGACGCCACCAATGCACGGTGCCCGACATCATGGCCCGCACGCCCTCCTTCACCAGATAGCGCACCTTGTCGCCATTGAAGAAGGTGATCTCGATCGGCTTGGCGGAGCCGGTGTCCAGGTTCACCTTCAACAGGCTGCCGCGCCGGTTCTTCATGGGCCGCAGTTCGGTTTTGGTGACCCGGCCCATCACGGTGATGTGCTGGCCTTCCTCCGGAGCCTCCTCGGTGAGGGGCTGCCCCTGGGTGGCGTAGCGCAGCGGGTAATGCCGCAGCAGGTCCTCGACCGTATTCATATCGAAGGCCTCGGCCAGTGGTTCGGCCGCCTTCACCCCGAGTACGTGATCGAGCCGATCACCCAGTGTCGCCATCTATTCCACCCCGATCTGCACCAGGTCCCGGGCTTGCCCGCCGGGATAGGTCACCACCTCCACGCCGGGGAAGGCGGCGGCAATATGTTCGGTCAATTCCGTCGAAAGTCCTTCCGGCGCATCCGCACCGATAAGCATGGTCACCAATTCCCCACCGAGCCCGAGCATTCGGTCCAGCAGCGTCCGCCCCGCGGCCCGCACATCCGAATCGATCACCACCACATCGTGCCCCACCAGGCCCAGCCCATCCCCCGCCTCACACATACCGACTATGGTCAATGCCCGCTCCGGCGCGACTCGCAAAGCCCCCCAACGAGTTCCGGCCGCCGCCTCGGACATGGCGAACGCATCGTCCACCGCGATCCGCCCCTCATCATGCATGGACAATGCCGCCAGCCCCTGCACCATCGACCCGCTCGGCAACATGAGCACCTCCCGATGCCCATCGCGCGCAGCCACACTCACCGCGACCAACTCATGCGCGGGCAATGCGCCATTCGGCAGCACCAGCACCTCCCGCTGCGGCATCCGCTGAATCCCCGACAGCAACGACTCCGCCGTCACTTCCCCTTCGAGCACGGCCGCCCCCGAGTCCTCGAACAACCGCACCGCACCCGCGCCCGACGCCACCGCCAGAATCCCGCGATCCACCGGACCGTCCTGCGCATGCGCCGAAACAGCCAGCGTCTCGATCCGAATCCCGCTCAGCGCCCCCGCCGCGATACCGGCCTCGACCGCCGCCCCGGCATCCGCGCAATGCACGTGCGCCGACCACATCCCTTCCCCGTTCCCCACGACGACGACCGAATCGCCCAGCTCGCCGAGCCGATCCCGCAACTCCCCCACCCGCGGATCGTCCGCACCGGACAACAGGAACATCACCTCATATTGCGGTGAGAACGCGGAGACATCACCCGCATGCGAATCCGCCCCGGCCGCAGCCGCACCCAAGGCGGCGGACAACCCCGACCCGCCGCGTGCCACACCGGCGGGACGAAGGCGCTCGCTCGCGCCCGGAGCGCCGCGCACATAGGGCGGCCGCGTCAACGCCTCGCCGCCGGTGACGACAACCAGCTCATCCAAGAGCACCAGCAACCCGCGCGCGCCCGCATCCACTACTCCCGCTTCACGCAGCACACCCAATTGCGCAGGAGTCTCACCCAAAGCCTTCGCCGCCCCATCGGCAGCCGCGAGCGCCACAGCGCTCAACGAGCGTTCCGGGCAATCGGCAGCCCGCTCGGCAGCCCGATCCAGCACCGTGAGCATGGTCCCTTCGACCGGAGAGCTGAGCGCCTCCCGCACCAACTGCGCGGCCCGCCGCAGCGCCTCCCGCAGCGATTCCTCGGTGAGTGGCCCATCCCACACCGCCTCGGCCACCCCGCGCAGCACCTGCGACAGGATGATCCCCGAATTCCCGCGCGCCCCGACGGTCGCCGCCCGCGCCATCGCACCCGCGATCGTCCGCGCCGACAGCCCCGCACCCGCCAGCTGCGCTTCCGCAGCCCGAGTTATGGCCGAATCGGCAGCGTGCACCGATGTGTTCCGGCGGGGTGAGGAAGGCCGCCCACCCATCTCAACCGAATCCGCCTCAGCGAGATCGCGCTCGCCCGCAGCACTGGCCGCGCGATCACTGGTTGCGACGTCGCGGTCGGCCCCGGTTCCGCCCGCGGGCTGCCGGGAAGTCGCCGGATCGGCGGCCTGCACCGGCAAAGTCTCGGCCGTAGCGGGCCGATCAGCCGGTGGCCGGGCAGCCTCCACCTGGGCGGCCTGTATGGCGGCGCGCATAGTGGCGAGGAGGTTGGTGCCGGTGTCCGAGTCGGGGACCGGGAAGACGTTGAGGGCGTTGATCTCGTCACGGTGGCGGTCCAGGGCGGCCAGGGTCAGGTGGCCCCAGCGCAGCAGGGCAGTACCGTCGAGCGCGTCCCGTTCCGCGGGCACCGTCACCGTCCTTCCACCACACGTCGTTCATGCCACTTCACAGCCAGTAAATCCCCGGCCGCCAGCCTAGTCGGGATTACCGACACTCCGCCGTCACCTGCCGTTCGCACTCGGGCCGGACGGCGGCGAACAGGGGGGCAATTGGACACGTCCCGCGTGGGTTGGCTACTCTGGTCCGGTTGCCTCACGCGGGCATCGGTCCTGTCCACTCAGGAAATCCGCTCGCGTTCGCTGGTGCTTCTCCGGCGGGCACATCCCAGACATTAGATTTCCGGACATGCTGCATGTTGCAGCGCGTCCCTACATGACATGAAGGAGCTCGCGACTATGGCTGCCGTCTGCGACGTTTGCGCCAAGGGCCCCGGCTTCGGTAAGTCGGTTTCGCACTCGCACCGGCGCACCAACCGTCGCTGGAACCCGAACATCCAGACCGTGCGCGCACAGGTTGCCCCCGGCAACACTCGCCGCATGAACGTGTGCACCTCCTGCCTCAAGGCCGGCAAGGTCGCCCGCGGCTGATTTTCAGCTTTCGAACAAGAACCCCGGCACCCACAATGGGTGGCCGGGGTTCTTGTTGTATCCGGGAGCGTAAGGGGCGGGAATGAGTGAATGGTCGGTGGTTCCGCTCGGGGCGGAGCACACCCGGAGTCTGGCCGAATGCCATATCGAATGCTGGCGTGAGGCGTATCGGGATCTGGTGCCCGCGCATGTGCTCGAGGCGTTCGACGTCGACCGTCGAGCCGAGCAGTGGGAACGCAATCGCGTCCGGTATCCGGGCCGGACGGTGGTCGCCGTCAGCGAGGGTGTCGTGATCGGATTCGCCAGCGGCGGCACGCCCCTGGACGAATCACCGGTGGCCGCGTACGAACTCAACGCCCTGTATGTGCGGTCCGCCTGGTACGGCACCGGCGTCGCCCACGATCTGATGAAAACGGTGCTGCCCGAGAACGCGGACACCTCGCTGTGGGTATTCGAGGAGAATCCGCGCGCCCGGGCCTTCTACACCAAATACGGCTTCGAACTCGACGGTGAACGCCGAGTCGAAGCCTTCACTCCGGCAATCGAAGTGCGAATGGTGCGCCGTCTGAACAGCGCGCCGTAATTACCGGTCGCCGGTGAAGCAGTCCAGGTTCTGGCTGATCGTCATCGGCAGGCAGGCAATGCGCGAGGTCACCTGGGACGACATGGTGGTCGCGCTATTGGTGTCGAACAAGCTCGCCACGGGAGTGGCCTCGTCGGTCGACGTCGCGGCGTTGGTGAAGGGCTCCAGCGTCAGCGGCTCGGCGTTCGCGACGGGTGCGGCGGCGAACGCCGCTCCCACCGCGAGAGCGACGAAAACACCACGGGCAGTCTTGTTCTGCATTCACATGCTCCTGAATCGGATCAACGGATTCGCGCTTAGGGCAGACGCCAGTCCACCGGCGCGGCACCCAATGTAACCAACAATTCGTTGACGCGTGAGAACGGGCGAGATCCGAAGAACCCGCGCGACGCCGACAATGGTGAGGGATGGGCGGATTCGATGTACGGGGTGGACCCCAGCATCGGCTTGAGCGAGGCCGCGTCACGCCCCCACAGCACGGCAACCATTGGCTGGTCACGGGCCACGAGAGCGCGAATCGCCTGCTCGGTCACCGCTTCCCAGCCCTTACCGCGATGCGAGGCCGCCTGGCCCGGCTGCACGGTGAGGACTCGGTTCAGCATGAGCACACCCTGATCCGACCAAGGCGACAAATCGCCACAGGACGGCGTCGGGAACTCCAGATCCTTGGTGTACTCCGAGAAGATATTGCCCAGGCTGCGCGGCACCGGCGAAACATCCGGCTCGACCGAGAAACTCAGCCCCATGGCATGCCCCGGCGTCGGATACGGATCCTGGCCGACGATCAGCACCCGCACCTTGTCGAACGGGCGTTGGAAGGCGCGCAGCACATTCTCCCCCTTGGGGAGATAGCCACGCCCGGCATTGTTTTCGTCTCGGAGGAATTCACCCATCTCCGCGATGCGGTCGGCCACCGGCTCGAGCGCCTCGGCCCAGCCTGTATCGATGACTTCCGACAGTGGTTTGGTGCCCATGTCGGGAAAAGATATCGTGGCCAGTTTCACCGCGGAAGGCCGCCTACCCTATGCGAAGGATTCCCAACCGGTAGGTCCGGTTCGGGGCAGGCCGTCCACGGTCACGCCCGACCCGGTGACAACCCGTCCGATGGGTACCCAACCCTGCGGCAAATCACCCGAATCGGCGAAAGTGGCCGCGAAGGCATGGTCCTCGCCGCCGGAAAGAATCCAGTCGAGAGGGCTTGCATCGAGGGCCTTCGCGACCGGTTCGAGGGCCGGATCATGCAGTGCCGCGGAGTCGAGATCGATGGCGACACCGGAAGATTGGGCGATATGTCCGAGATCGGCGAGAAGCCCGTCGGACACATCGGTGAGCGCGGTGATCTCCGCCGTATCCGGCAGCTCCAGCACCGCCGCGTATGGCGGCTGCGGAACCTTGTGCGCGGCAACCACCTCCGCGAACAGCCCGGCATCAGGCCCGGCGAATTGCCCGAGATCAGCCCCGGTCGACGGCCCAGTATCTTCCCCAGCGAGCGGCCCGGTACCCGCTCCAGCGGAGAGCACTGCCAGGCCCGCACCGGACCAGCCCAGCCGCCCGGCCACCGCCACCACATCACCGGCCCGCGCACCCGAGCGCGTGATCAACATCCGGCGCGGATCCCCGAACGCCGTCACCGAGATCACCAGGAAGGGGCTACGCACCATATCCCCACCCGCGATCGAAGCCCCCGCACGCTCCGCCTCGGCCCACATGCCGTCCGCGAGCGCCTGCACGAATTCGACCGACGTCTCCGAAGGACACCCCAGCGACACCACGAACGCACTCGGCGTCGCCCCCATGGCCACCACATCCGCGGCATTCTGCGCGATCGCCTTGCGCCCGATGTCCTGCGCACTCGACCAGTCGAGCCGGAAATGCCGATCCTGCACCAGCATGTCGGTCGTCACCACGAACCGCCCCTCGGGCGCGGCCACCACCGCGGCATCGTCGCCCGGTCCGAGCAGCACGCCCGGCGCTTGCTTACGCCCGGCATTGATGCGCTCGATCAGCGCGAACTCGCCCAGCTCGCGCACAGTGACGACGTGCTGAACCTGAGACGGGCCCGAACCCCGGCTGGCGGTGATGACGATCTCCTAGGCGGTGAGTGTGATGCGGACGGCGGACCCGAGAACGGTACCCTCGAATCCGCAATCGACGACCACCAGCCGGGCAGTGCACAACAAGGACGTGCGTGCCCGGCCCGGCACGATCGGGGACCCACGACCGGATGAGCAACGACACCCGCGACAGCGAATCGAACGCTCCGCAGCGCGATGACGAGCAGGCCGACCCGGCGAAGATCCCGGAAGCCGCCGACGATGCGAGCCCGGAAGCCGACACCGCGAAGGCCGACGAGGAGAAGGCCGATGCGGCCGAGGCCTCGGAATCCGCTGCCGACGATGACGAGGATTACTCCCCGCGCCGCTCCCCCGCGCTCATCGCAACCGCTGTCGCGCTGCCGATCGCGCTCGTGGTCGGCGTGCTCGTCATGGGTGTGATGGCGAACCGGAATCCGGCGCGTGAGGCACTCACGCTCGGCGCGGTGCAGGCTCCGGCGGCGAAGGGTCCGGAGTGCACTGCCCTGCTGCCCGAACTGCCCGCGAAGCTCGGCGACTACACGAATTCCGAACTGCGCCAGCCCGCCCCGGACGGGGCCAAGGCCTGGCAGCTGCCCGACGGCGGCGACGCCATCGTGCTGCGCTGTGGCCTGGACCGTCCGATGGAGTTCAACCGCGCCTCACCCTTGCAGGTCGTGAACGGCGTCAGCTGGTTCGATGTGCGCGATACGACCAGCGGTGCGGCCTCCGGCACCTGGTGGGCCGTGGACCGCGGCACGTATATCGCCCTCACCATGCCCGACAATGCGGGACCGACCCCGCTGCAAGAGGTTTCGGACGCCATCAAGAAGGCGATGCCGGAGAAGGCACTCGACCCGAACCCGCTGCCCAACTGACGTAGGCGCGCAGGGCCCTCGGCGCATCCCGCTAGTTGCAGGGCTTGTCGGCAGCTGCAGGCCTTACAACCCCTGCAGCTGTCGACAAGCCCTGCAGCTGTCGATCGGCCGTGCGGAGGATCAGCGCAGGCCGGTGCCCCGGGCCAGCGCGGTCTCGATGAGCGTGGAGACCAGCGCAGCATTGTCGATGCCGGTGGCCTCCCACATGCGCGGGTACATGGAGATGGAGGTGAATCCGGGCATGGTGTTGACCTCGTTGATGACCGGGCCGTCCGCCGTCACGAAGAAGTCGACGCGGGCCAGGCCCTGGCAGTCGAGCGCGCGGAAGGCCTCGACCGCCATCTCCCGAACCTGCTGCGACACAGCGTCGTCCAGCTTGGCGGGCACGTCGAACTCGCACACATCGTCGAGGTATTTGGTGTCGAAGTCGTAGAACTCGGGTCCTTCGGGCGTCTCCTCCGGCATCCGGATCTCCGCCACCACACTGGCTTCCACCCGCCCGTCCGGGAATTCCAGTACGCCACATTCGACTTCGCGGCCCACGATCCCGGCCTCGATGATCACCTTCGGATCATGCAGGCGCGCAGTGACAATGGCGGCGTCCAGGTCTTCCCACTTGTCGACCTTGGTGATGCCGATGGAGGATCCGCCGCGGGCGGGCTTCACGAACACCGGCAGTCCGAGGCGGTCACGGTCCGCGTCGCCGAGGGTCGCGACGCCGGGCCGCAACACCACCTGGAATCCGATCGGAAGTCCTTCGGCGGCAAGGAGTTTCTTGGTGAACTCCTTGTCCATTCCGGCGGCGCTGGCCAGCACGCCCGGACCGACGTACGGCACACCGGCGAGTTCGAGGAGCCCCTGCAGGGTGCCGTCCTCGCCGAAGGGACCGTGCAGCACCGGGAACACCACGTCGACGCTGCCGAGCAAGGCGTCCGCACTGTCGAGCGGCACCAGGCTGCCCGCCCGCGAGGGGTCGGCGGCAAGGACCAGCTCGGTGCCGGTGCCGACGACCACCGACGGTAGTTCCCGGGCGTCACGGGCGAGTTCGCGTGGATCTCCGCTGAGCACCCAGGTGCCGTCGCGGGTGATTCCGATCGGAACCGCCTCGTACCGTTCGGGATCGAGGCTGCCGAGCACAGTGCGCGCAGAAACACACGAAACGCCGTGCTCATTGCTGCGCCCGCCGAACACCACCGCCACCCGGATCCTGTTGGTCATGCCCGGAACCATATCGGGCGGGCATGGCGATCCGGTTACGCGGTCACTCCGACTTGAGCCGCCGCCCCAGCAACCAACCGACCGCCTCGTCCGCGGACAGTCCTTCATGGCAGACCTGGTGCACCACATTGGTCAGTGGCATCTCCACTCCGTGCCGCTCGGCCAGCGCCCGCACCGAAGTGCAGGACTTCACACCCTCGACGACCTGGCCATTGGTGGCCTGCTGCGCGGATTCCATGGTCCCGCCCGCGCCCAGCGCATATCCGAAGGACCGATTGCGCGAATTCGGAGACGTGCAGGTGGCGACCAGATCGCCGACCCCCGCCAGCCCCGCGAAGGTGACCGGTTCCGCGCCCACCGCGACCCCGAGCCGGATGATCTCGGCCAGCCCGCGTGTGATCAGGCTGGCAACCGAGTTGTCGCCCAACCCCATTCCGGAGGCGATGCCGCAGGCGAGCGCGATGACGTTCTTGCAGGCCCCGCCGATTTCCGCGCCGATCACATCGCTATTGGTGTACGGCCGGAAATAGCCGGTGGCACAGGCCTGCTGCACCGCCTCGGCGCGCGCGGTATCGGCGCAGGCCACCACGGTCGCGGCGGGCTGCTGGGCGACGATCTCGTGCGCCAGGTTCGGACCGGACAGCACCGCGACCCGGTTCGGATCCGCCCCGCTGACCTCCGTGATCACCTGGCTCATCCGCAGCAGAGTGCCGGTCTCGATGCCCTTGGCCAGGCTCAGCAGCGTCGCATCGCCGGGAATGATGTCCTTCCAGTCCGCGAGATTCACCCGCAGCGACTGCGACGGCACCGCCAGCACCACAATCTCGGCCCCCGCCAAGGCGATCGCCGGATCGTGGGTCGCATTGATCGGCGGTAGATCCACATCCGGCAGATACCAGGGATTCCGATGCTCGGTGGCCAGCACCTTCGCCACCTCCGGTCGCCGGGCCCACATGGTGACCTCGGTTCCGGCCTCCGCCAACACCTTCGCGAACGCGGTCCCCCAGGACCCCGCTCCCAGTACTGCAACCCTTGCCATCTGATCAATATATGCGGACTCCGAAGACACCACGCCGAGCACTGCGTGCCTGGTACCGAACGCGGACCTACCCACATCGCCCGCGCTCCCCCGGCGCGTCTCCCCTACCTGACTCGACGCCGCACACACGCCCGTCACTTCGGAGTGGGAGGATTCGGGCATGCGCTCGCCCGTGCACGCCGTGTTCGCGGTGAAGAGCCTCGCGCTCGCCAAGAGCCGGCTCTCCGACCGATTGCCCTCCCCCGACCGGCCGCGACTGGTGCTGGCCATGCTCTCCGACACGGTGGCGGTCACGGTCGCCACCGAGGGCATCGCCTCGGTGACGGTGGTGACGCCCGATCCGATGGTCAGCGAGCGGGTCCGGGAACTGGGCGCGTTCGTGCATCCCGAACCCCCGCCGCAGGCCGCCGTCCATCGCCTCGGCGGCCTGAATGCCGCGCTGGCGGCGGGCGCGGAGGCGGTGCGCCGCCTGCACGGCCCCGTCGGTCTGCTTGCCCTGCAAGCCGATCTTCCCGCCTTGCGCCCACAGGAATTGGGCGAGTTGCTGTCCGCCGCGACGCATCCGCGTTCGGTGGTGGCCGATCACGAGGGCAGCGGCACCGTCGCCCTGCTGGTCCGTGACGGCGAGCTGAACCCCATGTTCGGCCCGGATTCGGCCCGCCGCCATATCGGGGCGGGCGCGGTGGAACTGCTCGGCGAGTGGCCGGGCCTGCGCCAGGACGTCGATACCGCCGCCGATCTCGACCGCGCCTGCCTGCTCGGGGTCGGCACAGCAACCGCCACGCTGCTCGGTGAAATCGGCGTGTCGCGGGCGTGTCAGGCAACGAAACAAGTGCACCGCAGCGAGTCATCGAGGTGTTGACGTGGCGTGATATGCGCTGCAATGGACGGTGTCAGAAGGGCACCCCACCCGCGACATAAGGAATGATCGTGAGAGTGAGCGATACGGATACCGTCAAGCAACCGCCGCTACTACCGGCGGCTCCGCCCGCGGCAACCCCACCGCCCACCACGGCGACACCGCTGCCCCGGGACCGCTATGTCAACCGGGAACTGAGCTGGCTGGATTTCAATGCGCGCGTTCTCGCGCTCGCCGAGGACACTTCACAGCCACTTCTCGAGCGGGCGAAATTCCTCGCCATTTTCGCGTCGAATCTCGATGAGTTCTATATGGTCCGCGTCGCCGGATTGAAGCGCCGCGCCGAAACCGGATTGTCGGTGCGCTCCTCCGACGGACTCTCTCCTACCGAGCAGCTGGAGATGATCGCCGCCCGCACCCAGGAGATCGCCGAACGGCACGCGCGCGTCTTCCTCGACCAGGTGCTGCCCGCGCTCACCGATGAGGCCATCGCGATCACGCGCTGGAACGAACTCGACGACGGCGAGAAGCAGCGCATGTCCGGGTACTTCCAGGACCAGGTCTTCCCGGTGCTGACCCCGCTGGCCGTGGACCCCGCGCACCCGTTCCCCTATATCAGCGGCCTGAGCCTGAATCTGGCCGTGACAGTGAAGGATTCGGTCACCGGCGGCGAGCATTTCGCCCGCGTCAAGGTGCCCGACAATGTGGACCGCTTCGTGCGCGTGCGCCGCACCCCCACCGCCCGCGAGCAGGCCGCCGCCAATCGCGAATCGGCCGCCGCCGGGCGGGAAAACACTGTGGCACAAAGCTCCAGCCTGGCCGCCTTCCTGCCGATGGAAGAATTGATCGCCGCTCACCTCGATCAACTCTTCCCGGGAATGGAAGTGGTGGAACACCATTCGTTCCGCATCACCCGCAATGCCGACCTCGAGGTCGAGGAGGATCGCGACGAGGACCTGCTGCAGGCCCTCGAGCGCGAACTCGCCCGCCGCCGCTTCGGATCCCCGGTGCGCCTGGAAGTCTCCGACGATATGACCGAGCACATGCTCGATCTGCTGCTGCGCGAACTGGATGTGGATCCGGGCGACGTGATCCAGGTGCCCGGCCTGCTCGACCTGTCCTGCCTGTGGCAGGTGTACGGCGTGGACCGGCCCAATCTCAAGGACGCCCCCTACGTGCCCGCCACCCCGCCCGCCTTCGGCGAACGGGAAACGCCCCGAAACGTTTTCGCCGCTCTGCGCGAGGGCGACGTGCTGGTGCATCACCCGTACGACTCGTTCTCCACCAGCGTGCAGCGCTTCATCGAACAGGCCGCCGCCGACCCGCAGGTGCTGGCCATCAAGCAGACCCTGTACCGCACCTCCGGCGATTCCCCCATCGTGAACGCGCTCATCGACGCCGCGGAGGCCGGTAAGCAGGTCGTCGCACTGGTCGAGATCAAGGCCCGCTTCGACGAGCAGGCCAACATCAAATGGGCACGCGCACTGGAACAGGCGGGCGTGCACGTGGTCTACGGCCTGGTCGGGCTGAAGACGCATTGCAAGACCTGCCTGGTGGTGCGCCGCGAGGGAGCCACCATCCGTCGCTACTGCCACATCGGCACCGGTAATTACAATCCGAAGACCGCGCGACTGTACGAGGACGTCGGATTGCTCACCGCCGCACCGGAGATCGGCGCGGACCTGACCGACCTGTTCAACTCGCTGACCGGGTATTCGCGAAAGGCCAACTACCGCAACCTGCTGGTCGCCCCGACCGGCGTGCGCGCGGGAATCGTCGAACGCATCCAGCGCGAGATCGAACTGGCCGCCGAGGGCGTACCGGCCCGAATCCGGCTCAAGGCCAACGCCATCGTGGACGAACAGGTCATCGACGCGCTCTACCGCGCCTCACAGGCGGGCGTGCCGGTGGAGATCGTGGTCCGCGGCATCTGCGGCCTGCGCCCCGGAGTACCGGGCATGAGCGAGAACATCACGGTGCGTTCGATTCTCGGCCGCTATCTGGAGCATTCGCGGGTGCTGCACTTCCAGGCGCAGGACCAGTACTGGATCGGCAGCGCCGATATGATGCACCGCAATCTTGATCGGCGCGTGGAAGTGCTGGCGCAAGTCAAGGATCCGAAGCTGTCCGGTCAGCTCGGGCAGATGCTCGACTCCGCCCTCAACCCCACCACCCGCTGCTGGGTGCTGCGGCCCGACGGCGGCTGGCAGGCTCAGCCGGATCCCGAGGTCGCGGGCGAAGAGATTCGCGACCACCAGGAATACCTGATGCGACTGCGACGACCGGACCGCCCGTGAGCAGAACGAATTCCGACCCCGCCGCCTGGTACGCCGATCCACCGGTGAAAGCCAATATCCTTGCCGCGGGGGCCGTGCTGTGGCGTCAGACGGCCGCCGGGGCCGTCGAGATGGCTCTGGTGCACCGCCCCAAATACGACGACTGGTCCCTACCCAAGGGCAAATTGGATGCCGGTGAGACGCCGGTGCTCGCGGCCCTGCGCGAGGTGACCGAGGAAACCGGCCTGAATTCGCGCCTGGGGCGTTATCTCGGCCGGGTCACCTATCCGATCCCGGGGCACCGCAAGCTCAAGCGGGTGGACTACTGGGCCGCCAAGGTGGTCGACGGGGACTTCGAATCCAATTCCGAGGTCGACGTGCTGCACTGGCATCGCGCCGAGGACATCATGGATGCGCTGTCCTACCCCATGGACCGGCACATCATCCGGAATTTCCTTCGCCTACCGGCCGATACGGCCACCCTGCTGCTGGTGCGGCACGCCAAGGCGGGCCGCCGGGACCGATTCACCGGCGAGGACGACGAGCGGCCGCTCGAAAAGGCCGGTCGCGCACAGGCTCGCCTGCTCGCACCGAATCTGGCGGCCTTCGGCGCGGCCGAAATCGTCTCGGCCCCACCGCTGCGCTGTGTCCAAACCGTTACTCCGCTGGCGGAAATCCTCGGCGTGGATATCGAATTGGAGCCGTTGTTCTCCGAATCCGGTTACGCCACAGCGCCCGACGCGGCCGCCGAACGCGCCCGCGACCTGGTCTCCGAACACTCGGTGCGGGTGATTTGCAGCCAGGGCAAGGTGATTCCGGACCTGGTCGGCGCCTGGGCGGCCGAGGACGGCGTGGCCTTACCGGCGGCTCGCAATCGCAAGGGCAGCGTGTGGTCGCTGTCTTTCCATAAAGGGCGCTTGATCGCCGCGGACCATCTCGACCGGGCACTGAACCCGACCGACGTCCAGCACTAGCGATTTCGGCGGCCCACAAGGCCGCTGGGGCGACATCCGGCCGGTCGTAGGGGGATTCCCCGCCCGGACGCGGGTTCTACCGGCGCGTAGGGTTTTTCGGGCCATTGCGGGGATTCGGCCGGTCGCAGGGCGGATTCGGCCGGGGCGCGGGATCTACCGGCGCGTAGGGTTTTTCGGGCCATTCCGGCGGATTCCCCGGTCGCAAAGGCATTTCCGGCCCCGCGGCATAACTTGCACGGCTGTAACTTTGCGCGACAGTGGCTTACCCGCCGCGTCTTTGAGAGCAATCTCGTACACAGAAATGCGAAACGGCCCGGCGATGCCGGGCCGTCTCACATGTCGTCCTGCGTCGAAAACCCGTCGCTGACGGGCTTATCGAGCCCGTCAGCGACGGGCAGTA